>JAFGMO010000056.1 GCA_016927475.1 Candidatus Aminicenantota bacterium
AACTTCCCAATCCTCACAGGTCCTTACCTGGGCCAGAAGCCGCCCGACAAAACACCGGAGATTTTTGCTCCCGGGATTATTTCCTTGGAGGGAAGATATGAATTAAATTCAGAGTTCTCTCTGGAAGGAGATGAATTCTATTTCGAGCTTTCCACCACGACTTCTGAGGAAAAGAAAAAGGGAGAATATTTTTATGTCATTATGGTCAGCAAAAGGATCAACGGCCTCTGGACAGAACCCGAGATGGCGCCCTTTTCCGGGGAATATGCGACCATGGATTTTTGTTTTTCGCCGGATGGGAAGCGGATGTACTTCACTTCGGACAGGCCGAACAAATTCGAGTCCGAGCCCAAGAACAACATTTGGTATGTGGAGCGGAAAGGGACCGGCTGGTCAGAGCCTGTAATTCTGGACCCTCCCGTTTATAAACCCGAAGTCAGGCAGGGGCAGCACAGCCTGGCCGCAAACGGAACGCTCTATTTCCGGTCGGACGATGACCTTTTTTATGCCAAATATATCGATGGAAAATTTGCTGAACCGGTAATACTGCCCGATACCGTGAACAGCTCCTATCCGGAATCAAAGCCCTATGTCGCTCCGGACGAGCGCTTTCTTCTCTTTGTCCGCTATGACATGCCCATATCCATTGACGGCGGCAAGGGGCTTTACATCAGCTTCAGAACAGAGGAGGGAAGCTGGACCCAGGCCCAAAATACACACATTTTGGGGAGTCTGCCCAAGTTCAGCCCGGACGGTAAATATTTCTTTTTTTCCAAGGGCGGAGATATCTACTGGGTTGACGCCATTGTCATTTACGATTTAAAACCAAAAAAATTAAAGTAAATCTTTTTAAAACTAAATCCATAAGCATTAACATGGAATATCACAAAATATTGATTTCCATGCAGCATAATATTAAAAAAATGTAACGGATATTGAGCGGAACAATTAGCCTGCATGTACCAAAACAGTTTTTTCATAAAGCTGGGATACGGATGATTTTATTATGGGACACGCCGGCTCCAACGGAAAACCCAGGGCCTATATTCTGATCAAACCAAGGAAAAAATTAGGCGTGGTCTTGATGGGAAGCTGCAACACAAAGGATGAAATCTGGTTCATTCATCTGGGCCAAATCCTGATGGATATTTTAGAAAAAAAAGGATTTTATTAAAGAAAACATAAGATGTCAGACCAATCGAGGAATGCTGGATACTGATATTAACTGCCGTCTCTTCTTTTGCAACCAAAAAAATTTCCTCAAACTCAAATGTTCTTATCTGGGTCAGAAGCCGCCGTGAAAAACACCAGAAATTTTCGTTTCCGGTTTTGTATGTACACATTAATATGAATATGGCTGCACATTGGAAACTTTTCAGTGGGCATCATTACTCAAGAAAAATTTATTGAATTTTTAGGATTATATTATCGAAACGGAAGGAGATTCGTGTGAAACATCTACGAAGTACAACCATATTTGCGACACTATTGTTGTTTTTGTGGATTGCGTTTCTATCTGGCCATGATGACGCACAGGACATTCAAGATCAGAGCCGACTTTCCGAGGATAGGGAGAAACAAGCAAATGAGCACCAGCCGCCGCAGTTGATCATGAACCTTGTCGGAATCAGGTCGGGCCTGGTCATCGGCGAGGTGGGCGCTGGTCGGGGTCGGGTAACCGTTCATATGGCAGATCGAGTGGGAGCAAACGGCCGGATATATGCCAACGATATCGACAGCGCGGCTCTTGAGTATCTGGCTGAGAGATGCCGGCGGCTGGGGCTGTCCAATGTCGAAATAGTGCATGGTCTTGTTGATGACCCGCGATTTCCTGTAAACAAGCTGGACTTGGCATTCATGGCGGGGGTTTACAACCACCTGGAAAAGCCGATTTCTCTCCTCAAAAACCTGATGCCTAGTTTAAAGCCCTGGGGAGTCGTCGTCATGGTTGAGCCGGCGTCTTCCAATCCCCGCGAGAAAATCGATGAAGAGGCCCGACAAGCCGGCTTTCAAATTGAATCCTTAATCGAGGGACAGCTAAAGCATTCCAGCATCTTCATCCTCCGCCCGATGGTACCCGAAGCACCGGAATCACATGATCGGCAGAAAGTCCGCGCCTTGTGGCTGGACTATCTGGAGTGGGCTAAAAATACCCAGGGTCGGACATCGCCCAGGGAATACGCAGTGAGCCTGGAATCGAGAGGCATTCCCGCGCCGGAAGTCCGCCGCCGCCTGCACGTCCTCCGCGGCCAGTTCACCGAACAACCGGAAGGTATCGAGATGATCTACGATCCCATATACGGCAAACCCCTTACCGGCGAGTTGGAGAAAGATGGATTCAAGACTTCGCCCAATGCCTTCCTCGTTGAAGCCATGAAGGGAATCCCTCCGGGCGGCCAGGCATTGGACGTCGGTTCAGGGATGGGCCGCAACGCCATTCACCTGGCAGGTCTCGGGTGGGACGTGACCGGAATCGACCTTTCGGCCAAAGGCTTAGAGGTTATGCAGGCCAACGCAGAAAAAGCTGGTTTGAAAGTCCGGACCGTCAAAACTTCCTATGAAGAATTCGATTTCGGCAAAGAGCGCTGGGACCTGGTCGCTATGATCCTGTCCTGGGCTCCTGTGGAGGATGCCGGCTTTCTCTTTCGTCTGAAGGAGTCCATCCGGCCCGGCGGTTATATTGTATTCGAACATAATATTCAACGTTCAAAAAATCCTTTTCCGCCCGGTGTCCACGCCCTGTCTCCAGGTCTGCTTCGAGAATTATTCAAGGATTTCGAGATCTTGATCTACCAGGAACTGAACGATTACGGCGACTGGGGAGGTCCACCGATTCCTCATGTCCGGATGGTGGCACGTAAAGTTTTTTCTGTCCGAAAACGAACATAAATTGTTCGAATATGACCATTTATCATAAAACATGCGTTTAGGGAATCACCCGGCTCACATCAAAATTGAAACTCCAACTTCAGGACTGGGTATATACCAGCATTTTTTTCACCATTGGCATATTTTTTGCTCTTATTGACTATGTATAAGCCTAAACTTTGGAGGCTCCAATACTGTTCAATAACTTAAAAATAGCATGGAGGACCATCCTCAAGCAGAGGATGTACGCCCTGATCACCATCATCGGGCTGAGTATCGGATTCGCCCTCTTTCTCTTTTTCTTTCGTCTGTACGACTGGGCACGAAGCGTGGACACGTTTCATCCCCATGTGGACCGTATTCACTGTGTCGTTCAGCAGTTTTTTTCAGCCGATCAAGAAGACGATCACATCGCTTTTGTCCCCCCTCCCCTACCTTCCGCCTTGAAAGAGGAAATCCCAGAGATCGAAGAAACAACTCGTGTTTATCAAGCCGGGCGAATCATCATTAGGTCCGGAGAAAAAATATTCTATGAAAATCACGTTCTCGGTGTCGACCCGAACTTCATGTCTTTTTTTAATTTTCCTCTTTTATCAGGAGACCGGCGCTTTTTGTTAAAAAACCCCCATTCCGTCGTCCTATCCCGATCCCTGGCTGAAAAATATTTCGGCCGCGAAAATCCATTGGGAAAAATCCTGACCATCAACCATCAAACGGATGTGACCGTAACCGGAATCATGAAGGATTGGACGGAACTTCCTTCGAGCTCCTCTCTCACCTTTTCGATGCTTTTATCTCAGGAAGCGGTAAAAAACCTGTTTTCCCTTCCCGACGATTGGACAAGCTCGCATCAGACGGCCTTTGTCCGTCTTCAAAAAAACAGCGATCCGGCGGCCCTCTCGGAAAAACTCGGAACATTTGTAAAAAAATACTTCCCAAGGAACACCGAACAGCGGTCTCCCCATAAAATCTATCTCATGCCGATGCGACAGATATATTATTTCGCTCCCCATATTCAAAAATACGACAACAGCAATTTTTCCCCCTACTCCATTTTTTTGGTCATGGGTATCGTCTTTTTACTGCTCGTCGGGATGAACTACATCAACCTGGCAACGGCCAGGACTCAAGACCGGGTGAAAGAAATAGGCCTGAGGAAAGTGGTCGGCGCCAACCGCAAGCAGCTTCTCAAACAGTTTTTATGTGAGTCCGTCCTGATAGCGTTTCTAGCGCTTCCCCTTTCTTTTTTGGCTTATGAATTGATCTCCGCATTTCTCATGGCCCGCTTGGGATTACATTTCAACCTCTCTTTATGGAGCCGTGCCGTACCTGTTCTGGTCGTTTTCCTTCTGCCCGCCGTAACGGGCTTACTCTCCGGCATTTATCCGGCTTTTGTCGTGTCGTCTTTTCGTCCGATTCAGATGCTGAAAGGCCGCCTCATGGGAAAAAGCCGCCGCCGGAGTCAAAAATTCATGGTCGTTTCTCAGTTTGTCCTCTGCACTTTTTTTCTGGTACTCGGCTTTGTCTGGTTCAAGCAGACCCGTCATATCTTTACAGCCGACCTCGGTTATAACCGGGCAAACGTTTGGGTTGTCCCCCTCCCTGCAAAAACATTATCCAGGCTGGATGTCTTTCGGGAACAGGTCAAAAAAAATTCCAACATTTCCGCCGTCTCAGCTTCGAAAGGACTCCCCGGCAACTGGCGAAAGCGGATGAACGTAACTTCCTCCGCACAGCCGGAACAATCGGGCTGGACCATGTATGCCTATGGTGTAGGACATGATTTCTTCGACCTCCTCGATATGAACATCATCTCGGGCAGAGCTTTTCAGAGGGCGACGAACGATAGCAACACTTATATCATCAACCAAGCAGCAGCCAACCTATTCGGTTGGAAAGACCCTATCGGGAAAACCATAAGCGCAGAAAACCAAAAGGGCCGTATCATCGGGGTGATTGGAGAATTCCGGTTCGAAAACGTCCATTACCCCTCAGGACCGGCCGTTTTTTTCTTGGAAAAAGAAAGAGTGAATTTCCTTCTTGTCCGGTCGAATAATCACATAAACCGGTCAAAACTGACCGCGAAGCTTGGCGAAAACTGGTCCGCCATATTCCCCGATATGCCTTTCGAGGTATTCAGTCTTGACGATCACTTCCATGATGTTTATTTCAACGAGACAACCCTTATCTCCGAGATCATCAGCGGCATCGGCGGTTTCGCCGTCTTTCTCTCCTGTCTGGGGCTGCTGGCCCTTGTCGCCTACTCCGTCAGGAAAAGAACAAAAGAGATCGCTGTCCGTAAAGTCCTCGGAGCCTCTATCACGAATATCCTCGAAATGCTGGGCCGGGATTTTTTGAAGTTCGTTTTTCTCTCCGATGTGATCGCTCTGCCCATATCTTATTATTTATCCCTGAATATTCTCAAATCCGCCTATACGGTCCGAACGACTATCGACGCCGGAATCCTTCTGCTGACCGTTTTTTTGACTTTTACGGCGGCGGCCGCGGCCATCGCTTCCCAAACGTTCAAAGCCGCCGCTGCTGATCCCGTGGATTCCCTGCGCCATGAATAAAACGTCTTTTTCCCAGAATGAGGCTTAGGGTCAAACAAAGGAGACAACCATGAAAAATCTTAAAAACGCCGCCTTATTATCATTCTTGGCTGCCTACCTCGTGATATCCGGTCACTGCTTATGCTTAGCTCAAGAGAGTGAAGAAAATATCCCCATAACAACCCAAAGACTGAGTGACAGGGTATTGGTTCTCTCAGAAACCGTGATGGGCAACAACATCACGGCCGTAGCCTCTGAAAAGGGAATCGTCATTGTGGACACTTCGGGATTGCCTTCGACTGCAGCAAAAATTCGCCGAATCATCGAAAAGGAATTCGGCCGAAACGACTTCGCCTATGTTATCAACACCCATTCCCACTGGGACCACAGCTTCGGAAACCAGGTCTTTCCCGAAGCCGTCATCATCGGACACAAAAACGTTATCCCCGGGATGTCCCAGGACAAAGATTATATACCTCGCCGGATAACCATGCTGGAGCAGAGGCTTAAGGAAAACACAGATCGCCTTAAAAACACGCAGGCCGGCTCCGAGGAAGCCCGCAATATCGAAACGTTTATCGAAACATTGAAGCGGGAAATTTTTGACTTTAAAAACGTGTTTGTCTCAACCCCTCCCCATATCACCTTTAATGACCGAATGATTCTAAACCTGGGTGATATAACCGTAAAACTTGATTATTTCGGCCGGGCCCATTCCACATCCGATATTTTTATTCACATTCCGGAAGAAAAAATACTGATGACCGGAGATCTTTTTCTGGATCAGCGATGGGTTCCTCTTTTTTCCGCACAGCTGGTTTTGGACATCGACCGCTGGCTCGAAGTGCTCCACCAGGCGCTGGATGGGGACAATCCTCCTGTCAAGGTCATTCCCGGCCATATGGATATCTGGGAAACCGAAAAGCTGGCCCTATGGAGGGACTACATCAAAAACCTCTGGGAAAAATTAAAAAGCGCCAAAGAGCAGGGCCTGTCCCTGGAACAGGTCAAAGAAAAATATCCGCTTCCTGAGCCGTATTATTATCTCAGGGATAGAGGCCACAGCGATGAAAGAATCAACACCTTTCATGAAAACAACATCGAGGCCTTCTGGAGCCAGCTTTTCATCTCCGCCGCGGATGTTATTGAAAAAGCGCTGATGGAGGGAGGAATTCAAGGAATAGAGGCAGCCAAGCAAAAATTGGCGGAACTCAAAAAGCAGCCGGAAACATATTTGGTCAGTGAACGGCAGTTTAACGCCCTGGGATACCAATTTCTCCAAAGGAACATTCTTCCTTATGCCATAACCGTTTTCCGCATGAACGTCGAGACTTTTCCCGATTCCTACAATGTTTACGACAGCCTGGCCGAAGCTTATCTTATCATGGGCGATAAGTATCCCTCGATTTTAAATTACAAAAAATCTCTAGAACTTAACCCGCAGAATGACAATGCCCGTGACCGTCTGGAAAGGATGGATGAACTCTTCGAAGAATACCACCCCACCATCCCGGAAGACGCGCTTTACGCGGCCGGCGAGCAGACCGGATTAGAAGGGCCTTATCTGGGGCAGAAGCCTCCCGGTTTAAAAATGGAAAAATTTGCCCCGGGAATCGTTTCCACGAAGGGGGGCCATGAATTCTCCTGCACGTTTTCCGCGGACGGGAAAGAATTTTACTTCAACCGGGGCATGACCATCATGGTCTGCCGCTGGGAAAAAGAAGGCTGGACCGCTCCTGAACCCGCCTCCTTCAACGGAGTTTTCCGCAACCACGAACCCCATATCACGGCTGATAACCAAACACTTTTCTTCGGCAGCATGCGTCCTAACCCGGAGAGACCCGACATGGAAAATCCTTACGGTATATGGAAGATGGAAAGAACGGGAAAAGACTGGGGGAAACCCAGCTATGTGGGGTACGGCATGTATGTCACCACCACCCAAGACGGCATCATCTACATCACGGATAATGATTATAAAGACTGGAAAAAATTCGGCATAGCCCGGACAAAGCTGGTCAACGGACGTTTCGGACCCTTTGAACGGCAAAAAGGCGGGGTTGCATCGCCGGCGCCGGGACGCATGGCGGGAAGCCATCCCTGTATAGCCCCGGACGAAAGTTTCATTATCTTTGATTCCTATACCATTGATCCTCCATTCAGGCAAGCGCAGCTATTTATCTGCTTTCGTGAAGAAGACGGTTCATGGGGAAAAGCCGCAAACATCAGCCGGATGCTTGGAACCGAAGGCAATATCGCCGCTTCCCTTTCCCCCGACGGCAAATACCTCTTTTTTGAAGCCGAATCCGATATTTATTGGGTCAGCACTGAAATAATCGATAAGTTAAAAAAATAGCATACATACCGGAAAAGGGTAGCTGAATAATACTCGGTAAAAACCTGTCTTTTTGAATTCCGGGTGACATGAAAAAGAGTCTGAGAATCTAAGGAGAATATTCATGAAAACAAAAAGTGCAGCACCGATTTTATTTCTTCTTTTAATGATATGCGTCTTTCCTTTAAACGCGCAGGATCTTTTTAACGAAATACGTCACGGAAACATCGAGAACATAAAAACGATCCTCGAAAAAAATCCGGAGCTAGTAAACACCCGACAGAACGGCGTGTATCCGCTTCATCAGGCCGTAAGGTTCGGACAAAAAGAAATCGCGACGCTTCTCATCTCAAAAGGAGCGGAACTTAACTCCAAAAGCACGGACGGCGGGACGCCCCTTCATTTCGCCGAAGCGGCCGGCAAAACGGATACAGCGGCGTTTCTAAAATCCCGTGGGGCCAAAGAGATGTCAAGAAATTTCCCCACGTATTCCGATCCCTATCTCGGTGTCAAAAAACCCGGTTTGACACCCGAACCTTTTGCCCCGGAACTATTCCGTGATATTTACCGTGTCCACAGCACCCCCGCTTTTTCTCCGGACGGAAAGGAAGTTTTTTGGGAGTGTATTTTTATGAGGGGCAATAATGACGCTTCCAGAGTCTGGACGATGAAGGAACAAAACGGAGAGTGGTCCCCTCCCAGGGTTGCTCCTTTTTCCAAATACCCTTCAGGCGGACCCGCCTTTTTTCATGGCGGCAAAAAACTCGTGTATTTTTCGTTGAGGCCCAGGGATGAAAGCGCCCGCCCCGCCAAAGACCTCGATCTTTGGACCGTTGAAAGGGAGGAATCGGGCTGGGGCAAGCCGAAACATTTGGACTCCCCTCTTAACAAAGACGGATCTTTCGAAGTTTATCCCCTGGTGGCAAAAGACGGAACCCTCTATTTAAAGAGAGGCCCACAGGGTTACGTCAAATCCGTTTTAGTCAGCGGAAAATATACTGATGAGGAGATCATCGGGGACCTGTTCGAAACGGATGTTGTTGACGACTGCCGGGCTATGGAACATATTCTGTTTTTTTCCGACAGAAAACGCGGCGAAAGATACGATTACGAGATTTACATTAGCTTTCATAAACCGGACGGAAGATGGTCAAAACCTTTCTATCTCGGTGACAGATTACATCCTGGCAGAAGAGCGACCCAGGCCGCAGTAACACTTGACGGAAAATATTTGTTTTTTGCCAGCTATTTTTATTACTACTGGGTCGACGCCAAAATCATCGAAAACCTTAAAAATAAAACACCATAAAAAAGAACAATTGATGAATAAAAAAAAGAGGCTTGTATCAACAGCCGTATCCCCAGCCACTATATTTATTCATCTTCTAATGGTTATGAAATAAAACAAGAAGAAGGATGTCATGAGACACAAGACTGTATTTTTCGGACTGTTTTTGTTCATCATTTTTTCTTTTACCGGTAGTGATCAAAAAGAAAATTTTCCCGTCCTCAAAGGTCCCTATCTCGGCCAGAAACCGCCGGGAAAAACACCCGAGCTCTTTGCGCCCGGGATCATTTCTACCTGCACTCAGCATTCAAGTGTTTACTTCAGCCGGGATGGAAAGGAAGTTTATTTTTCCCGGCTGTATCCCCGGCCTCCGGTCATCATGTATATGTGCGAGGAAAACGGACAGTGGACTTCTCCCCGGATTGTCTGTGAGGGGCTCACACCGGGGCTTGCTCCGGATGGGAAGACTGTATTCTTTTCTTCCAGCAAACCAAATTGGAAGCTTTGGAGAATGCAAAAGATACCTGAGGGGTGGACGGAACCACGCATTCTTCCGCATCACATCAATTTCCAGAGGCGCCAGGACACTCCGTATGTTACCGCAGACGGTACTCTCTATTTCTGCAGTATGTTCGGAAAGGCTGACGGAATCTACAGAGCTCGTTTTAAGAACGGAGAGTATACGCTTCCTGAGAGGATTGAATATGGCATCAGTGATGAGCATGGGAATTTTTGTCCCTATATTTCCCCTGATGAAAAATATCTGATTTTCAGCTCTACACGGCCCGGTTATGGGATCACGGACCTTTATATCAGTTTTCATAATGAAGATGGCAGCTGGACCCAACCAAAAAACCTGGGGCCCAAGATAAACACCTCCGCCAAAGAGGCCTTTCCCTTTGTGTCATTTGACGGCAAATATTTCTTTTTTATGAGCAACCGGGTTTCTGTATTGAATAAAACGCCCATACCGGATGGTCCGGGGAATGTCTATTGGGTGGATGCAAGGATTATCGATCAAATAAAACTGAATAATTGAATTTGGAGAGACACCATGAAAGGTCAAAAGATTTCAACAAGATTAAAATCTTTCATTAAAAACATCACCTGTTTTATCCTGCTGGTCTTATTTATGATGGGATCACCATGCCAAACACAAGAAAAAACAGAGATTAGCCTGGTTTTAGAAAAATATGTCAAAGCGGAAGCCGAACACGACCTTTTCTCCGGCGCTATTCTGGTGGCCAAAAATGACGAAGTAATATACCAGGGAGCCTTTGGTTATGGGGATAAAAAAAATCAAATCCCAAACAAAATCGACACCATGTTTAATGTCGGTTCGGTTGGAAAAACCTTTACCGGTGTTCTGATCATGCAGCTTGTCGAAAAGGGAAAAATAAAGCTTGCCGATACCTTAGACAAATATCTGCCTGATTTCCCCTATCCGGAAAAAAGAAAAATTCAAATCCGTCACCTGTTGAATCATACTTCCGGACTCGGGAATTATTTCTCCCACAAAGATTACGAGGCAAAAATACCTTATCTTAGAAAAATTGATGATGCTTTGAAACTTGTTTATGACCAGAAACCCTTGTTTGAACCCGGGAAAAAATTCCGGTATTCAAACTCCGGCATGCTGGTACTGGGCGCCGTTATCGAAAAGGTGACCGGAAAAAGCTATCGGGAATACCTAAAAAAACAGCTTCTCGATCCCATCGGCATGAACGATTCCGGAATTTTTTATCCCGAGGATGATGCCCCCCACCGGGCCATCGGTTACAGCAAAAAAGGTGACGGCGGTTATACCATTGAAACCAAAAATGAGTTTCCGGCCTTTTCAGACGGCGGTTTGTATTCGACGGTCCAGGACATGTTGAAATACGACAGAGCTCTAAGGGAAAACCGCCTGCTTTCAGAGGAAACGAAAGAAATTATGTTCACGGTGACTCCTCCGGCAGAGAACTATGGCCTGGGTTGGGAAAAACTGGTTTTTAAGGGAGATGAATATGTTGGACACGTCGGCGGCTGTCCCGGTTTTGCGGCGGACTACAAGAGTTTTTTTAAGGACCAGATAATGATCATTGTCCTGTCCAATTATACGGATGGCGCCGGCATGGTTGCGGCAAAAGTGAACCACCTTTTGTTCGGCGCAAATGAGAAAAACATTCCTCTGGCCACAAAATACGATTTTAATTTTCAGAAAGGAAGGTATCTCGGTGAAGTGAAAAAGGACTACAGGGCTTCCATTGAATACCTTGATAAAAATATTTCCGGTCCCGATCCCCACCTTCCTTCGCTTTTCGGGGCGGCCCGCTCAAGGATTTTCGGCAATATCGAAGTGGAAAAAGCCATCGAACTGCTGCGGCAATATCTGGCGCTCAATCCCCAAGCATCCCCCAACACCCAGGCCGCTGTATGGTGGCTGACCGGCCAGGGATATGAAAAACTGAATAAGATTCAAAAAGCCAGGGAATGCTACAGGAAAAGCCTGAAGATCTCTCCGGATTTCCAAAGGGCGGAAAAATCACTCAGACAGCTCACCGATAAAAAATAAAAAAGAAACCATGAAAAAGTCAATATGCTGCTTCAGACCCCTTTTTTTGATCCTCATATTAACCATAACGGGTTTTACTGACCAGGAAGATTTCCCTGCCCTCAAAGGTCTTTACTTTGGCAAAAAACCACCAGGCAAAAAACCTGAGATTTTTTTAACATCAAGACATCGCCTCCATGGATCTCCGGCTTTTTCCCCTCAGCTTAACGAGGTTTTCTGGTCGGTATTTCCAAAAACAAATGAATTTTCAACAAGAACTCAAGTGATACTATATTCAAAATACATTAATGGTAAATGGACATCACCGAAGTTGGCTGATTTTTCAGGCAAATATTTTGATGGAGGTCCATTTTTTTCACATGACGGCAAAAAACTATATTTTTATTCACGGCGGCCGCTGAATGAAAAAAGCAACAAAGAAACCGACGGTGAAATCTGGTATATAGAAAAAAAAGGCAGCGGATGGAGCAACCCTCATCACCTGAAAATAGACAAAAAAGGTGACAAGTTATTCTTCTCTTTATCAAATAATAACAATCTCTATTTTACCTCCGGTCATGGTCCTCGGGGCATCGGATCAGGTGATGTTGATATTTTTTGCATGAAGTTTGTAAACGGTTCTTATACAAAGCCAAAAAAACTACCTGAACCCATTAATACACGGGAATATTTGGAGTCGGATGTTCTTATCTCTCCGGATGAGACCTATCTGATATTTTATTCTTTGGAAAGGCCCGGGAATATAGGCCAGTACGACCTTTACATAAGTTTCAAAATGGGTGACCGATGGTCTATGCCGGTAAATCTAGGAGAAAATATTAATAAAGGTGTTGCCAGATTCCCAAGATTCTCTCCGGACGGCAAGTACCTCTTTTTTACAAGACGAGATGGAATTTATTGGGTCAGCACAAAAATTTTCGAAAATCTTAAACCAAAGGAATTGAAGTAAAGGAATAAAGTAATAACCATGAGAAAAATTTTTCGGCCTAAAACGATCAAAAAATCAAAAGACATGGCAGCATTTATTTGTTTCGTCATCATTCTTTTATACCCCATCGGAAAAACACATGCCTCCAGTTTTAATACCTCTGACACAGGCGAATATAACTCAGAGCAGAACCGCGCTTATCCCCAAGTCAAACTCCGCAATTCCGAGATGCGAAGGCTGAAATCACGTAACACGGAATGGGAATACGAAATCGACGTTTCCTTTCCCGTCGGTTATGATAGTGAAAACGGCCGCTATCCCGTGGTTTATGTATTGGACGCCGAATACAATTTCGGCTGTACGTCGTATATCGCCCGCCGTCTAATCAAGAATAAAGACATTCCCAAGATTCTTGTGGTCGGTATTGCCTATGACACCGATTATGAAAATTTCTACCGAAAAAGGATGCAGGATTCGACACCGGAATCCCATATCCATGGACTAAACACCGGCGGTGTTGAGCCATTCCTGGCGTTTCTTAAAGATGAGCTGATTCCGTTTATCGATACCGAATACCGGACGCTCAAAGGGGACCGGACGATCGTCGGTCACTCCATAACCGCTTTTTTCTGCTGTTACACTCTATTCAATCAGCCGAACCTGTTTCAGCGCTATATTATCGTCAGCCCGTCTCTTTGGTTTTCCAATGGGGTGTTGTTCGATATGGAACAGAAATATGCCGAAAAACACAAAGAGCTGAAAGCGGCGGTTTATTTTTCCACTGGTCTCGATGAAAGCGACCGAATGGTTAGCACATCAGAGAAGTTTATCCGGATTATAAAATCACGCAGCTATGCCGGCCTGAAATTTAATGGAGCCATGGCTGCAGGAGAACACCATCGTTCCCTTTTTCCGCTGGCATTTACACGCGGACTGCAGTTTGTTTTTTCACATCAATAATATGTGGCTATGGTATGAACAAATTGGAATCGGCTTCAAATCGACAAGGGGATTATGACGCCTACTGGGTTGATGCAAAATTCATTCATGATTTGAAACCAAAAAATTTGAATAGGAGAAATAATTGAGAAGAAAAAAAATGAAAAAATTCGCCATGAGTATTCTAATATCCGGGATTGTTTTCTGCTGCCATCATTTTTCACTTGCATCAGATGAGATTCATGAGGCTTCGGCAAATGGGAACCTGAAACAGGTCATGGAGATTTTGAAAAAAGATCCTCATTTATTGAATCAGCCGGATCAAAACGGAAGGACTCCCCTTCATCATGCCTGCATAACAGGTAAAAACCAGATGGCCGGCTATCTCATCGAGCAAGGAGCGGAATTAGATCCAAAAGACGAGAACAAAAACACCCCCCTTCACATTGCCGCGCTGAGAGGAAACCTGGAACTTGTAAAAATGCTGCTTAAAAAGGGTTCTAAGTCTATACACGAAGGAGCTTCATGGAACAACAATCCGCTGCACCTGGCCTGCGAACGGGGTCATCCCAAGGTGGTTTCATTTTTAATCGAACATGGAGCAAATATTGAAGCCAGGAATGAAATGAAAAGAACTCCGCTGATAGCAGCCGCCAGGGAAAAGGGAGATCTCAACGCTATCAAAATATTGGTCGACAAGGGAGCGGATATTCATGCCCGGGATATATCCAATGATACAGCTTTAACCCTGGCCGCCTGGCGGGGATTTGAGGATGTCGTCGATTACCTGGTCGAAAAAGAATCAGTGATCCCTGAGAATAGAATGAAGTCAGCATTGCTGTTTTCTGCTGAGAAAAACCTCTATCATCTTTATCAATATCTGCTTGAAAATGGAATGGAGATTAAAAAAATAGAAGACGAGATGCAGACCCTGATACACTCTGCCGCCGCCGGGGGTTCAACGGAAATACTCCGATCTTTGATAAAACAGGGATTTGATCCTGATTTAAGAGATAAAGATGGATGGGCTCCCCTTCACTATGCGGCCTCTCAGGGCAAGCTCGAGATGATTGAACATCTTATACAAATCGGGGTTGATAAGAACTGCCGAAATAAAAAAGGTGAAACAGCTTATCATCTCACTTCTTCCCGTGAATTCCCCGAGGCAGCCCAAAAACTAAAAGACTTAGGTGTGGATTCATCCGCTCCTCGGTTTCCTGATTTGAAAGGACTTTACATGGGACAGAAGCCTCCGGGGAATACTCCGGAAATGTTTTTACCCGGAATCGTCTCCGGTCATTACGATGCACACAGTACCATTGTTTTTTCACCGGAAGGAAAAGAAGCTTGCTGGACGGAAATGTATCCGCCGCGGGGAAAAGGATACGGTACGAGTGGAGTAATGATGATGAAAATGGAAAACGGACGGTGGACCTATCCTGAGAAATCAACGGTCATGGACGGTGAACCCTTCTTTTCTCCTAATGGAAAAAAACTTTACTTTCTTTCAACCAAACCTTTGCCCGGTGAAAAGAGGGGGGGAAAAGAAAATATCTGGCATATGACCAAAACATCCTCTGGCTGGTCGGAGCCGACTCCCCTGGACAATGTTGTAAACTCCATGGAACTTCACTGGCATTTTTCTCTGGATAAAAAAGGAAATCTGTACTTTGCCAATTGGAACCAGATATTTTTTGCTGAAAATGATAAAGGAACATTCAAAAAACCCGTTGATATCAGTGAATTATACAATAATCCTACTCTTAAAGGCTTTTGCCCCTTTATTTCGCCTGACGGGAGTTATTTATTATTCTCAGCTCCAAAACAAGAGGGGGGAAGAAACATTGACCTTTATATAAGCTTTAAGCAAAAAGACGGAACCTGGACAGATAGAATTCACCTGGGCGATGATATTAATGCCTCCATGCATGATATCAGTGCTTATGTTAGTCCGGATGAAAAATATCTATTTTTTACCAGTGTTGGAGAAAATCGTCCTTGGGGAATCTATTGGGTAGATGCCAAGGTGATTGAAAAATTGAAACCGGACAAACAAAAATAACGAAGACGAATAAGATATCGGCACTAGGCAAAACGGAGGTTCATGGTTGAATCAAGTGGTTATTGATTAGATAAAAGTCCACTTCATATCATGATTAAAAAAGGAGAAGCAAATGAAAAAATCACGCAAATTTGGGGAAGTTGTTGTTGTATATTCCCATCATGAAAAGGAAACGGCAGAATGGATCAGTGAGGTTTGCGACCGAGCCGTAAGGCTCTCTCAAGAAAAATGGGGATTGGGCCCGCCGGAGAAATGTCGGATATACATCATGACCTCATGGTTAGGGTTTGTGTTCCAATCGGCGCCCTGGTCTTGGAAAATGTTACTGGCAGCAACATTCCCATTATGGGCCTTCAGAGCAGCCAAAACTTGGCCCTATAGCGCGGGATGGACACAAAAATACGGCAAAAAGATAACCATCGGAATCAAACCCCCGCGTCTGATCGAGAAAAGCAAAAAAGGGTTGGGTATCCGTATGTTCGTCGAGGAAAAAGATGCAAAAGAGAAAATACAGCACGTCGCTTGCCATGAATTGGTGCATGCCTGCTCCGCTTTTCTTCGACTGCCTGCATGGCTTAATGAAGGTATCGCAACCGTCAGTGTCGACCAATTTTTGGGTAAGCAAACGATCAGACAGGATACTCTCAATCTCATTAGGGATTTTCAACCAAAGGCTCCTCCCCCGACTTATAGGAAACTCTCCCGAATGGGAGCTGAGGAAATTGTCTATCAGAGCACCCGCGGGTACTGGCTTGTCCGGTATATGGAAGAAAATTTCCCCGGCTTTCTGGAGAAATTATTTTCGCAGCATCAAAATTCAAAACCGATAGAAATCGAGATCATCAGGAAATTAACTCCGGAAGGGAATACTTTCTGGGAAAAAATCGACAGAATCCTCTTTGAACATTTTAAAAAATAAAAAGACGATATATTTGATAAAGAAAAAAATATCACCAATTCTATTTATGTTATGCCTATTTTTCTGAAAGGATTCTCGTTATGATAAAAACAGAACTCTCACTTTGCCTGATGGCGATCATCATTTTGACCGGCATTTGTTTGGCCGGTAAGGATTCGAAGGATTTCCCCAAACTCACCGGTCCCTACCTCGGGCAGAAGCCGCCGGGGAAAACACCAGTGGTTTTCGCACCGGGCATTGTTTGCACCAACGGGAAAGAAATGATGTTCGGTTTTTTCAAGAAAGATTCAATCTTCATCTTCGAACGTATCATGCCGGATTTTGATAAAGACTGGATCTATGCCCCACTCTACAGAACGGAATCTAAAAACGGAGAGTGGACTAAACCTCGCCAGTCAAAAAATACGGGCAAACCCTGGTTTCATGCATACCCCGATGCCCCGGAAGGCACAGAAATCTTTTTCGCCTGGAGAAAAAACCTGGACGGAAGCGGTCCTACCTTTGATATAGACCTATGGAAAGTGGTTAAAACATCCAGCGGCTGGCTTCCTCCCCAACGGCTCAGTCCGTCTGTCAATACCGACGGATTCGATTCCTGGCCTTCGGTCGCCGATGATAAAACACTTTATTTCTTCAGCAACAGAAAAGGCGGGTTTGGAAAATCAGACCTCTACCGTTCTAAACCGCAGCACGGAGAATACCGTGCAGTCGAGAATCTGGGAAAGTTCATCAATTCATCATTAAACGATCACGATCCCTTTATCGCCCCTGATGAGAGATATTTATTGTGGTGTTCGGACAGGCCAGGAGGATATGGAGGGAATGACCTCTACATTGCTTATAAGCAAGAGAACGGGGAATGGACCGGGCCCTTCAATCTCGGAGAAACCATCAATACATCAGCCAACGAAACGCGTCCCTATGTAACCGGGAATGGTCGAAATTTGTTTTTTGTCAGAGATGTTAACAGCAGTCGTGATATTTTCTGGGTGGATGCGAAAATCATCGAAAAATTGAGACCCTATAATCTTTAAAAATATTGTAAATAGGAGGATAACAATGAAAAAAAAGTCTTTCATTATCTTGGGTTTGGTCGTCATTCCATTGATTTTCAGCAATCTTTTCTGTGCTGATGATCAGGCTGCCGTAGAAAAGGTCATAAAAAGTTCTTATTTTAACGGTGCCTTCAATGACCTGGATACAAAGGCCATGGAAAAGGGATTTCATCCCGATTTCGCCATTTTTTCTGCTAAAGGGACGCAGCTGGCCAAGTATCCCATTGCCGTTTGGATTCAGGCTATCGAGAAGAAAAAAAATGATCCCGGTTTTGAACCCGAAAAATCAGCGATGGAGTGTAAAATCATGAGTCTGGATGTAACAGGGGGCTGTGCCTCAGCCAAGGTGGAAATAGGTAAAAACGGCGACTTGATTTATACCGACTATCTTTCCCTGCTCAAATTCGAAAACGGCTGGAAGATTGTGGCCAAGGTTTACCACTCGCACAAACATTAATCATACGTACATAGCGGCGGTTCTTTAAACTTAGAACCCGCCATTGGTTTTTTAAAAGTTGGTACTGTCTTCAGAAAAAAGGATAACAATTATGGCAAAAAAAACATTCATATTTTCCTGCTTACTTGTTTTTTTGATGAAAAGCGTGTTCTCACAGGAAATCTTCAGGGCGGTTATGAGCGGTGACCTGGAGAAAACAAAAATCCTGC
>JAFGMO010000057.1 GCA_016927475.1 Candidatus Aminicenantota bacterium
AGATTGCCGCGTCGCCATGCTCCTCGCAACGACAGGCTGCAACAAAGCAGATGTGGTAAGATCGGCTCGCCTGAAAGGGAAATTTGGCCAACATTTTCTTGAGAACGGTCATGGAAAATGTTTCAATATCAGTTTTACCAAAAACCATCATTAAATGATACATACTATTGAAATTATCAGTTGGTGTTGGCAAAGTTTATGAATTTTTCATGCGCAAGCGCATGAAAAATTCATCAATTTTGCCGTTGCTTTAGCGATACAACTTTCGCGATATAGATATTATCTTCCTTTAAAAACGTCTCGACACGAATAATCTTAAATCCCGCTTCTTTAAGCTCTGAGGTCATTTTTTCACTAGTTGAGCAGCCGTGCCCGGCTCCCCATTCAACCTTTTCGGGATCGCACTCTACGACAGCTAAAAGGCCGTCTTCTTTCAAACTGGGCAGGATATTCCTGATAACAGGCACGGGGTCCGCCAGATGGTGATAAACATTGATCATGAAGGCGATATCAAGCTTCCCCGCCGGCAGTTTGGGATCCGTTGTTTCGCCCAAGACAATTTCGACATTCTCGAATCCATCCCTTCGACATCGTTCCCGCAGATGCGCCAGGGCTTCTTTATCGATATCATTGGCATAAACCCGGCCGTTTTCCCCGACCCTTTGGGCCAGCCACATGGTCATCCGGCCGGTTCCGGCGCCGATTTCACCGACAACCATACCCGGTTTTATGCCGATGGCATTCATGATCTTAAGAGGAGGCTGGCGGAAATTAAGGCCGAACTCCCAATCCTCGATGCGAAATGTTTTCTTTTGGTCAAATGAATCGAGGGCCGTAACGGCACGCCCTTGAGAAAACACAAAGAAAAACAAAAAAACCAGTAAAAATATTCCGGTCTTATGGTTGTTCATTTTGTTACCATCCCTTTTATTATTACGCAAAAAACTGAAGATAGGTTTCACAGACCCCTCTCAATATCTTTATTACATAGAAAATAATAACAGTCATCATCCGGTCCCCCGAACGAGTCGGAAGACAAGTCTATCCGGGTGATCCAGGCAGATTAAATAAAAGGAGTGGATTCCCCGAATGAATCGGGGAATGACATATGACTAATAGTGGATTCCCCGAATGGGCATGTCACCCGACAAGTTCGGGTGATCGGGGAATGACATATTACTAAGAGTATATTACCCGAATGAATCGGAGTATGACACATAATGAGATTGGATACCCTGGAAAAGCTTGCCGCACGACTTACAAGCGGAACCAATAAGAAAATTTCAAGAAAACGCTGTAATTGTCGTTGATATAACGGCCTGAATCGTTTTGAATCATGTTATTGTCAACACCAAGGTAAAAAAGCGTTCCCGGCCTCAGAACCCAACTGAACAGAAAACTTCCGTACACCTTTTTATAATAATGGTTATAATCGACAATGGTCCTCAAACCAATCTGTTTTGAAATCTGGTAGGTCAACCGGGTTCGCAGGACATTATAATCAAAAATCTGCTCGCCGCCCCACTCTTCCCAGAATGTCTGCTTGGAAAATTCAAAGGCCATCCTCATTCTTCGGCTCGGTTTGAAGGCTGCATATAAGCTGTAGGTATTGGCCCAACCTAAAAAAGGATCCGCCTCATCATACCAGATGCTTTCTCCCGTCTCGAAATAAAAACCGAAGGGCATCCATTTGACGAACTGCAGCTCCCCCCCAATCTCCAGTTTATTCCGTCTGAAATCGATTCCTCCATACCGTTCCATTTGGTTGCAGTACTCGATCTCCACCATGCTGAACTCCGTAAAGCGAAACAGCACTTCCCCCCGCAGCCACTCATCCTGCATGATGTCTTCGGAATAACCATATCTTCGTCCCGCATTAAGGTATAAATCCACCCGCTGAAAGTTCTTCTTTTCCGGAAAAAACCTTCTGCCCGCAAAGATTCCAACCGTCCGGTAATCCGTCCGGTTCACAAATCCTGCTGAAGCCTCAAAATCAGGATGGAGCGCTAGTCCGTAAGTACCCAGACTCCATTTTTTGCTGAAATAGCTGAAGTCCAGATACAGCGCCGGAGCCAAGGCCGTCGTGCCTCCTTCGTACTTTGTTTTGGACCCCATGGCTTGAAAGGATAAAAACCAGCTGTTTTTAAATTTGAGCTGTCCGTCAAAACCCGCTACACGATTCCAGGAACCGTTCATCTCCTTATCCGTAACGGCAAATCCAATGTAACTTTCCTTGAATACATCCGCCTTCACACGGAATACATTAAACAATGCGTTTCCCAGATTCTCATCATCCGCCGCTGCCCCGCTGATGTTCCACAGGCTTGATGTCGGATCCGTATCCAGCGCCGAAAGCACACCGTAGGTGAAACGCCCCGCTTTGCCCGTCAGTTTCGCCCCGCCGATGGGGTCGATGATCCTCCGCGTATAGACCATATCGAGATCCGGAAAACGGAAAATCTCCATTCCTTCCAGGAAAAAAGGCCGTTTTTCATTATAGTACAGCGCAAACCGCTGGTTGATATCGATCTGGGGAGCATCGGCCTCGATGTGGCTGAAGTCGGGATTGGCCGTCAGGTCCATCGTCATATTGGAGTTTATTCCCCATTTGAAATTTACTCCCGGCTGGAAATTGATGCTTTTCTCCTTTGTCGTCAGCGACGTCGCTACGGGCATGATTTCAAAGTTGGAACCTTTCTCCACCGCGCCTTCAATGACCATCTCACGCGCTTGAGTTAAAAGTCCCGGTTTACTCTGGGACATGTGAGGCCAGGAAACAATCTCTCCTGTCCGGGCGATCGTTCTCCCTACGATCACCGACCATACCTTCCTCTCGGCATCCGGAAAACGGATGCTCTTGAAGGGAACGGCCATCTCTACATAAAATCCTTCATCATCCACCCGGCCGTCCGAAAAAAACACCATATCCCAGGATTCGTCCATGTTGTCGTTGCCTCCTTCTTCGAGGCGCAGCATATCCATTTGAATCCCGAGGGGATTCAGGATAAGGAAATACGAACGGCGCTTTTCATTGAAAGTGTCGATGGATACGAACACCCAGTCGTCTTCCATGCAGTTGTCCCGGGTGGTGACACAATAACGAAGCTTCTCCGATTCACTGTCGTAGGCCCGAATGGCGACATAAAGATTTTTCTTGTCATAACCAAGCCAGGCAACGGTTTTCTGGCTGGGTTCGCCTTTTTCCTTGGGAACGAACTGGAGAAAGTCGTCTATACGCAGGGCTTCCTGCTCCCAAAGTGGATTATCAAACTTGCCGTCAATTTTAGGGGGATGAGATAGCTTTGGGATATCGACAGGTTTTGGAGCTGTTTTGGATTCTTCATGGGGACCTATTGAAACAGGATAGGCGGAAAGCGGAAGGCCGATAAGCAGGCACAAAATAACAATAAATGAAATTACGGGACAAAAAGGTTTTATGGATAAAGAATCAAATATTCTTTCTATATGTCCTTTTAATGCGGCTCTCGTCACTAAAATTTCTCCTCATTCATTCTTTTCTTCCGTAGTTTGTGTTTTCACCGGTGTATACGCAAATTTTTGTAAAAAAGTTCATGGGATCAAAGTAAAGACTCTTCATTTTGTCTGCCTTTATGAAAACCTTGATCATCATAATCATAAAGTAGATCTATTCTTATTGAAATTCATCTTTTTTGTCATAAACGGGATTTTAAGGGAATAAGCGGAGTTAGTTGAGCTCTTCTCAATAATGGATACCTCAAAAAGGTGAATTCGGTTATTCTCTTGACATTTTTTCTCTTAATCTTTTTAATGTAGCAAGTGCGAGGGTTTAGCTTTAGCAAAGAGGAATAGAAAAGAGCATTTGAAGTGTGGGTCTCCATACTTAACTTTCTTTCCGATTTAGAATTCCGGATCGCTGACAAGACCAGCGACCTTTGCGCCGTATTGTTTCATTTTTGTATTTTTTGGATCTTTCCTGTTGTTCTTCTTTTTATTCCTTTTAAACTATTCCCCATCTTCGGAATTGTTTTTGCCGTCTTTTACATTTATATTCTGGCCGGTGATATATTTCTCTCCGTCTTCGGACACGAAAAACTGGAAAAAAAAAGAGGTATGATCGATATCACCCAAGTACAGGAAATGCGGCAGGAAATCATAGGCGCCCTTATCAAATACCTGGGCGCCATCATCAGTTTTGCCACCATATTCAACGGACTCCAACAGGTTTTTAATGGAAAGGCCTTTATAATCGCCAATCCTTCTCATATTCCATATTTTGACCTGTTCTACTTCAGCGTCGTAACCATCACTACTGTCGGATACGGAGATATCCAGCCTGCAAACGGGACGGCAAAATTTTTTGTTATCTTTGAGATCGTCTTCGGTTTGGGTTTTGCTCTTCTCCTCTTTACCATGTTGATATCGCTTTATATTGATATTCAACGTAAAAAGAAATATAAATAAGAGGAAAAACCAATGGTCCTATTCAGAAAAAAGAAAGAATATGATGTTCCGGAAATATCCATCCAATTGACAATCATCGAGGGAAATAATGACGTGGGAGACTCTCCCGGAAAAGTGTTCCAGCTTGCTTGCGGAAACAATTTTATCGGCAGAGATTCCCTCTGTGAAGTTTTTCTCAACTCAGGAACGGTTTCCCGGCGACACGCCAACCTTAAAGTGGGATATGACAAAAAAACATTTTCCATAACGGACCTGGGAAGCGCAAACGGGGTCCTCATCAAACCCGATATTCTTTTAAGAAACAAAAAATCCTCATTAACATCCGGGGATGAGTTTCATATAGGAGAAATCCTATTTAAATTCCTGGTTATAGAAGAACAACAATCCAATCTCACCATGAGTGTCGATGTTCAAAATCTTCTTAAGGAAACGAGACGGGTCAAAAGAAATACGGGTAAAAGGAAATAACATCACCTTCTCATGGAATTGCCGTGAGTCCTCTGGACTCTCGCAATAACATACCGTTTCACAGGCTGACCCCTCCCACCTGCATCAACCAACCCGGCTTAATCCCTTGGCTCGTGAATAATATAGGCTATGTCGATGTGTTTGTTATCAAAAAATCCGCGATATTCCGCATATATTCCCGGATAGAAAGATGCTGCGTGCAGAATTTTTCGCATTCGCCGCACTCCGTACAATCCCATGGCCTCGACCCTTTCAGCCAAAAATCTTCATTCGAACTGTAAAAATGGAACATGCGCAGCGCTTCTTCCGGCATCTTCATACGGACCCGGTCCCACATGGCGGCAAAAAGATGAATCTGTATGTTTTCGGGGCAATGTTCCAAGCAATAACGGCAACTGGTGCAAAATGATTCTCCCAGGGATTCAAACTTTTCACGGATACGCATTATGATCCCGAGGTCAGGACCGGTAGTGGCCTCTGCAGTCTTTACATTTTCTTCAACTTCTCCAGGATTTTTCATGCCGGATAACACCACGGTAATTTCAGGATGGGAAAGGTTAAACCTGAGGGCGGCCGCTATAAAAGAATCTTCCTCATTTTCCTTAAGGACATAAAGCTTCTCAGCATCCCGGGTGAGCATGCCTCCCCCCAAAGGATTCATGGTGACGACGCCCATTCCCTCAGCCGCTGCGGCCTTCATTCCCAGCTTACGGAATTCATGGTTCAGAACATTGTAGCCCAATGTGACACCTTCAAAAGCTCCGGTTTTTACTATTTCAACGATTTCCTCGCCGCTGGCATGGGTGGTGAAGCAAAGATGCTTGATCAAACCCTCCTTCCGGGCTTGAACCGCCCCTTTATAAGGGCCATTGGGAGCCATAATTCTTCTAAATTGATCCAGGTCGAGTATACTCCACATGTTGTAGAAATCGATGCTCTCGCAGTTCAACTTTTTCAGTTGGCCTTCAATACGCTTTTGTACTGCATCTGCTGTTGGATCGGCATTTATGCTGGATTTTGTGGAAACAAAAATTTCATCTCTGATATTTCTCGAAAGAGAAGCGAGAGCTTTCCCAATGAATGTTTCCGATTTATCGTCACAATAACCCGGTGCTGTATCGAAATAATTGATGCCGAGATCTACGGCTCGGAGAACCGACCGCACCGCCAATTCTTCATTCTTCGGGTCGAACCGCATCCCGCCGAATCCAAGAACGGAAACTCTTTTTTTCGTTCCACTGAATCTTTTATATCTCATAGCCTATTCAACCTGTTTTATTCAACTATTTCACCGTAAGGATCACAGATAACTGTAACATCTTAAAAGATGAATTCCAAGATAAGGCATTTAATATTGGTGACAAAACCACTATTCAAAATCGGACACAGACTGTTCATGACAGAACACTAACCATTTGCAAAAAAAAACATTTCTCATGTAAAAATTCTGGCATATTTTTTGCAGTCATAAAAATGACAATCCTATAAGTTTCAACAACACAAACAAACGAAAGCGGCTGTCTCTCTCAGCCAGAAAGGATTAGAATCACATGGCCAGGACTAAAATCAAAGGATATACCATGAACAAAACAAACCGGACAAAAAACTTGATTGATATTTATCTTATATCATGTCGTTTTTTTAAATTTACCCTCAACAAATTCAAAACAGGGATGCCGCTATTCCTTCTCCTCCTCGGCCTCTTCTCCTTCGGATTTTCCCAAAACATCCATCGAGCCGTATCAGAAGGGAACCTCGAAGAAGTAGAGGCTTTGCTGAAAAAAAATCAAATTCTCGTAAACGAGGAAGACGCCCGAGGATGCACGCCCCTCTTCACGGCCATCATTCGGCGCAATCAAGAAATGGTCAAGCTCCTGATACAAAAAGGGGCTTCGGTACGTGTCGGTGACAGCAACCTGAGGGCTCCCATCCATTTCGCCGGATTCATGAACGATCCCGACATGATAAACCTTCTCCTGGAAAACGGCGCAGTCATCGATACCAGTGCCATCGGGGGAGCCACACCGCTGATTCATTCTTCCATGGCCGACCTTTTTTCTTTAAGCCGGTTTCTTTTAGAACATGGCGCCGATATCAACATTCAATGCAATGCCCTGACTACTCCCCTCTATTTTGCCGTCCTGAATAATAATCTGGAATATCTGACATATTTAATAGAAAAAGGAGCCGACACCGACACACCCGATTTCCTCAACAGAACGCCCCTCTATGTCGCCATCAGAGACGGCTATATAAATATCACTGAAAAATTAATGGAACACGGCGCCGAGATTCGATACCAGGGGCTGCCATCAAACAAAAATTTTCTCCATCTGGCGGCTATTCGTGGACGAAAAGAGACGGCGGACCTTTTGATCCGAAAAGGCTTCAATGTCAATGAGCAAGATGAGAACGGATGGACCCCCCTTGATTACGCCCTGCGATACGGGCAGTTTTTGACGGCTGAATTTCTCAAGAAACGGGGAGGAATTCAAAAAGCAGCCGAGAATGTGATTTCAGCCAAGAACCTGCTTAATCAGACTTTAAAATCCGGCGAGGCTGTCATCATCAAACTTCAAAACGGAAGCTGGGGAATATGCACTCAGAAACACTTTCTGATTTTCGCCTATTCTGAAATAGGCCGTCCATCCCCTGACAAATCGATCACAAACGGGTACCTCACTGGCGATGAAATGAAAGACGCGGCATGGATTTATTTTGATTTGGGCTTCCATCCTTTAGAACCTACCCACGCGCTGCAAGGCCGGACGCCTGTCTATTCCATGCAGGATCGTATGGAACATCTCTCGTTTATTTTAAACATCAGCTACGACCGAAATTACTCAAGATTAAATCTTACCCATGCTCATTTCCCCAAATCCGGACAGCCGATCACTGTAGAAGGACTGAAAATTACAGTCATAGATTCTTATCAGAATCAAAAAGGATATTTTATTGAAGGAGATGGTCTGGTCTTATTCTGGCTGGCCGGCCTCTGTGATAATTATATCAGCACAAAAAAAGACGCCAAAGCCGTCACATTCGTTGGAGAAAATCTTCCCAAGGTTGACCTTTTATTCCTCGGCACGCCGGACGGCATAGGCCCGGAAAAAGGAAACGGCATAAGAGAAGCTTATCTCGAATCGATAATCCTGAATCCAAAGGCGGTTTTCTTTATGGGAAAAGAACTTTTGGAAAGAAAAATCCTCAACCAGATCCGGCGTAGAATAGGGGCAACAAAAAATATCATTTGTGCCGACAATCCGGGAGATGTCTTCCGTTTTTTTTTAAAAAAATAAAGCGTTGAAAATAAATTCCGGACGAAAGCACACGGTTTTTTTCGTTTTTTCTTTTACCGACGGTTTCAAGTAAGCGATTCTTTGAAATATTGAACATAAGATAAAAACAAAAAAAATAGGAAATCAAAAAAAATGGAATAGAAGCCGGATTGAAAACGAATGGAACTTCTCCTCGAAACTTGTAAGATAAGAAGCTGGCGGAAAAATGATGCCGAAGCTCTTACCGTACATGCCGACAACCGAAAGATTTGGCGGAATCTCAGGGATGCCTTTCCCCATCCCTACACTTTGGCTGACGCGCATCGCTTCATCGAAACGGCATTGAAGAAAAAACCGGAAACATATTTCTGTATCGAAAAAAATGGTGAAGCCGTCGGATCCATCGGTTTGGGGCTGCATACGGATGTCGAGCGATTCAGCGCAGAAATAGGCTATTGGCTGAGCGAACGTTATTGGGGCTGCGGTATCATGTCCGAGGTCTTGAAGGCCGTTACGGAGTATGCGGTCCAAACATTCACCCTGCGCCGCGTTTATGCGCTTCCCTATGCATGGAATGGAGTTTCTTTCCGTGTATTGGAGAAGGCGGGATATATCTTGGAGGGAAGACTGCGCTGCAGCGCTTTCAAGGATGGTTCATGGGTCGACCAGATGATGTACGCCTACGTTGTGGTACCGTGATCGATCCCAGTTAGAAAAAGTTCTAAGAAGGTCTTGAATTCATTTTTTAAAGTTATAAAATGTGGGGGTTGGTAAGGGCTATATAGAAAAATTTTTTTCAGAGGGATAAATGAATTATAAAAATATCGGTTTGGTTTTTTTGATGTTGGCCCTGTCCTTTTGCACCGGCAAAAAGCCAGCGGCTGACCTGGTTTTCAAAGGAGGAGATGTCTATACAGTGGATACTGACCGGCCCTGGGCCAGAGGACTGGTTGTTAAAGGAAATAAAATAGTGGCTCTGCTGGCCGATGAAGGAGAATCTGCTCCCTACATCGGTGATAGAACCCGGGTGGTGGACCTGAAGGACAAATTGCTGCTCCCCGGTTTCATCGATGCCCATGTTCATTTTACCGGTTTTGCCGCCCAGCAGTTTGATATTCAATTGATGGATGTGAACGACGATGCCGGATTAATCAAAGAGATACAGCGGGTAGTTGAAAATGTGGGCCCCGGAGAATGGATCATAGGCGGCCAATGGGGAGGCTCCCTCCTGTGGGCGGCCGGCAAAGGGGAGATAAGTATGGTTGATACCCAGAATCAATGGCAGCCCCATCGCCGAACCATTGATCCCTATACCGCCGATAATCCCTGTTTTCTCAGCAACTACCAGGAGGATCTATTTTTAGCCAATACAGCTGCTTTAAAAGCTGCGGGTTTGGATAAGTCATCCTTGAAGGGAATGAAGCTGGATAAATCCGGATTACCCACCGGGCTGATTTTTAAAGGATCGCCCGCCCTAAAAAAAATCCGTGCTGTGATCAAACCCAAGTCGGAAAGGCGGCTTATGGCTGAAGCACGGCACGCTTTAAAACTCCTGGCCGCCATGGGAATTGTGGAGATTCATGACCTGGTACGCAGTTTCAAACAGGTGGACCGCTGGGTGAGACTGCACGAGGATGGCCGACTAACCTGCCGGGTATGGGTGAGGCCGTGGCTGGACCTGAGTCAAGAGGTATTTACTGGAAATTTTAACATAGGTATGCATCCCAAAAGCCGGCAACGAGATCATTTCCTTCGGTTAGGCAACTTCAAGAGTGCAAATGACGGTTTTCTCGGATCACGGGGAGCGATGCTGTTTGAGCCCTACACTGACCGGCCCGATTACATGGGCCACTATCAGGAGTACAACAGCGATTCCGATACCCCCGGCAGCCTTACAGGCAATCCGGAGGTTTATTTTAACTATTGTAAAGATGCTGTCGAGCATGGTTTTGGTGTCGATTCACACGCTATCGGCGACCGCGGCATATCAGAAGTCATCGATGTGCTGGAGCGGATTCATCAGGATTTCCAAAGCGACATGAGCATGTTCCGCATTATCCATGCTGAAATAGTCCAGCCCAGAGAAATGGAACGAATCAAAGCGTTGAATCTGATTGTGGAGACCAATCCCAGCCAGATTCCTGATGATATGCGCTGGCTGATTGACCGGCTCGGTCCGGAGAGAGAAAAACTGGCTTTTCCTTTTCGTACATTCCTGGATAAGGGTATTATGATGAATTTCGGCTCAGATGTGCCAGGCAATGCCGGCGCTATCTTTTATTGCCATCCTAAATATGTGCTCAATGCTGCCGTAAACCGGACCGACAATGAGGGAAAACCTCAAGGCGGCTGGTTGCCCCATCACAAGATAAGTATGTCAGAAGCCATCCGGTGCTTTACATTGAATGGTGCATATGGATGTATGAGAGAGGACAAAATTCGCGGGTCGTTACAAACAGGCAAATTGGCGGATTTGGTGGTGCTAGATCGTAATATTTTGAAGAATGATCCTACGGATGTTCTGAATATGAATGTGTTGATGACCGTGGTGGATGGAAAAGTCGTGTTTGAAAAATGACAGAATAGATCTCGATTTTAGGATCAGACCTACTCTCTCCCCGAATTCCTCGAATTTTAGATTTCTATTCATGCCGTAAAGAATCGACCGGACGGGATAGGGCTGCTTTTACGGACTGGAAGCTGACCGTAAAAAAGGCCAAGATGAAAGCCCCAACAACGGGAAGCAGAAAAATCAACACATCAAGGGAAGTCCGGTAAGCATAATGTGAGAGGATCATCCCCGCTCCAAGATAAGCCAGGGGACAGGCTATAAGACCGGCCAGAACGACACGTTTGCTGAATTCTTGAGAGAGGATGGCCATGATATTCGGAATCGTGGCGCCCAGAACCTTTCGAATGCCTATCTCTTTGGTCCGCTGTTCGGCCGTGTAAGAGGCCAGCCCGAATAGCCCCATGCAGGCGATAAAAACGGCCAATCCAGAGAAGAATAAAATTGTTTTTCCGATAGTGATCTCAAATATATAAATCAGGTTCAACACATCATCAAGAAAGGCATACCTGAAAGGCTGGTTGGATACGACCTCTTTCCACCTTTTTTCAAGAGAATTTATAGTACGTTGAATATTTCCGGGTTGGATGCGGACAATGACGAATCGGGTATTAGCGGGTTCGAGCTGAAAAAGCATGGGACTGATCTTATTCCTCAGGTTATCGAAATGGAAATCTTTAACGACCCCGATGATACGTCCCGGTCCGTCCAGCGTATCCAACTGTTTTCCTATAGGATCTTCCATGCCCATCCGCCTGACGGCTTCTTCATTGACAATAAGTGATGTTCGTTTGTCCGCAGAAAATTCCTTTGAGAATCCCCTGCCTTGAATGATCTCCATCTTGTAAGTCTCGAAGTAATCATAATCGACATATCCATGGTGCATTTGAATACTGCTGTCGCTCTCCTTCCCTTCCCAGTTTTCAAGATTATAAGAAGGCCCCTGCCAGTTCGGAAGGTTCATGGCGGCCGCTACGTTTTCCACTTGAGGCATACTCAGAAATGAATTTTTAAGCGCAGAGTACCTGCCTTTGTTTTCTTGATCAAGGGATATACAGACCAGGTTTTCCTTATCGTATCCCAGCTTTTTATGCTGCATGTAATGAAGCTGTTTATAAACGACAACCGTGAGGATAACCAGGATAAGGGAAACGGCAAACTGGCTGACCACAAGCAGCCGCCGCAAAAAATTTCTTCCTTTTTTTGGCTTTCCCTGCACGGTACAAACCGGCTGCAGAGAGGAGAGGACGAAGGCGGGATAAACTCCAGCGGCGAGTCCGGTGATCATCGCAATTGCACACAGAGAAAAAATCATGCCGGGACTCATCGTACCAAACAAGGTCATATCCTTTTGCAGCAGATTATTGAAAAACGGTAGAGAAAACTCCACAAGAATGACAGCGACGGCCGCGGCCAAAAAAGCCAAAAAAACGGACTCACTAAGAAACTGGCGGATAAGCTGTGAACGGGAGGCTCCGACCACCTTCCTCAAACCGACTTCCCTCATCCGTTTCTCAGACCGGGCTGTTGCCAGATTCAAAAAATTTACGCAGGCAATAACCAGAATGAAAATTGCAATGATAGAAAGAATAACGCTCAAGCGAATATCACTGGTTCGTATCATAACATCATAATCAAAGCCGGAGTGAAGATAGATCCTTTTTAACGGCTGAAGCTCCAAGGCCATTCGGGTATCTGCGCTGAATATGGAATCGAGAAATGTGAACAGCTTGCTATTGACATCTTCGGGCCGGACGTTCTTACGGAGGAGGACATAGGTCGTATAATTGAATCGCTGCCAGGTCTGAATATCCACGCCGGCCTCCCGGTACAACTCCTTTGACATGATGAGGCCGAGTTCGATATGCGAATGCCGGGGTTTCCGAAAAACACCGGTAACTTTTAGGTCCACCAAACCACGAAATTCCAAAACCTTCCCCAGGGGATCCTTTGGGCCAAAAAATTTTTCCGACTCTTCTTCAGTGATGACAACGGAATGGGGATCATTAAGGGCCGTATCGGGATCCCCTCTTAGAAAATCAAAGGAAAACATGCGGAAAAAAGACGGATCGGTCAAACTTATCCTGATGCCTGGGAAATATTCATCGCTGATTCTGATGGAACCTCCGCTGTAGTTGAACGTGGCGGCCTCTTCAATCTCTGGAAACGTTTGTTTCAGAGCATCGGCCAGAGGGGCTTGGGTCAAGGCAATGCGGCGCTGGTCGGTATCCCTGTTGTCGACCCGGATCACCCGGTAGAGACGGTCGGCTTTTTCATGGAACCGGTCATAGCTAAACTCATCCCGTACCACCAGCAGAATAAGAATACAGACAGCCATACCGACGGCCAATCCGGCGATATTGATGAAGGAATAACCTTTTTGCTTTTTCACGTTGCGCAGAGCGACAATAAAATAATTTTTGAACATGACAAAACTCCATACCAAAGAATTTCTCAGAAATCGCGGAAGCGATTGTAAAACCTGAAACCGGAACCACCATTTAGCCCGGCAAAGTCCCATTTCTTGGCTGCGAAGGAAAAATTCCTCTTCCATATCTCCCAGAACGGAAAAGTTGTCTTCCGAACGGGAAAACGTACGGACGATCCAAAGAGCAAACGGAGGCGGTGTAAGGCGGCGGTTTTTCATGCAGAAGTTTCCTCCCAGGCGTGCTCAGGCAAGGCTTCCCAAATCGACTTATGGAGTTCATGGGCGGCCTTAAGCGCCTCTTTTCCCCGAGGAGTCATACGATAGTAGACTTTTCTTCTTCCACCCCTCTCCTTTGTCGGCTCCCCCACACTGCGTTCAACCAGTCCTTTACGGAAGAGCTGGTCCAGGTAACTGTAGAGCGTTCCGTAGGAAAGGGTTTTTTTTGTCTGATTCCTTATCTCCCGGCGGATATTGATACCATAAGCTTTTTTACCCAGACGGAGTATCGCCACAAGAAAAATGGATTCGTACAGTGTTAGGTCTTTCATTTTTTTCTCTTTCGTTTATATATACGGAATATCAGGACAAATAGTTGTAAAAAATCTTACTTCAAACCCAACTTTTTATTTTTTGCCAGAAGTGAGACGGCCTCCTTGAAGCGCCGCTGGCGTGTCTCTTCCTTTTTGGCGCTCATGATCCATCCGATATAGTTGCGTTTATGAGAAGAGGCAAGGGTGTTAAAATTGGCCCAGGCTTTTTTGTTCTTTTTCAATTCTTTTTCCATTTCAGCGGAGAGGGAGAATGTCGGCCTGGCGGACACCGAACTTTTTCCGGCATCTTTTTCCCAAGCTTCCAAATTGATTTTATCCAGGCCGGCTTCGATCATTTTGCCTTCTTTCATCATTTTTTTTGCCCTCATTTTGTTCAACTGTGACCACTTTCCGGTGTTGGTCCGCGGAGTAAATTTACGGCAGAATCGTTTCTCGTCCATTCGTTTGACAATGCTGTCAATCCAGCCGAAACATATGGCCTCTTCCACGGCATCCTCATAGGGAACACAAGGTTTGCCCGTGTGTTTTTTGTTGAAGATCAACCAGACCGCTTTCTCTCTTTCAAAATGTTTTTCCAGCCAGGTTCGCCACTCGTTCCGGTTTTTGACATGTAAAACAGAGACCGTTCTTTTTCCTTTCTTATCCTGCATTATTCATAAATTTTGCCAACACCAACAAATAATTTCAATAGGTTGTGTCATTTAATGATGGTTTTCGGTAATAATATGAATTATGAAGGGTTATATTCCTGAATAACATGTTTACCTTTTAACTAAAACCATTCTGTAATATAATTTTGTAAACCATTTCCTCGCATTATGGAGGGAGAATGAAAATCATCAATCTCAGTGATGAACATGAAAAACTTTTTATCCATTGCCTGGAAGACTGGTCCGATGACATGAAAGAATCCGGGGAACACAGGACCTGCTGGGTAAAAAAGATGAAAAATCACGGTCTCGGCGTCAAACTGGCCTTAGACGATAACGGTCAGGTCGGCGGTATGATTCAGTACATCCCCATTGAATACTCGCTCGCAGAGGGACGGGATCTGTATTTTATTCCCTGCATCTGGGTCCACGGTCATAAGGAAGGACGGGGCAATTTCCAAAAAAAAGGCATGGGTAAGGCCCTCCTTCAAACCGCCGAAGAAGATGTCCAAAAACGCGGCGCCAAGGGATTGGTAGCTTGGGGATTGTCCCTTCCCTTTTGGATGAAAGCTTCCTGGTATAAAAAGCGCGGTTACAAAAAAGTGGACAAAATGGGTATGCAGGTCCTTCTCTGGAAGCCCTTTGAAAAAGATGCCGAATCCCCCAAATGGATACGTCCCCGCAAAAAACCGGAGCGTATTCCCGGTAAGGTCGTCGTCTCGGCCTTTGTCAGCGGTGTCTGTTCCGTCGGAGGCATCAACTACGAGCGGGCTAAAAATGCGGCAGCTTCATTCGGGGAGGAAGTCGAATTTCAGGGTTTTGACACTTCAGACCGTGAGGTTTTTCGAGAATGGGGCCTTCAAGACGCGGTTTTTATCGACGGGAAAAATATCACCACAGGACCTCCCCTGACCTATGACAAGATGCTGAAAAAAATCGCCAAGCGCGTTAAAAGATTATAAACCTGTATTATTCATGAGCCAAGCAGGTCATGACATATCTTATTTTCTTCCGAATTTTTCCAGAAGCTTCTCGGCCATTGTCCCCGTGACGTATTCCTCCCCCGTCCGCTTGACATGCCACCGGCCATCGAATAACTTCACGTCATCAAAATGTCCATCAGCACGTGGTTTCTGCTTATAGACAATGATGACTCCCTGTCCTGAAGAAAAGTCCGGCGAGAAAACCCCGTCATACGTGAAATAGGGATCATCAATCCTGGCCGTGGGCATATCCGCCTGCAGTTCATACCTTCCTGTGATATGATGACCGGTCCAAGGCATCTCATCCGGATTCAACATGGAAAGATTAATCCAAGACAGTTTTCTTTTCGAGGTCCAAAGTTCCCCGGTTTCTTGATAGCGGTATGTTTCTTTCCAAACAAGCTTATCTTCAGGACTTACGCAGCCTGCTAAAAAAACATAACTGGATTTTCCCGAAAAGGGAAGTGTATTTCGAGGAGCCCCATTAGGATTGACCGACGGCACACCGTAGGGATAATAAGTAAAAAGCACGTTATTGCAGGTTCCGTTTATGACCTCAACGGAGCCGTCTTTTGCCCAGGGATACACCCGATCGATGGTTACGGATCCCTTAAAAGTGACAACCCAGGCAACCTGAAGGCCTCCCGTCACTTCAAAGGCCCCTTCCCCGCTGCTCCGGGCCGCTTCACGATCCTTTTGTTCGAAAAGTTCATCGGCCGACCGAAAAACAGCACTTACCTGAACCTTATATGTCTTGGCAGCGACGTTATCCGGTACTTCGTATGATACATGGTAGGAAAAATCAAAACCTCCCCGCTGGCCTCCCTCGGTTCGGCTATCCACCAAACGTCCGTCAACGAGGCAGGAAAGGTCCAGGTCGATCATGTCCGCCACCCGCCTACCGGATATTCCGGCTGCAATATTTATTTTTTTCCCCGGCTCCACAGAAGCGGGGGATACAACAACATCGGATACCTTAACCGTACTGACGCCCCTTGATTTGTCTCTTTCTGCCTCGGGGAGATCAAACGTTTTTATGGATTTTTCCTTTTTCAAATCCTTGTCCGGTGATGGAATGGAGGAAATCCCGGGTTTTTTTGGCGGCGTTTTCCCTTCTTTTTTCTCCAACAGCTTCAGCCACTCTTTATGCTGCCGGATCTTGGCGTCGACCTCGGCAAGGCTGGCTTTAACCAATTCATAGCCCTCCTTATAAGAATGTCCCAGGGCATAAAGGTTGGTAAATTCTCCGTAGGCATGACAGAGAGATTCCAGCTTGGCTTTTATTTTTTCCAGAAGACTCAAGTCGCGGCCCTCCCTCATCGCCCGCTCGAGATAGGCAGCCATGGTTTTTTCCCCCTCCCTGCGTCCCGTTTCCCAGGCATAGCTTATACCCAAAAACTCATCCAGGCTCTTGAGGACGAACATCGTAACTTCCGTATCGCGGCCCTCCCTTCGGGCATCCTCTATCTCCCGCTGAGATCCCCTGTACACGGCATGCAAAACATTAATCACCTCCAAAGCCGCCATACCTTTGTTCAGGACATTCTGGAGGGTGGACATTTGGGGTTTGACCGGGCCGAACTTTGCCTCGGGCGAGACCGGACGTCCCAGGGATGAAGATTGGTCACGGCCGAATACGGCACGGTAGGCGCTTTCGTTTCCCAAACGCGCCGAGGACTCTTTCATCAAAGATCTGAGCTCATTAAGCTGTGCTTTGATTTTGTCGGCCGCTATGATATCGCCTCTTTCCATCGCCCTTACCCAGTCGATCTGAATTTTTTTTGCCAATTGGCCCACCTGACGCAGCGCGAGATTGGAGTATCGAATGAGTTCTTTGCCCGACTGGTTTATCATGTCTCTCACGACGGATTTGGCTAAATTCACATCAGAACCGCATTTAGACAACCGTTCAGCAATCTGAGGATTGCTCAGCCGCTGGTTTGGCCGGACATATTTGGTCAGCCTGTTCTGCTTCATAACGTCGTACCCTTTGCCCGCCGCTTTGCTGGCGAAGTTGGCGGCCTCATGGACATCGAACATTGTGGCCCCGGGTTTGTTGATCATGGCCAGGGCTTCCTGGTTTTTTTTAGCCAGGTCACCCAATGGCGTAAAAGGATTGTTTGGAAGCGGATTTTGAACAAGGACCATCCGGCCCGATGTTGCCTCATAAACCGGAATGGCCATGGTTCGGCCGCTCAAACCAAAATGAGAGGCCGCTTCGGGATCGGCGGCCATAGCAGTACGCGTCCAAGGCCGCTCCGTCGGAAGCTCATAAGCCGGGTCCGGCATATGTCCCGTATAGTTCAGGGATGGAGCTGTAAAAGAATTATAATTCTCATGATAGGGAATATTATTGGCATTCAGGATTCTCATTGTTCGATAATACCCTCCCTGACTCGAAAAAGTGAGGTCGTAATCACCCCCCGGCCTGAACCCGGGATCGGTTGGGGCGCGGCCGGCCGACCAATGAAAAGGAGCGTTCGCCTGCCGGGAAATCTCATTGACATCGGCCAGGCGCCTTGGGTCCAAAGCCCTGAGCGGTCGCGCCACATAAACCTCCCAGGCCGCCTGAAAATCAGCACTTGTCCGGCAGGTAGACGCCACCCTTCCGTAAAAATTGTTGATCAGCCTTCTCTGCTCGCCGAGATAGTTCATGCCTGACACTTGAGGATGAAGCTTCGGCGAAGAAGAAACGGCCAGAAAAAATATCAAAAAGGACAGAGCAGGCTTCGAAAAGAGGTGTCGTTTTCGCTTTTTTAGGCTATTCATCGGTCGATCTCCATCAAAAGTTTTTGGCTGATGAAAAGGATGTTTTTTGGCGTGGACGGATCGTCGGCCAAATCCCTAAGGTAGGCGGCGGCATCCCGTTGATCTCCGGCCATAAGATGGATAAGAGCCAGGAGATATTGAACATCATGGCGGTTCGGGTCCTGCCTGAGTTTTGTCCGGAAAAAGAGGATGCCCCGGTCGATCTTTTGCTCAAGAATATAGATACCGAATAACACGGCCGGGTCTTCGGTGTTTGAGCCTTTTCTGTCTTCATACACCAAATCCTCATAGATCCTCATGGCTCGGGCAAGATTGTCGGTCAAAATCGCCGTCTCCGCATAAAGATGCCTAGCTTTTTTATCATCGGGTTTGAGGTTCAAAGCGATGGAAGCTTCCCGGTCCGCCATGGCCCAAAAAACTCTTTTTTCAGCGGGCTGGGATAATTCCTCGGCCACGGTAATATAAAGGCGGGCCATATCCATACGTGAGACGATATCTTCCGGGTTCCGATGAAGCGTTTCCTGCAACAAGGCATAGGTGCTCTCGTACTGGGCAAGCACGTGATTCGTCTTTTTTTGCATGACTCCTGAGGACGCCCCCCCGGATAGCAGGCATGGTACAAGGAAAAGCAGCACTGTGGAATAAACAAACCTCCCGTATCTTTTCACAGGAAAAGAAACAAAAGCCTTAATTCTGTTGTTCATGATTTTGACTCCCCTTCGGATTGCATTTCGCACGTCACTTCAAAAGAAAAGGCTAACGACGGTATTGACAAAAAATGTCTCTCTAAACTTGTGAACCTTTCTTATCATTTTTAGCGGTTTTTTTCCAGCAAGCGGTAAAAAGCACGGATTTCGATCAACGACACATGATTATTATTCCCTTAAACAGAAATCCGGTTTAAAAATTCGAAAATGATCATCCTGTGTTGTTCAGGAAAAGGTAAGAGTCTGGTGTGCTGCGGATAACAGGGTCTGTACCGGTACTCCGTAAGGACAAGCTTTCTCGCAGTATCCCTCGCAGCTGGTGCAGTTTTCCGCTGAATGCGATCCCAGGTGGGCATACTGGGTCATAGCATGTTTTTCTCTTCCCTGGGCGGAAAAATAATGGTCATAACGCATGATGGTATTCACCGGCACTTCATGCGGACAGGCCGGCTCGCAAATGCCGCAGGCATGGCGGCAGTAAAACTCACCACAATCCTGAGCATAGACGGAAAGGAGCTTTTTGTCCCTGCGTTCCAGCCGTGACCCTGAAAGTTTGAGAAAATTTCTCATGTCGTTAAAGTTCAGAACCGTTGTGCAAACGGTGTGAACAAAAGGATTGCTCAGGACAAATTTTATGGCTGCATCCCTGATCTCCTGTTCGCTTTTCAGATCATACCGTTTGATAAAATCCTGCGCCTTCTCCATCTTTTTTTCCATGCGGGCGATATTTTTCAACTCTTCCGAACTCAACTCCTTGCCGCGTGCTTTTTTCCTTTCGTAATATTCCTTCATAAAGTTATAAGATCGAATGGGGGTGGTTTTCATCAAGGTGGTACCGATATTTTTTTTGTCACACACCTCAAGAATTTGTTCGCTCCTGTCTTCCTTGAGAAAATTATAGGCCATAAGCATTACATCAAAACGGCCGTCCTCAGCGGCGGCTAACAAAATATCTTCCATGGACATCCTCGGCTTTCTATAGAACCATTGGGAGCCATGGTGGGAAACTCCGACAAAACGGATTTTTCCATCTTTTTTCAATTGTTCAGCGGCTTCATGAAAACCTTTACAAAAAAGGTCATCCACTGTTTCCGGAGAAGAGATCATCAGACAGTCCAGGTAATCCGTCTGAAGTGTATCCAAAACCCTGTAAAAACGCTTGAGAAATCCTTCCTTGTGGATGCCGGCTGTGGCAATATGCCGGATGGAGGTATCGGCTTGAAGTTTGGAACTTATAAAAAGTGAGCTGCGGTCACGTCCCTTGATTACCTCGGCTATTTTTCTCCCGTGCTGTCCGTAAGTCTCCGAAGTGTCGATGTAATTGACTCCGGCATCCAAGAGACCGCGAAAGGGGGCAGGGTCATCAAAATCTCCCGCACCGATATCCGAAACTCTGAAACCAGTCCGTCCGAGAATTCTGTATTCTTTAATCTTGAGTTTGTCTTCTTCCGCGCTTTTCTCTCCCGTATATGATATCGGGCCCAAAAATCCCCCTCCGATTAATCCCAGTGTTGATTTTGTGAAAAATTCCCGCCTGCTCAAACCTGACGAAGTTTTCATGTCTTCTCCTTAACACTTTTTCTTTTTTTCAAACTGCAATAATTGTGCCGTTTATATGCTTAGAGAATGATCGATAGGAAAGATTGTATGATGTCCACTTCTGAACAAAGGACGTTCACTAACGAACATTTCTGCTGGAAAAAAGACACTTCTGTTACCTTTAAAGGGGTTCTTCGATAATTCCACTAGCCTCTTATAAGGCAAAGTCCCATCGTAAACTATTTTTACACTATACCTCAATTTTGAATCTATCAGGGCCTTAGGATTATCATCTTCCAGAGGAAACGGCAGATATCAACCATTTTTCTATTTTGGCACGTCCTTTGCTGCGAATTAAAAACAGATGCCGTCTATCATTTCGCGAGGAGGTTCCATGAAAATAAACCGGTTTGTTCCTTTATGCTTTTTTCTTTTCTTTCTGGGCCTGTTCCCCTTTTTCTCAGCAGCCCAGCCTTATCAGAACGAAGCGGGTTATATGTCCATCGAACCCATAAGCTTCTATTTTCATTATGGAAGCTACTTTAACCGCCTGGCACTCACTTCGTCGGAAGCCCGTATATGGTATTCCTTTCAGGCGGCAGACCAGAACGACGCGGATACGCCCGTTTTTGTATTTTTTAACGGCGGCCCGGGAAGCGCCACATCCAGCGGTCTGATGAGTATGTGCACCTCTCGCTTCACCTTGGACAATACCATCGAAACCGGCGGCGGAAATGCCTACATACCCAACCCTACATCATGGACCCAAATCGGGCACCTCCTTTATATCGATGCCCGCGAAGCGGGCTTTTCCTATAACCTGATGGATCAGGCTCCGGATGAAAGCGCCCGTTTTCAGGAGTTCAACGCCCAGAACTACAATTCCTTTTTCGACGCCGCCGATTATATTCGGCTTCTTCTTCGGTTTCTGGCCGCACATCCCGGACTGCAAAACCATCCCGTCGTTATCGTCGGGGAAAGTTACGGCGGGATAAGATCAACGGCCATGCTTTACATTCTGCTCAATTATGCCGGCTTCGCCGACGGCAGTGAAATGTACCAGGACATGGCGCTGGCCGATGAAATCCAGACTCATTTTGATATAGTTTTTCCCGCTTACTCCGGACAGGTCCTGCCGCCTGAGTTGATCGCTCTTCAGTTCGGCCATCAGGTACTCATCCAGCCGGCCATTACCTTTGAATATCAATCAGAGATTCAGGAGGAGATGTGGCGCCAACCGGGTTCCCCCCTCTATCAAATCGGTGATAAGGTCGGCATTCCTTATGATCCCGAAACTTACCCGGATGCCTTTTATTATGTGCGCAATATATGCGGACGCGATGTTTACACTTACACCAAACCCACAAACTGGCTTAATAATTTTTTTAACAATGCCGGACTCCTTCTTCGCCAGGTTGAGCAACTGTCCACGATCACCGGCGTGGATGTTAGGAACATCTCAGGCCTTTATGCCTCAGCCCGAAGCCAGGCCTACCGTCTTGTCACGACAGATTATTATGATGTCGCCTTCGAATCCAAACCGGAAATTCCCGCTATGCGCGAACTTTTTGAAATCCCGGCCCTCCTCGAAGCCCCCTATGTCAGAGCGGAACCCGGGAACCTGAACACGGTCTTCGGCAGCCTTCAGCCCTGGGATTGTTATTACCTCGGCAATAACAGCTTTGCTCTTTATGCTTTCCACTACTGGAACGTGGCCCAGGAACGGGGATACGATATTTATTTTTACGAACCCCGCTATGGGCACATGTTTCTCAAGAATGTCGCTTTTGTCCATACTTTCATCACCCACGCCGCTCTGGATCTTGTCTGCTACAGCAAAGCTCTTCCGCCCAGCCTGGGCAGACACACGGACATTGTCTCCTCCGTTGAGCATGTCACCACGGGAACGGAGGACAGACCCGGAAAGATCGAGCTCCATTACCAGCCTTCCGCCTTTCCGGATGTTCCGGGATTAACCGCAAGAACCATCCGTTTTCCGCTATACGCAACAAGCTGCCATGCCGTCCCCCTGACCCAACCGGCGGATTTTCTGAACGACGTGTGTTCTTGGCTTCAAAACCACGGGATTGATGTTCAGGTTTTAGGAGGGAACAAATGAAACGCTTGGACATAAAACAACAGAATGTACTGGTAGCGGCGTTTCTTGTTATCTTAGGGGCATGGTTGGCTCTTCCGGGATATGTCCAAGCGAATACGGAGAAAAGAGGGAGCAACAGCATCCGCGGAAGGTTCAGTCTGGAGATCTTGGGCGGGTATGGCATGTCGAATCCCTCGGATCTGAACCGATTTGTTGATGCCGATAACAGCTACCAAAATTTTGTCTATGATGATTATTTTGACTACCTTCTCTCTAAAGGTTCCATCGAAGGCTGGACAAAAAACAACATTGGGGAAAGAAAAAAGATAAAAAACGTCCTTCCCCTGGGCATAAGAGTTCGTTATGGCCTTTTTGATTTTCTCGCGGTTTCCATCGGTTTTCAGTATTACCAGAGAAACCATTCCGACGACCTGACATTCCAGTACAACAGGGACGAATTTTATGATGAGGAATATATAGAGGATCTTTTCTACAAACCATACGGGCTCTCCGTTAAAGCTTATCTCCCAACGGTCGGACTTCATGTCTATAAGCATATCGGACAGAATCTGACGGCGGAGGCATACGTATTCGGGGGGCCTCTCTTTGCCGAATGTTCCTATTCGTCAGACTGGGCTTATAATTGGTATATTCAAGGGCCAGGCTATACCTGGCTTACCTATGAGTCGGAAGGTTTTCTGGAATATGACGGTTCTGGAACAGGGATCTCCGTTGAGGCCGGGGGAAGAATTGGCTTTCAGCTTTCCCGCAGACTCGGTTTTTTCCTTGAAGGCGGATATGCCTACCAGACTGTATCTTCCCTTTCAGGTTCAGGAAAAGAAATAAACGATGGTCTGACTGAAACCTGGGAGGGAGAATGGAAAACCAAACCGGAAATGCTCACGGCCGTTTGGGGAACACTAAACATCAAGGTTCCGACCAATTACCAGACGAATAGAGAAGGACTCGAAAATTTCAAACTCGACCTATCGGGGTTTCGAATTAAGGTGGGAATCTCTTGGTTGTTTTGAAATTTTTTCCCTATCTACATTATATATGAGTCGAAGGGTTAGGTTGGTTCGGATGCCGCAGATGTGAGTCGTCTGGGAATACAGGTTATTTGATTTTTATCTTAAAACCGGCCATTAAAGCCACCCCGTTCAAAGAAATCTCAGCTTTGCGTACATTACAAGGGCTTGTAGATTCCATATCATCAAGATCAATTTGAGAATACAAGTAGGATTATTTGGCAGGTAAATGCAAAAATTTTTTTATTCAGACGGAGCAAGATTTTTCTTTTTTCTTAATCCTCTTCACGACTTCATCAGTTCCATCAATAAAATAGGCTTTAGCATCGAATTTCCTTCCCGTTTCATCCGGAATAAATTCAATCCGGACATTGGGCTGGCTCTCAATCATAAACTGGGTCTCACTGAGAGGGATAAGCTCTAACTTTTGAGGGCCCACCTTAAAATACAACTGCCCGCTTTCCAAAACGATTTCTCCTCGGGAATAGCGGCCCACATATTTTTGTAAAATGTCTGCCTTGATCACTATGGGATTCATTCTGGCTTTGATGCTATCCATGGACCACTGTATTCGACTTTTTTTTGTCTCGTTTTCTGTCTTCTCCAGCAGTTTTTCCAGCGCTGTATAATGGGCTTTTTCCAGTGCTTTTTCTTCCGGAACGGAAATATGCGGCTCTATCCCTTCTCCCTCCCAGTTTGATTTGGTGATGGGATTGATCGCCCTTCCGCTCGGAACCCAAACAAGAAAATAATCGTTCACGATACGGCTTCCGCCGGGATGAGCCCCCCCTCCTGTCGTTTCTCCGACAATGGTGGCCCTTTTAAGATTCTTCAGATTATAGGTAAACTCTTCAGCCGCAGAAAACGTCCGTCTGCTGGTGAGAATGTAAAGGTCCGTATCATACATTTTTTTACCCGGGACATATCGTTCGGTCCAGAACTGTCTGATGGTATCTTCATGACGCCATTTAAAGCTGTTCAGATGGGTGTGCTCTTCGAGAAAATAACTGCTTATGATCTGGATGGCAAACGGGCTGCCGCCCCCGTTATTTCGAAGATCAATGATGACCGCATTGGCATTTGCCAGAAAATTCATGGCTGCAATGATGGTTTCGGAAGCTTCAGGATATCCTGTAAAACCCCTTAAATCGAGATAACCAATATTGCCTTCACGAATTTCCACTCTTTGAAAGCTAAAATTCCGCTGCCTCGCCTCCTCAAGACGTTCTTTTCTTTCTTTCTCCCGTTCTTCTTCGCTTATACTCTCCCTGGCACGGATACTTTTAACGGCCTCCGGACTGAAGCCAACCCTGATATGTTTATCTTTGCTGATGCTGCGTAAATCCTGCGTAAGCACCCGGGCAAATTCATCAACATTTGTAACGTCGTTATATTTACCTTCTTTAAGCTGTTGAAGTATATGCTCTTCCATTTTTTTTGCCGTTTCAGTATAAATATAGTTGTCCGCCAACAGCTTTCCCACACCTTCGACCACTTCGGCCTTAAGTTCAGGGGTGAGCTTGATGTCTTTTTGTCCCTGAGAAAATGCCAAAGTGCTCAAAAGAAAAAAACAAAGGAAAGAATACATAAAGGTCAAGACTGATTTTTTGGATTGTTTTGCTATCATCTGTCTTCCTCCAAAATATCCTCCAAAATATACTTGTAATATTATACGTAATAGATTACATAATCGTTTAAAAGCATTATAGGAATTTTTCATGCGCATGCGCATCCACGAACGATGAAAATAACTGCCAATATTCCTGGATCACCCGGATGAACCGGGTGATGACTGGTGTTATTTTCTAGGTAATAATAGAATTTTTTTGTAAAAAGCGATTTTTTGAATAATCACGGTCGATTCAAGTCAATTCCAGCTTCATAAAAATACCCTGCTTCTCCCGCTCATGTTTTCCGGAAGCGGTCGTTTCAGCTTGTGCCACCTTGAAGCCTAAGCTAAGGTAAAGATTTAAGGCATGTCTCAAACGGGCATCTGTTTTCAAGATGATTTTTTTGGCGCCCATTTTTTTCGCTTTTTTCAAAACCATGTCAGCAAGCTTCCGCCCAGCCTGTTGTCCTTGGGCTTTTTCAGTCACAGCCATTTTACAAATTTCATATGTGGTTTCATCTACCTTTAAAAGAGCGGCTGTCCCTACAATTTTGCTATCCAGGCAAGCGAAAAAAACAGCACCTCCCTTTTTGATGATTTCCTTTTCAGGTTCATTCAGAATTTTTCTATCGAGTTCTTCAACATTGAAATATTTTTTCAACCACTCTTCGTTCAATGCCCTAAAATGCTCTTTGTACTCAGGAGAATAATCTAAAATTTCAACCTCATCGAACTGTCTTTCTTTGATCCGTTTTAAAATCTTTTCAGTTAAATTTTCTTTTTCTAAACGATTCTCTATCTTTTGGATAACGGACAACATATCAACACCGGCTTCCACAAAAAGTTCCGAGGTGGCGGCACCAATATCATTCCAGATGGGATGAAGTGAATCCCCAAGCCTCTTCCCTTTCGCTGTAAGAACAAGCCTTCTTATTCTCCGGTCTTTATCGTCCTGGAAAGAATCAATCAATCCCTTCGTCGTCAGCATCTTAGCCGCTTGAATAACCGCCGGATGGGATATCTGAAGTGAACTTGAAATTTCCGAAATCGATAATGGTTTCTCTTGCGTGAGGATGAGATAAAAAACGGTAAAAATTCGGGGTTCAAAATCAATATTCAAGGATTGATAAACATTACCCCCACCTTTCATCAAGCTATCCGTCAGTCTTTTCATCCGGCTTACAATGGCCAGGTAACCCAATTCCTTTATAAAGTCCATTTTCCTGCCACAATTATGTCATTGATTACATAATTACATCACATTTTGTATCTAGTCAATAACCGGAAGCATCTTATCGGAATCTACGCATGCGCACCCACGAACGATGAAAAGGAGTCGCTTTTTATTTTCTTCCGGTAATAATGCAGGTTAGTGTGACCGAAATCAGAAGATATTTCTGTCATACTCCGGCCCCCCAAACAAGTCGGAGGGCAGGCGAGTCGGAGGACATGCTTGTCCGGAGTATCCATTCAAAGTAATGTGTCATTCCCCGATTCATTCGGGAAATCCACTCCTTTTATTTAATCTGCCTGAATCATTGAATAAACCGGGTGATGACTTTTGTTATTTTATAGCTAAGAACGCAGGTTTATTTGAATAAGACAGAGCCGGAATGTAAGATACGGCCTCAATCCGATCCCGTCTCATATTATTCATACCTGAGGGAATCCACCGGATTGGAGGCGGCGGCCCGAACCGACCGCAAACCGACGGTCGCCAAGGAAACGATCAGGGCCAATAGTGCGGAAACAATAAATACATCCACACCGATTCCTGTTCTGTAGGCAAAATTCTGAAGCCACCTGTTCATCACAAAATATACGACCGGCCAGGATATCAAGCATGAGACCAGCACATATTTTAAAGTATTCCGTGAAAACAGAAAAATAATCCCGGGCACAGAGGCCCCCAAAATTTTTCGTATGCCGATGTCCTTGGTTTTCCTCTCAAGATTGTATGACACCAAACCGTACAATCCCAGGCAGGCGATAAATCCGGCCAGCAGGGTAAAAATCCCCAAGATTTTTTCAAGCCTGATTTCTGCCCGGTACATACTATTAAAAACATCATCCAAAAAACGGTACTCAAAGGGACGATCGGGAAACATGCCGTAGAAGGATTCCTTAATGCTTTCCAAAACCGGCTTCACCGGACCCGGGCTGATCCTTATGGAAAGATAAGCCGACCATTGGGGCTTGTAGACCATGAGCATAGGTAAGATCTCCTGGTGAAGCGACCGGTAGTTAAAATTTTTGATCACGCCCACTACTCTCCCGTCCTCAGCCAGCCAATGGGAAATTTTTTTGCCGATGGGATCCTTCCAACCGGCCTTTTCGACAAAGGCTTCATTGACGAGAATCGACTGCTTTTCCTCGGTTCCGAATGCGGACGAAAAATTCCGGCCCCGGACTATTTTTATTCCGAACACATCCATAAAACTTTCATCACCGGTTGTCCGGTTGGTTCGAATGCGAACATTTTCTCCATCCTCGGTTTGGATCGTAATCCGGTCCGCACCGGTGACCTTGACAGGAAGGTTACTGGATATGGACACACCGAGAATTCGCGCTTGATTGAGCAGCTTGTTTTTCAGCGGCCGGACATCTTTCCGAATCTGCATTTTATCCAACTCCAGGACAACCACATGCTCCCGGTCGTAACCGACATCCGTATTTTTTATAAACCGGTTTTGCTTGAAAACAATCAACATCGAAGATAAAAGAATGATGGATATACAAAATTGAAAGACAGTGAAAAGCCCCCTCAATCTTTGTCCTCTACCGGCACTGCTCACATCACCTTTCAGCACATCAACAGGCCGATAAGATGCCAGAAAAAAAGCCGGGTAGACACCGGCGGCCGCTCCGGTAAAAAGGGCGACAACAACAAAAACTACAACAAACCGCCAATGTGACAACAGGGAAAAATTCATGCTTCTTTCCAAAAAAGCACTGAAATGGGGGAAAAAAACCGACACTAGCAGCAAAGCGAAAAAAAGAGACATCAAGGCATAAAGGACGGATTCTCCGACGAAATGCCAAATAAGGACCGACCGGTCGGCGCCGATGACCTTTCGAATACCGATACTTTTAGCTTTTTGGGCGGCTTGGGCTGTAGAGAGGTTGATATAGTTTAAGCAGGCAATGAGTAAAACAAATAACGCAACCGCTGAAAAAATATATATGATTCGGATATCAGTATTAAGAGCAAAATCGTTATTTAATTGAGTGTTCACATGAATGTTTTTTATGGGTTGAAGATAAAAACTCATCTCCTGGAATTGTTGGTGGTTTTTATTGAAATACTTATCGGCAATCAGCGGCAATTTTTTTTCAAGAGAGGAAGCCGAGCTTCCGGGTTTTAATTTGACATAGGTATAATAGGACCGGTCATTCCAGATGTTAAGCCTTTCCTGCCTTTGTTCGCGCGGAAAAAGACGGACAAAAGGAACCATGATGTTAAACTGAAGATGGGATTGTTCCGGAACATCGCTCATCACTCCGGTTACGGCAAGATCATCAACCCATAAACCCATTGGATTTTCAGTTTTAAAAATTTTCTCAGCCGTCCTTCTCGAGAGCACAATGGAATCGGGATGAACAAGGGCTTTAAGGGGATCTCCGGCCTCTAAAGGATATGAAAACACTTTGAAAAAATTTTCATCAGCCAGAATGACATTCTCGTAAAAACCTTTGTCTTCCGTTTTGATGAAAACATGACTGGCGGGCTTCAGCTTTGTAGCGGCCTCCACTTCCGGAAAATCTCGCTGAAGAGCGGCCGCCAGAGCGGGGGCAGTTGTTGCGGTCTCGTCAGAACCCCAATAACTGGCATCTCCAGAAAATTGAGTAAAAACCCGGTAAATCCTGTCGGCATCCTTGTGGAAAGAATCATAATTGATTTCATGATGCACAAACAGCAAAATGAATATAAAACAGGCAAAACCAATGGTCAGACCGGCCACGTTGATAAAGGAGTGCATTTTATGCTGGAAAAAATTCCGCTTTGCGGTTTTGAAAAAATTGCGAATCTGCATGAGTTCACCTCCGCATTTGAGTCTCAAAAAAGACGGATAGGCCTTCATTATCTGAAAAACGAGCCATAAATAGGCCGAAGTCCCGCCTTGTTTTTTTTTGCGATCACCATATTCTTTTTCATAAATCCCGATGACATAAGGAAAATCATAATCTGGCAATAAATGTTTGAGCAGTCGATGAGCGTATCGGGGAAGAGGTTTATTTTGGTGCCTTTCCGACATTGTTAATCACTTTGTTCCGGATTCAGAAAAATCCCACCACATTCGGTCGTGGACTTTTTTCATGCTCTCGAGGCTCTCCAAGCCCTCTTCCGTTAATCGATAATATTTGACCGACCTCCCTCCTACCTTGGGAGCGGGCTTGGCAATCCTGGTTGAGACATATCCCTCTCTTCGAAGCCTCTCCAAAGGAACATAGATAGTCCCGATGGACAGCTCTTTTCCCGTATTCTCTTTGATAAAATCCCGGACCGTGATCAGATAGGCATTTTCTTTAAGATGAAAAACGGATAGGAGAATGTGTTCCTCCAACCGGGTTAATGCTTTCATGGATTCACCTCGTTTTTAAGCATACCATCAAAAAGCCGAGATTTTTTTCGATCTCTCATACCTATAATACGCAACAAAACACAAATGGTTGCTTTTTTCAAAGAATTATGTTTGTTTTTTTCAAAGAATAATAAAAACCCTGGAACCTGAAGGTAAACTTCTTAAAAAAAATAACTAAAGAATCATTCTTTTCTGTTCTCGCAATTCAGACAATCGTAATATTTTTTTCGGTACTTCGCCAACTTCACATAATAATCCTCTATGGCCGCCTTGATTTCCATCTCCAGCATTTTTTCCCGGAGCGGTGTCAAATCCTTTGGATCATAATGGCTTCTGCTTTGAATACAAACATGAAATGGCACGAGAGCTGATGTTATCCTTGGACTGTTTAGCCTCGCCCATCTTTGACGGGATTATAAAAGTCAGCAGAGATATATACAATAATAAGAAAAAAAGGTAATGACTTTTCTTAAAATGGCGCATTGTCTTTCCCTCCCTTAAAAAAAGATACACTTTTTTATCGGCTGGTTCAAACGGGTAAATAGACCATTTATTCTTTCCAGGTTACAATCTAATTTCAACACGATTTTTTATCCTGATCTGGTTTGCCTCATTTATTATCATTTTCTACTAATCCTTGACATAAAATGGTTAAACAGGAAATATATTAAGAAACAATAATGCAAAGGTACATACTCTTTGATATGAAGGATGATTAAATTTCTTTAAAGGAGGGGCATTGATGGAACTCAACAACGACTACCCTGAAAAGTCAAAATTCTACAGGTTTCCCTGGTCAAAAAACGACAATCCCATCGGCTGGCTCGAGGTCACCGATGCCTGTAACATCCATTGCAAAGGATGCTACCGCCAAAAACTTACAGGTCATAAATCTTTTGAGGAAATCAAGGAAGAAGTCCTTCTTTTTAAGAAGTGGCGAAACTGTGACAACATATCCATATCCGGAGGGGAACCACTGATCCACCCGAAAATAGAAGAGACCGTGGCATTCATCCATGAAAACAACATAAAACCCATACTCCTGACCAATGCCGTGCTTCTTGATCGACAAAGACTACACGAACTAAAAAAGGCGGGATTAAAGGGCTTAACCATTCACATCGACAGTTTTCAGAAAAGACCAGGTTGGGAGGGAAAAACGGAAGAAGAACTCAACGAATTGAGACTCCACTATGCCGATATGATCCACGAAGCGCGACATCTCTTTTGCAGTTTTAATGCAACAATTTATCATGAAAATTTTTCTTCGATTCCCATCATCGTCAAATGGGCCAACAAACACTTCGACCGGGTGAATTCCGTTATTTTCATCACCTACCGAGGCGTCCCCCTCGACAACCAATTTGAATACAGGGTTGGGAATCAAAAAGTCGAGCTTAAAGATATCATAAGCTACACCGAGGACGATGTCGAAAAGATCAATATCACCACGGTCAATGTTTACAATCTTTTGAAAGAACACTTTCCCTATTATGATGGCTGCGGCTACCTGGGAGGAACGGCTTCTCACGACGCCTACAAATGGTTTGTCGGCGCTGTTCTGGGGATGAAAGACCGGCCCTTCGGCTTTTTCGGAAAAAAAGGTTTGGAAATCACCCAGGTTTTTCACCATCTTTTTAACGGAACCTACCCCGCCTATATGCTCAAAACAAAGGTGGGAAGAAAAACGTTCCTTCTCTCTTTCTTCGATAAGGACATCAGAAAAGCCTTTGGGAATTATCTTAAGAATCCCCTCAACCTTTTCAGGTCCGTTTATGTCCAGTCGGTAGGCATCATTCAGGCTCCCGACCTCCTTGATGATGAAAATGCAGATATGTGCGACAGCTGCCCGGATATGACCTGGTATGACGGAAAACTCATCAATTCCTGCCGGATGGATGAAGTCCGGAAATTCGGAAGTTTCATCCATGCCGTTAAAAAGGAGAAATAAATCTTGGGCCCTTTTTCATTTATCAAACACCTCAAAGAGATAGTGCTGTCCCGGCCTGAAGTTTCTGCTTCCGCCGCCGACAATACACTTTTGAAGATCCTATATAATCGAAGGAGCATCAGAAAATTCACCCCCAAAGAGATACCCGATGATGTGATGGCCGCCATCCTTGAGGCGGGACGGTTGGCACCCTGTACGGTCAACCTTCAAACATGGAGCTTTTTTATCTTTACTCCTGAGGAATGGAAAAAATGTATAGGAAATCCCATCCCCTTCAAAGGGAACCGGGCCGTTCTCGTCTGCGGCGATATCAACAGGGTCAAACCCGTTCTGAAAAACATGCCCGATTGCCCTTTGTTTGAATACACAACAGCAGTCATCAACGCCAGCCTGGCCTCGATGAACATGAACTTGGCAGCCGAAGCTTTAGGAGTTTCGAGCATCATGCTTTCCGAGACAGGAAAAACAGGATATTTTTACGCGGATTATCTGCAAAAAAAGCTGGACCTTCCCAATGGTGTGTTTCCCCTTTTGACTTTGGTTTTAGGCTACGCAAAGGGAGGATACCCCGCCATGCCGCCGAAGTTTGCGTCGGAGTATGTGACTTTTAAAAACAAATACAAAAAAACTCCCATGGAAGTCACATCCGATTGGTTTGACAAAATGACAGCTGGGTACAAGTTTACCTTTCCTCTAAAAACATTCAAAGGACAGCTCAAAACCTATAATGAGCACCTTGTCGATGCCGAGGAGGCCCTCAAAAAGATGGTCTTTCACTATGGAAGCTCTGCTCCCGAAAAAAGAGACTCGAAAGGAAAAATGAAGAGGCCATAACACAAGCGTTCGATATGTGGTGTGTTATCAAAAAATATTGGAATGCACGGTATGGTCACATCCGTTTTCGCCTCTATGATATCAATTTGCTGGCTTTTTTTGGTGTTTTCGGACTGCTTTTTTTATTTTTTTATAAACATGTTGAAAAATGGACCGTCTATTTTCTTATTCACTTGGCACTGATTGTTTTCATCCTCGAGGTTATCCGGTTAGGTGAACGGTATCCTGGAAAAACCATTTTTCGGTTGGCCAGAAATTTTTATTTGTTTGCCGTGATGTTGTTTGTTTGGGAGGAATGTGAAATGATTATCCCCATATTCCACGGGTCTTATCCAGCAACGAAACTGATCAGCTGAAATTCCTATGTTACAATCCGCCTTCTTTCACAGCGATGCCGGTTTTCTTTTTACCAAAATCAACCAAATGATTCAGAATCACAGAGCGGTAAGCGGAGCGGCCTTCCCTTCATCCTATGTGGCAGGCGCACTCGTCTGGATGCTGTCGACCCTGCGTTGGGAGAAAAAACTGGGATACTTAATGCTGCCTATCGCTGCCGGCATTATCCCCGCGTCAGTCTATCTGGGACTCCATGATGCCATTAACCCGCTTTTTGGCATAATATGGGGATTTGTCTGTTATTTCACGGGCGTGGCAATCTTAAAAAAACGAGGGGAAATATCGTAAAGCTCCTTAGTTCACTATTTCTCATTTATTCCCACGCTGCAGAAAAAATAAAATCCGGGAATCATTTATCAGTCCGAGCAAATTGTAAAGAAACAAATAGGAAAACCACTTGCACTGCCTAGATATTTTAGGTATAATACCTATAAAATCTAGGTATAAGAGTGAACTAATGGTATCAAAAAATCTCATGGCCGCCTCAACAAAACCCATCATCTTAACCATTCTTGCCCGTGAAGAGATGTACGGCTACCAGATCATCCATAACGTCACCCAAATTTCCGGGGGAACCCTGGAATGGTCGGAAGGCATGCTCTACCCCGTGCTTCACCGCATGGAAAAGGAAAAACTTATCCAATCCCAATGGAGAATGGTCGAAAACGGTCGGCGGCGCAAATATTACGGATTGACGGAAAACGGCCGGAAAGAGCTCGAACAAGAAAAACATCAATGGATGAAGGTGCACAAGGTGCTTTCCAAACTTTGGGCCCTTACGCCTTCCTGAAAACAAAGGGAAAGAGGAGCGAAAAATGTTCGACCTAAAAAAAGCCATTAAAGACTGGCGGAAGTCCCTTGAAAAGAATGAGGCCTTGGAAGACGGCTATAAAGAAGAACTGGAGTGCCATCTTCGCGACAAGATAGAATATTTAAAAAACCTCGGCCGTTCTGAAAAAAAGGCATTCGAAGAGGCCGTGAGAGCCATTGGAGAGGCCGAGGCCATCGGCGCCGAATATTACAAGACGAACACCCGTCATCTAAACGGACAGGCCCCATGGCGGAAAAGCCGTTGGCTGCCCCCCCTTATTTCAAATTATCTCAAAATCGGTTTAAGAAAAATCAAGCGGCAAAAGACCTATTCCCTCATCAACATGGCCGGTTTGGCCGTCGGTCTCGCTTGCTGTGCCGTTATCATCCTTTACGTTACTGGAGAATTATCTTACGACCAGTATCACAAGGATGCGGACCGCATATACCGTGTGAGCACTCATATGATAAACACGGTTGGTGAATTCCGGTTTACAACATCTCCCGGCCCTCTCGGTCCGGAACTGAAGGCCAGCTATCCTCAGGTGGAATTGGCGGTTAGATTGGTTCCTCCTTTTGAAAACGCCGACCATGTCCTGGTAACCCAAGGGGAAAAACGCTTTTTCGAAAAACGTGTTTGGTTTGCGGACAATGAGATTTTCCAGCTCTTTTCCATTCCTTTTATCCGGGGCAATCCTCAGACAGCGCTTATCCATCCCAACACGGTTGTCATTACCGAAGAAATGGCCGAAAAATATTTCGGCGAAGAGGCCCCAATGGGAAAAATGCTGAGAATCGAAATCGACTACGATACAGGCAACACGGAGCTTCAGGACTACGAAGTCCAAGGTGTTTTAAAAAACGCTCCGGCCAATACTCATCTGAAATACGACATGTTTTTGTCCATGGAAACAATGAGAAACAACCAGCCTCTTTTCGAGGAGAATTGGACAGATTTTCATGCCAAATACACCTATGTCAAGCTGGCAGCGGGGACAAACGCCGCGGAATTTGAAAAGCGGATCGAAAGGGAAGCTCAAATCTTCTTGAAGCATCGAAAAATGGAATTATATGAATTTTTTCTTCAGTCTGTTACTCAAATCCACATGCACTCTCATTATCAAAGAGAGATCGATCCCCCCGGCAATTGGACCTATGTTACAATTTATTCCATCATCGCCCTGCTCATTCTGCTTATCGGCTGTATGAATTTCATCAATCTTTCCGCCGCTCTTTCCACAACACGAACCAGGGAAGTCGGCCTGCGTAAAGTTATCGGCGCCCTCCGCCGGCAGCTTGTCGCGCAGTTCCTGGGAGAATCTTTCCTCATCACCTTCCTTGCTTTGATTCTGGCTGCCGGCCTCATATTCTTTTTGCTGATTCCCTTCAACCGCATGGCGGGGACGGCCTTAACCTTATCGGGCCTCACACAACCGCTTGTACTTCTTTCACTTTTAGGACTGCTTCTTTTTGTCGCCATCGGGGCCGGAAGTTATCCCGCCTTCATCCTGACAAATTTCAGCCCCATCTCCGTTATTCAAGGAAAATGGGCCTCGGTTTCCCGCGGAGCACGGGTCCAAAAAATCCTGGTTATCGGACAGTTCGCCATTTCCGTTTTTCTTGTCATCTGCACGTTGATTGTTTTTAAGCAGCTCCATTTTATGAAAGGACGGGCATTGGGAATCGACCTGGAGCAAAAGATCGTGCTTCGTGTCAAAAGCAATCTGAACCATTTTAGAAGAGACTATGAGGCCGTTAAAAATGATTTTCTTCAACATCCTTCCATCACGGGAGCTACGGTTTCGTCCTCTGTTCCGGGAGAAAAAACAACCGGGGGTTATTATCTGACCTCCAAAGCGGAAGATTTCAACAATGCAGCACGGCTCAAGATATTAACCGTTGATTATGATTTTATTCCGGAATACGACATCAAGATGGCTGCCGGCAGGGCCTTTCAAAAAAGCTTTGGAAACGACGAGAACAGCGCCTATGTGATCAACCTGGCCGGAGTTAAAGAGTTGGGTTTAGCCTCACCGGAGGAGGCCCTCGGCAAGCGTTTTATGGCCCACTACCACAGACTGACAAAAACAATCGTCGGTGTCACTGAAAATTTCCATTACAGGGGAATGCAGGAAATCGTCGAACCCCTTATTCTGGACATCGAAAACTCTCTCTTCAACACGATCACTCTCTCCATCCGCATCGAAAACATGAATCAGCTCATGAGCTTTATCAAAGATAAATGGGATAAGCATTTTCCCGGCGTTCCATTTGAATACACTTTTCTGGATGAAAGTTTCGCCCGTGAATACCGGTACGAGGAGCAAACGGGAAAACTCCTGGGAATCATCACGACACTGGGCTTTTTTATTGCCTGTCTTGGTCTTTTCGGTCTGGCGTCCTTTATCGCTCAATTCCGGAAAAAAGAAATCGGCATTCGAAAAGTCCTGGGAGCCTCAACATCACAGATCGTCGGTATGCTGTCAAAAAGGTTTGTTCTGCTCACTATGTTTTCCGTAATCGTTGCCTCTCCCCTTGCTTGGTATGCCATGAACAGGTGGCTTCAGGATTTTGCCTACCGCATCAATATAAAACCACTCATCTTTCTTTTGGCAGCCGGCGGAGCTTTAGCCATTGCCCTGGCCACTGTCGGTCTTCAAGGTTTCCGGGCCGCCATCTCCAACCCCGCTCATTCTCTGCGGAACGAATAAATCATAATTATCTTTATCCACAGGTGGAATACGCTGCCCGGGCTATACCGGCTGGCTCACTATTGGTCAGGCGGAAAGATATATTTTTTTATGAAAAGTGTTTCATAAACTTGTTCTGCCTCTCCGTGGAGGGATCAACATCCAGGAAAATTCTACATCCGTAAAAGACATGTTTTCCAAACATTCATCCGTTACCGGAGTGACGGTATCCTCTCAGGTTCCCGGACGAGGAGTGGCTACTTTTGGTGCTAGTCTGGTCGGAGAGGAGGATTATATGAATCAACCGATATCCCATATGTATTTTGATGATGATTTTATTCCTGAATATAAAATCGATATGTTGGCTGGACGAGCTTTTCAAAAAGGAATGAATCAGACATCATGGGAGCTTTTCTCATCAATGAAGCGGCAGCCAAAGCCTTTGGCTGGAGTCGTCCTGAGGAAGCGCTCGGAAAGCAGCTGTGGCCGACCCGATTGATTCGCTGCGGTATGAATAAAATAATTGGGAATAATTGGAGGCAAAATACATATTTACCTTATTTTTGATGCCATGACTCGAATTTGATTTCTAAAACGGGAAATGTGGTAAATGGGTATTGTGTCCCCAATTTATCCACAGTATCATTTCCCTTCAAAAAACAGTATAAATAAACCATTATCAGTTAGGATCCATGGTTCAGGTTTGTACCGGAGATACAGCATGAAAAATAAATACCTATGGTGTCTGCTCTTGATGATCTGTGTTTTTTGGAATAAAGGGTACTCCGACATAAAAGATTATTCGGATACCCTTGATATCAAAAACATACCAAGCCATCGGGAAGACAGGGACTGCTTTTGCTTCTGCGATATGGGAGCATGGCACGGATTTGCTCTTCCTCCCAAAACAAGCCCCGGGTATTTTGGAGCCTTTATCGGCCCCTATGAGATGGTGAGGAACGGATGGCTGGCTGAATCTTTTATTCAGATTGTGCTTACGCGGACCGAGGACAACTATAAAATCGACCTCTCCACTGTTCAACCGGTCGAAATAATACTTTTTCCCGGGCTGCTCAAACAAAAGTTCAACACGGATGGAATCACATTGGATCTTGAGATGTGGTATGTTTCCGGACGGTCTTCAGCCGTTAGGGCAAAAATCACCAACAACTCCGACAAAACGACACATTATAAAATCGAATGGAAAGGAAAACTTTTTCCCACAAGCAAGGCTTTCTTTGAAGCCCAAAGGGACGGTATACGGTATCACCTGGATACATTCTGGATTCAAATTCAGGTAGGTGATGATAATGTCAGCGATGTCGAAGGAGATGAATTCGGCTACCGCACCCATACCGATAAAGTTTATACCGTTGATGCGGGCGAATCCATTTCAAGCCTGGCCGCCGTTTCGTTGATGTTTGAAAATGAGGAATGTGAAAAGGAAAATTTCTTTTTGGAGAGTCAGGTTTTTTCCGATATAAACCAGAGCTACAAAAAAAATGCCTTAAGGTGGAACAATTACCTCAACAAAACCTTAAAGGATAAAGATAACCGGTTTATTGTCGGTGAGGATTTGAGGAATACGGCTGTTAAAAGTTTGCTAACCCTGGTGACAAACTGGCGATCCGCCGCCGGTGACCTTAAACACGACGGTATTTATCCTTCCTACTCGATCTCCTATTTCAACGGATTTTGGGCTTGGGACACCTGGAAACATTCTTACGCTCTGGCTCCCATTATGCCGAAACTTGCGGAAAACGGCATACGCTCTATGTTCGACTATCAGGATCACAACGGTATGGTTCCCGACTGTATCTATTTTCAGAAAAAAGAGAATAATTTTCGTAACACAAAACCCCCTCTGGCAAGCTGGGCTGTCTGGAAAATCTTCCAACATAATCACAATATGGATTTTTTGCAGGAAATGTATCCCAAACTCAAGAGGTATCATGAGTGGTGGTACACCTTCAGGGATTTTGATAACAATGGATTGTGTGAATACGGTTCGACGGACGGTACGCTTGAGGCCGCGGCTTGGGAAAGCGGGATGGATAACGCCATCCGGTTTGATAAAACCAAGATGCTGAAGAACAGCGGCGGTGGCTGGTCCATGAATCAAGAATCCGTAGATTTGAATGCTTATTTGTATGAAGAAAAAATTTTTCTGAGTAAGATGGCGAAAGAAATCGGATTTCCTGATGATGCCGAAAAATTTCAGGCTGAAGCAAATCATTTGAGACAAAAGATTCAAACAAGCTTTTTTGATGCCGAAAAGGGTTTTTTTTATGATAAAAAAATCTCTTCTTCCGTTTTTATCACCTATGAAGGACCGGAGGGTTGGACTCCCCTGTTTACCGGCGCCGCTACGCGGTCACAAGCCGACAAAGTCAAAGAGGCCATTTTAAACAAAGACAAATTTAATACCCATGCACCATTTCCCACCTGTTCCAGGGAGGTTCCGGATTTTGATGCCACCAAATATTGGCGGGGACCCGTATGGCTTGACCAGGCATATTTCGGTATAAAAGCCCTTGAAAGGTACGGCTATCATCATGAAGCCGATACACTCAAGAACAAACTTTTGAACAACCTCCAAAATGTCAAACATTCCAATCAACCGCTGCGAGAAAACTACAATCCCCTCAATGGGAATGGTTTGTATGTCAACAATTTCAGTTGGACCGCCGCGCATATTCTCCTGCTGTGTCGAGATAAGGAAACCTCCTCTGTAAAAGCGGGCTTCCGGCGGGATAATTCCATAACCGGACACTCCTCATCACCTCAGATTCGAAGCGAACGGGAGAAAGGGGGCATCAATCCCCTCATATCCCGGCTTGAAACCTACCTGCTTGCGGCGGAGAAAGAATGGGGATTTCAAGGAAGCGTGCTGGTCGCACAAGAAGATAAGGTCATTCTCAAAAAAGGCATAGGGACCGCCGACCGGAAAAAAAACATTCCCAACACGCCCGGAACAAAATTCCTGATCGCATCGGTCACCAAGGTGTTTACGGCGGCAGCTGTGATGAAGCTTGTGGAATCGGGGCGGTTAAGCCTGAAAGACCCGGCCGTCCGCACCCTTCCTGAATATAAAGATTTTTTGGATAAGGACATCACCATCGCCCATCTTTTGTCTCACTCCTCAGGGCTTCCCGATCCGGCCATGGGAGCGGTGGAAAGACAAAGGATGGGAAAACCCGTCGATCCACGAGAATTGGCGGCTATGATCCGAGGAATGGAACCTTTATTCCCTGCCGGTCAGGAAACCCGTTATTCCAATTCCGGCTATATTTTTCTGGGACTGATCATCGAAAAAGTAACCAAGGAAAGCTACTACCATTGGATCGAAAACCACTTTTTTAAACCCCTTAAGATGAAAAATTCCGGTATGTACGCCGATTATATTTCCCTTCCCGGCTTTGCCAGGGGATATATTGAAGATAGACGCGGCGGTCTTATCCTCGCTCCCTTTATTCACCCTTCTTGGGGATATTCCGCCGGAGCTCTCTATTCCACGGTCGAAAACCTTTACACGTGGAACCGGGCCTTGGCTACACTGGGCTTTTTATCTGCCGAATCCCTAGCGACGATGTTTCGCTCGCGTAACAAAAATTTCTGCTACGGCTGGCTTATAAACTATGCTTTCGGCCGCCGGACCGCCGCCCACGGCGGAGGCGCCCCGGGATACAGCGCCTGGATCGAACGCTGGCAGGAAGATGATGTTTTCGTCGCCGTCCTGAGCAATGTGATGAGCATGCCCGCCGGTGAAATCGGGCGGAGTCTGGCCGCCATACTCTTTAACGAGGCTTACGAGATGCCCGTTAAAAAGACAGCCGTACCCTTCCCTTCGAAGGAGCTTGAGGAATTTACGGGCAAATACCAATCGCAAAACGAAGACATCAGGCATATCGTTATGGAGAAAGGTTCCCTTCAAATCAGCCGTGAAAACGGTCCCCGGTTTCCCATACTTCCTTTCAAACAAGACGGTTTCTTTTTCCCCCTCGACAAAGGATCATTCATCCAATTTCTGAGAGATGACCAAGGCCGGGTATCGGGATTTCTCATCCACCAACTGGGGATCACCAAATCCGCCCAACGGTCAGCTTCCAAACGATAAAAGCGGCCCGGTTAAATCCGGTCAACAATCTGAGGGTAGAATAAGAATTCGGCAACCATTCAACAATAAGCTTTAGAAAAATAATTAATAATTGGGGACACAATACCCATTTACCGTATTTCGCATACGAAAATCATTGCTAGAAATGGCACCCAAAACCAGGTTAATATGTATTGTGTCCCCAATTATTTTAATGCGGATAATACGCCGGTCCATTTTTCTTATTATCCTCCTTTTTTTATCAGCGGCCTATGGACAGGACCGGAATGATGAAACATCCTTCCTCTTAGAATCAGACCAACTTAAAGCAGAAAAACAATGGTATCATCGATTCGGGGATAATCCTGATTGGACATTCAGTGATTTTGCCGAGGTTTCCCGGGAGAAAGTTCCTATTTATGACCATAAGAGAGAACACCGGGGAGTCCATTGGTACCAGACTAAAATACGTTTGTTGGGAAACCCGGTGGAAAGCAAAACCCTGACGGTCCGCGTGGTAGGATTATCCGTTGCCTATGAAGTTTATTGGGATGGAAAGCTTATCGGCCGGAACGGACAAGTCGGCACAAACAAAGATGATGAAATTCCCGGTCTTGCCCATTATTTGATCAAGCTCGAAAAAAAAATGACCACTCCCGGCAAGCACTACATATCCATACGATTGTCGGATTTTAGGGGGCAAAATTTTTTTCCGGGATCATGGGTGATTATCAGTTACCTCACGGATTGGCAGGCCCGTGTTTCCAAAAGACTCTATACGGAATTTTTTGTGATCGGGATCTATCTCATGACGGTGGTCCTCAGCCTTGCTTTGTATCTTGGAGGCGGCAGACATCGATCCTTTTTGTTTTTTGGATTATACTGTTTATTGTCAGCCATGGCCTATTCCGTGGCTTCGATCATCGAGTATGGAAATTTTAAAATAACGGTTCTGGACTACCTTTTCGGAATACAGCAATTAAACATCTTATTGTCTCCTATCCTCTGGGTGATTTTTTTGGTATTCCATTTCAAACTTCCGGGTAAACTGTATCATATTGGAATCACATCCCTAGTCGTGGTATTTTTCAGATTTGTTTATTCACCCCCAGGATTGGGATTTGATCTAGACTCACTCATCATTCTTTTTTATGCCTTTGGATTACTCGTTTATGCCGTCACAGAGAAAAAGTCAGGCGGTTTTATCGCCCTTATGGGGATGTTGTTTCTTTTATTCCCTAACATCATGGGATTAATTCAACTAATTTTTCATATTCCGTTCCCACGGTTGACATATGAATATTTCAGCGTCCCTTTTCTCTTTTGTATTATCCTCTCCATCAGCCGGCAAATTAAGGAGGAGAACAGGACGAACATGACAACCCTCAAACATTCTTTCCGGCTGGAAACCGAACTGCTCAAGAAGACCATACAACCCCATTTTATGATGAACACCCTTCTGTCCATCATTTCCTTGATCGGTGAAAATCCCGGAAAAGCCGTAAAACTCATCAAGGCTTTGGCTGCTGAGTTTCGAATGATCAACAAAATAGCATCAGAAAAGGAAATTCCCCTTCAGGCGGAATTGGATCTGTGCCGGACCCACCTTGAACTGATGGGGTATCGTATGGATGCCACATTCGAACTTATCATTGAAAGTACCTGTGACCAAAAGACCATTCCCCCCATGATTTTCCAGACCATGGTCGAGAATGGACTGACCCATGCGTTCAAAGCCGGGGAAAACGGAAAATTCTGGTTCACATGCAAAAAACATAAAAATCAGGTCCTTTACAGCTTGAGAAACAACGGTTCTTTGTTAAAACTTTTATCCCATCAAAATGAGGCCGATATCGAGGAGGGTATGGGATTTAAATATATACGGGCCCGTCTGGAAGAATGCTATTCATCCAGGTGGAAGCTCCATTATGGATTCAACCATGGTCAATGGGAAGTAACCATCACCGTCAAAGAATAGAGAGCCTCATGCGTATACTTATCGTTGAAGATGAACCGCCGGTTGCCAGGTATATCGAGCGCTGCTGCCGGAATATTCTCAAAAATAAAATCAAAACGATAGACATCTGTTTTACTCTTCAAGAAGCGTCCACTGCGATTCAGAAAAAATCCTTTGACCTCTGCCTGCTGGACCTCAATTTGAAAGGTGCCAGCGGATATGATTTATTACGGTTATCCGTATCAGAAACCTTTCACACGATTATTATCTCCGCCCATACGGAACAGGCTGTTGAGGCCTTTCAGTACGGCGTTCTGGATTTTGTTCCCAAACCTTTTGAAGAAGAGGATTTACGCTCCGCTCTAAAACGATATTTTGACCGCATCCAAAAACAGAAATGGGAAATGAAATATCTGACGGCGAGAAAGGGCGATTCATTTGTCGTGTATCCGGTAAATCATGTGCTCTATTTCAAAGCCGCCGATGTTTACGTGGAAGCCCATCTTCAAGATGGAAAGGTAGAGCTGTTGAACAAAACCATGGATCGCTTGGAACAGATCTTACCTCCCTCTTTTTTCAGAATACACCGGTCCTATATCGTGGCCCTATCCACGATTGAATCCTATACCCATATTGAAGGCGGAACTTGCCAGGTCCATTTAAAGGGTGAAATTCATCTGCCTCTCAGCCGCAGACGTACCAAAGACTTAAAAGAACGAATGGAGCTATCCTAAAACCCCTCCATTTTTTCAAAATCGCATCCTTTTAAACTTTTTTTGACCACTCACAAACGTATTTTACCGTTCGCGAATTATTGTGCCGGTTTCCATAGCCGGTCTGTTTTATATTTCGTATTCTTTGAATGAGGAATAAGAAATAAAAATGCGGTGCCTTGTTTCCTTAAAAGAGAAATATTTGCACTGGAAAAATGTGGCTGTGCTCCAGATCGAACCGAGATTGAATGAAAAAAATTGTTTTAATCATGCTCTAAAAGGATAAAATCGTGAAATTATCATCAAAGCATTGTTTCGTATTATGTATGATCATTTTATTGTGTTGGTGTTGGCAGGAACAAAATTCCGCTGAACCGATTTTAAAAAAATGGACCTGGATTTTTTACAATGATGAAGATTTCCAGCCTACGACTTCTCAGGTCCTGGGATGGTTTATGGAGGAAGCCTATTCCGGTGAAAATCTGAATGTTGTCGTTCTCTCCGATAAACATGATACGCCTGCATACATCTATTACATCGATGATAACCATAACAACGTTCTCCTGGAGGAAATGGGTGAGGTTAATATGGGGAATGGAAATACACTTCTTGAGTTTATTCAATATGCCAAGGAAAATTATCCGGCTGAGCGGTACCTCATCTCAGCCTATGATCACGGGATGTGCTGGGCCGGCGCCTGCGAAGACGGCACCAGCAATGATGACCGTTTAACATTGGACGAATTTTCCGATGCTTTTTCTGCTGCGGGAGGTGCTGATGTTTTTTGTTTCACTGGTCCCTGCGTTATGGCCAATATCGAAGCCGTATATGAGTTGAAAGACTGTGTCGATCTTTATATCGCCAGTGAGGCTCCTAGTCTCTATGGCTGGTGGCAATACACGATCAGGGACATTTGCGATCTCCTGAATCAGAATCCGGACACGAATCTTTTCACGATGGCGAATACCATCATCGACTCCATCAGGGAAAACAGCCACCGATGGGAGTATCAATCCCTTCATACCATGAGCGCAATTGATATGACTCAGATCGATGACCTTGCCTCCGCACTGGACAGCTTTTGCCGGTATACCATGGATACTTATGCTCAATACAATACGGTCTGGAATGGGATGAGTCGACTTATCCGTACACCGATTCAAGAAATGATTGCGCCCAGTTATGGCATCAAAATGATCCGATAAGATATGTTCTCAGCAAACCTATGACATCCGAACCCGGAACACAATTCTTATACAACAGCGGAACGACAAATGTTCTGGGTGAAGTCATCCGAAAAACAACGGGATTGAGGGCCGACGATTTTGCCGATTTATATCTCTTTACTCCCCTGGGCATTACGGATTGCTTGTGGGCAATCCTTTCCAACAACGTCTGCTATACCTCCGGAGATCTGAAATTGAGGCCCAGGGACATGGCAAAACTGGGAGCTTTATACTTGCATGACGGGATAAGGAACGAAAGGCAAATCATTTCAAAAGAGTGGATCGAAGAATCAACGAAATCTTTTATTAGCACAGATCCTTATAGGATGAATTGGGAATACGGTTATCAGTGGTGGCTTAATACTTATAAAGTTCAATCCCGGCAAATCCCATTCTTTTCAGCTTTAGGGTGGGGCGGACAAGGGATTATCGTCTTCCCCGACCTCGATATGGTTGTTGTTACAACAGCCGGATACTACGACGAGCCTGATTTAGAATTTCATATTGATGTGCTGCTGATGCAAAAAATCTTTGAGTCCGTACTTTAGCCATTTGATATGAATACCAACCTGTATGATTCACGAGTTTTCGTGCAGGTAAAAAGGAGAAGAAAAATGAATAAGTTAGCCTCTATTTTTATTGTTGTTTCACTGTGCGGTATTTTACCGGTTTATTCACAATCATCGGATGTTCAAACAAATACCTTTTCCGTGGGCATTATCGGCGGTTTGAACTTCGCCGATATGCATTTTCCCCATCATCAAGGGAGCGAAGATCAGAGAATTTCCGCCCTTCTCAGATTTGGCGCCGGAGCCGTCCTTGATATTCGATTGTCGAATAACTTCTTTGTCCGCCTTGAACCGATGTACCTTCAAAAAGGAGGAAAAATCGAAGAAGGAAACGATCCTTTCAACCAGCCGGAGGGCCGGATAACCTCCTCTTCTATAGAAATTCCCTTACTCATGAAATATACGTTTGGGAATAACATCCAACCTTATCTTATTGGAGGCCCTACTCTGGCGTACAATCTGAAATCCGATATCGATTTTGATTTAATCGGTTTGAAATTCAAAGGGAATTTGAAAGACATTACCAAAACATTCGACTTGGGACTGACATGGGGTCTGGGTCTTCAGGTACCCGTAGGTTTCGGCACTTTTTTCTTAGAAGGGAGGTATACCTTTGGCCTCATCAATCAACGGAAAAGCGGCATAACGACCTTGAGTTCAAATGGTTTCCATTTCGATTTATATTCAGATAAAGAGGAAGACAAATACACAAAAAGAGGATTTCAGATATTAGCCGGCGTATTGATTTCCATCGGCAAACATTAGGTTTTCACATCGACAAAATAAAAAAATCTTAGGGAAAATTTTGACAAACTGCAGTGTTTTACTCGGGAGAAGTGTTTAACTAGTGAAAGGATTCCAAAGATGAAAAGACAACTTTTTTCCATCGTCTTGTGCCTTTTTTTGATTTCCTTTCTCAGTTGTAGCAATAATCCAAATTCAGAGACGACGAATGGATCTGGAACGGATACGGATTCGGAACCGCAAGATGAATATTTTATCGAACATACTGTCGACCTCAACTTTGCCGGTATCCACTGTATCAAAATGATCGATCTCGACGGTGATGGTGATTTGGACATTGTGGGAGGATCGGAAACGACACCCTATTCCCAGAGTCAGGGTCTTGCCTGGTGGAGAAACAACGGCGGCGATCCGCCGGCCTGGACAAGATATGTGATCGACGCCGGCTTTGATCATGTCATGTCGGTGGATGTTTACGATATCGATGGAGATTCCCTGCTTGATATTGCGGCGACTTCATGGAGTCTTCATCAAATTGCCTGGTGGAAAAATTCGGGCAATGTCACATCAGGATGGACACGTCTTATCATCCTAGCCAATTTTATCAATGCCCACGATGCGAAATGCTTCGATATCGACGGCGACGGCACCACGGATATCGCCGGCATTTGCTCAGGAGGCGATGTTGCTGTGTGTGCCAACGATGGTTCCCCTTCTCCCAATTGGAACACGACCTATCCGGACCGAACGTTTTACGGTGGAAAAACCATCCTCATCCATGATTTAAATGGAAATGGAAAACCGGACTTGATCGCAACGGCATCCGATGCCGATCGAGTGACATGGTGGGAAAATCAGCCGGGAAATCCCACTCCCTGGCCGCAGCATGATGTCGATCCCTATTTTATCGGAGGTTCCGGGATCAGCATCACCGATATGAACGGGGATGGCGTGACAGACATCGTCGGAACTTCGTGGAAAAACAATGTTGTCGCCTATTGGATTTGCCAGGATTTGGCGAATGACCAATGGCAAAAAACCGTGGTTACCTACCAATTGGAAGTTGCCGTGAATGCTTTTGGGTGTGATATGGATTTGGATGGCGATATCGATATTGTCGCCGTGGGGAAAGATCCGGGTGAATTGGCCGTGTTTTACAACGATAATTTCACATGGACCGAACACACCATAAAATCAGGTTTCGAAGGGGGTAGCGCTTTGTCGGTTATCGATTTGGATAATGACGGTGATTTTGACATTATCGCCGGCGCATCGGCCTTAGGGGATCTACTCTGGTGGGAAAATAAAACGAACACTTGAATTTTGTACCTATTTTGATAATTTATTAAGCGGCTAAAGTCTATTTTACAAAGCCGGATGCCAAAGGGGAAATTTTGGTGACGGTTCTGCCGATTTTTCCTTCCCGGGATTGAAAATCACAAGAAAAGTATGTACATTCATGGGGGAGGGAAAAATGTTAGCCGCAGTAAAAATCAAATCTATATCATTTTTTCTTATCCTTTTTCTGCTTATACCGGCCTTTATGTGGGCTTTGACTCTTGAGGAACCAGCGAGTCATGATGAAAAATTCAATCCCGTCGTCAGGACAAGAGTTTCCGGTCAGGAATCTTCCTCCCGGCAGCAGGATTACGAAATGTATATGAACGCGGGAAAACAGCTCTACATGGAACAGATGAATTACGAGATGGCCGCTTTGAGATTTCAAAAGGCCCTGACCCTGGCCGGAACCCAGGCTCAAAAAGCCGACGTCTATTTTTATCTTTCCCTCTGTCATTACGCCATGATTCAGACCAAAGGGGCCGCTGATTTTGAGAACGCCGTCAGAGAGCTTATTGTTTATGACTATTACCGGGAGTTGGATAAATCGATCTGTCCCCGGCGGTATCTGGAGTTTTTTCAGGAGATAAAAAAGGAATACGGTGTCCTTCGTATAAACTCCAATCCTTCGGGCGCCGAAGTTTTTATCGATGAAAAAAACCAGGCTGCCGGGCAAACACCATTGGTTGTCGGTTACCGGGAGGGAACGGCAACTTTTCGACTAAAAAAAGAAAAAGCTGAAAAAAAAGAAACGCTGAGGGTAAGGGCTGGGCAGGAAACCCAGTCGCCGATCTATAAACTCAAGAAACGTTCATCGCTTCTTTACATCATCGGAGGGGCCGTTCTGGCCGGAGGCGGAACGGCTGCAGTTCTGCTTTTATCGGGCGGGGAAGCAGAAGAAACCATTCCTGCGGGAACGATCCATGTCTACTCTACACCGAAGGGTGCCTCGGTTTATCTCGATGGAAGCGCTACCGGAAAGACGACGGACTGCACGCTGACGGACGTTTCCCCCGGTTCCCATACGGTTAAGCTGGCCAAGGAAGGATATGTCGAAGAAGAAGAGACGGTTCTTGTTACAGAAGGTGGAGCGGCTACCGTTAACCTGACTCTCACCCAGCATACGCTGAACATAACCGATCCCAAAAGCGATACGATCTGGACAACGGGAGAACCTGCCGATATCACCTGGGAAACAGGAGAAACCGCGATCCTTGAAAACAGCAACTTGGATGAATCAGCCCTTCTAAAGGAAAATTCCTTTTCCCCTTTTCGATCGACGTTTTCCGGATTCCCCGGATCCCGAATGAACCCCTTTGGAATCAAATACGGCCCGAAGAACATACCGCAGGAGAACCGCTGTTTTATCCCGCGTACAACCGACGGCTTCACCAGCGGCCGGAAAAATGTCAAATATAACCGCCGCATTTTTTCTTCTCTTAGTCAAAAAAGGGCTCTGTCTGCTGTTGTTCCAGGCTTGTCCCCTTCGCCGAACAAGAAATCTGCGGAAGACCTTTTCCGAAACCCCTATGCGCGCTTCCTGCAGAGGGATCAAAAAAATTCAGAAAATATTAAACCCTTGACACTCAGCAATGTTAAAATCGAGCTTTTTCAGGCGGCGAATTTTGTCCAGACCATTGTCGAATCCGCAGAAAACTCGGGCTTATATTCCTGGACGGTGCCAACGTCCCTTGAGGACGGTACGGGCTTTAAGGTCAAGATTTCATGCGCGGATGATCCGGGAATTTTCGACGAAAGCGCATCGTTCCGCATAACGCTGGGGTATGAATTCGTCAAAAAATGGGGGGGAACGGGCATCGGAAACGGTCAGTTTCAGGAGCCTCACGGCATTGTGGTTGCGGGATACGTTTATGTTGTTGATTACCGCAATAGCCGGGTGCAGAAGTTCACCACGGACGGGACGTATATCTCCAAATGGGGAAGTTATGGAGATGGTGATAATAACTTCTATTATCCCACCGGTATCGCCGTGGATTCGGCGGGAAACGTTTATGTGGCCGACAATGTTAATGACTGCATCAAAAAATTCACCGCCAACGGCACCTTTATCACCAAATGGGGAGAATATGGAACCGAAGACGGCCAGTTCAAGCAGCCCTACGGAGTCGCGGTGGACGGTTCCAATAATATTTATGTCTGTGATTGGTTGAACCACCGCATTCAAAAATTTACGTCAAATGGTACGTTCATCACCAAATGGGGAGGAGAAGGCACGGCCAATGGAAAATTCAGCTGGCCCAGTGGGATTGCCGTCAGTGACGCTGTCTATGTCGCGGACGAAGCAAACAACCGTATTCAAAAATTCACCAAAAACGGAACCTTTATCTCCAAGTGGGGAACGCCGGGCACCTGGGACGGCCAGTTTCAGAGACCCGGTTGGGTGGCCATTGATGATGAAGGAAATGTTTTTGTCTCGGACGGGAGCAACCATCGTATTCAGAAGTTCACCTCGGATGGAACTTTCCTGACAAAATGGGGGCAGTCGGGCGAAGAGGCAGGAGAGTTCGTTTATCCGATGGGAGTCGCGGTCGATGAATCAGGAAACGTATACGTCGTGGACATAGGCGACTATGTCCACAAATTCCGGCCTAACAAAGGAACGGCAGGGAGTAAGGTTCTCCGGCAGAACAGAAAAAACTAGAAAAATTCTATTACCTACAATCCATACAATAGCTGGAATATCAGTCAGACTTGTTATTTCATTCTAAGGAGAATCTCCCAGGAAAGAGCTTTTTATATAATGTTGTTTTTCGATAATATAAATCAGCCAAGCTGGATTCTTGATTCTTGAGTGGTTTTGTCGGAGTGACGGGCTTTTATTCGTATTTCAACGAAGTCACCGGATTGGCGACAGTCGCTTTGACGGCCTGGAAAAAGACGGCAACGAGAGCCATTATGAAAGCAATAAGTGCGGACAACAAAAACACGTGCCATCCGATATTTATTCTGTAGGCAAAATTCTGGAGCCACTTGTTCAGCATAAAAAATCCCAGAGGTAGGGCAGCTATGTTGGCTAAAATGACCCATTTTGTAAAATCCTTTGTAAGGAGCAGAAAAACACTGGTTGATGATGCGCCTAACACTTTGCGGACGCCAATTTCCTTGGTTCTTTCCGCTGCGGTATAAGCAGCCACTCCAAAAAGTCCCAAGCAGGCGACAAATATGGATAATGCTGAAAAGACTATAAAGATATTCTTCATTTTCTCTTCGTTCTGGTATAACCGGTCAAGCCGGCTGTCAAGGAAATTAAATTCGAACTGATCTCCCGGGAAAAACTTGGCCCACCTTTGCTCAATGAAGCCGATGGTTTCTTTTACATTCCCTGGTACAATCCTAACGGATATATTGTCAATTCTGTTGGAATCGGGGAACAGCATAATCACAATAGGTTCAATCTCACGTCTGAGAGATTTAAAATTGAAATTTTTTACAATCCCTACTATTTGTCCTGTGGTTTCAAAGACTGTGCTGTATAACTCTTTCCCCATGGCTTCAGCGGGAGTTAATCCAATTTTTTGAACAGCCGCTTCGTTAAGAATTAATGTGCCTTGTCTATCAGTGCTGAAGTTTCTAGAAAAATTACGCCCCTCGAGGATATCCATATCATAGGTATCGATAAAATCAAAATCCGCACCCAAAAAAATCAAATCGACATCTTCACTGTTATCTTTTCTGGTAAAAATGTGATCCCCATATGTTTGGTCGCCGGGCACTTTATTTGAGCCTGATACCCGAATAATTTTTGAACTGCCGGTCAAATCATTTCGAAACGCTTCCAAACCCTGACGAACGCTGTTACTTCTCACCGGAAAAACAATAACATTCTCTTTGTCAAAACCAAGTGAAAGGGTTTGAATAAAGTTCATCTGTCTTAAAACCGTTAGTGTTCCAAAAATTAAAGTGATAGAAATAACGAACTGGATGACCGCCATGTATTTTCTAAAAGAAGATCTTCCTTTCCCGGACTGTCCTCCGCCTTTAAAAACTTTGGCAGGTTCAAATCTCGACATATAAAAAGCCGGGTATAATCCTGATAACAATCCGGTTACTAGAGTGATTCCCAGTATGATCAACAGGTTTTTTGAATGTAAAAGCATATCCCAGGATAAAGTCTCATCAAAAATGGAATTAAATAAAGGGATTGCAAAAACAATTAATAAAACCGCAAATAAAAGTCCTATAAGCGCTAACAGCAAGGATTCTTCAATAAATTGTATTTTTAATTGGTTTCGATAAGCTCCAATGGTTTTACGGAGACCTACTTCTTTGGCCCTTTTATTCGCCCGGGCGGTAGAGAGATTCATGAAATTCATGCAGGCGATAAAAAGAATCAGGATGGCGATGAATGAAAAAATATAAACTGACGACATGCTACCCTGCGGTTCGATCTCCCAGTTGGTCCTTGGATTTAAATGTATGCCGGTTACCGGGATAAGTCTCAACCTGAGGACATCACTGATTTTCTTGTCCTCTCCAAAATAATTGGCAAAAACCGGCCCCACATACTTATTTAGAAACGCTTCGAACTGCTGTTCCAGTTTGTGTTTGGAGCTTTTATCATTTAACAATACGTAGGTATACAAAAAGTTGCCGTCCCAATTGGTAAAGCTTTGCTCAGGTTGCGATGCTGAAGATATCAGCATATCGAATTGAATATGAGAATTTTTGGGAACTTCTTTGAGAATTCCTGTGATTTGAAAATCAACTTTTTCTCCGTTAAACTCAATCGTCAGTGTTTTACCGATAACCTCATTTTCTCTTAGGTATTTTTGTGCCGTTTTCCTCGTTAGAACCGCGGCCATTGGATTTGTAAGAGCGGCTTTTGGATCCCCCTTTTCCAATTCATAATCAAAAATATCAAAGATGGAATTCTCCGTCATGATGAGCTGCTGCATGTGATAGGTATTATTTTGATCTTTTACAGCTAGTTGTCTTCTCCAAAACCTTACAAAAGATTCAAT
>JAFGMO010000058.1 GCA_016927475.1 Candidatus Aminicenantota bacterium
ACTTGTTTAGTAATAATAAGTTATAGTGATTTAGGAAATTGGCTTTTTGACCTTTCCTAACTTGTTGATATATAATGAGTTAGAATTACGTGACAGGCTGTATGTTTTAAAAAAATTTAGTAATATTTTCCATCAAAATCATTAGAATCCATTTTAAGCCCAAAAAATTAGTTTTAAGCAGTTTAGTCCAGGGAAAAGAAAATCCCATCTTGTTTAATTTCAAGGAAATAGGTCAGCCAAGCTGCAATTTGCAATCTTCTTTACGAGGGAGTTTATCAAGGTGATTTTTTTGCGACATATCCTGCCCGGTGAATCACCTCATATTTCTTATCTTTGACCACTACTTTGATACTTCTGAATCGGTTGTCACATTGATCGTTTTTCGGTGTGTAATAAAGGAGATAGTAGTTCTCGGATGCATAGGCGGCCTTCTTGAAAGAATAGGAGATATTTGCCGAAGTCTCCGATATCCCGCCTGTGGTCCGGGCTATCTCATTAAAAGCCTGGAAAATATCACCGGATTTATCGACAAACCTCATCCCTTGTAAAGAACCAAATTCAATATCCATGGGATTTATGAGATCTTTGGTTATATAAAGGAAATGGATGGAAGTCAGGGAATCGGAATAAGCGCGCTTCAGCAAATCCACATCGATAGAGATGTCTTCGGAGGCGACATCCATGAAAAAAGTGGCTCTTCGCATGGAGCCTGGGCTATTAGGATCGATTTGTTCAGCAATGTCTGGCTCTAATAAAGGAAGAGATTCCTCCTGATAAAATACGAACACGTATTTTTGTCCCTTTATTGTTTTAAGAAAATCGGCAAACTGAATCAGCTTCATTTGGTCCACATATCTGAGCTGCTTCAGATAGTCCAAGGCGATTAGGTATTGGTCTGTTAGTTTACCCTGGGCCGCCTTTACAAGGTCTTTTATCACGTGTCTGTACTCTGAATTACCCATGGTTATATCTTTTCTCAAAATACCGTTGAGCTGATCTTTAATATTTTTAGGGGGCATTTTTTCCAGGATCTCACTTTTCAGATTGTAGGTTTTTAGCGGTGTTATGACGGTTAGCGTGTCTCCTGGTTGGATCACGTTATCAAAAAAGTAATCCACAACCTCCCTTGCTCTGGGCAAATATTCGGCCAGGAAAAAACTCATCACAAAATACCTGCTGACCTGGGGTTTATATTTTTTCTCCATAGCCGCTTTATCTTTGGTTTCTTTTTTGATTTCCGTCTTTTTTATGAGATAAACGGCATCGATTTTCTGAAGAACTCCGTCTTCATAAACTTCAAAATCAGCGATGGTTAAAAAATCCACAAAGGTATCCCCATCAAACACGCGAACCGGGACCTCGATGTTTACGGCTGTGGTTTCATGCTGCAGCTCCTGGGTTCCGGCTAATATGCTGAAAAAGAACACCATCAAAACAAAACAAGCTTTTTTCATCATCTTTCCCTTTCGTTCATTATTATAAAGAATTTCAAAAGATAAGTGTATGCATTTTGTTCATACCGCCTTGATCACCCGGATAAACCGGGTGATGACTTTTGAAAATTCTAAGCTTGGCTGATCTATCATATTGATATTAATTGAATTATGAAATTCTCTCAGGGGAAGAAATTTCTTAGAAACGATTTTTCTTAGCAAAAATTGGTTTTAAGAGATATGTGACTTTTACCAAATATGAGAAGATCGTATGAAGCTATGTTTTAAAAAATATTAGTAATATTTCCTATCAAAATCATTAGAATCCATTTTAGGCCCAAAAAATCAGTTTTAAGCAGTCTACTCCAGGGAAAAGAAAATCTTATCTTGTTTAATTTTAAGGATATAGGTCAGCCAAGCTGCAATTTTCAATTTCAAAATTTAATTAACTAGAAAATCAAGACGAAAATAGTATAAAATTCCGACAGACAGGAAAATTAAATGTATCCGAAACTCATAGAAATCGGACCCATCACCATCAATTCATACCCCGCCCTATTTGTCCTGGGCGCCGTTTTTATACTTTTTGTCGCTCTGGGGCTTCTTAAAAAGGAAGGTTTCCCTTCGCAGGAAATTGTGCGCTTGTTTGTCATATGTTACCTGTTCATGCTGGTGGGAGGCGTATTTTTAAAGATTATATATTTCAGCATCAATTCATTCGATATGATCAAAAATGATCCTTTGTACCTCCTGCGAAATTTTTTTGGTTTGGGAACCATGTTTTTCGGAGCCCTGGTCGGATATTTGGTGTTTATTTTATTTTATGTTCGGCCAAAACATCCGAAAAATTTCTTATTGCTCGCAGACGTAAGCGCTATAGGTGTGGCCCTGGGGCAGGTTTTCGGGAGGATCGGATGTTTTTTAACCGGATGCTGTTACGGACGGCCCAGTCCATTACCATGGGCCATGAATTTTAAACACATCGGCGATTCCATACATCCCTACTACGGTACGAAAATACATCCCACCCAGCTTTACGAAGCGGGATTAAATCTTATAAACTTCGCTTTGCTGTACTGGATCTTCAAAAAAAAGGGCCCATCCGGCTTGTCTTTCGCTTTATATCTGGTCAATTACGGTGTTATCCGCTTTTTTCTGGAGTACTTGAGAGCGGATGTGAAGTACATCATAGAAGGTTCCTCTCCCCTTCTTTCGTTGACCATCATTCAGGTTTTGTGCCTGGGGCTCATTCTGATGGGCGCCTACCGTCTCGTTCTTTTACACCGCAAATAAAAGGCCGCTCCCTGATTTTTCCCATCCGCTTTTCAGATGGGTCTATTATTTTTCTTCGAAAATTCTTCTCGAGTAAAAATTATCCTTGAAGACAAGCTGAACCATTTTTGCTTCAGGATCGATCCGCAGCAAATCCCCGGGAGTCATGCTGATCCTTATGCCCCCGAATTTTTTATCGGAAGGGCCGGCCGGGTTTTCGATGATAACTTCCTTGAATTTCATATGTTTGATCTTCGTTTCGAGGAGTTCAACCGGAATAATGATGTACAGCTCCGTCCCCTTCATGTTTATGTGTGTATTGTCCAGGATCAGTTCATTGCCGATGATCATGCGCGGAGCATGAGAGCTGAGGATAAATCCCTGCCCTATAAAAGTAAGGAGTACAAACTTCGGTTCTTTGGTTTCCGGGGCTTTTACGAGATATTGAACGTCAAAACCTTCTATTTTGGCGGGAACCAGTTCCCTGACCTGGCGGACGGGTACAGGAGGAACACGGAACTCTGTCCCATCCTTGGCCGTGTTCATATCGGAGGGTTTTGGTTTTTTGCTTTGGATTTGCATGGAAATCAATCCGGCGACAAAAATTGTAATGGTTGCGGTCAAGATAAGTTTTATAGTTTTCATCGGATATCTCCGTAAAGAGAATTCACCGGGTGAATTCCAGGTCATCGACGGCTATCGCCCCCGATGTGTTCTGGAATCCGGTCTCGTTCGCCTGATCAAAAATGAAGACGACCTTCGCTACCTGGGACAGGTTTACTCCTGCAAAATCCTCAAGGGGAATCCGGTATGACCTGGGAATGCTTTTTCGGTTGTAGTCGTTTAAGTATGAATAGTCACTCCCCGGATGTGCACCTTCAAGTAAAGCGATTAAGTATGAAAGGGTATCGGAAAAGTCGGGATACTGAAGCCCTCCAAGATAATCTTTGATGCTGACGGTCGCCGATCCTCCGGCTCCGTCTTCCAGACGCACTTTCCAGTTTTTAAACGTGTCTTCAATATTATAGCCGTCGGCTGGAGGATCGAGAGTTTCCACCGGCCGCTGGGAGGTCCGAAAGTGAAGATAAGTGTACCGTGAGGCGTCCTGGGAGGGAAACTCGAAGGCCAGCAAGTCCCCTGTCTCGTTCCAATGGGCGAGAAGACCTTCGCTTTGCCCATCCCAGCCGTAAAAGTGGTCATCCTCCTCATTCTCGAGCATCGCATCATTAAAATAGGCCAGGGTATCCGCTGTGTTGGTTCCGGTCAGGTTGTTTTGTCCGGCGTTCCCCAAAGGGCTGCCGTCATCGATTGTCAAAAATTCCGGGGTGAGAATCTGGATATACTGCTCGACGGATTGATATATTTTTTCGTGGCCGCTCAGGTATAAAGGCCAGTCCCAGCGGTCATTGTTTTTGACGTGGACATCGAAATAGGCATTGATGAAACCCTGAGCCAATTGTTGATGCTGATCCCGTGTGATTCCGTTGAGTTCATTAGAATAGACCGTATCATCCGTAAAATGGAAATGATTGGCGCCGTAGATCTCCACATGTTCTTTATGGGCGGAGCGTACTCCCCCATCCCAGATTCTGGGGCCGTCTCCCCTTTTCAGATCCCCGTCCCAAGATCCGTAAAGGCAGATGTGCGGAACGGCGGCCTGAACGGGATCGGTTCCGAAATCAACCGGGGAAATGGTTGCGAGAGCTTTTATGGACCAAGAGGAATCCTGTTCGAGGTTTTGGTTGACGGCGGATATGGCGCCCCCGCCGCCGCGGGAATGTCCGATAAGCGCGATACTCCCCATATCGACCCTGCCGTAAAAAAGAGAGCCGGAGTCCCCGTTTAGAACATTCATCTTCTGAATGGCATAAAGAAAAATTTCGCCGCGGTGGGGAATGAAGTAGTTATAACTCGAATATCCTCCTTGAAGAACATCAAGATTAATACTCACGCAGATATAACCCCAGGACACGAGATGGTAGAGAAGATGTGTCGTTCCGAGATAATTGTCGCTTTCCCAGCCGCATTGGCCGTGACCGAAAACAACAAGAGGGAAAGGTCCTTCCGCCACCTCGATACCTTCAAAGTTCGGATTTTCGAGGTCCTCAAAAGCCGAAGCATCGGAAGAAGGATAATAAACACGGGCAATGAAATCTACGTTGGGGTCGAACTCGCTTCCATCCTCATCGAATGCTGGAACAGGATGAGTCAATGTATAGTTTTCACCATCCGGAAAATCCCAATAACCGATGATGGCAAGTCTCGGTTCGTGCGGACCGCACTCGTCGCAGCTGTTGCAGCCCCAATGGAAACAAATTAGCCCCATAAAAAAGGCCAGCAAAAAAAACTTGCAGAATTTTTTCTTGAGAAAAATCAATTTTACCCCCTTTTTTGATAAAAAGTTTGCTTTTTGGTTTCAGCTTTTACTGAATGTTATAAATATAAACTAATTTAGATAAAAGTCAAGAAATACGCAAGCTTATAAATAGTTCATCTCTTCATTTCCACTGGACTTAGTCTATCTCTATCTGTTCTTTAAAACCGAAAAATGATTCCCGCTGATCCGACGGCAAATTGGACATCTTCCCCAAAAACCACGTGATAATTTGCTCCAAGCTCAAAAATCAAATACGGTTTGAAAGTATAGTCAACACCACATCCAAGGTTTCCTCCAATTCCACTGTCTCCCGATTTTGGAATGTAATAACCGACTCCGCCATTGACATAGGGTCGAAAAATATTGGTGGAAAATTCATACTTCAGGTTCGCAGAGATATTTATCCAATAGGTATCTCCGACAGAAGAGGAACCGGCTTTAAACCGGTTGTAGCCAAACAAACCTACGATCGACAGCTTGGGAGTGAAATGATAATCAATATCTACAGTCGTACTATAATCGGAATCATAGCTGCTTTTGAAATTCCCTAAGGGAACTGTATATCCCGCATGGAGACTGAAACTAAAAACCCGATCTCGTCCGCCGGGCTTTACCTTCTGCCTGTCTTTTACGATGACATCACCGACTGCGACGGAAATGAGAGGAGTAGTTCCCACCGGGTAAGAAAGAGTATAGATATAAGATCCGTCTTTGGGGTCGGTATATACTGGAGCGAAGTTACCCACACTGCTCCACACCTTGATTTTATCACCCAGAAAGGGACCGAGATACGACCCGAATTTATCCTTAGGGGTGACCTTGATGGCGGCTTTCACGATTTTTTCCTGTTCTAAAACCTGGGTTGCGACTACTTCTATTGATGAATTGTCAGGATGGGCGGCAAATTTGACGTACTCGGAGAGAGTTTCCGTACGGTCGAAGATTTTTCCCTGACTATTCTCTCCCCTTGCCCGAAATTTGAAGGTATAACTTCCTTCAACCTGCGTGTCATCATAAAGTCCGGTGTATATTCCGTCGTTTGCTCTTAAATCTCCATTAATGCCGTCATCATGGAGGATCACTTTTGGTCCGCCCAGACGGCTGAGGCTTTTAAGACCTAATGTTTTCATGACCCCAAAAAGATAATGGCTGCGCAGTGTACGGTCAGCTCCAGCGGCAGGTTTTGACGGATAATCCGGAGGGGGTGAATTTTCCGACATAATATTACCGGGTGATAAGGCCGGTGAGTTTGTCAGTTCAGCATAAACCTCCGTAAGTCCAATGACCGGTTTGCCGTCTTCCGTTATTTTGGCTGATAGGGTGATCGGCTGTCCGGTGAAATGATCCATATTATCGATATCAAAATTTGCGATGGTTCGAGGATCTTCAATGACTTTACATAAGACATTATCAATGGGAACGTCAGTGCCTCCCTCATTGATATTCACAAAGTGCCAATCCGCCATTAAAGCCTCAGGAATATTTTTACACACATAATAGGCGTGAGTTTCTCCTGCTCCGGGACTATGATAGGTAACCTCCATCGGAAAATAAGCAGCCAAACTAGTGGGTGTTATATTGGGTCCGTCACCTGGAGGGTCAAGGTGGAAACTTAAGGAAGCGGAAGTATCATCCCAAACAATAATAAATACGGCAAAATCCTGGTCAATCGCAGCTGTCCCGGTGTCATTTACCCCATCACCATCCTCATCGGAAGGAATCACGGTTATATCCTGTAATTTCCACGAAGTATTGCATAGAATCTGGAGGAAAAAATCTTCCATGACGCGGGGGCTGGGAGTGATTCGATAATCCCCTCCGGAGTTATCAGCGATGTCCCTTATCAAATCCGGTTCGATATAATCCTCTCCCAATCCCACTACCTGTACTTTTATTTCTTCCGGGATGGCGACTGAAAGCGGATCCATCCCACGATTTTGCTTACCGTCACTTAGAAGAAGGATTGTTTTATTGGAGTAGAAACTTTCTTCTTCATCCAGGACAAACTGATCGACAGCCATTTCCAATCCTTCTCCTATGGGCGTGCAAAAATCATATTCCGGTTCATAAGGTGTGTATGTGCCCAGAGTAAGCGGTACGGAAATATCTTTGAGACCGCTTCCTGGCGGCACAGCCGTTGTATCGTCGGCCGTCCCGCTGCACGGCCAGCGGAAAACCACGCTGTTGTATCTATCTTCAAAGGCAGAGTGGCGTAATTCCTTCATCAATTGATAGAAAAGCACCGCTGCATCCACGGCAGCATCCCACTTTCCTTCACTGAGCATGCTTCCGGAACCGTCCAAAAGAAAGACAATATCATTATTGGACCTGGGGGCCTGTCCGAACAGGGAAACAGTGGGATCCCCGTAGAGATTATAGTTGAGAATATTTCCCGGCCATGAGGAAGAAGCATCATATTCCCTCACATGAGAGACGACTTCTCCTACTTTGATATTGTCAAAAATTCCTTTGGCAAAGCAGTAGAGCAGATAGGGATTGTTTTTGTAGGAACAGCTCACATCGGTCCGATCGAATACCCCTCCTGCGGAAGACCGTGAGGAAGATATGGTCGCAATAGCCGGGCAGTCCCGCAATAGGGTGTATCCCAGCGGATAATCCAGCGTACCGTCGGCCTGTTCCGTTGCTTCCGGCTTCCCGTTTAAGCATGTCGTTTGTATAACAAAAGAAGGTTTTGCGGGATCCAGGTCGGGAATCCTCGATTCTTCAAAAACATGGCTGGCTCCTGTTTGGCTTCCATGGGTTCGCCACATGACCACTCCCCGCCCATCATCGGGATCACCCGGGTTATTCCAGCCATTGACTGTCTCATCATAGCTGCAGCCTCCATTGACCTCCGCATCGGGAAAAACATCCGGATAATCTTCTTCATGGATGCGGTACCACTCCCAAAGCGGGGGTGGCGCTACCGTATCCATGAGAAATTCACCTCCGTCATAGTCAGCGGTTGTATACCGGCCGAGGTCTGCATCAAAATCGTACATATAAGGCGTTGAGATCAGGACACGGCGCCTCCAGGTTTCCTCATGAATATTCGCGTTTTCATAATTTATGATTTTTGTCAGCATGGAACCGAGAATGTCATAGTCAGGTTCTCCATCACCGTCTACATCCTCATTATAAAAAGGTATTCTTCCAATGATGACCTCCGGATACAAATCGACTCCTCCTATGCCTCTGTCTCCTGAAGCAATGTATTGTATAAATATATAGGTCTGAACTTCTTCAAATACCGGGGCGCCGGTCAAGGTATCATTATTGAAAAAATCCGTTTCCAATCCATCATCATAGGTAGCGGGCGCCGTTTCATGTTTAAAGACTGTGGTGACCTCATCTCCGTAATTACGCAGGCTGCATGAAAAGTATGCATCCCCTGTTGACTGTTTATACTCTATCCTTATCGGGTAAGTGCCGTTGGTTAACGATCTCCACTGTGAATACCATGTAATATAATGTTCATTGGCATCGTCGACCATCAAATCGGCGTTGTCGAATCCGTCATTATCACTGTCAACCCAGATTTTAGTCTGACCTTCCGTATATCCCCTTACATACACATTCAGGGGGTCCGTGGTTCCGGCAACTTCGATAAAGCCTTCCCAACGGGCTGAAAACAGATTTTCCGTGACGCTGGGATCCAGATTATTGTAGCCGCTGAAAGGAATGTTTTCTCCCACAAAATCATCATCATCATGATTCCAATCACCCGTCAAGTCGGAATAATAGACATCGGTTGGATGTTCGGTAGTGGGGTTCGGCCATGTTAGCTGCATGGGAATATTCCCGACCCTGTCTCCATCTTCAGCATTATCCGGATCAGGATCGCCGATGAGAAGAACGTATTCGATGCCCAAAGCGAGGTAATTATCCATGAGCCACTGTCTTATTTTTTCAGGTCTGCCGTTAGGAACATCTCCCACAACATCCTCATATCCCCCGACGGCATCGACAAAGCTGTAACCCCCTCCGGTTTCAGCCACGGTATAATTGGCATGTTCTGCAACCACCATGACGGAATATCCTTGAGATTGTTTGTGATAGCAGAAGTTATCTGCGGGTGTGCCCATAATATTACCCAGCGCAGAGCAGTTAGTGAAATTGTCCGATGTGGTAATGATCACATAATTGGGATCGTTTGGTTCTTCGGGATTCTTTTTTGTGGTTTTCCTGCGGACATGTTTGAAATATCCCTCTTTAGCCCGGTCGTAATTAAGAAAAAGTTTCTTGGCTCTCTCATCGAATGTATCATCACGCAGCAGCTGTTTCGTTTTTTCTTTTTTAAGATAAGCTAAATCCCGGTCAAAAGAGACTTTTACGTCAATTTCTTCAGCGAGAATCAATTTGGATTTCACCGGATTGTATCGGATGGGATAATAAACAACAGTAGCCACCTTCCACTTTCGAAGCTGACCGGATGATTTCACCTGACAATATTCGAGAGGGTGGAATGCATCTTTTTCGTATATAAAAATGTTACGTCCCTCTTTGATTTTTTTCCCAAGGCCCCACATTTCAAGCTCCCACCGCATTTCCTCTTCATTGGGGACTCTTTGGTCATAAAGATAGGGAGGCGCAGGAGCTATTCGATATTCTCCCGGAAGTTCTTTCTCCGCGAGAGGAATGACTTCAACCTGCAGGGATTGCTCGACGGCTTCGGGAGGGAGGGCGATATGGAACACTTGATAGGGCAAAGACGGATCACCCGGAGAATAATCCCTCAAAAAATTTTCCATCAGGATAATGACATTATTTCGAGCACGAAAAATGTACTTTTTGGGAGCATCCGTTATTTTATAGCTGCCGGGTCTTAGTTTGAGATAAATTGCATCCGGATCGGGTCCCTGGAATACGTCTGCCTTTTTTTCCGGAGTTTTTTGCTGGGAAAATAAAAGAGATAAGGATATTAGCAAAAAGACAAAAAGAAACATGGAAACAAAATTTTTGATGTTTTTTTTCGAATTCATAGTACCCTCCTTTTTGATCTATATAATTGGCTTATATAGGCAGTTCGGCAGAATATCATTCATTAAATTATGGATTAAAATATCAATGTGAAAAAATTTGAGCTTATCTGCATTCCCCCCTCTTCTGCTGGAAAGGTTCTATCTATTTAGTCGTGGTTTCTTTCAATTGATTGAATTTTATCACTTTGGAATCTATTTAGTCCTGCCAAATATTTATTATAATTTCACATCGAATATAAGTCTTAAACCGGCAATTTCTGAGAATATTTCCAACATCAGGTGGATTTTTCCGTATCCTTTTTGTTTTATAAAAGTAAAAGACTACGCATGAAGATGTTACCTTTTCCTCTATCAAAAGCTTCGCAAAACACAAAGGGAGCTATATTATGAGAAAAACGGCTTTATTTGCTCTTGTTTTTTTTCTTTTGGGAAAAACCCTCCCCTTCTGCTGTACCGGTTTCACGGCCTTTACTTCCCTAGGTATACTCGTGGGAAACAACGAGGACTATATCGACAGTTACACCGATACCGTGGTCCGGGTAAGGCCGGCTGACGGGAGCACATACGGCTGCCTCCTCCTGGGATTCAACCAGCAGAATTTCTCCATGGGAGGCATGAATGACCAGGGATTGTATTTTGATATGTTTACCGTCCCTGCCTTTGCCTGGGCGCCCGACCCGAACCGGCTTGATTATGATGGTTTTCTCGAAGGCAAGATGCTGGAGGAATGCGCCACGGTCCAGGAAGCGGTGGCCTTTTTAACAGCCTACAATGATCCCGGTATGGGTTCCGTTTATTACCAGATTTTTCTGGTGGACCGGAGCGGGGATGCGGCTGTTGTCAACTGGTGGGATGGGGACTATGAGGTGGTCCGTAAGAGTGAGATTTTTTTAGTTGTAACCAATTTTTTTCTTCTCCACCCGGAATACGGCTCGTATCCCTGCTGGCGGCACATCACGGCTTCTCAGATGCTGAAAGAGGCGGAGGAATACACGGCAGAGCTTTTTCGCACAATCCTCGAGACCGTCAATCTTACCAGCAATTATTCCAACATATGCAACCTCACGACCGGGGACCTTTTTGTCTATAACCGGTATAACTTTGAAGAGTGCATTCATTTCAATATTCATCAGGAATTAGCTAAAGGATATTTCGACTACCAGCTTCCGGACTATTTTTCTCAGATTCATGTTCTGGCTCCCAAGGAAGGGGTGATGGTCACCAATTTACCGCTTTCCTTCGAGTGGGAAGGAGATCCGGACAGCAGATACCAGTTGTTTTTATCGACAAACCCAAATTTCACGGATTGTGTCCCTATCGAGGTCGTTTCAAGGGGAAAACGCGTCCTGAACGAATCCACGGCAGCGTTTATCCCCCTTGTGTTTTTTGCCGGCTTCCTTTCCTTCGCCTTTCTGGGACAAAAAAGAAAAAGTGGGATTCTTTTGCTTATGGCAGCAGTCTTTTTATCCTTATTTTTGGTTTCCTGTGAGAGCTCCCCTCCTCCTGATTTTGATGCTCCGCACAAAGAGAGCCTTACAGTGAACAATCTCCAATCCAATACAACCTATTATTGGAAGATCAGGGCTTTCCGGGCGGGATCGGTTTTTACGGAAAGCATCGTCTTTACCTTTAACACCGGAGATGTCAGATGAGAAAAAACGCGGCCTTTTTGTTTGTTCTATTGTTCTGTGGATCCATAGTTTTAGCCGGGGCGGACGGAAACAGGAAAAAGTTCGAGCTGGAATGGGACGGGGGATTCTCCTTGATCAATCCCGAAGACCTGAACCTGAGGACCGGATTTCAAGAAGCTTATGAAAAATATTGGAATGAGGATTTTCTGGCATATGCATTGGACAAGGGCTATATTGAATCCTTGGATGTTCAAAAGTTGGGTGAATATAAAAAGCTGAGGCGTGCAATCCCTCTTGGGCTTCGCCTTAAATACAGCCTTTCAGCATCTTTGGCCATCTCACTGGGATTGAAGGTCGTATCGGGATCGTCTTTCTCGGAGACTTTTCATCAATACATCTGCGGGCTTCAAGGGGGAGGTTCAATCACACGCAATTATTCCTATTTTCCTTTAAATGTTTCCGCCTGGGGAATTGCTCCCATGATGGGTGCTCATTTTTCCCTATTCTTAAACCCCCGTCTTCAACTTGCGGCTTATGTCTCCGGAGGGCCGCTTTTCGGCTTCTGCCGGCAAATTATGGGTAAAAGCTCCCTTGAGTCTTCGAACATCAACCCGGGACAGGAAAGTTATTATAAATTGGAATATAAAGGCAGCGGGCTGGGGATGGCTTTGGACACCGGGATTCAGGTCCGGTATCCCCTGAGGAGCCGGATAAATGTTTTTTTTGAAGGAGGTTATTCCTTTCAGCGGATCAAAAAGATTTCCGGGACAGGAAAGACCGATACCGGCACCTCTGTGGATACCTGGGAAGGAGATTGGGGGATCATTAGGTATCAGAATTCTGGATTGTGGGGAACGATGGATGAGACCTATTTCACAAACAGTTGGGACGGCCGTGAAGATGAGTGGATAAGGGGCTTTGTGCTCGACCTGTCGGGTTTCCAGGTGAAGGCGGGATTGGGATTCTATTTTTGAATTTTTATTGAAATTATCTGATGGTGTCGGCCTAATTATGAATTTTTCATGCGCATGCACAACCGCGAACAATGAAAATTACTGCCTATAATCCTGGATCACCCGGATGAACCTGGTGATGACTGTTGTTATTTTCTAGGTAATAATACAGGTTAAATACGGCGTCTTTTTATATAAATCATCACCAAACCCGCACCCGCCCAAAAGAGAGCCAGGATTCTGCGGATGACGGTCAGCGCCAGCCCCGCACCGGCCTGCATGCCCAGGATTCCGAAAACGGCGACATAAGCCGCTTCGTAGGTTCCGACGGAGGCGGGAAAAAAAGGAAGGAAAAAAGCGATGGTCCCCAGGGTGACGATTAGAAAGCTGTCGATAAGACGGACATGGACTCCCATCACCAAAAGCGTCAGGTGAATTTCCCCGGTCCAAAAGAGAATGATAAAGGCATAGAATAATATGGAATAGAACAGGTATATTTTGTGTTTTGTTAAAAATTCGGAGATATAAAGATCGGCTTCTTCGATTTTTTCACGGCTTTTTTGAAGAAACTTCAACCGGATGCGGACCTTTCCGATAAGATCGGACAACCATGTGAGCAATCCTTTTCTCTGTTTATGGATCAAAAAGGCGACAAACAAAATAACCATCGCCACGGAGCCAATGAGAAAAATTTTCATATTGGTGGGAATGGAAATACGAATGAGGGCGATAGTCAAACCGATAACGGCGAATACGATAACGGTCAGGATTTCGATGGTTTTATCCAGGATAACGGAAGCCAGGCATTTTCGCCTGTTGGGGCAGTTTACCATGTACGTTCTGATGACTTCACCACCGAGGTGGGCCGAGGGCGTGAGGTAGCTTATGGCGTGCCCCACGATCCGTGCCTGAAATAGATTGAAAAAGGAAAGTCCGGGTTCAAAGCGGTTGAGAATCATCTTCCAGTACAAAGTGCGCAGCAGCCAATAGATAAAGCGGAAAAAAAACAGGAGGAGAAAGTTAACAATGGATACCGTTTTGATGTTCGACCAGATCCTGCCGGGACCGATCTTTAGAATAAGAAAAATTATGAGAGCGCCGCCAATGATCCAGGCAAGATTAAGAATAGCTTTTCGGTTCATGTGGGGAACATCTCCGCGAACGATGAAAATTATTTGTCTTTGTTTTCCCAGGTAAAAAAACAAATGTCATCACCCGGTTCATCCGGGTGATCCAGGCTGATCGGCAATAATTATCATGTTGATAACGGGATACCCCGGACAAGCCGGGGTATGACAGAATGGGACATACTAAAGAAAAAAAGAAACTAAATTTTGGTATCGTCATTTTCTATGAAATTTTCATGCATAAATGCACTCATAACTGATGAGAATTCTTCGCCATTATTTTTTTGGTTATATTGCAGGTTAGATGTTATTGAGGAAAGATTTTATTTCTTTAATCTGCGATAAACTGAATCTTTCCGCGAAGTACTCTTTACAGATTGTTTGGGGGAAATGTTCGATATTGGTATTGCAGATCAGGAGATTGCTGACATTGTCCTGAAAGGTCTTCAAGAGGTATTCATATTTGATGGTGGTGTCTTCAGGATTGGCAATGAGCACGTAAGGCAGGTTCTGAACCATAAATTCCTCATTCCCATTCAAAATAAGTTTGCCGGTTTTGAAAAAAGTTTTGGGGTCCATCTCATCGAGGATGACATCCACTCTGTCCCTCGGATAGGAGCTGTACCAGTAAGCCAATTTCCTGGTGGTTCTTGCATTCCATAGTCTTTCCGTATGTTTGAAGGAATCGGCCATGTTCACGAAGATAGAATAACATTTCTTTCGAAAGGGGTGCAGGTTCAAGGATTCGGCATTGAGGTATGGCGTGATGGCGACGATGCCCTTGCAGTTTCCGTTTAAAGAAATCCGGTTGGCGATGAGGAACCCGAAGGAAATACCGCCCATAATAAAATGGTCCAAATTTAATTTATTGACCTCGTTCTCGACATAAGCACAATAACTTTCCAGGCTAACCTCTGAAAGAGCGGGAACGTTGCTGATAAATCCGGGGAGGTCAATAAAATAGAGATTAAAATGGTCGTTCAGGTATTCTAAAAAATCGTTGAGGATGATGCTGTTCGTATAAAAGGCATTTATGAGTACGAGATTTTCTTTCGACTCATTCATGCAGTTTTATTTCAAAATTGTTTTTAGAATAATATTATATTCTTCGTCCCAAGTCAAAGGAAATTTTATTTGGCGATTTTCCCCTTTATCAGCTTCAGCCGAAAGCTCTTTTTAGCTTTAGGCCCTTGTTATATGAACTAAGACCAGCCGGTTATTTATCTTTTTTCTCTTCGAACAGGCCTGAATAGAAATGTCTTACGTAATTTTCAGGTATTTTGTCGACCGGATAGGATCCGTGTACCTGCACATGAACCCACCGGCCGTCCCTTTTCTCCAGAACACCTGTCTGGAAAACATCTTTAAGACAACTCTCCTTGCCTTTGTATGAACCGCAGTCATCGAGAAAACAGGAGTACCAAGCAACATCACCGGAACGGGAAAACTTGATGCGGAGGTCTTTGAATTCGTAGCGGGTTCCGTGGAAATCGGGATCTTTCCACCGTTCGGAGAACTTTTTGAAATTTTCCAGGCCCACCACTTTGCTGTCGGAAAAAAGCCAGAAGTGAAACATATCGTCGGCCCAGAGACGGAACATCGCTTCAAAATCCTTCTCGATGGCCCATCCAATTGTCTGTTCAATGCTTTTTTTCACGGCTTCATATTCTGGATGAACGTCTGTTTGTGCCCTCGCATTTCCTGCGGTTAGAAGCAGAACAAGAAGAACAAAAAAGGATGCATGTAAAATTTTTTTCATAGCTCATCTCCCTTCTTTTTTAAAAAATAGATGAAAATTTTTGTAAATTTTTTCATGTTGTTTACAATTCCTCTTTTCCATCAATTAGGCCCGGCTCCTGTAACGGTCGTAAAAACCATGGAAAACAAGATTTTATTCTAATGAGCAAATAATATGCCAAAATGATCCATTTGGATCATACAGCATCAAATAAAAGGGATACATATCAATTTAATGAACATCGGTTCATATCAGATAATTCGCTTATAGAAATATAGCATATAATAAAAAGGATAATATTATGGGGAACAAGGATAAAAAAAGCATGGTCAAGTCGGGCTGTTATTGACATACAATTTTAAGATCTGTATGATTTCCGCTATCGATGGGATATATTTCATCATAAATCAGTGAAAGAAACATCCTTTTTTAAAATTTAGATTTTTTTGGGGGAGACATGTCAAAACATATGATTTTTAGAATAAGGGCGATTTTATTTTGTTTTGTGGCGGTAAGTCTCTTCAGTCATTGTGCACGCAAAATTTATGTCAGGCAGACGCCGTACTTTTCTCCGGAGAAAATGCACACGGTGGCCATAGTCACCGATTTTGTTTCTTCGAAGGGAGGCACGGTTAATATCAATAGAAGCAGAAATTCCGGTGCCAAGTTGGCTGCAGAAATATCAAAGCAGCTAAGGGTAAAAAGATATCATCCTTCCGGACCGCAGCTCGCGTCCGTTGGTTTGTATTTTGAAAATCAAATAAGTGTTATTGACGAACGCGGGGAAAAAGCGACATACGATCCTCCGGTTTATGTGGATAAGGATATCGATCAAAACAGAGAAATAGAAGAAGCGTTGAGATTGTCGTTCATAAGGATCGATCAGATGATGGCTGCTCATAAGGGAAAAAAAGTCGAAGAAAAATTTTTATACAATTATGAGCTGTACATTGAAGAAGAAGCTAAATTATTGGGTCAATACTTAGGCGCCGATACATTATTATTCTTATACGCCTGGGAAACAAAAAAAACGGATGCGGCCAAACTAGGATATGCACTTGGTTATGGAGCGGGAATGGCATTAACCGGGGCATTGACGGCCTCAACCTATAAAACAGACTATTATGAACCGGATATGGCTACTATTGTGGGGATATACGCCGGTGTTGGATTTCTGTGGTATTTATTGATGAATCCGGACGGATATACGGCCTGCTGCGGTATTCTTGTTGATGCCGAATCGGGAGAAGCAACATGGTATAATTTTTCCCACTGGGCTTCAGGGGGAATGTCGGGAGATCAATTAGGGCGTATTGCCAAAGACCTGCTGAAGAGATTGCCGGACAGACGGTGAATTATCAAATTTAATTCATAAACCACAACTTAATTTCAAATATCTTTTAACCATTTTTTCCTTAAGGACACACTTCTCACCTTTAAAACTCACTCCTGTCGACTTCGATCAGGTGCCCGATACGGGGAACCACACTTCCCCATGCGCTTTGAAGCTCTACGACCGACCTCCCTACAAAAGTCGATATAACCAGCCCTTCGGCTATCTTGTTTTTCGCGCCGCTCGAGACATCATAAACAAAAATCTTCTTCCCCGGCTTCAGGCCGATCTCCGACCCCATATTGATCTCGATGTAACTTCCTTCGGCCTTGATGATCTCCCCCACTCCAAAGGGGGTTCCGGCTTCCGATACGACAATATGCTTCAGCCCTCTCCGGATGAACTTTTCGCCATCCTTTTTCTCTCCCTCAAGATCTATGTCAAAATAATAAACCCCGGGTTTTCCTGTTTTTTCATAGCGTATCTTCATGTCATCCTGAACAGAAACGGTTTCAACATTCCCCTCAGGATCCGTTATTTTCACGGATCCTTTTGCCGTTTTGGCATCGATTTCTCCTGATATATCCGCCTTGAACTCTATCGGCTCATAGACGCTGTAAACCGGTTTTGCCTCTATCGTCGACACTTTGATGGGCGATTCCGCGCTGACTTTGACCTCAAAAGGCTCGCTCGCCCCGTCAACTTCCTCTCCGATAATCCGAGCCTGCCATTCCCCGGGAGAGGGATCATCCACTTTTATAATCTTATAGATATCCCCTTCAAAAACTTCGATTCCCTTGGAATCATCGGTTGATGAAAAAACATCCCCATCGGGATCGACAAGCCTGAATTCCAGCCTGCTTCCAGGATATGTTCCCATAAAATTGAGCGTTTGAACCGAACCATCGATGAAAAAAGGAATGTTTATGGTTTCATCCTGCTGAATAGATCTTTTTTCATGCACCAGAAGAGCTTCCTGTTTAAAGTGGGAAAGAATGATGTCGATGATCCCTATCATGTCCTGGTATGTGTTGGCTTTTAAGTAGATTCCACCCGTCATCGAAGCGATTTCAGACAGGAGAACCGCGTTGGCATCACCCGTCAGACCGATCGTAAAAACGGGCCATCCCTTTTGAGTATATGCCCCGACGTATTCCGAGAAATTGAATTGACTCGACGGATTGTTATGGACGCCATCGGTAAGAAGAATGGCTCCTTTTTGGCTTTTGTTCGGCTGCAAAAGGTAGTCAAAGCCCGTTTTAAGACCCGCCTCGATGTTGGTTTGGCCTGATGAATCGATTTGCTCAAGCCTCCGTTTTAATTCCTCTTCACGCGGCGATCCGGCCCCTATGAGGACTGCCAACGAGTCAAAATCGACCAAGCCCAGCTCCCAATCTATACCCGCCTGGTCAAGAACAAGTTGTCCTCCAAAAATCCTTGTATTTTGCGGGTCATTATCCCTCATGCTGCCCGTACTGTCGATGATAAGGGCTAAAGCCGTTCCTTCTCCCGCTTTAAAAGCTTCGACAACAGGAACGGAAAAGATGACAGGATAGCGGTGCTCCATAAGCTTCAAATCTTTGGCAGCGCTTGTCGTGATCTGAACCAAACCGGGGCCGGGAGTGGGAGATAAATATATTCCCCTGAGATCCGGCACAACCAAAAAAGGGTGTTCCCCTGCCCTATTGAATTTGATATCCAAATCGATCTCGGCCTTGGTAAAATCCGCAACATTCGGAAAATTGAGCAGAAGCCCTTTGTTTTGAATATGAACCAGCTCGTCCGGATATTTTTCTATTTTTATTTCATATTCGGGCTGCAAACCGGCCCATTTTCTAAAGGCTTCGACAGAGGCATCTTTTATCTTTTCAATCATCGCATTCAGAACGTTCGTTAGAGATCCCGAAAGGTAGGTCATGATGGTTGAAATATCTTCCCGTAGAGCCTCGACGATGGTTCGACCGTCTACCTTGATCGTTACCTTTTCTATACTAAACGCTTCTTCGGGGTATATCAAAAAAATCTGTGAGGTTATCCCAAAAAATTCTTTGGGCACTCCCTCAAGATCCGGTATCTCCTGAGCATTTATATCGAACCGCAGAGAAAAAGGCTCACCTAAACGAACCGTTTTTGAGCTTGCCGAGATTCGAAATTGAATGCCACCGTCAAACTCATGTTTTCCCCATATTCTGCATTTGATGTTTTCGCTAAGGACAGAAAAGCCGGAAGCCTGCTGGTCATCGGCAAATGTGCTAAACCACACAAAATGAAAGACACATAAGAATAAAATCACAAATACGGCGGGTTTATGATGGAACATTTATTCCCCCTTTCCAAAAATTTCTATGAGCATTTGACGCTTACTCAAAAGTATTAATCATAAGGGTAAAATGGATCACCCCAAAATTAGAATCTTTACAGCGTTTTAAACTTTTCATGAACTTTTTCGGTTTTTCCGGCCTCGATCACCACCTCGATTGTCTTTTCATTGTTGAGACGCGTAGAAAAAAATCTCACGGTATGCTTTCCCTCGTAAAGCTCGACCTGAAGGACGGGGGGGATCTCTCCATAAGATTTTCCATCGATTTCTACTTCGGCAAAAGGATAAAAAGAGATGATCAATGTTCCCTTCTGGAACTCGGGCAATTCGATGAGTTTATACATATCATCGCTGATCTCAATCTCTTCCTCTGTCTCTTTATATCCCTCTTTTTTTAGGCTTAATTTATGCTTTCCCTTGTCCACAACTATTGTTTGGGGACTCGTTCCCATTTCCCGGCCGTCTAAAAATACCATCGCTTCCGGTGGAACTGTTTCTATGGATAATTTAAACTTTATTTTTTCCAAAGGAAAATCGAAGGTATTGCCCGTCCGGTTCAGGGTCAAACTTTCTTCAAAAGTCCTGAAATTCTCTTTTTCAATCCTTACCAATATATTCCGGTTCGTCACATCGAAAGTCAAAGGCGTAACCCCTCTTCTAACGTCATCAACAAAAACATCCGCATCTGAAGGTGTCGTCCGAATGCTTACGGTGAAAGAGGGGGGCGGAATGAGCGTCAATGAATAATTTCTTCGTGTTTCCCTGTTGGACGAGACCGTCACCGTGTCGCTCTCATCCTGGTATCCCGACCTTGAGAGGCGTACCCTATAGGCTCCGGGTTCCAATGTTATGGAAAAAGGCGTTGTTCCCCTTCGTGCTCCATCAATATCGACCGAAGCACCCGAGGGGTCGGAACGTATGTTAAGCGTCCCCCTTTGAGGAGGCGGAACCAGAGCCTGATCGAAGTTCACTTTTTGACCGATCTCAACCGGATCTGTCGGTGATTCAGATTCAATGACAGCCTCTGATTCGTTTTCCGTGACGGAATCGACGCGAAATCTCCCCGTGTCCACCTGGATGTTTTGTCCTCCCACCTGAAGCTCCCGGTATGTTCTTCCTGAAAAATCAACTCTAACCCCGGCGCGAACACCCGCATTGATGGTGATCCTATTTCCCGATTTCCTTACGACCTCGTAACGCTGCTGGGCTATCGAAAAAACCGCCGCCATCAAAAAGAATGTCAAACAAACAAATACATTGCGCAAAAAATTGACTTTTTTCATGTTACATCCCAAATGAATCCAGGTCTTTGATCAGTTCCTCTATACTTTGATACCGTTTTGACCTCGTTTTCTCAAGCATTTTATACACGATTTTTTTAACTTTGTCATGGTAGTTTTCCTGAATGAGAGGAACAGTCTTGTTCTCATGCTGGTACATGACATCCAGTGGATTTTTACTGACAAAAGGTGGATGTCCCGCAAGCATCGTATAAAAAATGATACCCAAGGAATAAATGTCCGACCGGGCGTCCACTTTAGTCCCCCGGCATTGCTCTGGCGACATGTAAGGGGGTTTTCCAGAGATGGTTCCGTCAAGGGTTCCGACCTCGATGTATTCATGTTTGGCCACACCAAAATCGAATAATTTCAACTGAGGACGGCTGGAATGGTTCCGGGTGATGATGACATTATCAGGGGAAACATCCCTGTGATATATTTTCAGGCTGTGGGCCGCCATCAATCCGTAACTTATCTGTCTGATGACATTAACGGCAAAAGAAAGAGAAAATCTTATATTTTTATCGAGGAGAGCTAGAAGTGAGGGGCCTCTCAATATTTCCAACGCCAGAAAGGGCCGGCCGTGTGCTGAAGAATTTTCTCTGCCGTACCGGAAAACTTTGACGACAGGAGCATCCGGAAAGTGTTGGTTGATCAAAGATAATCCTTTGCCTTCTCTTTCAAACTTATTGATCATATCCCGATCGTGGAGGTATCTGTCATCCATAATTTTAAGAGCGACTTCTGTTTTGCTCACCAAGTCCGTAGCCCTATAGACGGTCGACATCCCGCCTTTTCCGAGAATATCTATGATGACATACTGGTCGAACCGCCCTCGAATGGTTTTAAACGAACCGATGACTTTGATAATTAAAAACACAAGGGCGAATACGCCGCCGCTAACAAGAATAACAATAAAAATGATGAGAGAAACACCTGAGCCGCCCCCTTCTCCGCCAAGATTTTGCTCGATCGTATAGGTTGTTCCGGCGTGTCTTTCTAAAATTTCAAAGTCATACTGGAATGTTTTATAACCTTCTTTGACGATTTTCAGACGATGATTTCCTGGCGCTATATTGGCGATCAGCAGGCGGCCCTCGAATGTTGTCCTTCCCTTGAATTCACCATCGAGATATACATCGGCGCTGCCTACATTCGAATCAACGAGAACTTTTGTTACCAAGCGTACCATGTTTATTGTTTTGGTAGATGTGACGCCGTCTACGATATCAATTCGGCTTTCGTAGGCTCGATATCCCTCTTTTGTGACTCTTAGAGAATAACGGCCTTCACTGATGTTCTCCCATGCGCCGCTCCCTTGACGATCCAGAGCACCGATTCTTCTATTGTTCAAATAAACATCGGCTCCCGGTACGGCGGGAGAAGTGATGACAACCAGAGAGAATCTTTGTGCGTACAAGGATGAGAAAAACAGAAAGAACACAAAAAGAAAAATAAATCGTTTTTTCATGACAACATTTTTTGAAGAAACAGAATCACAAGAATTAGAAGCAGTATCGAAAAGGTCAGAAAGACCAACGATTTCAGGACGATTCCTCCAGGTTTTTTTGGCTGCTTTTTTGCCGCAAAGGCCGTCTTTTTTACCTTCGAAAAATTTTTTCTCCGCATTTTTCCTATCTCAGCGAGCGCGATGCTCATGTTGTCCGAACTTCCTTTCTGGTAAGCATATGAAACAATGTCTTCCGCTGCGCTTTTTAAACTTTTTCCGGCGACGATCCGGTCATAAACCTCCAATTCAGACAAAACGGATGTGATCCCGTCCGTCATCAAAATGACGGCGGTGCCGGCATTGGTCCTGTAAGCTCCCTCATTCGGAAAGATATCAACCTCGACCTCATGGTCGTTCCCCAGGTTTCGGGTAAGCGCGTGTTGGAAGGGCATTTTTTTTATTTCGAGAGGCGATATACGTCCTTCCTTTAGCGATTCAGCCACAGCCGAATGGTCCTCCGTTACCTGTTGAATATCTTCAGTTTTCAACACATAGGCTCTCGAATCTCCCACATTGGAAATTATATATTGATCATTCACTATCACCAGGGCCGTGAGTGTTGTTCCCATATCCTGAAGCCGTTCATCGGTTTTGCTGTCTTCATATATCTCATCATTGATCTGCCTATACGTCTTCCTGATGAAAAATTTTACATCCTCAATAGAGTTGATGTTTTTAAAATATTTCTTCATTTTCATAAGAAATAGGTTGACGGCTTTTTTGCTGGCGAGATTCCCTCCTTCGTAGCCTCCCATTCCATCGGCTACAGCCATAAGGACGACATTTTTTTCCTTGATTTTAAAGACGGATTTCCCGATGAAATCCTCATTTCTTTTTCTTCTTCCTTTAGCGGTATAGAGAAAGGTTTCTGTTTTAATACGACTCATTTAAATCAACTCGAAAAAAAATTTAAAAGAAATAATAGATCAAACCGCCCATAATCATGAAAAAAAGGATACCGAGAAAAACAAACGCGACCTTCCAACCCCTCGATATTCCAATCCCCATGAATATTTGGCGCCCTATCAAAAGAAAAGCGATCAAGCCGATGATTCCACCGATTGCGGCGGCGGCCAGGATACCGATTCCGTTCACTTTTCCTTCCTGCTCGCCGGATACACCCGCTAAAGCATAGGTATCCAGCGAGTATAATATCTTGTCTTTAAGTTTTTCTCCGCCGTAGTTCATTTCGATTTCCAAGGCATGGATCCCTGGCCTTTTTTTATCTTCGAATGTGTAGGAAATAATGTACTGGTTTTCCAACTGCGCGGCTATGGAAGCATAGATATTCTGCAGATCGGATGAAGTAACCGCGAAATAGGAATTTCCATGGCTTTCCTCGGCGGCTAGCTCGATGAAATCACGATTGATATTTTCACCCAACCCAATGATGTATACGGGAATTTTTGTATCCTGAATTTTTTTTAAACACTCTGTTTGGCTTTTTTCGCTTTCCGTATCCTTTCCGTCCGTAAGAATAACCACGGCTTTGCGCGGCGCTTGAATACCGGTCAGCTTCTCAAGACTTTGAAAAAGCGCGTCATGGAGGGCCGTGTTTTTTTGCGGCATAACAGCTTCGATTTTTTTCAGAAGAAGCTCCTTGTCTCCCGTAAAATCCGTTATCCAATAAACCTCTTCATCAAAAAGCAAAAGAGCGATTTGATCGAGCAAACCGGCTTTTTCGATAAATACACAGGCTCCTTTTTTGGCATCATCCAGCGGCCGGCCTTCCATGCTGCCGCTTTTATCCAGAGCCAGGACTACGGCTATCCATTCACGGTTGGGGAATATGGAAGAGCTTTCGAATTTCCTTATAGGAATGCCGCTGTCCGTGAGAACGAAGTTATTTTTATCGAGACCTTTTATACTTGTTCCCGCGTCATCCAGTACACTAATATAAACTTTAACGAGTGGGAAATCGGAGACATCGACCTGGTGTAAAAAAAACTTTGTTTGTGAAAAAAGCGACAACTGCAAAATAATCAGAATAACAAGGAAAGAGCAAAACCTTTTCATGGAGAAAACTGCTTATTTTGTCAACTGGAACTCAAATACCATCTCGCCCATTTCGATCTTGTCTTTATCTTTTACTTCAACGGAACCGTTTTCAGGCATGTTTTTATCATTGATGCGGGTAGGATTGGTAGCGCTGTAATTTATCAGCGTGAATTTGTTGCCGGCGTATATCAATTTTGCCTGTTTGGCGGAGACGGTCATGGGTTTCAATTCTATATGGGTGTAGCTTGTTTCCTGGGCTCTTCCGAATGTGATCTCTGTATCTGGAGCGCCTTTTTCTTTATAAAAACGAATCTCTTTTATCTGTTCATCCCCTGCTTTGACAACAAACTTTCCGGGCAGCAGCTTAAGTGTTCCAGGAGGCGGAATAGCCATTTTCACCGTTGTGCCTTCCAATATTTTCTCGGGTTCGGGTAAAGGTTCTGCACCACCTGCCGGGGCTGTTCCAACCGAAGTCGCAGGAAGATCGGTTGTCGTCAACGCTTTTCTCTGATTTAAAGCATAGATCAAGACAAAAACCAGGAGAAAAACCACTACGACGGCCAGGGCGCCGATCAAGTAAGGCCAGTTTTTCGAGAACCATTTGGAGAATCCGGTTTTTTCTTCGGCTGTTGGAGCCTCTGGTGTGAGAAGGAGCCTTACTTCCTCAGTAATGAACAAGTCTTGCGTAGCGGGATCCTGGTCCGCAATGCCGACAACCTGATATTTTTTTCCTATCTCCGGAAGGGCTTGCGATGTTCTGATCTTAATGATCCCTCCCCAGTCATCTTTGAGAAAATAAAAATCCGTCGTCTGTGATGTATCTTCAACGATTTGAGTGGCAAAACCTTCCAGAATGACTTTTTCATCCTTATAGTCAAGAAAATTATTCTTGATATCATTGACTTTGACTTTTTCTTGTGAAAAAGACATCCCGCAAAATAGAACTATAATGCCTAACAATATGAATGTTTTTTTCATTTGGACCTCCCTTAATAGATGGTTTCATTTTATTTAAAAGCCGAAAAATGTCAATTTATTTGTCAATTATTTCTTTTTCTTTATCATTGATTTTTTTATGTATTCTAATTTTTACAAATAGGCTTATCTAACAGAGGATTATTTTTCCATGCAGAGGCGGAAGCCAATGTAGTTGCGGATGCAGGTTGGGGGGCTGCTGACGCTGCGATCGGCGGAACGCAAATAATCGGTATTGCCGTTCCAGCTACCGCCTCGTCTTACTCGACCGGAGCCGCTCGAAGGACCTTGAGGATTGTGGGATGGAGAATAGCTATAATAATCACTGCCATACCAATCTAAACACCATTCGAAAACATTCCCCGCCATGTCATAGGCCCCATATGGTGAAACTCCTCCGTTATATGTTCCCACAGGCATGGTTTTGCTTTTACAGCCGTAATAATTGGCCTTATCACAGTTCGGATCACTGTTCCCCCACGGATACCGTCTCTGATCCGTTCCCCGGGCCGCTTTTTCCCATTGAGCTTCTGTCGTAAGATGAATATCCTTGCCTGTAATGTCCGACAGCCAGTCACAAAAGGCCTTTGCATCATGCCAGGAAACATATATCACCGGCCTTTGTCCTCGTCCCCAGCCTTCATCGTCGGGTTTTGTCCGTCCGGTGGCGTCGCAGAAAATATCATACTGCTCGAAGGTTACTTCATATTTTGAAACATAATATCCATTCAAATAAACATTGTGCACAGGCTTTTCATCCGACTCCCCCTCATTATAATTATCTCCCATTTTAAACCAGCCGGCAGGGACCTCCACCCAGTGGAATTTATTAGTAATATCAATAACTTCAAATTCTACACTTTCTCCGTAAACCTCATTTTCTACAGCACATGATATCCTGACCTTATAATTCATTGCTTCAGTCAGGTCATTAGGTACCGTCCAGGTGTGCGAACCATCGTTGGGTGTGCTGGAGGATATGGTTTTCACCAAACTGCTATCCAGGTAAAGCTCGATTATGACATTGCTAATGGCTAACGGTTGGTCGCTTTCTATATTTTGTCGAGAATTATTTCGGGTTTGCAACAACAGATTTTCTTTTCCGGAATTCTGCATTCTATCCCGATTTATAACCTGTTCTGGAAGAAGAATATTATCCATCATGTGCCGATGAGCTAAAATAGAATTCGGTCTATTATGCATGGGTGGTTTTATTGCTGTGGAAAAAAAAGATGAAGATGTTCTTTTTGAAATCATAAAATTTTTAGTCCGGGCATCTCCTTCAAGAAAAACATGTGCTTGGTTTGACAAACTGAAAAATCGTATATCTTTCATCATTCTTCGCATTGAATCATAATGCAGAATATCAATCCCGCTATCACTTTGAACGGTGGTTTGTATTGTTTCTTCACTGCGACTTAGATTTATTCCTCCGCCTGTGTTCCATTTGATTTCCACCTCATCTCCCGTAAACCACATTTCACCTTCTGAAGGCGACGTGACTGTGATCGTATTCGCTGTCAAGTCGGCGTTTACGGTTTCGGTTTGTCCTTTTTTTAGGGTGACTGACTTCTGGTAATCACCATACCCTTCCTTTACCAGTTTTATTGTATGGCTTCCTTTCTCTATGTTCGAGAGAGTGCAGTTGGTGACTTGACCTGTATCGCTTCCATTAAGGTATACCCTTGCGCCTGAAGGTGTAGAGTTTACCTGGATGGTTCCCGTACTTGGGCCTCCTAAAAAAAGGACCGCGGCTACCGTTCCGGCCGCGACGACAGCTCCGCCTATAACAAGCCAGGGAGGTTTTTTTTTGTTAGCCGGCTGTTCAGCTTCACCCGCTTTTTTCCGGATGATGGGCTTCTTTTCCGGAGTTATTTTTTCTTTTCTTTCAGTGGTTTTCTCCTTTTCTCCTGTTTTCTTTTGTTCTGTTTTTGCTGCAGGTTTTTTCACCTCAGGCTTTTCTACAGGAAGTTTCACTTTTTCTTCAGGTTTCTGCGTTTTGTTCCTTATTTGTCTAAAAATCTCCACAAAACCTTTGGGATAAGACAATTCATCTATCTTCTTATTCGGATTCTTCTCCAGCCAAAGATTTAGGTATTCTTGGCATTGTTCCCGGTTTCTTTCATTATCCCTAGCCGCGTAATATGTTAAAGCCAGATTGAAATAAATTTCCGACATTTCATCTAAAAAAGAAATTTGCTCTTTCGGCCCCATCTCTTCTATTAGATCTTTGGCTTCGAGGAACTGTACCAATGCTTCGCTGTATTCACCTCTCTCATAATATTTTTTGCCGGTGTTGATAAGTTTCTTTATCTCATTTTCCTTAGAGGATTGTTTATTGGGGAAAACGTCCATGACTACAAAACCGGTAAAAAGGATAATAAGTAAAATGTTTAAGGACCTATAATGATACATTTTGAAATCCATTTATTTCCCCAAGAAAATATTAGAAAATTCATATAATTTTATTCCATCTATCCCGCATTGCTGGCACTGTTTACCTATTAATTCCCAACAAGAAAAATACCACGATAGATTCAAACAAGTCAATTTTTGCTGAGGCAACTCACTTTTATGTAATAGAATAATTTGCTGGCGCATCATTTATTTTACAAGGCAGAGTCTGAATCCGACATTAAAATAACATGATGATATTGTGCTGTGGTTTTTATTGGAGGCACGAAGACCGAAGGTATTACTGCTAATTTTAAACTGGCTCCAGAATAAATTATCCCATCTCTTCGGCTGACGCCTCGAAGAGATGGATAAAAAAGGGTAAAAAGGTAAAAGCGCAAAGGGTTATTTCTCCTGGCAGAGGCGGAAGCCAACGTCGGCGAGGCTGCTGGACAGGTAGTCGCTGTTGCGATAGGTGGAACGTAAAAAGTAGGCATAGTTGCACCAGCTGCCGCCTCGACTCACACGATCGGAGCCGCTCGAAGGGCCTTGAGGATTGTGCGACGGCGAAGAACTGTAATATCCGCTGTCATACCAATCATGGCACCATTCCCAAACATTCCCCGCCATGTCATGGGCACCGTAGGGGGAAACTCCGGCTGGGTAAGACCCTACCGGCATGGTTTTGCCCACATTATCATTATAGTTTGCTTTGTTATTGTTCGGATCACTATTCCCCCATGGATAGCGCCTCTGATCCGTCCCCCGAGCCGCTTTCTCCCACTGAGCTTCAGTAGGAAGATGGATGTCTTTTCCGGTTATATCGGACAGCCAATCGCAGAAGGCCTTGGCATCATGCCAAGTGACATTAATGACCGGCCTTTGTCCGCGTCCCCAGCCTTCATCATCGGGTTTTATCCGTCCTGCGGCGTCGCAGAACATGTCATACTGCTCAAAAGTCACTTCATACTTTGACACATAATATCCATTAAGATAAACATCATGAACCGGCTGCTCATCTGAACCCCCTTCATTAAAATTATCCCCCATTTTGAACCAGCCAGCCGGAACCTCCACCCAGTCGATCATATTTAGAAAATTAGTGATCTCAAATTCCGCACTTTCCCCGTAAACGCCGTCTTCTGCGGTACAGGATACTCTCACTTTGTAATTTTCCGCATTCGAAAGGTCCTCGGGGACCGTCCAGATGTGGGAACCATCGTTGGGTGTGCTTGATGATATGGTTTTCATCAGGCCTCCTCCCTGGGAAAGCTCGATATTGACGCTACTGATGGCTAACGGCTGGTCGTTTTCTATGTTTTGCCAAGGATTATTTTGGGATTTCAGTGACGAATTTTTTTCTCCAGAATTCCTCAGTATGTTTTGCCTTAAAACTTTTTCAGGAAAAAGAATATCATCCGTCATATGCCGATGGTCAAAAAAAGATCGCATTTTTTTGATCGGAGATGGTTTTATTGTTTTGGAAGGAAAAGTTATTGATTTTTCCTTTGATCTCATAATATCTTTTGATCCAAGATTTTCTTCGGGCACGCTATGTGGTCGGCTTGATTGACCAAAAAACATTAGATCTTTCATCATTCTCCGCATGGAATGAGAATTCAGCATATCAATCCGGCTGCTATTCTGACCTGTGGATTGTACCGTTTCTTCGCTCCAGTTTAAGCTTATCCCACCGCCCGTATTCCATTGAATTTCTACCTCTTGTCCCTTAAACCACACTTCACCTTCTGAAGGTGATGTGACATTGATGGTATTTGCCGTCAGGTTGGCATTGACGCTTTCAGTTTTCCCACCTTCTACCGTCACGGACTTCTGATAATCGCCATATCCTTCCTTTACTAGTTTTATCGTATGGCTTCCCTTCTCGATGTTCGAAAGGGTGCAGTTGGTGACTTGACCTGTGTCTATACCATCCAGACAAACTTTAGCACCCGAAGGTGAGGAGTTTATCTGAATGTTTCCCGTACTAGGCCCGCCCATAAGCAAAACTGCGGCCAACGTGCCTGCCGCGACAACCGCTCCTCCGATAACCAGCCAGGGGGTCTTTTTCTTCTTCTTAGCCGGCTGCTCAGCTTCACTCACTTTTTTTCGGATGATAGGCTTCTTCTCCGGTGTTGGTTCCACTTCCTCTTCTTCTGTTTTCTTTGGAACTGTTTTTGATGCAGGTTTTTTCACCTCAGGCTTTTCTGCCGGAGGTTTACTTATCAAATCAGGTTTTTGTGATTCACTTTTTAGCCGGTTAAATATCTCCATAAAACCTCTGGGATAAGACAATTCATCTATTTGTTTTTCAGGATTTATCTTTAACCAAAGATTGATATATTCCTGGCATCGTTCCCGGTTTCGCTCCGCATCTCTCACCGCGTAATATGTTAATGCCAGATTGAAGTAAATCTCTGACATTTCTATATTAAAAGAAGAACGTTCTTTCGGTTCCATCCCCTCGATAAGATCTTTTGCTTCATGAAGCTGTACCAAAGCTTCGCTATATTCACCCCTTTCATAGTGAATTCTACCTGTATTAATAAGTCTTTTAATTTCCTTTGCCTGGAGATTATTATTTTGAGGGAATACATCTGAAACAAGGAATACTGTGAAAAAAACGAGAACAAAAGCTGTAAAGGATTTCATTCGAAAAGATTTATTCGCCATTTATCGCCTCATTTTGACATGAATTTTTTAGTAACAAGAGAATTTTAACATTATATTTATTCCCTAATCATCAACTATAATATGAACTATAAAAGTGGATTTAGAAAGGAACATACCATAATAAAAATAAGAAAGTCAATTTATCAAAATGTTCAGAAAAAGGAAAATAGAATACTAGGGAATATTAATATTATTGTGGTTTTTGGAAAAAATTAAATTTTTACCTTATAAGCTTGCACTTTAAATATATTGTAAAAAAGGATAGCAGGATTAAAAGAACAACAGACTATTTTTCCCGGCAGAGGCGAATGCCTATGGTATTGTAACCGAAAGAAGGGCTGCTTGGACCACGATAAGTCGAACGTATAAAAAACTCGAAGGAGAACCAGCTTCCGCCTCGCGTCACTCGAAATGTACCGCTTGAGGGTCCTTGAGGATTATGCGAGGGAGAGGAATCGTAATAATCGCTGCTATACCAATCATGACACCATTCGTCGATATTTCCCGCCATGTCATAGATTCCATAAGGAGATTTTCCTGAAGGATATGATCCAATCGTTACGGATTTGTTTTGACAATCATAATAATTTGTTTTATTACAGTTCGGATCACTGTTCCCCCAAGGATACATCCTCTGGTCGATCCCGCGTGCCGCTTTTTCCCACTGAGCCTCTGTGGGAAGGTGAATGTCTTCTCCTGTTTTATTGGATAGCCAATCACAGTAAGCCTTGGCATCATCCCAAGAAACGTTGATGACCGGCATCTGCCCACGGCCCCATCCTGAGTCTGAAGGATTTGTTCTTCCGGTATCATCACAGAATCGATCGTACTGGTCAAAAGTCACCTCAAACTTGGATAGGTAATACCCATCCAGATAAACATCATGAACTGGAAGCTCAGATAAAAATCCCCTATTATCCCCCATCTTGAACCATCCGGCTGGAATCTCCACCCAATCGATGGTGTGCAGAAGGTCGGTGATTCTGAATGTAGCGCTTTCGCCAAAGATGCCGTCTTCCCCCACACAGGATACGCGCACGATGAAGTTATTGGCATCAGAGAAATCGTCGGAAACCGTCCAGGTATGGGAACCATCATTGGAGGTGCTTGACGTTATGGTTTTCACCAAGTTCCCATCCCGGTAAATCTCGATTTTGACATTGCTGATGGTCATTGTTTGGTCAAGAGCTGTACTTTGTCCGGAATGATTAGGGGAGCGGGGGGAAACTTCCGCCGATTCCCTCTCATATAAACCTTTCTCACTTATAATTCGGCTCGGAGAAAAAACATCCTCCATCCTACGGCCGCTATGGGGAGTTGATCTTGAGGGAAACAAATGCGGATATCCCGGCACCTTTTGTAACAGAGACATATTTGTTTTTTTTGAGTGTTTTGATTCCATAGCTTCGGTTCGCTTTTCGGAGTAAGCTTTTTTTACACCAGGCTTCCTTAACATCATACGGTTCTTCAGCATCCATTTTTTCGATAAATGCGAAAGCTCCCCTCCATAAATTCCCTCACCATATAAGGCATTGATATCTTCTTGTCCACTCTGACGCATCGTCCCATTTCCGGTAGACCAACAAATCTCCACCTCATCACCCTTCAGCCAAATATTTCCTTCTTCAGGTGAGGTAACGGTTATCGTATGATCGTTCAGATCGGCGTTTACCGATACCGTCTTCTCTTTTTCAACCGTGAGTGTTTGCTGATAATCCACGTATCCCTCTTTGACAAGCTTTATCCTGTGGCTTCCTTCCTTTATATCGGAGAGTGTGCAGTTGGTGTCTTTTCCGGTATCTGATCCGTCGAGATAGACCCTTGCGCTTGAAGGTGTGGAATTTACTTCAATGGTGCCTGTTTTTGGTACACCCAGAAGGAAAACAGCCGCAGCCGCCCCACCCGCAACGATCAGACCGCCTATAACCAACCAGGGAGATTTTTTCTTTTTATGCGGTTTTTTTGGCTCGCCCGCTTTTTTTTTGACGATAGGTTTTTGCTCAGGAGAAGGTTTCTCTTTCTCTTCAGATTTTTTTTCATCCTTTTTGGTTTCAGCTCTTTCCGGTTTCATTATTACGGTGGGGACCTTTACTTTTGCTTCTGGTTTAACCAATTCCCGTTGTATTTGGCGAAACATCTCGACAAACCCCTGGGGATAGAGAATCTCTTCAAGGGCGGTATCCGGAGCCTTTTCCAGGTAACGTCGAAGGTATTCCCGGGACCATTCCCGGTTCCTCTCGCTTCCGCCTACGGCGTAATAGGTCAGGGCCAAATTAAAGAATATTTCCGCCGTTTCACGGAATAAGGATTCCCGGGCTTTAGGCTCCATCTCCTCAATAAGGTCTTTGGCCTCGATGAACTGAACCAAGGCCTTATCATATTCTCCCTGCGTATAATGATTTTTCCCCTCTTTTATAAACCTCGCAACTTCTTGTTGTATGGTCTCCGCTTTTTGAGGAAAAACATCCAAAATGAAAAGCCCCGAAAAAAGAAAAATCATCAATCCTATAAAAGGTTTCGTGTGAAAGATGCTGTGTCCCATATTTATCATGATCTTCAAGAATTTTTATGATGATGTTTTTTTGAATCGTCCCATCATTCCAAGCCATTCTCCAGCTTTATTTCATCAGGGAACTTACCATAGGCAAATCCACTTCGTCAATCTACCTTGTATTATTCAAAATGGAAGGTTGAAGAAGGGATGCCGGATTCAGGTCGGGTCTGCCCCTACCTGAAAACATGAGAATTATTTCTCCCGGCAGAGGCGGAAGCCCACATCTGTGGATTTATAATTCGGGTGGTCGCCTGTACGGTAGGAGGAACGCAGGTAATTGGAATTTCGGTTCCAGCTACCTCCACGAAACACCCTATACATACCGCTAGATGGTCCCTGGGGATTATGAGATGGAGAATAATTATAGAACTCTCCATCATACCAGTCCTTGCACCATTCCCAGACATTTCCCGCCATATCATGGACGCCATAAGCGGAAGATCCAGCAGAGTGGGTCCCTACGAGCGAAGTCTTACCTATACATCCTGAATAATTCGCTTTGTTACAATTCGTATCAAGATTTCCCCAGGGATAACGCCGTTGGTCCGTTCCCCGGGCTGCTTTCTCCCACTGTGCCTCGGTCGGGAGATGGATATCTTCTCCTGTTTTGTTGGACAGCCAGTCGCAGTATGCCTTGGCATCATGCCAGGAGATGTTGATGACCGGTCTTTTTTCCCGACCCCAACCGTTATCACCAGGTTTGCTCCGTCCGGTGTCATCGCAAAAAATGTCATATTGTTCGAATGTCACCTCATACTTAGAGATATAATACCCGTTCAGATAAACATCGTGTACCGGCCGCTCTCCAGGTTCTCCTTCTTCTAAGTTATCCCCCATAGCAAACCATCCCGCCGGCACTTCAATCCAATCAATCGTATTGAGCAGGTTGGTGATCTCAAATTCGGCGCTTTCTCCGAATATGCCGTCTTCTCCTTCACAGGAGACTCGAACCTTATAGTTTTTTGCCGGCGAAATGTTTTCGGAAACCGTCCATACGTGGGATCCGTCATTGGAAGTTCCGGACGAAATGTTCTTTTCCCAACTCCCTGCCTTGTAAAGATCTATTTTGACGCTGCTTATAGCTTGAATGTTGTCCAATCCGGGGATTTTCAGAGAATGATCTCTGTTTTTTTGTGGGTGAACGGCAGTTTCCTCATTTTCCCATATATTTCCTATTTTGAGTCGGCCGGGATTCGATATGACCATCATCAACCGATTGAGATGAGGAGCATGTATCGTTTCTATTCCTCTTGATGTACTCATGGGTTTTGATGGAAAAACCGAATAATTTTGTGTTTGTGAGGAGATGTCCTGCTCCCGGGAAATGACGTGCGACATCGTTTCCGTTCTGGTTTTTGTTTTAAGAAATCTTACATCTTTGATCATTCGCCTGAGGGAATGATATTCTATGGGATCCGGTGTAATCTGATTAAAAGCTGAACTTTGCTCCGTTACAATTCTTAAGGAAGTGTGATTTCCGCCTCCCGTATTCCAACGGATCTCCATCTCATCTTCCGCCATCCAAACGGATCCCCCCGTCGGTGCGGAGACGTTGATGGTATTGGCTGTTAAATCGGCGTTGATGACTTCTGTTTGTCTCTCTGTAACTGTTACACTCTGCTGATAGTCTTCATATCCCTCTTTAACAAGCTTTATGGAGTGGCTTCCTGTTTCAACATCGGTCAGCCTGCAGTTCGTGATCAGACCTGTATCAGTACTGTTGTGATAAACCCTGGCTCCTGATGGCGTGGAATTAATCTCTATTGTGCCTGTTTCAGGTCCTCCTCCCAAAAGAAGAATAGCGGCGGCGGCTCCTCCTCCAGCGAGCAAACCGACGATAATAAGCCATGGTGTTTTTTTCTTTTTTGCGGGCTTTCTTACCGGGGCTGCTTTTTTCTTAACAACAGGTTTGGCTGCCGGTGGCTGCAGCTTTTTTTCCTTAGGTTTTTCTTTTAGGGGAACCGTTTTCTCTTTTTTCGCATCCTGTTTTTCAGCCGGCTGCTGTTCTTTTTCTTTAAGTTTCAGCAATTCAGCTTTGATTTGATGAAAGATTTCGATAAAACCTAAAGGATAATAGATTTCCTCTATTGTTCTCTCGGGATTTCCCTCCAGCCATAGCTGCAGGTATTCCCGGGCTCTTTCCCTGTTCCTTTCTGTATTTTCTGCAGCAAAATAGGTCAGGGCTAGATTGAAATTGAGTTCATCTATTTCAAGACTAATAAATTTGAGCTGTTCCTCTGGCATTCCCTTTATAAGGTCTTTCGCCTCATGAAATTTTATCAAAGCTTTGGTGTATTCTCCTTTTTCATAATGTGTTTTTCCTGCTTCAACAAGCTTTTTGACTTCGCTTATTTGAAGATCTTTTTGCTGTGGAAAAACATCCGAGGTGATAAAAATCAGGAAAAAAACCAATATCAAGCAGATGAAAAACCCTGAATGACAAATTTTATCCATTGTCTTTATTTCCAAGAAAAAAAGATTCTATGGTTCTTCTCTTCATACCTTGAAGAACCGACTCACCATCCAAATGCTTCATTCCGGCTGACGGTACCGATGAACATACCATAAGAAAAACTTTGTAGTCAATCGGATATGTTAAAAATATTGCGAATGAATTTTTGCAACAACTGCCGATTTAGTTTCATAACAATAATTGGATAGACTAAGAAAACACTATTTCTCCCGGCATATGCGAATCCCGACATTGATGTATTTATTTCCAGGGTAAGCCCCAGTTTGGGCCCTGTATGCAGATCGGATGGTCGAAGCTGACTCATCATAACTTCCTCCACGATGAATTTTAACCGATCCGCTGCTTGGACCTTGAGGATTGTTTGAAGGAGAAGAACCATAATAATTTGCAGCATACCAATCGTAAACCCATTCCCAAATATTACCGGCCATATCATGGGCCCCATATGGTGAAATGCCTGCAGAATATGACCCTACGACCCTGGGTTTGTTAACATTTCGATTATAATTCGCCAAAGTGCTATTAGGCGATCCATTTCCCCAGGGATACCTTCTCTGTTCCGTCCCCCGGGCCGCTTTTTCCCACTGGGCTTCGGTTGGAATGTGGATGTTTTCAACGGTTTTATCGGACAGCCAGTCGCAGTATGCTTTAGCGTCATGCCAAGAAACATTAATCACGGGCATGTTCCCTCTCCCCCATCCATTGTCTGAAGGTTTGCTCCTTCCCGTCGCATCACAAAAGCTATCATACTGATCAAAGGTTATTTCGTACTTTGATATATAATAACCGTTGAGATACACATCGTGAACCGGTCTTTCATGGGCCTTTCCTTCATTAAAATTATCCCCCATCTTGAACCAGCCGGCCGGCACTTCCACCCAGGCAATGGAACTTAGAAGATTGACAATTTCGAATTCTGAGCTTTCTCCATAGACACCTTCTTCTCCTACGCAAGAAATACGGACTTTGTAGCCGGTCATTGCAGCAATGTCGTCAGGAATCGTCCAGGTATGAGAACCATCATTGGTTGTGCTTGAAGATATGGTTTTGATCCAGCTTCCGCCTTGATAGAGATCGATTTTAACATTACTGATGGTAAAAGGGAGTTCACCGGGTTGGCTATTTTTAGTATCGTTTTGACTTGTGATTTGATCTGTGAGGTTACTCCTTTCGCCAGACAAATGAGGCCTTAGGGAAGGAATCGTGGATATCATATTTTGTCTCATTCTTCTTTGGGTTGAAATGTCCTTTATCATATTGAACGAAGGAATGACCACAGTTTTAAATGAATTATTAACGGACTTTTTCCCGATTCTAGGCTGAACTTCGGAATAGATACTTCTTAGGGGATTAAATTCCCTTTGGTACAATTTTCCATGCCGCCTTGTTTCTTTTTTCATGTGCCACATTAATAAAGTCGCTTGATCGTAATAAGATATTCCATTCTTGCCTATGTTTGTCATATCCTCACGAAAAGTCTGTAAGTTCAGTCCGTTTCCCGTATTCCACTCAATAATTACAGTCTCACCTGAATACCAAGTTGTTCCATTAGCTGGTGAGGTAATGTTAATAGTATGAACATTTAGATTCGCACTGATAGTCTCGGTTTGTCCGCCTTCGACTGTTATCGATTGTTGGTAATCTACATATCCTTCCTTCACCAGCTTAATTGTATGGTTTCCTTTTTCGATGTCAGAAAGATTGCAGTTGGTGACTTGTCCGGTGTCTTCGCCGTCAAGATATACTTTAGCACCGGAAGGTGTGGAGTTTACTTGAATGCTTCCTGTGCTGGGACCTCCTAAAAGAAGCACAGCGGCTACTGTTCCTAATGCTAATACGGTTCCACCGATCACTATCCAGGGAGTTTTTTTCTTTTTTGTCGGCTTTTCTGTTTCTAACTGTCTTTTCCGAATAACGGGTTTTTTCTCAGGTTCAGACTCCATCTCCATCTTGGATTTTGTTTCTTTTTTTACCGAATCCGTCTTTTGCTTTTCAGGTTGTTCAGCAGGAGCTTTCACTTCATCCTTAGGAATGACTTTCGTTCCGCTTTTTGCTAAATGAAGAAGTTCGATAAAACCTTGAGGATAAGAAAGTTCATCGATGCTTTTTTTCGGATTCTTGGCCAGCCAACGATTGAGATATTCCAAGCATCGTTCCCGGTTTCTTTCAGAATCCCCCGATGAATAATAGGTCAAGGCCAAATAAAAATATATATCAAGAATTATTTCTTTAGAGATATTTATCCCTTCTCTCTCCATGCCCTCTAATAAATTTTCTGCCTCAAGGAAATTTATGAGCGCTTTATCATATTCTCCCTGCTTATATTGAGTTTTTCCTTCTTCAATAAGCTTCTTAATTTCACTTTTTTGGGAGGATTCTTGTTGAGGAAAGCTATCTACTGCAATTAATCCGACGAAACAGAATAGAATCAATACGACAAATAATCTTTTATGGAATATTTTATCCATCATTTTTTCCCTAATTCAGATTACATGGAAAAAGATACGTATGGAGCAATCTTAGACACAGATAGCCCCATATTATTTCAAGGGCCGAGATTCAATAAAAAGATATCACAGTAAAAATGAATGAGTCAATTTTGAAAAGAAAAATTCACGAATTAATGGGTTAAGTATGGCTCCATTTCACTCGCCGCGCAATGATTCGTCGGTATTCCCCTGAATGTAGAGGCCGACGATTTTGTTGATGAGGCCGGTTTCGTCAGCAACAAACTTCAGGCGGAATTGAGCGTTTCCATCAAGGGCGAAGGTATCTTTGGTAAGCGGAATGAGCCGGTATTCAGGCCGGTCTTCACGTCTGTAATAGAGGCTGCCGTCGCGTAGGAAAATATGGCGCGGCCCGTAGTCGCTGACGAATTTTTCCATCTCAGCCGCCGAGAGGGCTACTGGATTTTTTTCAACTTTAAGCGCTTCCTTGGCCCATTGAAGGGCCCTTGTCGTCAACCTGTGGCCTTTCCTTATATTCAAGGCTGATTCAAAGCTCTCTATGGCTTTTTGATTTTGACCCAAATCCATGTGGGTTAATCCTAGGCCGAGGTAGGCATCGGCCGACTTGGGAAACGTTTTAAGACAGTACTCAAATACGGCGACGGCATCTTTTTGTTTCCCACTCTCTCCCAAATACTCGGCCAATCCCGTTAAATATTCTTCCTCAGCCAGCTCGGGAAAGATCTCCTTGGCTTCGCGCAGTTTTTTCATGCCGGCTTCCGTTCCTTCATCGATGAATGCCGTTTCGACGGCCAGCCGTGTTTGTCTTTTAGGGTCATCGTATTTTTCATACTCCAGCCAGTCGAGGGCGTATTGATGGTCGGGAACGATGAGGGCGCTTACCGCCTCGGCAATAGCTAAACCGTTGTTGCTGTTGGCAAAATATACAAAACCCTCGCGGCTGTTTTTGTAGGTGACGGTGTAAGCCCTCAAATCTCCGTTGTCTCCCCAATGCCAGAAAGCGTATCCCGTGTCTCCAGGTTGAATGCCCCATCCCAATCCCCAATAAACGTTATCGAACAGCTCGGCGGTATTCCTGTTTTTTGTCACCTGAACATGGCGGGAAATCATCTGGTCGATGGTTTTTTGGGTGAGTCCTTTGGCGTTGAGGACGGCACATATAAAGGTTGCGTAATCAGAGGCGGTCGTCAGAAGAGATGCCCCTCCGTTGGGATCGGTTCCTTTCCGGAGGTCATGGACCGAACCGTGGCTGTCATGGCCGCAGGCCCCGTTGGCGGCATAGGTTTCGTTCCAGACATAGCTGGTATGGCTCATTCCCAGGGGATCGAATATCTCCTTTTGGGCAAATTCCTGAAGGGTCATGCCGGAGATTTCCTCTATGGTACGGCCGAGATAGAGGAATCCCTCGCCGGAATAGGCGTACTGAAGCCCCGGGTCACGCATGAGCCTTACTCCCCAGTTGGGAAGACCGGTTGTGTGTGTCAGGACAAGGCGGGCCGTTATTTTTTTATAGCGTTCATCGCCTGAAAGTTTTTTGTATTCTTTGTCCGGGAAATATTCATGGAGAGGCTTGTCCAGTTCGAGCTCTCCCCTTTCGACAAGCCGCATGGCTGCGTAGGCGGTGACGGTTTTGGTCAGGGAGGCAGCTTCAAAAATGGTGTTGTCGTTGACAGGCTCGTTGGTCTGCCGGCTTTTAACGCCGAAGGCTTTGTTCCAGGCTATCTTGCCGTCATGAACGACGGCTATGGACAGGCCGGGAATGTTGGCCGCTTCCATCAGACGGGGGATCTCCCTCTCTAAGGTAGAGGCAAGTATTTCTTCCTCGGATTGTTTGGTGCAGGATGTAAAAAACGCAAAAATAAGGAAAAAAAGGCAAAAGTAAAAAAGGATGGAGGTGGTGGTTTTATGAAGTGTCATACGATAGCTCCTTTTTGGTGGAATTTGAGGAATAGTGAGGATAGACGTATTCATCAATTATATAGACGTAAATAAAACAAAATGGTTCCATCTTTGGGCACAAATCCGGCCTCATCCATCGGCTCGTGAATAACACATTTCGACCTGAATTATTACCTAGAAAACAACAACCGTCATCACCCGGTTCATCCGGGTGATCCAGGGTTATAGGTTATATTTATTATATCGAGAACTGGATACTCCGGACAAACCGGAGTATGACAGAAATAGCATTAGATGCCGTTTTAATTACTGGCGTTATTACCGAAAATAAAGGCGAATAATTTTCATCTTTCGCGGGTGTGAATGCACATTAAAAATTCATAAATTTGGACGACGACAATACAGGTCCTACAATACAGGTTAACATGTATTAATCACAAAATTATGATAAAATGATGAACTTTTTAAGATTATAGCACGTATTTTAACCAGGAGGATGATGGAATGATAAAAAGTTATATCAAAACCGCTCTAAGACATCTTCGTAAACAAAAAGGCTATTCGTTTATCAATATTTTCGGTCTGGCCATTGGGATTGCCTGCTGCATTCTTATCCTTCTATGGGTACGTGACGAGCTCAGTTATGATGGTTTTCATGCAAAGGCAGACAGGCTCTTTCGGCTCGTCGAAGAGCAGCCCTATGCCGGCGGTACGATCTTTAAAGTGGCCGTCACACCCGGCCCGCTGGGCCCAGCCCTTATCGAGGAGATACCGGAAGTCATCAATGCCTGCCGATATACGACGGCGCCGCGTTTTTTAGTCGGATATAAGGAACGCCGCTTTTATGAAAGCGGAATGGGGATGGCCGATCCTTCCTTCTGGAAAATGTTCGGTTTCAAACTGATTAAAGGAGACCCGGACACGGTTTTCAAACAGATTAATGCCCTTGTGATCAGCGAAAACTTTGCCGTAAAATATTTCGGCGATGAGGATCCCTTAGATAAAGCGCTTCGCATGGAGAACATGTACGATCTCGTCGTAAAAGGGGTCATGGAAGACGTTCCTTCCAACTCCCACCTTCAATTCGATTGTGTCATGCCCTTTGAGCTGCTTAAAATGGGCGGACAGCGGCTCGACCAGTGGGGAAACAACAGCTACTACACCTATGCAGAGCTGGCCGAAAACGCGAACACGGATGACGTCGATCAAAAAATACGGGGATTCATCACGAAACACCACCCCCGGTCGGATACGACCCTTCACCTTCAGTCCATAAAGCGGATTCATCTCCACTCGGATTATGTAGCCGATGTGCCCGGGCTCGGGGATATCCGCTATATCTTTATCTTTTCTCTAACGGCTTTTCTCGTTCTGCTCATCGCCTGCATCAACTTCATGAACCTGGCCACGGCCCGGGCCGGGAATCGCGCCCGGGAAGTGGGAATGAGAAAAGTCACCGGCGCTTCCAGGGTTCACATCATGCGGCAGTTTTTGGGTGAATCCGTACTTTACGCGTTGTTTGCTTTCATTCTGGCGTTGGGTATCGTGTCGCTTCTTCTTCCCGCTTTCGGCAACCTGGCGGGCAAAACCTTGAGTTTGGGATTAAGCCAGGGCATCGGTTTATATCTGGCTTTGATCGGTATCGCGCTTCTGACCGGTCTGGGTGCCGGGATCTACCCCGCCCTGTATCTATCGGGATTTAAGCCGGTTGATGTGCTGCGAGGCTCCAGCTTTTCGGGACCGAAGGGGAAAAATTTCCGCCGGATTCTGGTCGTTTTTCAGTTTTCCCTTTCCATCGGGCTCATCATTATCAGCATCATCATTCAGGGACAGATCAACTTCATTCACCACAAAGATATAGGATTTGACCGGGAAAATGTGATTTATGAGCGATTCGGTATGCGTACTTTCAGAGTATATGAATCCTTTAAGAACGAAGCACTGAGGGATCCTAATGTTGTGGGAGTGACTTCCGCCAATTCGCTACCGATCTACATCCTAAATTCTACATCATCCGTTTCATGGCCGGGCAAGGATCCCAACGAGGAGGTCCTTTTCCATAATGCGACGGTAACCCATGATTATTTCGAAACATTGGGCATGGAGATGGCGGAAGGCAGAGCATTTTCCCGGGAACATGCTTCCGATGCGAAGGAGGCTTACATTATCAACCAGGCGGCAGCCCGCGTGATGGGAGAAGAATCCCCGGTGGGAAAACCATTCACCTTATGGGGAGATGCGGGAACGGTCATCGGGGTGGTCAAGAATTTTCATTTTAAGTCTATGAATACATCCGTCGAACCGTTGGTGATTCGCCTTCGGGACGCCGAACCTTACACCTACCTCATGGTTCGCATAAAAGGAACGAATATACCTGATACGCTGGATCGTTTGACAAAAACATGGAATACGGTCTCTCCGGCTTTTCCCTTTGATTACACTTTTTTGGATGAGGAGTTTGACCGCATGTACAGACCGGAACAGCGCATAGGGACCATTTTCGGTGCTTTTACGGTGCTGGCCATCATCATCGCCAGCTTGGGACTTTTAGGCCTGGCGGCTTTTGTAGCCGAGAGAAGAACCCATGAGATTGGGGTGCGCAAGGTCCTGGGAGCGACGATGGGAAACATCGTTTATCTTCTTTCCCGGGAGTTCGCCATATTGGTGGCTGTGGCCAATATTGTGGCCTGGCCCGCGGCATACTACATCATGCGGAAGTGGCTTCAGAACTATGCTTATCATATCGGGATCAATCCTTTGGTTTTCCTGGGTGCCGGCATTCTGGCATTGTTTGTGGCCCTCTTCACGGTAAGCTGGCAGGCGCTGCGGGCGGCTTCCGTCGATCCTGTGGATTCACTGCGGTATGAATAAATATTATTTCTATAATACTTTTTATTGAGAAAGTTTGCGCGTTCCCATACACTATCATTGTAGTCCATCAAATCTATAGGTGAAAAATGGGAAAAATAATCGAATTAAAAAGAGTCGTCGTAACCGGAATGGGAATGGTCACATCTTTGGGACTGGATGTTCCGACAACATGGAAGGCTATGTTGGAAGGAAAATCAGGTATTGACCATATCAGTCAGTGGGGTGATTTAGATGAGATTAAAAATAAATATAAAGCGATAGAGGGATTACCGCTTATAGCTGGCGAAGTTAAAAATTTTGATATTAAAGAAATCCTTATGTCAAGAAAACCGGGCGCCTCCAAAGACGACATAAAACAAATCAAGTATATGGATCTTTTCACCCAGTTTGCCTTTGCCGCAGCACTGGAAGCTATTGCCGACTCTAAGGCCAATCTCGAAAAAGGAGAGATCAATCCTGAACGGATCGGCGTGATCATCGGTTCAGGCTTAGGAGGCCCCAGAACATGGGAAATTGAATTCCAGCGGTTCTTGAATGGGAGAAAAGTATCGCCTTTTCTCATTCCCCGGCTGATACCCAATTTGGCTGCCGGGAATATCAGTATTTCTTTTAAGGCAAAAGGCGCGAATGCCTGTATCGCGACCGCATGCGCTTCCGGCGCCCATGCCATTGGCGAAGCTTTTCAAAGAATTCAACTCGGAAAGGAAGACGCCATTGCCTGCGGAGGAACGGAGGCATCGGTCACGCCTCTGACAGTTGCCGGCTTTCACGCCCTCAAAGCTATAGCCTCAGAATACCGGACACCTCAATCGGCATCCCGTCCTTTTGACGCCAATCGCAACGGCTTCGTTCTGTCCGACGGATCGGGCATTGTCATCTTGGAGGAGCTGGAGCATGCATTAGCCAGGGGGGCAAATATATATGCCGAGGTCATCGGTTTTGCCATGACCGGAGATGCTTCCCACATCACAGATCCTGATGTCGATGGAGCCATTCGATGTATGAAGCTCGCTTTGGAAGACGCGGAGATTTCACCGGAAGACATCGATTTGATCAACCCTCACGGTACATCCACACCCAAAGGGGATTTGAACGAAGCCAAAGCCATTAAAGAGGTCTTCGGAGCGGGCAAAGCCAAACCCTTGATCACTGGAAACAAATCCCAGCTCGGGCATTCTCTGGGGGGTGTAGGCGGTATTGAAACCGTTTTGAGCGTCTTATCCCTTGTTCATAACAAAATTCCGCCGATTTTAAACCTTGAAGAGGTTGATCCGGAATGCGATGGCTTGAATTATGTGCGCGGTCAAGCTAAAGAGGCGCCGGTTGATACCGTGCTTTCGAATTCCTTCGGCTTTGGGGGAACCAATGCGACCCTCATTTTCCGAAAATACGCATAAAATAAGGGGGCGGGCCGCAGAATCTTATTGAATTTATTATAGTTACAGCTTTTTTTACACATAGACATATTTATAAAGTATTTAAATAAAAGCAATTAACCTGCATTATTCATAAATTTTGCCAACACAAACAAATAATTTCAATAATATGTGTCATTTAATGATGATTTTCAGTAAAATTGATAGTGAAACATTTTCCATGCACATTTTAAGAAAATATTGGCAAAATTTACCTTTCAGGCGAGCCGATCTTACCGCAT
>JAFGMO010000059.1 GCA_016927475.1 Candidatus Aminicenantota bacterium
AAACAGCGGGACGGAGCCGGACCTACTACCTGCTTACAAAAAAAGGGGAAAAGGCACTTCAAGAGGCCAGGAGTTACCAAGAAAAGCTGTGGAAAGATATTCCTGAGATGACTTTTAATGCGGAAAAATTCAAATGAAGAAAAACAGCGACCGCCCTGAGTCTCCTGCGTACTGGCTTCTCAGAAAAATGACAAGGTCGGAGGAACGGGATTCCATAATGTGCGATTTTTCAGAAATCTTTACCGAAATAATAAAAGAAAAAGGCACCTGTGCAGCCCAACGCTGGTACTGGACGCAGGTCCTCAAATCCATTCCCATGTTTTTAAAAATCCAAATGAGTTGGGGAGCAGCTATGATCAAAAACTATTTTAAGATCGCGTTTCGTTTTCTTAAGAGAAAAAAAGTTTTTTCCTTCATTAATATCGCAGGACTCACCATAGGCATTATGTGTTCTTTATTCATTTTGCTGTTTATTCACTATGAGTTCAGCTATGACCGCCACATCGGGAATGCAAAAAATATTTACCGGATCATCATACAATGGCCCATGGAATTCATGAACACGGATAAAATCACATGGACATCCGCACGTTTGGCCCCTTTTCTCAAAGAACAGTTTCCCGATGTAGAGAAGGCCGTATGAGTCGACGATGTTGAGGAAGGAGTCTCACTTGCCCATGGCAACCGTGTTTTTTCAGAGAAGTCTTTTTATTTTGTCGATCCGGAATTCTTGACAATGTTTTCCACTCCACTTTTCGAAGGTCAAGCAGAGACGGCTCTCAATCAGCCCTTATCCGTAGTCATTTCAGAGAGAGCGGCCGGCAAGTATTTTTCCGGTGAAAATTCCCTGGGAAAATTACTCCGCTACAATGATAAATTCGACTTTCAGGTTACCGGTATCTTTAAAAATGTACCTGAAAATTCCCATTTCACATATGACTTTTTAGCTTCGTTTCAATCCCTTCTTACCACCCAAGGAGAAAACGCGGTTTACATGGACCGGTGGACCAGCATGAATTACCAAACCTATATCCAGCTTCGAGAAGAAGCAAATCCTCTCGAATTCGAGAAGGTCATGGAGAAATATCTGGTCGAAAACACACCCGAACACATGAAAGATTATCATTACTTCCTCCAGCCCCTCACAAAGATACATCTTGGCGGTTTTATTCCGGGGGAATTAGCCCAAAACAGCCACATGAAGTACATTTATATTTTTGCAGGTATTGCGCTGCTTATTATTATCATCACCTGTTTCAATTACATTAACCTGAGCACCGCATGCTTCTCCATTAGGGCTGGAGAAATCAATACACGGAAAGTTGTGGGAGCAAACAGGAAACATTTGATCCAGCAGTTTATGATAGAAGCTTTTTTGACCACATTGATCGCATTTATTCTTGCCGTTATTTTGTTGTATTTTCTTATGCCTTTAGTCAATGCCATGATCGGTACTGGAATAAAATTCGTTCTCTTGAAAAAAACAAATATCCTTGCCGGTGTCATCGCTCTGGTCTGCGTGATCGGTTTTCTTTCCGCTTATTATCCGGCCCTTCTTATGTCTTCTTATAAATCCATTTCCCATTTGAAGTCAGGAAAATTCGCAGGAGACAAAAGGTCGGGATTATCAAGAAATATTCCGGTTGTTGTTCAATTTGTCATATCCATTGTTCTTATTGTCTCCGCCATTACCATTCACCGACAGATCAATTTTATTATGGAAAGAAATCTAGGATTATTGAACGATCCTATTATGACTCTGCGGGTGGTCGATGATAATGAGGAGATCAAAAAAAACATGGATGTTTTTGCTGCTGAACTTAAAAAAGAAACCGCCATTAGAGGAATATCTGTTTCCTCCTGGCTTCCCGCCAATATCCGTTCCGGGAATTTTGCTTTATGGGATGGTCAGAAAGAAGGCCAAAGAATCCTGTTTCATAATCTGAGAGCAGATAAAAATTTCCTTGGTCTCTATGGAATTTCATTTATTGAAGGGAGAAATTTCTCGAAAGATATCCCTTCTGACAGAAATAAGGAATATATCGTCAATGAAACGGCTGTCCGGTTGATGCAGATGGAAAGCCCTATTGGGAAGAGTTTTGGCTATGGGCAGAAAGACGGGGTCATCATCGGCGTAGTGAAAGACTTTCATTTTGTGCCCATAAACCAACGCATCAAACCCCTGGCTATTCGATTGGATCCGCAAGATATGCGCTATATCTCGATTAAAATCGACTCACAACACATGTCCCGGGCAATTCGATCAATTGAAAAAAAGTGGAAGGACATATCACCGGGTTTTGCATTTGAATATTCGTTTATTGATGAGGAAGTAGAGGCCCTTTACCGTTCCGAAGAAAGATTGAGCAGAGCCGTGACTTTGTTTACCTACATTGCCTTATTTTTAGCCAGTCTTGGATTATTTGGCCTGGTCATGTTTTCTGTAGAAAGAAGAATCAAGGAAATTGGCGTGCGGAAGGTATTGGGTGCAAGGATAATAGATATTGTTGCTCTTCTTTCCAAAGATTTTGTGCGTTTGATGTTACTGGCGAATTTTTTTGCCCTACCCCTGGCATATATCCTTATCAATAAATGGCTGCAGAGTTTTGCCTACCGGATTGATCTAGGCATATGGATTTTTATTGTTTCCGGTATGGCAGCCCTGTTGGCTTCCTTTTTAACCATCAGTTTTCAGACAATCAAGGCCGCTACCGCCAACCCCGTCGAGTCCCTGCGGTACGAGTAAATACGTTTGTTTCACCCAGCTTAAAAAAGACCTTGATGAATTCAAAAGGAAAACATTTGGTATTATAATAAGGAAGATTATTTTCCCGAAAAAAAATCCTAGGCCTCTTGGAGCTCTTGTTCTCATTGCAGAAAAAGCTTATCGTATCCGGTCAGGAAGCTATTGGGTAATCTATAGAATCGATGACAAAAGAAAAGAAGTTTTGTTTACCGGATCAAACACAGAAAAGGAGCTTATTGAATCATCATACTTCATCATTTTTTCAGGAAAAAGGAGGTTTTTATGGATAACAATCAAAGGAAAATAATAACCGTGGTTCTGTTTATTTTCCTTGCCGTTTTTGTAGGAAACGCTCAGGATGTCAATCCATTATTTCAGGAAACAAAGATCAAGAACTATATTCCCCACATGACCTGGAAGGAATTTGAAGAGGCCCTGCAGCGAACGGACATGGCTCTTATTCCTGTAGGATCCGTTGAGCAGCATGGAAAGCACCTTCCCCTGGGAACGGACTTTTACGGTGCCTGTGAGACCGCCAAACTTATCTCTCAGGAAGTCGATATCCTGGTTGCACCCGTCCTCTTTCTTGGATTAGCCGAATATCACACAGGCTTTCCTGGAACGATGACATTAACGCCCGAAACATTTGAAGCGGTTCTCTACGAGAGCGCACTCTCTCTGATCAAACACGGCATAAAAAAAATTGCAATCTATAACGGACATGGAGGCAACAATGTCTCCGTCGATAATGTTGTCCGGAAAATAAACCATACAACCGAAGCTGCAGCTATTAAGCTCAACAACATCAGTCTGCCGCCGCAGCAGGATCCTTTTCCATATCCTCCTTATGACTGGCATGCCGGAATATCAGAAACGTCACTGATGCTGTACCTCACCCATAGCTTGGTGGATATGTCCCTAGCGGAAAAACCGGTATTATCTATTCCTCCTGCCATGCAGAAAGCCATCAGCGTCATGAAAGAGCCGTCCAACCTTGATGAAATTTCCTCAGCATACATGTTCACCCCCAAAAAAACCGGGAAAAAAGGCAGCACGCGGGAGATGACCAGTAACGGAGTGTTTTCCACCGGTGATCCAAAGGATGCACGCACTGAATACGGAAAAAAGGATGTTGAACATTTTATCCAGGCGGCAGTTAAGTTCTTAAGAGAATGGAAAGATATATAGCGCAAAGAAAATAGTGACGCATCCTTTTTTGCACAGCTTGAAAGGTTCTTAAATAATTAAGGGTGGAAGAGAAGAGAGAAAAAAATGCGAAGAACGATTTCCCTGATTTTTTGCCTTTTATTTGGTATTTTTGTTCTTGGTCTTAATGGAGCAGCCGGAAGCACCAGGATACGAATCACGGTTGAGCGAGCAAACATACGCCTGAATCCGTCTTTGGAAAGCCCTGTTATCGGGACAGCATCTGCTGGAATGGTGTTTGAGATCCAGGGAAAAATAGAGAGCTGGTACAGGATAAGCCTGCCCCCCGATGAAAAGGGGATAGTCATATCAGGGTATATCCATTCAAGCATTATTGAGGTTCTTCCGGAGGAGAGGAAGACGGAAGTCGAGATAAAAAAGGAGACGCCTCCCCAGCCTGAATCTCAGCCAGCAATTCCTCCTTTCCGGGCTCCATCGGACAAACCTTCTTCTTCCGGGGGAGGAGTCGGGTTCGGGGTCAAACTCTCAGGGGGGATGAGCTATCTCATTATCGGAGATTTGAACAGCTCCTTCGGCGGTGAAAGAAAGGTCGTTGAAGAGAATGCTGTTCCGAGTTCCGTCAATGGAGCCATCGAGGATCTCCACAACGGAATGGATCTCGGGTTTTCCGTTTTTATCTATCCGGTGGGGCGGTTCGGAATAGAGCTGGGTGCGGGATTCATCTCTGCCGCACGAAAAAACGAGATAGAATGGGAGGATGCTGTTTTCGGTCCCGTAGAAGCAATCCGGACATTCGAGGTTTCGGCAATCCCCCTGAAATTGGGTATCTGCTATGATGTTCCCTTGGGGTCGAAGCTCGCTCTCAGCCTCAATGCAGGCGGGGCGTATTTTCTTGGCCGCTTCAAAGAAACTTCAGCTTATTATAATCCCGGAGAGGACTCAGACGTTAAAGCCGAGGCTTCCAAGGGATGCATCGGGTTCTACGGCGGACTGGACTTCACATTCCATCTCTCTCCTGGCTTATCCTTTTTTATAACGGCCGGTGGAAGATATGCCAGACTTACCAAAGTCGAGGGGGACTTTTCCTATGCAGGGCTTGACTGGTATGAAGGTCCCTTCTCGATAGAGGGGAAAAGAACTCTTTATTATTACGAAGCCTGGGGGGAATACCCTCGCTTTGTCTGGAGAGAGACAGGGCCTGCTGAATTCTTTGAGGTCGGCTTGAGGGAAGCCGTCATCGACCTATCGGGGATATACTTCGGAGCAGGAATCAAGCTTAGATTCGGCCGCCAATAACCTTTGTTCCACGGAATAAGCTGTAAGGCCGAACAATCCCAGACATGAAATCAGAAGCGAGATATAAGCTGCGTAGTTGAAAAACTTGCTGATGATGCTTTCCGTAAAATATGCTTCCTCTAAGATATCCTCAAACAACTCGGCCTCAAAAATTTGATCCGGATCGTAAACATTCCATATTTTTTCGATCCGTTTTTTTGTGTCGGCGATGTTTTTAGGATTGACTTTTAAAACGACATAACGGATATTTTCCGGTTCCAGATTCAAAACCAAAGGACCGATCTCATCACGCAATGTGGCGTAATGATAGTTTTTCATCACACCGATGATGGTTCCTTCTCCTTTGTAGAACATCTTTTTGCCTACCGGGTCTTTCATGCCCATGGCCTTGACCGCCTCCTCATTCACGATCCAAGCCGTTTGCTTATCCGCGGCAAAATCGCGGGAGAATGTCCTTCCCTGCACCAAGTCTATATCAAAGATCTCAAAAAAATCGTAGTCCACGCTGCCGCAATACATACATATTGTTTTGTCGCTGTCACGACCGTCTCCTCGGAATTATCTGGTTGGTATTCATCTGTTAATACAGATTATCTATTGAGCAAGAAACATGCCAGCATTTTCTCCTGAAATTATCCAAAACACATGGAACATTGATGTCCATCCTCGTACAAGTTTTGTTCGTATTCGAACAGTAAAATGGATTAAAATTCAAATTCCAATCCCAGAATCGGAAGGATCCCAAGCTGGTAATCTTGGTCGAATATCCGGTTTGCGGAATCATAAAAATAACAGCGTACATTCTTGCGGTTTAAGATATTCCAGATGTCGATAAAAACAACAAGGTTCGATTTTCCGAAATACCAACGCCGGTCGACACGAGCATTCAGGGTTTCGTATCTGGGATAGCGGGCGCCGTTATATCGGGAGATGTCCAATATCCATTTATTCAGCAGCTCAGACTGCACCTCATCGATGGGAGTATAAGGAGCCCCCCCGACAACCGTCCATCTCAGGCTGAATTCCCACGATCGATTGGGTTTGTATCCCAGCATCAGATTCATATTATAACGGTTGTCAAAAATCCTGTCGCGCATGATCCCGTTCAGGTCCTTATAACGGCTTCTGAAATAGGTGGCGCTCAGTATACAGTAGAATTTATTTACCAGCCTCTGGTGGAGAAATAATTCTACTCCGCTTGAATAACCGGTGGTTCCCTCTAGAGATAGATTCGGCGGAATCATGAAGTCTGAAATTTCAAAATCTTTTTTATGATAAGTGGATATCAAAACCCAATCGGTCACCAGTGCGTATGGCAGGTCGTAACTTGCCGGAAGATGCTGATAATTTTTATAAAAAGCCTCCAGGCTGATTTTAGTCCCCTTCCCCGAGAAATATTTCAACCCCAGTAAATAATGAGAGGCTTTCATGTCCTTGACTTCGACAGCTTCCGGTAAATAGGTCAGATAGTTAATCGGGATGGTTTGATAGATCATTCCGAATCCCCCATTCAGGGATAATTTTTCGGCTATTCGAAATTGAAAAGAAAACCTTGGCGACAAATGAAAAGAATTCTGAGCCGAGGAATAATCGCTGCGGATGCCAACCGTGGTTGATAAACGGTTAAAAAGATTGCTGTTATGGGATAGAAACAGACTGAACTTGGTTGTGCTGAAATCGTTTTGCTTCCTGTCCAAAGGAATCAAATTTCCATTTTTATCCCGGAAAACATCATGATCGATTTTATCGGTTTCGTATTTTAATTGGAATCCGAATTCAAGTTTATGGCGGGAACTCAAGTTAAGCACGCTCATATTTTTTATGTTCAGACACCTCGTTTTTTCATTAAGGTTCCATACATCCCCTCCTCCGGGCAGGACCTCTCCGAAAAAACGTGATAAATTGGAATAAGATAGAATGGTATTGGAAAAAAAATTCCGGGCCCAAATAGAAGTCCAATTGATTCCCAGGATATTCTGTCCATAACTGACCGGATGAGTGATGTCGATATCTTCTTCATCGGTTGGATCCTCGAAATAATTTCCACTTCCTTTGAAATAAAGCAGCGAAAACTTATTATTTGGTGAAAAGTCATAGGTCAGCTTGATCTGCGCATCGAGGGTTTCCGGCAGGCCGTCATCTTCAAGATGCAGGATTCCCGCATCATTAGCCGAATCCAGAAAGGATTTCCGTAAGGAAAAGAGCCAAGAACCCTTGTCTCGTTTTATCGGACCTTCCAAAACACCGCCGAAATTGATGAGATTCAAGTTGATCTGACCGTCGAATTCACTGCGGTTTCCTTCCCGTAAGGTGATATCCGTGATTGATGAAAGGGAATCACCATATCCCGGGGAAAACCCGCCGGTGAAAAAGTCGATATGCTGTACCACATCCGGATCGATGGCCGACCAGAATCCTCCGGAAGTGCCGTTAAAGGGGATATGATTGATCAAAGGAACTTGAATGTTATCGATATAGAATGTATTTTCCAGGGGAGATCCACCTCTGACGATAAATTCATTGGTGATATCCATCATCGACGACACTCCGGGAAGGGCTTTCAACATCCGGCTGACTCCGCTCCCGGTACCCGGCGCCCGTCTGACTTCTTCGGCGGAAACATCAAAAGCGCTGTTGGGAATTTTCTCATTTTTGTGAAAATAGCTGGCCGTCACCTCCACTGTCTCTTCTATGGGAATAAGCCGTTCCTGCATTTCAACATTGACAAAGGTAATTCGTTGGGGACGGACCAAAACATCCGTTTGAACCATCGGTTCATAGCCGGTGAGGGAAAATTTTACATTATAGCTTCCGGCGGGCACATTAAGAATTTTGAATTCACCGCTTTCGTTTGTCAAAGCGGAATAGTCCGTATTCACAATCTGAACAAAAACTCCTGATAAAGCGCTTTTTCTTAATTCCTCGGTGACCTTGCCTTCGATCGTTCCATCGGAATCATTCGCGCCCAAAGGGAAAACCGCCAGCGCGAAAAGCACAGTAATAAAGGTTATAAATTGTTTCATCTCGTACTCCTTTCGTCATTTTCATCGGTTGGTGGTGGAGGCAGCCACAAAGCATCTTCTTTTTTCTGTTCCGAAAAATAAAATGCAGATTCCATAACGAAAACTTCACTCTGATGACTTCAATAAAATTAACACTTCAGTGAGGGGAAAATTCTACCGCTAGGATGTATTAATGTTGAAAATTCAGTTTGGGTTTCTTATTTAAAACCTGAATAGAATATCCTGCTTATAAAACATTGTAATTTGCATTTCTTTAAGATATATTGATTTTTCCATTCCAGACAAAAAATTCTGTGTATGAATTCTAAGGGCGGATTACTTTGGGAAGATAAGCTCCCTTTCGGTTTTACTCGAATTCTCGGCAAAAGCGGACAAATCTTGTTCTTTACTGAACGTTTGCATCCCGACGATTCTGATAAGAACCTTTCCTTTAGGCAGGGGATTTCCCGTTGGCGGAGGAAATCGGAACCTGAGCTTATACTGAGCCGACCGATAGTAACAGCAAGGGGAAGAGCGATTTACAAAGGAAAGGTCTATGAAGGCGGGGGCTTTTTTTATAATTGGGGACACAATACCCATTACACTTATTTTCTTGCTTAAAATCATCTTTCAACATTAATATCAAAAATCAGGTGCTGTAAAACTAATAATATTTTTTCAATCGTTGATTCCCTTGGTTTGGCTATGGTAATTTTATCTTAATATGCAAATGCAGGAGATTGCTGGAGATTTGATGAACGCCCTAAGAAGCAATTCTTGTCTTTAATGTCATGAGAGCAAAATTACTTAAATATCTTCGGCAGTCGTTCCCATTTGAAAAGCCTGTTAAAATAATTGTGCTTATTTCTGTCGTCGTCGGTTTGTTTGTTTCACTGTTTCTTATGATTTTTCAGCCTTTTGGTGCAAGCAACTATATCAAAACAGGCAGAACGTGGGTTATCTGGGGCTATGGGTTCGTTACTTTTCTTGTTTTACTATTTGATGTGCTTCTTCTCCCGAAAATATTTCCGAAAATATTTAACGAAGCAAAATGGAATATACTCAGGGAAATTTGCTTTCAATTCTGGCATATTTTTTCAATCGGAACAGCGAATATTCTCTATGCGAACTTTATTGTGAAAACAGAACTTGAATTCCCGACAGTAATAACCTTTTTCTTGACAACTTTTGCCATCGGTTTTTTCCCCATCAGTATCGGCGTTTTGTCATCTCATTATTATCTTTTAAATAAATATGCTGAATCTGCCAAAAGGCTGAATGAAAACATCCCTAAGGGAGATAAGCCGCGAAAAGAGACAACGGAAACATCAGGGTGCGTTTTGATTACTTCTGAAAATGAAAAAGATAAGATCGAAGTCAGTCTACATGATCTTCTTTTTATTAAATCAGTTGACAATTATATTGAGGTATACAAAACACACCATAACAATATAAAAAAAACCCTTCTGAGAGGAACGTTAAAGCGAATCGAAGAAGATCTGAAATTGGTCCCATGTCTTTTCAGATGTCACAGAACATATATCGTAAATGTGAATAATATCTCAAAAGTAACCGGGAATTCTCAGGGATACAAACTTCTATTTAACTTCATAGATTATTCCATTCCCGTTTCCCGTGATTGCTCCAAAACACTCCTTAAAATGATTGCCTGACGGTTTTAGCATTACTTTTTTTGCAGTTCGTCCCTAAATTTTACATTTCATCCCAATTTCCTTTAATCCGGTTATTAGGAATCATATATTTATAATGAAAGCAGGCATGATGTTATTTCACTCAGTAAGAATAGATAACAATGCTGAGAAAAAAACATTAAAAAACTATTAACCTGCATTATTCAGGTTAAAAAAAGGAGAAATGTTATGCGAAATTTATTAACAATTTTACTGCTGCTTTTATCCGTCCAGTCGGGTTATCCTCAAACCGACACATTACCGAAACCTTCGGGAATGTACGCGACCGGCGTGAATTATATTAGTTTTACAGACGAGGGCCGTAAGGAGTTATTCGATAACACAGGAGAAAAAAACAGGGAAATCACGGTCAAAGCCTGGTATCCGGCTGATGAAAAAACCGACAGTGAACCCTATCTTTTAAACGCTGACTTTGCCATAAAATACTGTATGTTTCCGGAACTCTACAGAAACCTGAAAACAAATTCAAGCCGGGATATACCGATATCCACCGACAAGAAAAAATATCCCATATTAATTTTTTCTCATGGATGGGGTGAACATTTTTCACAAAATTCAATCCTGATGGAAGAACTTGCCAGCCACGGTTATATTGTTTTCAGCATTGCCTACCATTTTGCGTGCAGATATTCGGAATATCCCGATGGTCGAATACATCATCTTGATGTTAAAAGCCATAGATTCCAAAAAATCTGGCGCGAGCTGCAAAATCCGAAATCTATAGAATTAATGAACAGAATGGCCAATATCGGTAGCGACAAAGAACGGGTGGAGGCTTTTAGAGAATTAAGCAATATGGTACCAACAGGATTAAAAGAAAGCCCCAAGTATTGGGCGGAGGATATCCATTTTTTTCTCGATCAGCTGCAAAATATCAACGCCGGAAACAAGATTTTCAAAGGCAGACTCGATCTGGATAAAATCGGAGTATTTGGAATGTCCATGGGGGGTATGGCATCCAGTGAGATCAGTATTATTGACAGCAGAGTGAAGGCGTGTATTTGTATAGACAGCGGCTTACACGGCACGGCATTGGACAGCACCTTAAAAATTCCGCTACTGTTTATGAACAGTCAACGTTTTTTAGGGTACGGCCCTTTGTTTACCAGCAAATCATTATCGGATTGTTACTCATTAAGCGTTAAAAATTCAGGCCATATGAATTTTACGGATTATTCCCTATATCCATCGCCATTGGCTAAATGGGTAATGGGAACCATAGACGGAAACAGGGTGATTGAGATAATGAATGTGATGGTTTTGAATTTTTTCGACAAATACCTGAGAGAAAAACAAGACATCGATATACTGAAAGAATCAGAAAAATTTCCGGAAATCGAGGCAGTGGCAAGCATTAAAATAAAATAACATGCAGATATTGTATTGTTGATCACAATACCATGACATTCATTTCCCTGCTGATAATCATCTTTATAGATTTATATCAAAAATCTGATAAATGAGTATTGTGTTCCCAATTATTGTCTAAGGGGAATTTTGATTTTTTCCAATCAATTCTCTTATTGATGAAGCAAAGATATGAGATCGAAAGAAGAAACCCGGATCAATTCATAATTTGGAAATTGAGACACAAAGATGTTAAACTGTCTTTTTCAAAGGAGGGAAAATGAAAAAAACATTTTTTTGGCTGTTCACAATATTCTTCCTAATGACCAGTGCTTCACTCTTGGTCGCCCAGGTCAATGCGCGCATGCTTCGTTACCCCGATGTCTCTGTAACCCACATCTGCTTCGTTTACGCCGGTGACATCTGGGTTGTCGCAAAAGATGGAGGCATAGCGAACAGGCTGAGCTCTCCTCGAGGGGAAGAAATATTCCCCCGCTTTTCTCCTGACGGTTCAACCATTGCCTTCAGCGGTAACTACGATGGAAACACGGACATCTATACCGTCCCAACCATGGGGGGTGCTGTCCAAAGGCTCACCCACCACGGCATGGAGGATCTTATTCTTGACTGGTATCCTGACGGCCGGAGCCTGCTTTATGCTTCTTCGATGGAAAGCGGCCGCCAGCGCTACAGCCAGTTTTACAATCTGGATAAAAACGGCGGACTGCCCCAAAAGCTCCCCGTTCCCTACGGTGAATTCGGGTCCGTTTCCCCGGATGGAACAATCCTGGCTTATATGCCTATCGCAAGAGATTTCCGTACCTGGAAACGCTATAGGGGAGGGATGGCGCCTGACATATGGCTTTTTGACCTAGTCAAGAAAAAAGCAAAAAATATCACAAATGATCCTGCCAATGATTCACAGCCCATGTGGGTTGGGGATTCCATCTATTTTCTTTCTGACCGCGGTCCCTATCAGAGGTACAATATCTGGACAGTTGACATAAAAACCGGGAAAACCCGTCAAATCACGCAGTTTAAAGATTTTGATATCCACTTTCCTGCTGTCGGGCCTTCTGATATTGTTTTTGAGGCCGGCGGAAAACTTTATTTACTCGATCTGAATACCGAAAAGCAAAAACAGGTCAAGATCGACCTGGTAACGGACCAAATTACCCTAAAGCCCCAAAAGGTCAATGTTTCTAGGCTGATCTCTAACGCTGGGATCTCTCCAAAAGGCAAAAGAGCTTTGTTCGAGGCCCGCGGTGAGATTTTCACAGTTCCGGCGGAACACGGCGTTATCCGCAATCTGACGGCAAGCCCGGGATACGCCGAACGCTATCCGGCATGGTCGCCTGACGGAAAATATGTTGCTTACTGGAGCGACCGCTCAGGTGAGTATGAACTTACCATTTGCAACGTTAGAGACGGCTCAGAGGAAAAAAAGCTGACTTCTTACGGGCCGGGTTATAGATACCAGATCTACTGGTCTCCGGACAGCCAAAAGATCGCTTTTGTAGACAAGACCATGACCATTCTCATTTTTGATTTAAAAACAAAAAAAACGGTCAAGGCAGGTAAAGGATTATGGATGTATGAAGGCGACCTCCGCAACTTTAAGCCGGGATGGTCGCCTGACAGCCGATGGCTGGCCTACAGCCGCGGTGATGCTAACAGAACAGGCAACATCTACCTTTATGATACAAAGCTAAACAAACTTCATCAGGTTACGTCCCATTTTTATTTTGATTATCAACCTGTTTTTGATCCGGACGGCAAATATCTTTATTTCTTTTCAAACAGGACTTTCCAGCCCATTTATGGAGATACCGATAATTCCTTCCTTTATGCAAACACGACCAACCTGGTTGCCGTTTCTTTAACACCTGAAGTCCCATCTCTGCTTGCTGCTCGAAATGATGAAGAGGAAGTCAAAGAAGAGGAGCCTAAAGACAAGGAAAATGAGAAAAAAGCGGAAGAAAAAAAGGATGAACCTAAAGAAACGGAAATTACCATCAAAGATTTTGAAAAGCGGTTGGTTGTTCTTCCCCCGCAGCCGGGGAACTATAACAATCTTCAAGCCATTTCCGGAAAAATTCTCTACCTTAGATATCCCCGAACAGGATCGTCGGATGAATCCATCCCGCTGGTTTATTACGACCTTAAAGAAAGAGAGGAACAAACAGTCATTGAGGATGTCGACGGATACAGGCTCTCTGCTGACGGAAAAAAAGTTCTGGTCTGGAAAAGACAAAATGCGGCTATCCTTGATATAAAACCCGGCCAAAAAATGACAAAAAGGCTGCGCACCAATGAGCTCGAGATGGTTGTCGATCCGCGCGCTGAATGGAAGCAGATCTTTACGGATGCCTGGAGACTGGTCCGCGATTTTTTCTATGACCCCAACACGCATGGTGTCGACTGGGAAGCAATGCGCAAACAATATGGGGCCTTGATCGAAGATGCTGTTACCCGCTGGGACGTCAATTATGTCATCGGTGAGCTTATTGCTGAACTGAATGCCTCTCACACCTACCGCGGCGGCGGTGACATGGAAATTCCAGCCCGCATGGGTGTCGGCTATCTGGGAATAGATTGGGCTATGGAGAATGGTGCCTATAAGATCGCAAAAATCATCGAAGGAGCGCCATGGGACAGCGAAGTCAGGTCCCCGCTCAGCATGCCCGGGATCGACGCCAAAGAGGGCGATTATATCCTGGCCGTAAACGGCACTCCTCTGGAGACGACTAAAAGCCCATGGGCTGCGTTCCAGGGATTAGCCGGTGAAACTGTGGAGTTGACGGTCAATTCCCAACCTTCCTTAGAGGGAGCGCGAAAGGTACTTGTCGAGACGTTAAGAAGCGAAACCAGGCTCAGGCACCTGGCCTGGATCGAAATGAACCGCAAGACAGTTGAAGAGCGTTCAGACGGGAAGATCGGATATATATATGTTCAAGACACAAGCATTCCCGGACAAAACAACCTTGTCCGCCAGTTCGTAGCGCAGTTTCACAAAGAAGGATTGATCGTGGATGAACGTTTTAACAGCGGCGGACAGATTCCTGACCGTTTTATCGAGCTGCTGAACAGGCCCCCGCTTGCCTTCTGGGCTGTACGCGACGGCCAAGACTGGCAGTGGCCTCCTGTGGGGCATTTCGGTCCCAAAGCCATGCTCATCAACGGATGGAGTGGTTCGGGCGGAGACGCGTTCCCCGATTATTTCCGCAAAGCCGGATTGGGACCGCTCATCGGATCGCGTACATGGGGCGGGCTGATCGGCATGTCGGGTATTCCCTCGCTTATTGACGGAGGGGTCGCGACTGTTCCGACCTTCCGCATGTATGACCCTGATGGAGTCTGGTTTAAAGAAGGTCACGGAGTCGATCCGGATATCGAAGTCAAAGAAGATCCCACGCTCCTTGCTCAGGGAAGAGACACTCAGATCGAACGCGCGGTTGACGAAGTCCTCAAGATGATCCAGAAGCAGGGACCGGTCAAACCTTCCCGCCCGGATTACGAAGACCGTACGGTAAAAAAGAAATAAAAGAACCTCTTGACAATCAGAATTTAAATAGGATTAGGGCATAGTTCTAATGTTTCCCATGAAAGGGCTGGTTTTTCTTATAACAGCATTTTGTCTTTTTTTGTTTATGCTGCTTTCCTGTAACACCTCTAACGAGCAATCGGAAATAAGCTACGAACCCTTGGAAATAAATCGGCAGGATCAGGATGTGCGAAAATCCGAAATTACCCTGGAACAAATCCTGCAGATGCGCTCAGGGTATCCCTGGGAAGAGTTTGACGGTTATCTGGATTCGTTGTTATCCACTTCTAACTGGATTCCCTTCCTGGCTGAATTCCCGCTGACCAGCGCTCCGGGAACCCGATTCGGTTATTCAAATTTTACCGCCCATATGATGGCCGTCATCCTGGCCCGGGCGGCCGGGACCTCTCTGTTGGACTTTGCGCGAATAAATCTTTTTGATCCTTTGGAAGTTGAGGCGGCATACTGGCCGACAGATGCCCAGGGTTACCACTGGGGAAGCGGGGATCTCCATTTCACTCCGCGGGCCATGGCAAAATTTGGACTGCTTTATCTGAATCGGGGCATGTATCAGGGCTCCCAGATCATCCCGGCCGGCTGGGTAGACGATTCATTACAATCTTACTCAACAACGACCTATGAAAACGATATCCTCGAAAACATAAGCCAGCTGGAGTACGGCTATCTGTGGTGGTCGGGAACTTCCGGTTCCCATCACTTCGATTTTGCCTGGGGGCACGGGGGGCAATTGATTGTCCTGCTTCATGATTTAAACATGGTCATTGTAACCTCCGCTGACCATCTGGCGGGAGAATTCGGCCAGGCAGCCTGGCAGAAAGAAAAACATGTCATGGAAATGGTGGGAAGATTCATATCGTCCCTTTAGCCATAGGCATTGACCAGGAATATTCCTCCTTGATTGCTTTTAGAATCTCCGAGAAAAAGGGGACGCTCGGCTAATCTATTTATTTACAATACAGCCCCATCTAGATATCCGGAGATATTTGTTCTCCTGTATCGATATCAGAGGGGATTGGTCAACATTAATGGCGGTGAGATACTTTGCTCACGATTTTCCAGCCTTCATTGAATTTTAATAGTGTCATTACATCGGTAAATATCAATTTTGAAGCCCTGTAAACCTCAAATTTTGCTGTAGCCATATTTTCCAAAACATCTACCATCAAATATTTAATTGTTGTTTTTTCTTTAGGACCGCCGGGATTCTCTTTTTTTTGCATTTTCACACTTTCAATCCATTCCGGCAGAAGAAGCTTTTCAAGCTTGTTATTGTTGATATAAAGCAGCGCAAAATCAGGATGGAATCCTCTTTCTATTGATTCAATTTTTCCAAGATTCTGTATTCCGTCCACATAGGCATCCTGAATGACTTTCATTACCGCTTCTTTTTCTTCCTCCGGGCTCGCTCCTTTGCGGTGATTTAAACCGACCTTGCTCACGATTTTCCAGCCGTCTTCAAATTTTAGAAATAAGATATACGCTGTTTCATTGAGGGCTACGCCGTAATAAATTTTAACTTCGGCAATCCCTATATGGCCAAGAACGTGTACGTTTGGGACTTTTCCTATTATCAATTGTCTGTGGCCTTCAGGTTCCATGATGTTCATGGTCGTAATCGCTTCTTCCCAATCAGAGAATGTGTCTTTTTCATAAACATTTCTCAAAAATGTAAGCCCAGTAAATCCGGGATGAAAACCCTCCTTCCACTTCTCAATATCCCAATAGTTTCCTGCTGCATCGACCAAGGATCTGGCAATTACTTTTTTTATAGCAGTTTTTTCCTGACAGGGATCGATATCTTTTACTTTGTTTTCAAGGATGGATAAACCTCTTATAAATTGCCATTCTCCACCGGTTTTTAAAAACACGATAAAATCTGTCCCGTGTAGTTTCTCTCCTGCATAAACTTCAAATCTTGCCAATCCGATCTTTTCAACCACGTCTACATCCAATATCTTAACGGATCTTTTGATTTTGCTGTCCTGCGACTCTTTCGTTTTCATACTCTTTGCATATTCTATAAACGTTGATGTTGTCGCTATCTTTAGGGCATTATTTTCCAAACTCAATCCTCTATAGTCAGGATGAAAGTGTTTTTTTGCCGCTTCTTCTTTGTAGTTATTCATGCAGTCGTCTATAAATTCCCGGATGGCCTTTTTAATGGCTATTTTATCGCTTTGAATATCGGTGTTGTTTCCGGTAAGCGGAATAATACCAAGCATCAAGATAGCCATAAAAATAACAATTTTTTTCATTTTGAATTCTCCTTTTTTTAGTCAAGTTCAGGAAAATCTGTCATTCCAGTTCTGTATCCCTTTCAGCTTGGTAGTATTAACCAAGATAAGTTGATAGTAAATGAGAAATTTGTCTCAAATATTTATTTGGTACGAATTTCTCAATCTGAAATCAATTTAATATCCCTTTACATAAACTCGATTTATCTCCTATAATTGTGGTTTAATTCAGTAAATTAATCGCATGGAACATCTGCAGATCTTAAGTTATATTGCCATCCTCATTACAGGTGGAGCCGCGGTAACTTATATCGCCCTTACACATAGCAGCCACCGCTTTCCCTTTCTCAAGCCTTTCATGTTCTTTATCCTGTTTATAAACCTCAAAACCCTGATATATTTATTCCTGTACTATTACCAGACAAACTTAACATCCGGCACAACAGTCTTTGAGCAAAGCGCTTTTCTTAACCTTGCCCAAATCCATATTGTATTTCTGTTTTTTGTGGCCACATTTTCTCTTATACAGGTAGCCCGGAAACTGGATGGCCTGCTGGTTCCCATCATCCTCAAAATTATCCTGGGTGTTATCGCCGCTTTTTCCATTCTGTTCTATCTCAGCCAACTGCTTTTTACCGCTTTGGGAGCATCTCAATACTGGCTGCAGAACCTGAAAATTCGGGAGGTCTTCACCTGGCTATTTTATGGGCTGATTCTTTTCTTTCTCGTGTGGCTGATGATTCAGTCCCAGAAAGAGGAAATCCTGAGTAAAAAGAAGATTAATCGATCTTTCAGTGTCTTTTACCTCATTTTCTTTGTTGGCCTGCTGTCCACAAATTTAGCACCTGCAATCTGGCATATTGGAGTCATCCTGATCTTTAAAATCTTGATTAACCTTTTCCCCTTATATTGGATTCGGAAATATCTTCTCAAATACGGCCGATCCATTCCCCTGACTCTGGATGAGACCATACTTAATAAGACGGTTGATGAATATGGAATCACAGCCCGGGAGAAGGAGGTTCTTGAGCTGATAATTAAGGGAAAAAACAACAAGCAGGTTGCCAGCCTATTATGCATCGCTCCCCATACGGTAAAAAACCATCTCTATCGTCTTTATAATAAGCTGGGGGTCAACAGTCGGTATGAGTTATTGACTTTTTTCTTAAACAAAAAGCCGGAGCGGACAATTTCGGCCGGATCTTTATGATCCATGTTTGACCTGCCCCCCCTTCATATCGATCCAATGGATGATAGATTTCCAGTATAAAGGGGACGCCGGTTATATTTTTTATTTTCACATATTTACCTTTATTTTCCACATAAAGCACCACAAGAAAATAATCCTTTATAAAAATAGAATCTTATTCTCTCTAATTTGATAACCATTCTGGTTTGCCTCTGCAATTTTAAAAACTTGTTACGAACCTTTATGCCTAAATCTTTGTTACATCTTTCTGTATATTCTTTACTCCCAACGGAAAAGGCTCTAGTCCATTTGCTTTTCCGGTCTAATCTCTCTGGCTTAAAACTTTCCAAATATCCATGATCTATAAATCGGAGTAATACAAACAATCTGGACAATATAACAGTATAGAAGACGTTTTATTCCTAAAAAATATCTCATACTTGGGCATAATAAGGAGAAATATTGTGGAAATTTTTAATTATATTATTGTAAATAAAGAGATTAGCCGGGCCCATCCCCTTTTTCTCTGAGATTCTAAAAGCAATCAAGGAGGAATATTCCTGGTCAACACCTATGGCTAAAGGGACGATATATATCTTCCCTTTAACACGTATCCGTTGGCCAGGAATATTCTTCCTAGGTTGCCCTCAGAATCTCCTTAGACCGAAGAAAACCATTGTGTCTGGAAAGGGTATTTTCATATAAAAAAATTACAATCCAGAATTCCACATTTGTTTATCTTTGCACAGGAGCAAAAATAAAAGAACCATCCTGACAAATGATATCCTGCCCCTCCAGGCGGGTGTACTCTCCGGTTTGCTGATAACCGGAAAATTTACGGTCACTTCCGGCACTGGCAATATAATACCCTTCTCCATCCTTATTCGATTGAAAGAAAAGAGGCGTCCCCCAAGAATCCTTCAAATTATTATTCTCGAGGAAATCAGGGATTAATTCTTGCAGGGATTTTGGCATATTATTTTTTTCTAATAAATACATCTCCAAGGCAGTAGATACTTTTCGGATGAGTGAAATAGTCTGAGAATATTTGTCCCGTATTTCTGCAGGATTAATGCTCATGGCCAGATCGTTTAACTCCATTCTGGCCAGGTTATATTGAACGCTTCCCGGCGATTCAGCTATTATTTTTTTCAGTATTTTTTTCCCTTCTTCTTTTGCCCCCAGATTGATCAAGGCTCTTGCCTTGTTCAATAACACCGGATAATGATCGGGTTTTAATTCCAGGAATTGGTCACAGTAAAACAGGCTCAAACCCCAGTCTTTCTTTTCAGCAGCAAAGTTTGAGAGTTTATCAAAGGCTTCCTTCTTCAAAAAGCCGTCAGCATCATACTTGTGTAAATAACTTTCCAGAGCAGCCTGAGCCGCATCGGCATCTTTCGTTCCCATGAGACCCAGGTAATAAGTATGGATATTCCAGTGTGCCATCTGGGCAAATTTTGTGTCAGGCGCTTGGCGCAGGATCTGGCATATTTTTTCATAGATTTTGTCATAATCCGGATAATCAAACCCGGATGTTTTACTCAATTTTTTTATCTCTTCTACCAGGCTGGCTCCCAGTTCCTCCTGTTCTGCCTGTGTTAACTTACTTTTGTAAAAAAACAGTGAATCAGGGTCTGCTTTCATTTGAGCCATGCGGGCTGCCAGGTTTTTTTGCTGTATTTCGCGGTTTGCTTCTGAAGAAAATTGGGCCAATGACATTCGGGGAAATATTACACATAAAATCACAAATAAAATATTCATTGATGTCAGGATTCTTTTCATTCTAACTGTCCTCTCTAGCTTTAAAAAAGTTCTATTGATTTTAGCTTTTTGCATTTGGGGCTACTTTCGGCGCCCGGTCCAGTCTTCGCCTTCCGTATCTTTACCGTACCACCAGTGGCCGGAAATGGTTTTGCCGTCTTTGGATATGGAAAGTATAACCCGGCCGCCGTCATTGGGAGGTTTATAACTGGGTGCTTCAAGCCATTGACCTTCAATGGTGCGTCCATCTTTTGATAGAGTGCCCTAAATACGTCCATTGTCATGGGAATAGGTTCCATAAACCCGCAGCCCGGTTACTTTCAGGATCATATGTCCCCAGTTGGAATCCCATTCGCCTATATGTATGATTTTGGTTCGAATAGAATTTAATCTCGCCATGATATTGTCCTCCATTTTGTAACCTGCATCATTCATAAATTTGGCCGATAACGACAGATAATTTTAATAATATGTGTCATTTATGAGTATTTTCAGACAATATTGATACTGAAACATTTTCCATGACCGTTTTCAAGAAAATGTCGGCCAAATTTACCTTTCAGGCGAGCCGATCTTACCGCATCTGCTTTGTTGCAGCCTGTTCGCAGTGCCAAGCACAGCTTCACAGGCTGACGCC
>JAFGMO010000060.1 GCA_016927475.1 Candidatus Aminicenantota bacterium
ACATCCTGTCACGAAATTCTAACTCATTTAATAACAATCACTTATAGAGCACGATTTTTCCATTTTCCTAACTCTCTTTATCTCATTGATTATCAATAACATACGAGCCATCAAAACAGGTAAAATGTTCCATTTTCTTTGTTTTTTACGCCTAAAAAGCACTGAGTTAGGAAAGACGATTTTTGTGACACCCTGCTTCCAAACAACGTCCATCTATTTTGATATGAACGAATTAGGTATCCTAACTTTTGACTTTTTGATACCCTCAAATACGCTTTTTTTCTCAGACTGTCACAAAAATCGAGGGTATCATGAAATCTTCTCCTCTTTTCCAACCAGAAGATCTTCCGCCGGGAATCCGGTATGAAAAGCTTTTTAACCACCTGCCATTTATGGAACAAACAAACAAGGTTCGGGGACGTCCGCCCTTTTCTAAAAATGCGATACTTCGATCGCTTATCTACAGAAATCTTCGAGGTCTTCCTTCGCTGGGGGATCTGGCGTTTGAATTGAAAAATAATCCTATGATGGCTGAAGTTCTTGGCTTTTCTCCTTTCGAGAGGTCTCCCTCTAAAGAAAGATTCTCCCGTTTTCTTCGGACAACCATCAATCAAGATCTTCAGCGTATTCGTCAGGGACTTGTCCGAACGTTGAAGGATGAGCAAGTCATCTCCGGTCATATCATTGCTTTGGATTCTTCTGTCATCGAGGCCAATGTTAAGGAAAATAATCTCAAAACTTCTGTCAAGGATCGCTTTGATAAATTCCGGCGGCTTAAAGGGGATCCCGATGCCAGGCTTAGTGTTAAAATCCACTATCCCAAACCTTTCCAACGTAAAATAGAGTTTTTCTGGGGATATAGGAATCACATGATTAACGATACCAAATCTGAACTTCCGATTCATGAGGTCACCTATCCGGCAGATCACGACGAAAAGAAAATCGCTGTCCCTATGCTTAAGAAGATAACATCTCAATTTCCTGTGTCTCATGTCCTCGGCGACGCTAATTATGATACCGAGGATATCCTTGAGTATGTCGTCTCTGAGATGAAAGCCCAACCAGTCATCCCACTTAATCCTCGAAGGCGTCAAAAAGATTCGTTCCAAATCAAAAAAGACACTGTCCTCTGTCCCGCTAATCTCAAGATGCACCGAAAAGGACGGATGAAAAATAATAACCGGGTTTATCTGCAGTACAGCTGTCCTCTTTATTGGGGTAAAAAGTATAAAGGACAATATCTTTCCTGTCCCATCGGCCATCCTAAGTTCTTCAAGCAGAAAGGATGCAATTACCTCATGAGACTTTCGCCGAGTGTGCGGGACACTATCGCTTATGGATCTCTCCGGTTCAAGAAAATTTATAATCAACGCAGCTCGGTAGAGAGAATTTTTTCGCGCCTGCTCGTTCTTTCCATGCATAAACCAACCGTGGTTCGGTTGCAGGCAACTCAGAATCATTGTACTATCGCTCATATTACTGTTTTGTTAGTAGCCCTTGCTGCTCATCGAATGGGTTTTTCTGATAAAATAAGGTATGTCAAATCCTTTCTCCCTCGATTTGCTTGAAAATACTATTTTTGTGACGCCCTATTGATTTTTTATGGTCAAACAGTTCCCGTTTAATTTTTTTCTATAAACGGGCTTGCTTAATTTCTCTATAATTGAAAGTCCTAATTTGTAGGAGATTATAAGTAGTAGTAAATCCTAATAAATGGTTAAAATTTTTTATCTTTTTTTCCCACATTTGTCGCAGTAACCCTCTAAGAGGACTTTCCTGTTAAGGATAAAATATCTATTTTGGATATCCCCCGGAACGATTATATCATCATACGGTTTGTATTCAAAGTCAATGATGGCATTGCATTCAATGCAGCGGAAATGATGATGTTTTTCTATTTTTGGGTCATAGCGTCTGGGCTCCCCATAGCCCTCAACGTTTTTAACGATTCCGATTTTGGCAAAGGTTAAAAGGGTTCGGTTAACGGTGTCTAGAGAGATACCGGGAATTATTTTTTTTATTCTTTTGTGAAGAGCTTCAGCATGGGGATGATCTGTGGACTTAAGCAGTTCTTTGTAAATGACAATACGCTGTGGCGTGATCTTGAGCTTGTTTCTTTTGCATTTTTCAATGAAAAAAGACAGGGATTCATCCGTGAGCTGAAATGGCATAGTGCTACTATATAGGAGTTAATCTTAATTGTCAAATCAGAATATTTTCTAGAGGGTGCGAAAAGGGTTATCATGGCATTTTTTTTCCTGTTTCCCTATGACATCGAATGGCAAAAAAATGCGCCTTGAAAAGTAAAGTATACTTGACAAATAGTAAACAATAATTTACATTCAGAAATGAAAAAATGAAAAAATTGAATAACAACCTAAGGCGCTGTCGTTTTGAAAAAAATGAAATGACGCAGGAGGAATGTGCCCGCGCCCTTGGGGTAACGCGGCAGACCATCCATTCCATTGAAAAGGGGAAGTTTATCCCTTCAACATATTTAGCCATAAAGATCTCCCGTTTGTTCGGGAAATCTGTGGAGGACATTTTTTTTCTGGATGAAAATTATGATGACGAAAAAAAGGAAGATAAATGAAAAATCCTAAGAATAGACTGAGTTTGTTGACCTTTGTTTTGGCCGTCCTTTCCGTCAGCAGTTTGTTTTTTATCATGGCTGCCGTTCATATTTACAAGTTTCAGCTTTTCCTTGAAGAGGATTCTCTCGCTTTACCCGGGGTTATTGTGCTTCTTTGTTTCGCTTTGGTTTTTTTGTTTCTGATTGTTTCATTTCTCTGGCAGATGGGACGAATCAGAAGGGAAAACCACACTTCGGCAAGGAAAAATGCCCTCCTGGTTTTTGGCGTTTTCTGCCTGCTTCTTTTTATCGGCGAAAAAACGATGATCGATGAAATAGGACGTGAGTTGAAGCTGGGATGGGAGACATTAGGTGAGATGTTAATCCTCAATGTAATGCTTGTGCTGCAGCTTTTTTATTCCTTCGTGATTTTGTTTTCACTGGCAAAAGCTTCAGAAGACAAAGCCAATCTTGAAAAAGGCGGCCCAATCCAGGAAGAAAATATTTTCACGATAGCTCAGATAATAGGGATTGCCTGCGGAGCCATCGGGCTTTTGTTCAATTTTAACTTTTTTCTCGGGCAGCACCGGATGAAGAATCCTGTGATTATCGTTCCTTTTTTTATTCTTATCCTTTTGCCCTATGGTTTGACGGTTCTCTACTGGATATGGATGCGCCTGGGAAAAGCTTTTTCCCAATGGTATGATGAAAAGCAGTGGAGGGATGTTGCCTTGGCGGGACTTATCACACTGCTTTTTTCCGTTCCGGGAATGGCCTGTCTTTTTCTTTTCCAAAAACCTATCGGATTTTTCTGGTTTCCCCATTATATTTTTCTTATCCTCACCGTGTTTTCTACCTCCACACTTTTTCTGTTCAGAAACACGGAATAAGACGGGCGTGTAAATCTAAATGTGAAAAACGGCAAAGAAAAGGTTCAAAATCCCGCCGATAACCAGCAGAATATTTTTCATGAGGAATTCCTAAAGATGCTTGGTGGTTTCTATTGTTGTTTCTGGAAAACTCCACCATTTTTCTTGAGACAGACTGCCGTTTTATGTTGACACGTTCTCAAATAATAGCAGAAAAATCAGCAATTTCTATTACATCAAAAGACGCTCCGGAAGGGTGTCCTCATCCTCAAATTTTGTCTGATGGATTTTTATGCTGATTGTTCGTACAATAAACGGAGGGAGGAGGCAGCATGGAAACTCATGATTTTGAAAAGTTGGGGGCCTTTTATCTCGGAAAACTCTACAACCCGGGGAAAAAAGAATTACTCGACCAGATTTTGCTTTATGATTCCAAAGACTTGACGACTCATGCCGTCTGTGTCGGTATGACCGGCAGCGGGAAAACCGGTTTGTGCGTAAGTATTCTGGAAGAAGCGGCTATCGATGGAATTCCCTCCATCATTATCGATCCTAAAGGAGACCTGGGGAACCTGATGTTGACGTTTCCGGAGCTAAAACCGGAGGACTTCCAACCCTGGGTGGATCCGGATGCAGCGGCCCGCAAAGGATTATCCGTTAGCGATTTTGCCAGACAGACAGCCGAATTGTGGAAAAACGGCCTTGCTGAATGGGGTCAAAACGGAGAACGAATTTCCCGATTCCAGAAATCGGCCGAAGTGACTATCTACACACCGGGCAGCCAATCCGGAATCCCCCTGTCCATTCTTCGGTCATTTAATGCTCCGGCAGAAAGTTTAATTCAAGACGGAGACAGTATGCGGGACAGAGTACAATCCGCTGTAAGCGGGCTGTTGACCCTTTTAGGAATGGATGCCGATCCCCTCAAAAGCCGTGACCATATTCTCCTGTCCAATATCTTTCACCACAACTGGTCCCAAGGTATCAATCTGAACATTTCCCAAATCATCAGGGAGATTCAGAATCCGCCCTTCCAAAAGGTCGGCGTATTTGACCTGGATTCCTTTTATCCTGCAAAGGATCGTTTTTCTTTAGCAATGGCCCTGAACAACCTGCTTGCCTCTCCGGGCTTTGAGGTCTGGCGGGAAGGCGATCCGTTGGATATCCAACGGCTTTTGTATACGAACGAGGGCAAACCCCGGATGAGCATTCTTTCCATTGCACACCTTTCGGACCAAGAGCGCATGTTTTTTGTCACTCTGCTTCTGAATGAAGTTGTAGCCTGGGTGCGGACACAACCCGGGACATCAAGCCTGCGGGCGTTGCTTTATATGGATGAGATATTTGGATATTTTCCTCCTACCGCCGTTCCGCCATCAAAACCTCCCATGCTGACTCTCCTCAAGCAGGCGCGGGCTTATGGTTTGGGTGTGGTGCTCGCCACACAGAATCCGGTTGACCTTGATTACAAGGGGCTGTCAAACACCGGGACCTGGTTCATCGGCCGGCTGCAGACGGAAAGGGATAAAGACCGGGTGCTCAACGGCCTGGAAGGCGCCTCTTCCACCACGGGTGCCGTGTTTGAGCGACAAGATATGGAAAAAATTCTGACAGGTCTGGGAAAACGTGTATTTCTTATGCACAATGTACATGAAGACAGCCCGGTGCTTTTTAATACCCGCTGGGTTCTTTCCTATTTGAGCGGTCCGATGACAAGAACCCAGATAAAGACTCTAATGGACCCCCGGAGAAAGACAAATGGCGAAAAAGCGGCCGCTCCTTCTGCCGCCCTTTCACAAAAAACGGAATCCGGAACAAAAAAACCGCTTCTTCCACCTGAAGTTAAGCAGTTTTTCATTCCGCTCAAGAATGAACCGGTCAAGGGGGAGAGAATCGTATACAGGCCAAACCTGTATTGTTCTTCGCGTCTTCATTACATAGATTCTTCAATGGATGTCGATATATGGAAAGACGCCGCCTACATCATTGATATTCCGTCAACCGAGATGGATTCCGGTTGGGACCAGGCCATTATCTTTGAAAACCGGACACCGGAGCTGGGGAAAAAAGAACATTCCTCCGCCGGATTCGCCGAACTCCCCGCCCCGGCTCTTAGAAAAGAAAACTATTCTCTGTGGAAGCGCCGGTTTGCCGACTATTTATACCGGAACAAATCGGTCGTGATCTGGAAGCATCCTCCATTAAAAGCATTTTCCGATGTCGGTGAGTCAGAGGGTGATTTTAGGGTCCGTTTGGTCCAGTTGGTCCGTGAAAACAGGGATTTGGAAGTCGAAAAATTGCGAGGCCGTTATGCTCCCAGACTTGCCGCTTTGCAGGAAAAGATACGCAAAGCCGAGGTCCGTCTGGACAAAGAAAAATCCCAGTTCAGCCATCAGACACTCCAAACCGCCATTTCGGTCGGAGCCACGGTCCTCGGTGCCCTGTTCGGGCGGAAGCTGTCCAGCGGGCGTAATATCGGACGAGCGACGACCAGCATGCGGGGAGTCGGCCGGGCGGCCAGGGAAAAGATGGACGTTCAGCGGGCCAAAGAAGAAATCAGAATAGGCCAGCAGAAGTTGTCCCAGTTGGAAGAGAAATTCCAGTTGGAGATGTCCGGGCTCCAAATCCCGGTTGCGGCTGAAAACCTGGAAATTGAAAAGCAAACCGTCAAACCTCGAAAAAGCGACATCTCGGTCAGTGATATGGTTCTCGTTTGGGTGCCTTGGAGGCTGGATGCCGTAGGTATGGCTGAACCGGCTTATTGAAAACGGCCGACGCCTCACATCTGCGGCAAGCTTGGCTCGTGCATAACGCAGGTTACACCTGCATTATTCATAAATTCGGCCGACACCGACAGATAATTTCAATATGATGTGTCAGTCCATAAAGAATTGTGTAAAATCTTAATAAATCTATATGAATCCGGAAATAAAGGGAGATATAACGATGAGAATAAAACATACCTGTTGGTCCATGATTTTTATGACAAAAGGAGGCAAATCCGATAAAAAGCCTGCTGATAGGATAAGCCTCGGTTTTGTTATCCTTTTAGGTATTTTTTTAATAATGTCCCCGCTTTTCTCTCAAGACATCTACGAAGCCGTCCAAAAAGGCGATGTGGACACTATCCGGAAAATCCTGGAACAAGATCCGGAACGGTTGGATGCTCCCGACAAATACGGCTTCACCCCTCTTCACCGGGCCGTCATATACGGTAGAAATAAAGTGATTGTTTTCCTCATCGGAAAAGGTGCGGATATCAAAGGGCACAACAAAGCCCTTCGGGGCTGGACGCCCCTTCAGTCTGCATTGTTTGCCTACAATAATGAAATTTCAGATCTTTTAGTGGACTACGGTGCCCTTAAAGAAATAGATCGAGAGGAAGGATTGACCTATCTTTATCTCGCCGCTTCATCGGGAAACGCGTTTCTTATTTCGAAGCTGGTTGAAAAGGGTATTCCGGCTGCTGCTTCCAACAAATACGGGGTGACACCGCTTCATAAAGCAGCGTGTAACGGCCACATTGATGCCGCCAAGGTTTTACTCGAAAAGGGTGCGGATATCAATGCTAAAAATCTCAAGGGCGAAGCTCCCATTCATGTTGCCGAGCGTGCTGGAGAGGAAGAGACGGTCCTTTTTCTCAAACAAAAGGGAGCGGATACAAAACCGAGCGTGTTTCCGCTTTTAAAGGGCCCCTACCTCGGTATGCCGGAACCCGGTGATAAGCCCGAAATTTTCGCTCCCGGTATCATATCGACCGATGAACGGGAGCATGGGCTGCCGGTCTTCTCCCCGGACGGCAGTGAATTTTTTATCTGTATTCAGTTCAGGGAAAGGTATGGAAAACGGGGGCAGTATCTTTTTCGCGCCCGTATGGAAAATAACCAATGGACCGATCTCCATAAACCTTCCTTTACCACCAGGTACAGAAACGGAGGAGGGGCCTTTTCCCCGGATGGCAGCAAGTTCTATTTCCACACCATTCGGCCGGTTAAAGAAAGTGATGAGCGTAATCCTTCCCCACATATTTGGTATGTTGAGAAAACCAAAAACGATTGGGGGAAACCCTCCTACCTGGGTTGCCCCGTTAATGCCGAAGGTTTTAGCGGGAGCCCCTGGATGACCGCCAACGGCAGCCTTTATTTCAGCGCCGAACGCGGCACGGAAAACACGGACGTTTATCGTTCGCGTTGTTTTGACGGACGTTTTCTGGAACCGGAAAAATTGCCGGCGCCCATCAGCACGGAGCATTATGATTCCCTTTCTTATGTTTCACCGGACGAAAGCTGTATTATTCTTTACCGTATCGATTTCACAGGAGAGGTCAATATCCGGGACCTTCTCATTTTTTTCAGACAAAAAGACGATTCCTGGTCCGATCCCAAAAGCCTCAAAGATAGTCTAGGCCTTAAGGGATCAGATCTTCTGAAAGGCTGTGTGTCTCCGGATGGGAAATATCTCTTCCTTCTCGATGATATGGATATTTATTGGGTCAAAGCCGGTGTGATTGAAAAATTAAGATAAACAAGCGGGTACAATAGACAAATATGTCTGCTTTTTATTTTTAGATAAGCGCAGCAATGCCTATTTAAAAGGATATCCTTTGTTTATTCGGAATGAAGCGGCTCTTTTTCTTCATTCATATCTTAATGCCTTAACCGGATTGGAAATGGCTATCCTGATCACCTGAAAACTCATCACGAAAGCGGCCGCTCCAATGGAAATGATTCCTCCGATGATGAAGTAACCGATACTTAAAGGGGTGCGATAAGCAAATTCTTGAAGCCATTTATACAAAAATAAGTATGCTATCGGCCAAGCAGCGATATTTGCCAGAAGAATCCATTTAAAAAAATTCCTTGATATCAAGAAATAAACACTTGTCACTGTGGCGCCAAGGACCTTTCGAATCCCGACTTCTTTTGTTCGTTGAAGTACCACGAAGGAGACAAGACCCAATAATCCCAGGCAACCTATAAGAATGGAGAGAAAAGCGGAAATCTGTATCAATGTCAAAAGCCGGGATTCTTTCTCGTAAAGTCTTTTTATATAATCATCGAGGAACACATACTGGAATGGCTGTTCCGGGAAAATTTTTTTCCATTCATCCCTTATATGACTGATGGTTCCATGGATATTTTCCATGTTTAGAAGAATTTGAGCTTCTTGGAAATTTCCAGGCCAAATATTGAAAAACACCATGGGCTGTATTTCACGGCGGAGCGAATGTCCGTGAAAGTCACCAATGACCCCGATGATTTCACCCTTCAATCCATTCACGGTGATCCGTTTCCCGACAGCCTCCTGAGGGCCGGTTAATCCCATCCGGCGTGCCGTCATTTCGCTGACCACCCATTGAATATGGGATTCATCGCCGACATTGTGCTCAAAAAATTGCCCGGCGAGGATAGGAATTCCATATATAGCCGGGTATCGGCTGTCACTCATTTTTATATATACAGGGAATTCCACCATGCCCCCGGGAGCCGTATATTGAAAAGATGTTTGAAATCTCGAGTTGGATATCGGTGATGTCCAGGCAAAGCTCACTTCCCGAATACGGGGATTCTGCATCCATAAACTTCGCAGCAGCTCACAGCGTTTTTCTTCATATTTCGGCACAGAAACGGTTAATATTTCTTTGCTTCGAAAGCCCAAGTTCCTTTTGGACATAAATTTCATCTGTCCGGTCATGGCTAATGTTCCCACAATCAAAATCTGGGAGATGATAAATTGTATAAGGACAAGATTATTCCTGAATACAAAGGATTTTTTTTCACGTGAGCTTGATCTTTCTTTGATGGACTCGGCGGGTTGATATCGTGTTAAAACGATTGCAGGATACAGACCGCTGCAACAGGTCACCAAAAGGGTGACGATTCCCAGGAAAATGAAAACCGTACTGTGCGAAAAAAGATTTATTTCCGTATTGTTCCCCAGGAACTTTTCCAGATACGGGAGAACGCCTTCCGCAAGAAAAAGAGCAGTCAATAAGGCTGATAAGGTAAACAGACTTGTTTCCCCTAGCAGTTGTCGAACAAGCTGGGTTCGGTGCGCTCCCAGGACCTTACGCATACCTATTTCCCGTTTCCTTTTCATCGTTTGAGCTGTGTTGAGATTGATAAAATTGATACAGGCGATAACCAGAATAAGGAATCCGATGGCCGAGAAAAGGGATAAAACCGTCCGGCTGGTGACGTAATTATAGGATCCGTAATGGGGATCAAAATGAATATCACTGAGAGGTTGCAGCCAAAAAGAACAATTCTCGGCGTCATCGGGTTCCATGTATTTTTGTTCGAAGGAGGCAAATTGATTTTGAAGATGCTTGACGTCTACGGATTCCCCAAGCAGTACGAACGTATAACTATCGCTGTCCCATAAATCCCATTGGTTTAGACGTTTGCCATCCCAGTGGGAATGCAGTGTTTTCCATGAAATCAGCATATCATAGGGCAAACTTGTTCTTTGCGGTGGATTGGCAACGACTCCTTCTACAATGAGGTCGTATTTGTTTTCCATATTTAAAATTTTGCCAAGGACATTCGTGTCGCCGAAATACTTGTGAGCGGCCTTTTTCGTCAGGATCACTTTGAAGGAATCGTTGAATGACTTCGATAAATTACCCCGGATCCATTCCATATCGAACAGTTCAAAAAAATGTGATTCCAAAAATAATGCAGTCTCCCCATAGAAACGATCTTCTCCCACGCTGACCATTAATTCGGCATTCCTGTAAACCTGAGTGCTTTGTTTGCATTCCGGGAAATTTTCTCGTAAAGCTGCCGCCATCGGAAAAGGTGTGCAGCCGTTGTACTCAATCCCTTCAGGACGATTAATGTGGGTTACGACCCGGTATATGTAATTTTTGTTTGTTATATGTGAGTCAAAACCGAGTTCATATTCAACAAAGAGGAATATAAGAATACAGACTGCAATTCCAATGGCAAGGCCGAAAATATTGATGAAAGAATGAGCCTTATATTTTTTCATGTTTTTCAACGCTGTTTTTAGATAACTTTTAAACATGGCCTGCCTTCCATAAAAAATTCGCGTGAATAGTAGGAATACCACACATGGACATGTGAGTTAACCACCTTATCTAAAATATTAATGCATATATTATGCCAATATTTCTTTTTGGTCTTTTCACCATTTGCCGGGAACACATTTGACCAAAATCGAACAATTTATGTGCGTATTTGAACAGCTATTGTAAACCTATTTTATCAAAAAACGTATATATATAACGAAAGGATAAAAACATGAAGCTTCTCTCACGCATTGAAGAGATCATCCTGTTGTCGATTATGCGTCTGGGCCAAGAGGCCTACGGCATGGCCATCCGGCAGGAAGTCATCAAAGCAACGGGTAAAAAGTGGCTTCTCGGCGCTATTTACGGCCCGCTGGGGCGCCTGCAGAAAAACGGTTACGTTGTCACGAAAAAAGGAGAGCCAACGCCGGAACGAGGAGGCAGGGCAAAGGTTTATTATCAGGTTACTTCCAAGGGGAAAGAAGCCTTAGCTGAGGTTTATCGTGTTAATGCCTTAATCTGGAAAGGGGTCACCCCCCGGAAATTCGAGGGCTGAATCCTAAAGCGACTGACCCATGAAAAAAACGAAATCACCCCAACCACCCCGATTGGCCCGCTGGGTTCTTGAAAAGATTATCGACGACGGCATCCGCTACGGCGCTTTGGGCGATTTGGAGGAGCAGTTCTTATTTATGGTTCGGAAAGGGCACCCATTAAAAGCTCGCCTGGAATACTGGCTTCAGATTCCGGCGGCGTTTCCCGCCTTTTTGAAAAATAAATTTTATTGGAGTGTTACCATGACGAGTAACTATCTCAAAATGTTCGCGCGGCATTTAAAAAAACACAAAGGTTATTCTTTTATTAATTTCGCCGGGCTCACGCTGGGCATCTCTGTATTTATATTGATCACGCTTTTTGTGCAGCATGAATTAAGCGTCGATAGGCACCATAAAAACGCCGGTAGAATCTACCATGTGGAAGGGGAAAACAAGCGCCAGCTTTCGATGGCTCCGGCTGTGGGAAAGCAAATTTCGGAGAATATTCCCGAGGCTCAGAAGGTTGTTCGCTTTAAATTCCGGCATGATTACCTGGTAAAATTCCTTCCGGACGGTGATCCGACTCAAGAGAAAACATTAGTAATCAGGAACTTCGGCTGGGCGGACTCCACGGTGTTCGATGTTTTTACCTTTCCCTTTGTCGCTGGAGATCCCAAGACCGCTCTCGATGATCCTTTTTCGCTGGTCCTAACAGAAAGCACGGCTTATAGGATTTTCGGCGATAAAAATCCCATCGGACAGGTGCTCACAATCAATAACAGGCACAATTACCAGGTCACCGCCGTGATAAAAGACCCGAAACGCACTCACCTCAGGTTCGATATGCTGGCCCCGTTCGAAAATTTGGGAAAAATCATCGGTCCAAGCGAGCTTGACAGCTTCGATTCATGGAACCTGGCGACGTTCGTATTGCTTCCTGAAGAGCACGATGTTAAAGCTGTTGCAGGCAAAATCACAAATCTTTTTCACGATATGATCCAAAGGATATGGAAAGTCGACTTCAAGTTTGCGCTTGTTCCATTAAAAGAGATTTATTTTTCGCAGAATTCATACGGCCATCAGGGAAACAAAGCCCTCGTTTATGTATTCACGGCCATTGCTCTTTTTATATTGATCATTGCCTGTGTGAATTTTATCAACCTGACGACCGCCCGGGCTTCACTCAGAGCTAAGGAGGTCGGTATCAAAAAAGTCGTCGGTTCCACAAGAAAAAGGCTTGTCACTCAGTTTTTAAGCGAGTCCGTCCTATACAGCCTTATCTCCTTTGTGGCGGCTGTGGGGTTGGCCGCGGTTTTTCTGCCGGAGTTCAACCGGTTGATGCAGCGTTTTCTCACTATGGATGTTTTTTTTCAGCCTTTGGTGTTGTTTCTTTTTACAGGAGGAGCCGTTTTTGTGGGTCTTCTAGCCGGATTTTATCCCGCTATTTACCTATCGGCATTCCGTCCGGCGGCTGTCTTGAAGGGCGAAAGAACGAAGGGCGTGAGATCCGGTGGCATACGCAAAGTTCTTATAAGCTTCCAGTTTACCATTTCCGTTATTCTGATCGTTGCCACATTTGTCGTTTTAAAGCAGCTCCATTATTTAAAAAATAAAGATTTAGGCTTTGAAAAAGAGCATATTGTTAATATGGAGATGGCCCGCAACAGAGGCATACGCAACAACAAACAGGCCTTTAAGAACAAACTTTTACAGCATCCCGGTATCCTCGGTGTAACTTATTCCCAGGGACGCCCCGGTGTTGTCTACAACTGGGAAGGTTTTGAGTATAAAGGTGAAAGAAGCGGTTATGCTATCTTTACGGTGGATCCGGACTATATTGATGTTTACGGCCTGGAAATTACGGCCGGCCGGAATTTTTCCTGGGAAAAATCGACCGATGAGTTCAGTACCTGTCTTCTGAACGAGACAGCTGTTAGGGCTCTCGGGTTGAAGGAGCCGGTGGGGACGATCCTTCACCACGACGATCTGGGGGGTTCTTCTTTCCCTGTAAACGACGTGGAAGTGATCGGCGTGGTAAAGGATTTCCACTATCAAACCCTGCGGTACCCGATCCAGCCCCAGATGTTCGGCTGGAACGATCCATGGCTGTGGATGATCAGCACCAAAATTTCATCGAAAAATGTGCACGAGACCATCGCCTATATTGAAAAAACTTGGAAGGAATTTTCTCCGGAATTCCCCTTCTCTTTCCATTTTGTCGACGACCTTGTGGACAGCCTGTACCGCAATGAAGAACGTCTGGCCAAGACGATCGGGTATCTTGCGGGATTGGGGATATTCATCGCCTGCATGGGGCTTTTTGGATTGGCGGCGTTTATGGCCGAGCAGCGCACCAAGGAAATCGGTGTGAGGAAGGTGCTGGGCGCCTCGGTGGGAAAAATTATCCTGCTTCTTTCTAAAGAATTTTCCAAATGGGTTTTTTTAGCCAATCTGGCAGCATGGCCTGTAGCCTACTTTGCCATGTCCCAATGGCTGGCTGATTTTGCCTCACGAACCAAAATTGGCTTGTGGCCTTTCGTTTTTTCGGCCCTTCTGGTCTGGATGATTGCCATGGCGACCGTTTTTTATCAATCCCTAAGGGCCGCTGCGGCCAATCCGGTGGATTCCCTGCGGTATGAATAATCCAAGCTCGAAGCCGGAGAACACAAAATAATTGTTAAAGTCAAATGTAATTATAATGTCGTAGCCCAGGGAAATTTTGTCATCAAAGGAGATAACTACGCGGCCTATCAACAACTGTCCGATGAGCTCAATACGGCGGCGTCGGACATACTCACAAAAGGGATTGTTATGGCTAAATCCGCCCGGTCTGATAAAAAACTCGAAGGTGAGATGATTGAAGCGTTCAAAGCCTCACAGACATACAAAGACAGGGTCAAGGGAAAAGTGCTGCGCGTCGTTATCATCGATCCTGATTGGATGGTCCGCAGGCATCAGATTTCAGGAGAAATCCTTCATAGATATATCAGGGCTGAGATTGCCGTACAAAATGCTGACGGGACATGCACATTATGGAAGCTCGTCACCTTTCTGCAGGATTATGTGGGTGGAAAATTCCAGAGCACAAAATTCGACGGTATAGGCGATCCCTTAAAAATTCCCTGTGATAATGTGAAGAAGTAAAAAATTCCGCTTGCATTATTCATATTTCAGGGCATCTATGGGATTGCTTCGTGCCGCCCGGATCGTTTGCCAGCTCATGGTTAATAAGGCGACAGCCAAAACACTCATACCTGCGGAAACAAATATCCATAATGAGAGGGATGTCCGGTAGGCAAAGTTCTGCAGCCATTTGTTCAGCGAATACCAGGCCACGGGCCAGGCAACCAGGTTGGACAGCAGGATGCCCAACAGTAATTCACGGGACAATAAGGCGAATATACCGGCAGCCTGTGCTCCCAGAACTTTACGAATGGAAATTTCCTTAAATCGCCTTTTGATGATAAAAGAAATCAAGCCGAACAGCCCGAGACAGGCCACAAAAATGGCCAAAGAGGTAAAATAGCCCATCAGTTGAAAAGTTTTTTCTTCAGACTCGTAATATTGTTTTACCCTGTCGTCAACAAATTGGTGTTCAAATACCCATTCCGGATAAAAGGCCTTCCATGTTTTTTTGATGAGAAAAAGTGTTTCATTCAAGTGCGAGGCGCGCACCTTAATGGCTGTTTTCCAGCATTGTCTGGGATAAATAACGAAAGCAACCGGTTGGATCGGATGATAAAGCGATTCAAAATGAAAATCTTTGACAATGCCGATAATTCTGCGGTCGGAGGAAGGCCAGGATATGAGAATACGTTTACCGATGGTCTCATCGTCTAAGCCCAGTCTTTTTGCCGCTGTTTCGTTAAGGATGAGGGCCTGGTCTTTATCCGTTTTTATCTGACTTGAAAACAGTCGTCCTTGAACAGCGGAAATCCCGAAAGTTTTAAAATAGTCGAAGTTGACATGGACAAAGGGCACAGTCAGTTTTTCGCTCTGCCCGGGAAGCTGCAAAGTTCCCCAGTTGTTCAGATCGTCCGTAGGAATTCGGCTTGCCGCCGTCATGGAGGTAATGCTGTTGTTCTGTAATAGCTTATCTTTCAATAATTCATATTTTTGCGATCTGAACGAATCGTGAATCTCGGTGACGATGATGTGTTCTTTGTCATAACCCAGCTCTTCGTTTCGCAAAAAAAGTAACTGCCGGGCCATAAACAGGGCGCATATAATAAGAATGATGGAAATGGCAAACTGGATACCCACGATCACTTTAATGAAGTTCAACTTCGTATGGCCTCTGCTTTTGATGCCTTTAAGTGTTTTGACGGGTAAAAATGAGGAGAGGACAAAAGCCGGATAAAATCCTGAGAGCAAACCGGCAGAAACCAAAACAGCCGAAATCCACAAAACCATAGGTCCGCTCAAGAGGGCGGAAAAGGAAAGAGACTTGCCGGTCAGCCCGTTGAAAACCGGCAGACAGAGATAAGATAAGGTCATGGCAAGACACAGCGATATCATCAAAATGACTATCGATTCTCCCAGGAACTGCCTGACGAGTTGACTGCGTGTGGAACCCACAACCTTTTTGATGGCGACCTCTCGGGCGCGTGTCGTGGCATTGGCTGTGAGCAGATTGACATAGTTGAAACAGGCGATAAGCAGAATGAGGACGCCGATGCCTGAAAAAATCAACACGTGGCTGATATTCCCTTGAACCTGAATGTCATTGTCGATAAAACCTGAATAGAGATGAATTTTTTTTAAGGCCTGAAGCGAAAAAGTTGAAGGGGTTTCACCCTCATCAAACTCACGGTGTTCCGCAATAAAGGGTGATACTTTTTTTTCAAACGAGGTTCGAGAAAAATGATCCCGGATCAGGAGATAGGTGATAAAGTTACGGAATCCCCAGTTTGTCATCATATGGGAACCGAAGACCCGCTCGGCGCCGGCCAGAGTAGCCAGCAGGTCATAGCGGAAGTGAGAGTTATGGGGCATTTCTTCCATCAAGCCTGTAACCATATAATCATGCCTGTTTTCAAGTCTAAGGACTTTCCCGATGGGTTCTTCATCACCAAAATATTTGCGGGCGATTGTTTCTGAGATAACGATAGAAAATGGGCGTTTTAAAACAACGGCGGGATTTCCTTTTTTCAGCTTGAATGAAAATATGGAAAAAAGATCGGGATCAGCCAAACAAAACTGTTTTTCAATAAATTGTTTTTCTTCATATTGAATCGTACACTGGTCTCTTACAAGTATTCTGGCTGACCTTTCGATTTCGGGAAAGTTGTCCCTGACCATCCCGGAAACCTGTGGTGAGGTATAAGGGCTGTCGTTTTCCAGGATACGGAAAATCCGGTCGGAATGCTGATGATAGCGGTCAAAACTGAGTTCGTCGCGAACGTAAAGCATGAGCAGAAGGCATACCACCATCCCAACGGATAAACCGGTGACATTGATGAAAGAAAGGGATTTTGATTTGAAAAGATTGCGGACAGCCGTTTTGATATAAAATTTGAGCATGGTGAAACTCCAAACAGTATTTTTCCGGAGCACGCTGCAGACTAATTTGAAAATTTGGTTCCAGAGCCAAAATCGTGCCTTCAGGGGTCCGGCCCTTTCCACCTGGTCGACATATACCTCTTCCAGGTCAGCGAACCTTTCAAGATAATAGTCCCGGGTAAAAAGGATATGAAGAATCCGATCAACCAGACGGGGGATACTATGGTGGGTCTTGTTCATTTCCCATTCTCCCAGAAAATCTCCGGGACTTGAGCCCAAACCTGATCATGCGCTTTTTTGAGCTTCTGCAGATTTCGCAACCCTTCCGGAGTGACTTCATAGTAAAATTTGCTTTTTCCCCCTTGTCTGGCGGTTGGATCGCCCTTTCGTCTCCTGACAAATTTTTTCCGGACAAGATGATCTAAAGGCTGGTAAATGGAAGCAAAGGACCATGTGTCGCCCGTATCCTGGAAAATCTGCTTCCGGATGCTCACACCATAAGCATTTCCTTTGAGCTTAAGAATCGTCAGGAGAATGATTTCTTCATTGCGGGTCATAAATTTTGTCATGATTTGCTCCAGTAAATATCCATTGTGGATATTAATATATACGGAGCTAATCAAAAAAAGGATGGCATTTTTTTGGGGGGAGCAATAGTCTTTCCTTAAGGTAGGTTTCGTTCTTCAGTGTTCAATGATGGAAAACCAAACCAGTTAAGAAATATCCCGTCTTTGGCCCTCCTTTATTTCATTTTGAAGTTGGACTTATGTAATTTTTGATAATAAATAGATTAGCCGGAAATATATGTCTTTTTTCTTTTTTAAATAGGGCCAAAAAAGAGCCGATTAAAGCGTAAAATAGATCTTAAAATCATCTTAAATACTTTAGTGTCTGTATTATCGCCAGGTCTGACTTCATAGAGTATCATCGAGTTCACTCGGACACAGAATTTTTGGTGTCTTTGTCGGTCCGGTTCAAATAGCGCATGAGGGCTAAATAGACCCAGTCTTCCAATATAAAAACATCCGTTTTTTTCTTGTCGATCTTGGTACGGCTCGCAAAAGCTGCTTTTGCTTTTACAAGGATCACTCCCAGACGAAACTGTTCTTCACTCCTGGGAACAAGCACATTCTGTCCACTCCGTACAAACCGTATCGCTTTGATCACATCCCTTATGAATTGGTTCCGCATCTCCTCATCGACCGCCTGTCCAAGAAGAGCGGCGTTTACCCAGCCGGAGATGTTCTCCCGGACAACCGGTTCTTGTTCAGACGGCAGTTTTTCGCTCTTTTTAATAGGGATGTCTTCTCTCCTGTAGTCGACCAGCGCAGCCCCGATAGCCACGATAAGAACAAAAAGATCTATAAAAATAGAAAGGCCGAGGGCAAAGATAGTCGGGTAATCACTGCGTGTTAATTTATGATCTCTTTTAAAAATTTTCCGAAGGTCATCAAAAGCATAAACCTGTTTTTCTTCCCGGATGACATTGTCTCTTGCAAAATCTTCATAATCGGGGGATATGGGAAGCGCAATTTCCCGGCAAAGAACGGATTCGAGGTCGCTCTTGGGAATGCCGGCAACCAGCTGATCAAGAGCCGTCAGCCTTTCCCGGTTACTCAAATTCTCAGATAAAACAGGACTGGTCAGCCAGGTATTATCTCTGAATTCCGTTAAGCGGATCTTTATTTTTTCTAAAGCATTGTATTCTTCTTCAAGGGCTCCATGTATCAATTCCCTTCCCGGACCTTGATGATAGGGCTTTCTAAAATTTTTTTCCCATTGATCGATTTTTGTCCGGACACGGCGGCATACGTTCTGAAGGTAGCAATGGTCTTCTTCATCGCATATTTTGGTGGCCCAGCCTCTTTTCTCTTCCATCTCGAGCCAGTTGGCCAGTCTGGTAACGAGTATTTCACTTTCATTGATCCCTTCATTGAGAATACCGCCGAAAAAGGTTGTTTTTATCCTGATGTCGTCAAAAAGCTGCCTTTGTGTTTCTCTGGGTTTCACCTTTTCCACCAGTTCACTCTGGAGGAATACAAAACTGAATGTCACGGAAAATATCATCGCAACAAAATAAAGACCGATGATGAGGGGCCTGATTTGGTTATTCCCAAATCCAATCAACCAGGCAAGTCCGAACAAACCCATTTGGACGGCCAATGCCAGGGGAATGGCCAGGAGGAAAGAGATATAATAAAGGAGTCCGAATGATGTCGTGAAAAAAGATACAGTGGCGGAAATGATTGCTGACACAAGTAAAATGGTCCAAAACCTCTCTCGTTTTTTGATCATGTTATATTTCCTCTCGTTTAATATTACGAGGAGCGAACATAAGAAGTTTCCTTAATTTTTTTAATCCCACTGCCAAAATGGGGACGAGGAATTTTCATTAGATACAAGAAGTTAATACAAAAAACAGACCCGAAAATGACCTTCAAAGCCGATTTTAACCCACATTTTCCGAATTTTGTTTACCGGGAAAAACGCAGCCGGTCCCAATTTTTAATCCTGTATCTGATGACCTTCACCATGCCGGTTTCTTCCGAGTATGTCGTGTGGTATAAAAAACCGTTTTTGATAGCCATGGGAATAAAGGGAAGCTGTGTCGTGTAGAGGAAATAACCATCGTTTCCGAAGATATCGAACTCCATCATATGGCTGTCGTCCAGGACGGACTTGCATTTACGGATGTATATTCTGCCTTTGTCGTCCACACGTATTCTGTCGAAAAACGGACGGTGTTTCGGCAGATTGGCCATTTTTTCGATAGTATTTTTCGACCAACTATAACCGGCCTTAGCTGAGTTTTGGAACAATTCTTTTAAAATTCTATTTTTTTCTTTGCTGGTGACGGGGTGTGCGGCTTCATCCTTTTCGAAAACGAGGATATTTTTTCCCGTCCAATCGACGATGTAAAACTTATATTCCGGGGTATGTCCGAAGATGAAACCCCTGTCGCCGAAAGCCCATAGCCGTATCGAGGACGAATAATCATGGGAAACGGTCGTGCCTGTCTCATGTACGGGCAAACCAGGGAACTCGGCGATTCTTTTGACTGTTTTTCCTGCTGAATCCACGATGTTGACGACTAGTTTCTCCCCTTTCTCTTTCATTGGCCGGCAGGAAATCGCAAAATTTCCTTCCCCGTCCGGGACAAAATTCATATAGAAATAGGGGATAACCGTCTTCCTCACGAATGTGCCTTTGGGATCGAACATGTGGATTTTGACCATTTCCCCGACATAAATGTTGGTCTTTTTATCTAAGGCCAGAATAATCGGCATTTCAAATTCGCCGGGGCCCTGTCCCTGTCTTCCGAGAGATTGCAGGTATTTTCCTGTTTTATCATATTTGCGGATGCAGTGAGCCCCGGCGTCGAGAACGTAAATGTTGCCTTGTTCATCCGCATTGATATCCCAGACTTTGTAAAAAAGAGTTTCTTTGTCAGTGTTACTGCCGAGAACTAAATCTTCTTCAATATCGAGCTCCACACTTCCGTAAAGGGGCGTCTGGGGGTTTTTTATAACTGGGGGGTCACTTTGGCCGGTTATTGCATCATCGAAAGCCGAGGAATATCCGGAAGACAAACCGAAGCTGCAGAATATAAAACAAGCAAAAATGACAAAAAATGGGACCTGCGTTTTCATTTGTTTCTCCTTTTTGATTTAAACGTTCCCGGAAAAACAAGAGTTGCGATTTCATGAAGGTTTTTTGTTATTGATGATTCCTCTAGCAGGATTTCCGCATCCTTATATAAAAAATAAAACTTGACAAATGTTTACGATAGAATTAGTATATTTACTAATAAGGTAATATAATACAATAAACGTATAGTTATAGTTATATAGTATAAAAGAGAATGAACAAAAAAGGAACGATAAAAAAAACCGCAAGCAAAAAATGCCGGCAAATCATCGATACCGCCCGGAACCTCTTCTGGTTTCATGGGCTGAGGCGGGTTTCGGTGGAAGAAATCTGTCAAACGGCCGGCGTCAGCAAGATGACCTTTTATAAGTATTTCAAAAACAAAATCGATCTCATTCTTTTTATTTTGAATGAAATGTTCCGTGAGGGAGTCACCAGATATAAAGGTATCATGGCTCAGAATGTCCCTTTTGCGGAAAAAGCTAAAGAAGTGATCCGGATGAAACTGGAAGGCACCAAAGATTTCAGCCAGGAAATGCTGAAGGACCTGATGCAGGGAAACATACCCGAAGTAGCTGAGCTGATGCAGAGCATGAAAGAAAAAAATTATAAGCTTATTCTCGATGATATGTTTGAGGCTCAAAAAAAAGGAGAAATTCGAAGGGATATCAATCTTCAGTTTATTCCTTATTTTCTCAACAAGATGGCTGATATGGCGGGAGATGAGCAGATGATAAGCATGTATGAATCGCCACAGTCCTTGACGGCGGAGCTCATCAATTTCTTTTTTTATGGAATCCTGACGGAAAAAGGTGAGGACAAATGAAAATCCCCCGCTTCCCAATGGCCGGATTTTTGACCCATGCGTTCCTTTTTCTTTTTTTTGTTTCATGGGCTCAGCCGCAAACCCTCGATTTCAAAGGTCTCCTTTCCGGATGGGTCACCGTCAACACGGAACATCTCGGCGAACCTCAGTTCGGCCTGTATTACGTTCCCGAACTTTTGGTCAATCAATCTCTCTCTGAGCATTATTCCTTTGATTTTGACCTGTCGCTGAATGCCAACGGAACCTTCCAGCCACAATCCGGCGAAGGGGTTCGAACGAGCGGCGATATCAAGCTCTACAGAATGTGGGGGCGTTTTTCATCGGAGCGTTTCGAAGCCAGATTAGGGCTCCAAAAGATCAATTTCGGTTCCGCCGCCCTTTTAAGGCCTTTGATGTGGTTTGACCGTATCGATCCCCGTGATCCACTGCAGATCACGGACGGCGTTTACGGCCTTCTCACGCGGTACTACTTCTTGAACAACGCCAATATCTGGTTATGGGGACTTTACGGCAAAAAAAACACAAAAGGATGGGAATTTTTTGCGACCGAGGATCGTTCCGTTGAATTTGGCGGGCGCTTTCAGCACCCTCTCGGAAACGGAGAATTAGCTCTGACCTATCATCACCGCCGGATAAATCCGGCTCAAAATTTTCCCGGCCTCGATTCGGCTGATGTTTCATCCGTTCCGGAAAACCGGTTCGGGCTGGACGGCAAATGGGATATCGGCATCGGGTTGTGGTTCGAAGGAGCGCTCACTCATCAGGGCAGCGGGCAGCTTCCCAATCCCTGGCAGAGAGCCGTTACCATCGGATGCGACTATACCTTCGGTCTCGGCAACGGCCTGAATGTGATTGGGGAGTATTTTGTATACACGAGCAGCCGGGAGATTTTAAGTTCCGGTGAAAGCATGAGATTTTTGACCCTGTCGATGAATTATCCATTGAATATACTGGATAATCTAAGCTGTATCTTTTATTATGATTGGGAAAATAAGAATCTTTACAGTTTCCTCAACTGGAGACGAACCTATGACCAATGGGTCATCAATATTATCGGTTTCTGGAATCCGGAAGATTTTCAAATTTACGGGAATCTGACGGAGAACAACCTTTTTGCGGGAAAGGGAATACAGATTATGGTTATTTTTAACCACTGAGAGGTAACAATGGAAATGAGTAACTCCTTTTTGATCACTACGAAAGATCTTGTCAGGACTTTTCCCATGGGCCGTACGAAAATTTTCGCGCTCGACGGTGTGAGCCTGAATTTTAAGGCGGGCGAGTTCGCCGGCCTTGTGGGGCCGAGCGGTTCCGGGAAAACGACATTCCTCAACATCGTCGGTTCACTCGATTCCCCGACGGAGGGGAGCGCGGTCGTTATGGGCAAAAAAATCGAAACCCTGTCGCACAAACAGGCGGCCTGGCTGCGCAATAAAAATATCGGATTTATCTTTCAAACATTCAACCTGCTTCCGGTGTACACGGTCTATGAAAATGTCGAATTTACGCTGCTGCTGCTCAAAATGTCGGCCAATGAGCGCCGCAAAAAGGTCATGCAGGCCTTGGAATGGGTCAAGCTGGCGGACAGGGCAAAATCCAAACCCTCCCAGCTCTCCGGGGGAGAAAGTCAAAGAGTGGCCGTAGCTAGAGCCGTTGTTAAGGAACCCCCCATTATTCTTGCCGATGAACCGACAGCCAACCTGGATGCTGAGAATTCCTACAACATACTTGACACCATGGTGACGCTGAACCGCGAGCTGGGGACAACATTTATTTTTGCCACGCACGACCAAAAGGTCATCAAGTACCTGCGCCGGAAAATCACATTGTTCGACGGTAAGGTTGCCAAGGATGAGCAGGTCGAGCCGGAAAAAGGGAAAGGAGAAGAACAATGATTATTCCCCGCCTGGCCATAAAAAATCTGATGGGAGCGGGAATCCGGACATGGTTGAATGTGGTCGTCCTATCCTTGGCTTTTGTTATCATCATTTTTTTCCAGAGCTTGTATAAAGGAATGGGAGATCAGGCTAAAGAGGCCAAGATAGACATTGAATTTGCCGGAGGCCAGTACTGGCATGAAGAGTATGATCCCCTGGATCCCCTGACGCTGGAAGACGCCCATGGTTTTGTTCCCGGTCCTCTTCAGGAAAAAGTCGATAAAGGCGAAGCCGCACCCATACTTGTTTCTCAGGCTTCCATATATCCCGAAGGCCGCCTTCAAACCATTATTCTCAAAGGAATCGACCCGAAACAGACCATTATCGACCTGCCATCAAAATTTCTTGTTCAAGAAGGGGATGACGTTCCGGCCCTTATCGGAACCCGTATGGCAAAAAACACGGGATTGAACCAGGGTGATATGATTACGGTTCGCTGGCGGGATGCCAAGGGGACCTTTGACGCACGGGATTTCCGCATCGTTCAAATCATGAGAACGACGGTGGAAACCGTCGACCAGGGACAAATATGGATTCCCCTGGAGACAATGCGGGAGCTGATGGGCATGGAGAACGAGGCGAGTCTTGTTGTTGTCGCCAAAAATACGGTAAATATACCGGCGGTACAGGGATGGGAATTTAAGAATCTGGAGTTCTTACTTGCGGACATTGATAACCTGATCAAGGCTAAATCGGCCGGCGGGTCCATCATGTATGTCTTTTTACTCCTGCTGGCCATGCTGGCCATTTTCAACACGCAGGTTTTGTCCATTTTCCGAAGACGGAAAGAAATGGGGACGATGATGGCCCTGGGCTTCACCCGATCCAAAGTCATTCAACTTTTCACCCTTGAAGGGGCCATGCATTCTGTGCTGGCCGCCATTATCGCCGCCGTCTACGGAATTCCCTTCCTGGTATGGTTCGACAAAACCGGATTTGCCCTGCCTCAGGGGACGGATTTCGGTTTTGCGCTGGGAGAAAAAATATTCCCGGGATACAGCATCGGTATGGTGGTGGGAACAGTTGTCCTGGTCCTGATGGTAACAACAGTTGTCAGTTTCCTGCCCACGCGTAGGATCGCTAAACTCAAACCCACCGATGCCCTGAGAGGGAAGATGTCATGATCAAATTTTTGCTCAAAGGAATAATCCGTGACAGATCCCGCAGCCTGTTTCCTGTTATAACCGTCGTGCTGGGAGTGTCGCTTACCGTCTTGGGATACAGTTATTTTAACGGGGTGATGACCAGCTGGATGCAAACCAGCGCTAAGTTCGAAGCCGGGCATATGAAAATCATGTCCCGGGCTTACGCAGAGAATGCTGATCAAACTCCCAATGACCTGGCTTTTATCGGTGTTGAGAATCTTTTAGCCGATTTCAAGAAAGATTTTCCTGAGCTTCTTGTTGCGCCGAGGATCCGGTTTGGCGGGCTCTTTGATATTCCGGATGAACTGGGAGAAACAAAAGCCCAGGGGCCCATTATTGGGCTGGCCGTTGATCTTTTTTCGGAAGAAAGTCCTGAAAAAGACATGCTCAACCTGGAAAATGCCGTGGTACGCGGACGCATGCCTCAAAAATATGGTGAGATTCTTATCAGCGACGAATTCGCCCGCCGTTTGAATGTTCTGCCCGGACAAACGTCGACTCTTATCGGCTCGACGATGTACGGAAATATGGCTGTGGTGAACTTTACCGTTGTTGGTACGCTCCGTTTCGGTGTTTTGGCTATGGACCGCGGGACCATAATCGCCGACCTGGCTGATATTCAAGAGGCCCTGGATATGAAAGATGCTGCGGGTGAGATCCTGGTTTTTTTTAATGATTTTGTCTACAGGGAAGAGGCCGCCGATAGAATAACGGAAACGTTCAACGAAAAATACTCCGATAAAGATGATGAATTTTCACCGGTGATGGTCACCTTTTACGACCAGGGGGGGATGGCTGATTTTATGGGCATGGTGAGTACCTTTCAGGGTGTTTTGATCTTCTCCTTCATCGCCGTGATGTCCATTGTCCTCTGGAACGCTGGGCTCATGGGAACGCTCCGGCGGTATGGAGAAATCGGTGTGCGTTTGGCCGTGGGAGAAGCCAAAGGGCATCTTTACCGCTCCATGATTTTGGAATCGTTGATGATCGGCGTTATCGGCACAATCCTCGGGACCGTCTTGGGCCTGGGTTTTGCTTATTTTTTACAATCGAAAGGAATCAATCTGGGCAACATGATGCAGAGCTCGAACATGGTCATCAATGAGATCATACGGGCCAAGGTCACGCCGGTCAGCTACGTTATCGGTTTTGTGCCGGGGCTTTTGGCCACCCTGTTGGGGACATCCATATCGGGACTCGGCATCTATAAGCGGCAGACCTCCCAATTGATGAAGGAGTTGGAAGTATGAAAAAATTATGTGGGTTTACCTTTTTGATATTTTTATGTGCGGCCGGATGTTTGGCACAGGAATGGCCTTCGGGTGAATGGATCCTGGAACGCGTAGATGAAAACATCGGGGCGGATAATAAAGTTTCCATCAGCGAGATGGTCATCCATGGCAGAAGGGGAAGCCGCTCCGTTAAGTCTAAATCATGGCTTCAAGGAACAGAAAAGTCGTTTACCGAATATCTGGCCCCCGCTCGTGATAAAGGAACCAAGATGCTCAAACTCGAGGACCAGCTGTGGATATATACGCCTTCAACCGACAGAACGATCAAGATTTCGGGCCATATGCTGAGGCAGTCCGTCATGGGTTCGGACCTTTCTTATGAAGATTTTATGGAAGATCCTGATCTGACCAATCTTTATGAGGCGAAGGTTATTGCGGAAGAGACATTCAAGGAACGTTCCTGCTGGGTGCTCGAATTGACGTCCAAAGGGGGCGACATCGCCTATCATTCCCGGAAAATTTGGGTCGACAAGGAACGATTCGTATCGATGAAGGAAGAACGTTTCGCCAAAAGCGGGAAGCTCCTCAAAACTTTTGTCGTGGAGAAGATCGAGCGGATTCAAAACCGGTGGATACCAACGCATATGATTTTTAAGGATGAGCTCAAGAGCGGAAAAGGAACGGAATTTTTTCTCGAGTCCTTGGAGATGAATGCCGATATTCCGGATGCCGTATTCACCAAAGCATCCCTGCGAAAATAACGCCTCTTTCGTTGGCGTAAGATTCCGGCCTTTAAAAAATACCTATTCATAGCGCAGGCTGTCCGCCGGATGCGCCGATGCGGCTTTGACCGCCTGGAAGCTTACCGTCAGGAAGGCGATGGCCAGTGCCGCAAACCCGGAAACTATAAAAATCCAGGGATTGAGGCCGGCCCGAAAGGGGAAATTCCTCAGCCAGGAGTTCATGGCGAAGTAAGCAACCGGCCAGGCGATAAGTACAGCCGCGCCGACCAATACGAGAAGCTCCTTTGAGAGCAGGATGACGACCTCGGGTATGGTGGCCCCCAGAACTTTCCTGATGCCGATTTCCTTAGTCTTCTGCTCTGCCATAAATGAGGACAGGCCAAAGAGTCCCAGGCAGGCGATGACGATAGCCAGTCCGCTGAAGGAGGCGAAGATGCTGTTGAGCCGTTCCTCCGATCGATACTGGGCGTCAAAAAAGCTGTCCAGAAAGAAGAAATCGAAAGGATGGCTGGGGTCGATTTCCTTCCAGGTTTCTTCGAGCTGGGCGACCAGTCCAGTTATATTTTCAGTCTGAACCTTGATGACGAGTTTGTCCAGTCCGCCCACCCCATAACCGATGCAGATCGGTTCCATCTCTTCCCGCAGAGAGGAGTAATGGAAATCCTTGACGACCCCGATCACCGGAACAGCACCTCCTCTCAGCCCAAGCCCCTGAACCTTGATCGTCCGGCCGGCATGATCCTTCCATCCGAATCGCCGCAAAGCCGTCTCGTTGACGAGAAAGACCCCTTGTTTATCGGTGGATATTTTTTCGGAGAAATCACGGCCTGCGACAAGCTCCATTCCAAGGGCTGCCAGGTAATCCTCGTCTGCCCTGATGGCCTTCATGAGGATTCCTTCCTCATCGGAAAATCCTTCGGGAACGACCCCGACCGTTGTGGCCATCGGACCCTGGCCGGGAACGGCATCGGTCCCGGCGACTTCGATGATGCCGGGAATCTGCTTTAAGCGGGCTTTGACGGTATCGATGTTTCTGATAACCTGGGGATAATCAACTTTAGAAACGAGAACCCGCTCTTTGGTGAATCCGAGATGAACGTTTTTCATATAGATGACCTGGTTGCGGATGAGCCAGGTGCCAATAATGAGGGTTATGGATATGACAAACTGGGAGATAACGAGAACATGGCGAAAACGTTTTCCACCTGCTCCTGAAAAACGGCTTCCATTGAGCATCTTGACCGGTGAAAATGCCGAAAGAAAAAAGGCCGGGTAACTGCCCGCTGCCATTCCGGTGAAAAGCGTCAAACCGATACCCAATGGAAAAAGCCAGGCAAGCTGAGGGAATCCAAATCGCAGGTCGGAGCCGGAGACGGCATTAAAAAGAGGCAAAGCCATTCGAACAAGAATGATGGACATAAAGAGGGCCAACAAACTGTAAATGGTCGATTCCCCCAGGAACTGCCGGACGAGATTTTGACGTTCCGCGCCTAGAACTTTTCTCATGCCTACTTCCCGGGCTCTTTTGGCTGAACGGGCCGTGGCTAGATTCATGAAGTTGATGCAGGCCAATCCCAGGATGAAAAGCGCAATGGCGCTGAATATGGTGACATAAACGATACTGCTGTTCGGCTCGAACTCGAACTGGAGGTTGGAGCGCAGGTGGATGTCGGTCAGAGGCTGTAGGGAATAACGGATACTTCCGCCTAATGCTTTCAAACGGGAGCCCATGTATTTTTCGACCATAGCCGGGAATTTTCCCTCGAGATCAGAAGGGACGGCATTTTTATGAAGCCGGAGATAGGTGAAATTATGGGCGCTGATCCAGTCGCGCCGGGACTGCGGCCGATCGACAAATAAAGTTTCGAAAGATCCCAACAAGTCGAAAGTGAAATGGGAGTTATGCGGGACGTCTTTGATGACTCCGGTCACCTCAAAAGCTTGGTCAGCGTTCAATCGAAGCGTTTTGCCGAGGGGATCGGACTCGCCAAAATATTTTTTGGCTGTGGTTTCGGTCAGGACAACAGTAAAGGGCCGGACAAGAGCTTTTTTTGAATCACCTTTGCTGAAGGGAAAATTAAAAACATCAAAAATGGAATTGTCGGCGAAGAGAGAACAGGACTCGTAAAAACGGTTTTTATTATACTCGACGAGAACCTTGGAGATCTTACGGATCCGCGTCGAAGCTGCAATCTCGGGGTAATCACTGACGAGCGTTGGTGACAGGGGATTGTTGGTGATGGGGACTTTAAGGTTCGTTGACCCGATGTTGGCATCCATGATGATCCGGTAGATATTTTCGGCGTTTTTATGGAACCGGTCATAGCTCAGTTCATACTGGACATAAAAAATGATCAGCAGGCAGCAGGCCATTCCCAACGCCAGACCGCTTAGGGTGATAATTGAATATCCTCTTTGTCTTTTAAAGTTTCTTAAAGCTGTTTTTAGATAGTTTTTTAGCATGACGACACTCCATAAGACTGAATTTCTGAAGAGAGGAAAAAGGGAAATAAAAATTTGTTTCCAATACCAAAGCTTGGCTTGAAAATTCCCTTTTTGTTTGAAAATTCTTGAGTATTCCTCTTCCATGTCTCCAAGAAAAGAGAAATTCTCCGGTGAATTTCTCAAACGCCTAAGTAATCCCTCGGCCATTGAAGGCGGTTTGTTGGTCTCTTTTTTCATGAATGGAAACCTTAATCCAATATGGCCGGGGCGTCTTTCCAGATTGCTCCCTGGAGTTGATAAGCGAGCTTTAAGGACTGAAGGCCTGCAGGGGTAAGCTTGTAAAATATTTTTCTTCTGCCCCCTCTTTCCGCTGTGGGTTGACCGGTTTTTTTGGTCACATAACCTTTACGGGCCAATTGGTCAAGATAGCTGTAAATTGTTCCGTAAGAAAGAAGCCGGCCTTTGGTTTTTGAAACCTGTTCTCGGATGGTGACGCCGTAGGCTTTGTCTTTAAGACGAAGAATGGCCATAAGGAATATGGATTCAAGGACGGATAAATCTTCCATGTTTTCTCCTCACTTTATTTATACGGAAGTACAGTAGTAATGGTTCTCTAAAATAAAAAAAAATGGATACAAAATCTATTGCCTTGATTTTTGTTCTTCATGTTAAGAGACAATTTCGGGTGAAAAAAATGGTAGACGGGAATGGTATCCCCTCTTATTTGATTGTTGTCTCTCAGTTATTTGGTTTTCTGTACTTGTTGGAACAATATGTAAACCATGGGAACGGCCATGTATGATACGCCTAAGAGGAAAGAGATAGCGGCTTGAGACCATGTCAGCTATCCTGAAAGGAGAAACATGGAATAGGCATAAATAGCAAGAGGAATATAGATTAAGGTTCCGGAGACTACGCCCGGATAGTACCTCTTTGTCACAATGGTACCGCGTATGTGTAAAACGGCATTGACAAAGATTAGGCTGAAGACCGATAAACTGAGAACAAGGTTGGACGTGCCGATAAATATGCTCAACAGACACAACAGAAGAAAAAGTCCGTTCACAATCAGATGGAACCGGGATGTGAAAAGATGTGTTGCCCTCGGAAGGAGATTCTGGAGCCCTTCCGGGAAGCCGCCTGGGTAGACATATTCTTCAACGATGTGAAAAACTGCTGCACCCAATACAGCAGTAAATATCCAGTCACCCATTTCTGCATCTCTTGATATAATCGCTCATTAATAAAAAATAGCAGTATTATCCTAGTCTTATCCCTAAAAGTCTACAAGCGATAACACATCATCAAGCACTGAGGTGATACTTTTATATCTTGCCAGATAGAAAAAAATGAATTTTATCGCAAGTGTCTGAATGGATTTTCCGCCCTGTTTTATAATTCTTTTAAAAAAGATGGGGGCGAAATCGAGATATTCGGTCGTTCGAATAATCCCAATAAGTCCGATTGGAAACGGGATCTCGGTTATGTTGGTGAAAAACATATATTTTATGAAAAATGGAGCGCCGAGAAAAACCTGAAATTTATATCCCAGTTTTACCCTCAATGGTCGGATGCCAAGGTTCTGGAACTGGTGAAGCGCTTCAGGTTGCCTCTCGATAAACGTGCCAAGGATCTCTCATCCGGAAACCGTGTAAAATTGTCCTTGATATCAGCCCTGGCTCATTCGCCCAGGCTTCTTTGGCTGGATGAACCCACGTCCGGTCTGGATCCCCTCATCCGTTCAGAGCTGCTGGATGTTCTGTTCGAAGTTCTCCAAGATGGTGAGCATACCATTTTTTATTCGACCCACATCCTGGCGGATATCAACAGGCTGGTTGATGAACTTTGCTTTCTGGATGAAGGGGAAATTCTGCTTCGGACCAGCAAAGAAGAACTGATGAGCAGATGGCGAAAAATATCTTTCCATTGGACTGGCGATTTGCAGGATTTCGACGCATCCATTCAGCACCGGCGGGAAGGAAATCAGCACCAGTTGGTTAGTTACAATCTGGAAAAAACCATTGACCATCTGAAGAGATGTAAAGTTACCCATATTCAGGAATTCAGGCTGGGTATTGACGAGGTGACGGTTCATATCATGAAAGAGGGAAAACGTGTGGTTATTGATTAAGGGCGAGCTGCGGTACAATATGGACCTTTGTCTTGGCTTTCTCCTGTTTTATGGTGTTCTGGCCGTTTTCCTTTATATCCTGGGAAGCGGATATCTGGGGCAGGATAGGCTCGGAGCGGATTGGATCGCTTATTTTATTTTAGGCGTGGGCCTCTTTTTTCCTCTGAACATTAAACTGCGCTGGCTGCGTGAAAAACGTGACCGTATTCATGTGATGTTTCCCGTCTCCCTGCATATTATCAGCACAGCCCGGTTTTTTGTGTTTTTCCTGATTTTGGGGGGCATTGTGCTTTGTTCATTGGCTTTGTTTGCCATGTTTCATCCCCTTGTGCCCGGTACCTCTACGACTTTTTTCAGTATTTTTGCTATGGCCGGATTCACCATGGTCATCAATGCCGTTTACTTTTTCCTGGTTCCGGATCTCAGAGGTTATGTGGACATCAGCACAAAAATGTCCGCCTTTTTCCTTCCTGTGGTATATAAGGCATTCCGAATCTTTTTTATATGCCTTGGTATCGTAGTGGCGTTTTTCGCCTTTTTAATTATCCAAATCGGTGAAAAGTTTACCGGCCGGGGTGGTTTTGAGGGATTGGTGGCTTCTTTGTATAAAGGAATTTTTCAGTCCTGGGTATGGACCGTTTGTTTTCTGGCGTTCGGCTTCTTGCTTTTTTGTTTTGCCGTTTATCTGTTTGAAAAACGCCGGTCCTATGTTGATTAACGGGGGATAAGATGTGGAAAATTCTTAAGTCGGAGATGAGCTACCGGTTGAGTACTTTTGTCTGGATGTTCCTTACCTCCCTTGTTTTATATTTTTTCATCACAAGCCCATGGATATTCAGGGGGTCAGCGCATAGTAAGCTCAATCGGGGTTTTTTCTTTTTGATTTATATGTTGGTTGTCCTTGTTGTCTATCTGATCTTAAAGGCCTGGTCCCGTGAAAACAGGGACCGTCAATTGAAAATGCTGCCCATCCCTCTGAGATCCATTGGTTTGATTCGTTTTCTTCTTGATATTGTTCTGTGGCTGATGTTGATCGCTCTTCTCTTTTTATATTCCCTTATGAGCGTTCATTTTCGTTTGGAAAAGACAATGTGGTTGATGCTGGCATTGACCAGCGGAAGTGTTTTGATTGTCATCGCTCTGGCTTCTTTCTGGCGTGATCTGGTTTTGCCGGTCAAAAACCGGGGAGAGAACGTGCCGCAGGATAAAGTTATTGTTGGAGGGCTGAATATCCTGATTCCTCTTTTTTTTAACTTCTTCGGGCTGGTCCATTTGATGTTGATTGTCCATGCTTTGAGGAAGGACAACACCGTGCTGTCTCATCTTTTTTATAATTCCCTGGTCATTCTGGGTGTCGTTTCAACCGGGCTTATTCTCGCATGGGCTTCCATACAAATATTCGGGAAACAGGTGTCGCAAGTCAGTTAGGGAAGGAAAAAAATGGACAATAAAAATAGATATAAGCTGATCATTGGGATTGTCTGCCTCATTATTCTGTGGAGTGTTTGGGGCTGTTCCCAGGATTCTCAAAAAAGTTTGGAGGATAAAATACAAAAAGCGGAAAACGGCCTTCCCTCATCAACAGGCATTCTCCCCTGGAAAACTTGTTCATTATACGGACAAATGGACCGGTATCAGATCCCGGGAGTAAGCCTGGCCGTGATCGACGATTATAAGGTCGATTTTGCCAAAGGATATGGAAAACAAACCGGGGAAAAAAAGTTGCCTCTAACCACGGAATCCATGTTTCGGGCGGTCGGGGTCAGCAGCCAGGTATCCCGGTTTATCGCACTCAACTTCGTTGAGCGGGGCATTCTTCCACTGCATGAGGATGTTAATCATTTTTTGATAGGCTGGAAAATTCCCGAAAATCAGTGGACCCGAAAACAGGCGGTGACCCTGCATTCCCTGCTTAAATTCAATACGGCCGGATTAAACGAATTTTATATGGTTTTTTATCCCCGGGGACAAGAGATTCCGAGCCTGTATCAGATTTTGGAGGGTCTGCCTCCGGCCAAAACTCCGGCCATACGGGTCGTGAGTGAGCCGGGAAAGTTTAAGAGGTCCATAAATTACTGGGTGGTAAGTTATGTCGTGTTGGAGCAGCTTTTGAAGGACGTGGCCGGTCAGCCGTTTCCACATATCGCCCGCGATGTTCTTTTTCTCCCCTGGGACTAAAAAATACCACCTTCGTGCAGCCGCTGCCGGAAAGATTCCGGCGCCAAGCCTGCAGCGGCCATCTAAGAACAGGAAAGGTCGATGGATTTATGGATGTTTACCCCTCCCAGGCATCCATGGGATTGTGGACGACACCCACGGACCTGGCAGAAATCCTGATCGAGATGATGAAATCATACCAGGGTATGTCTTCCAGAGTTGTTTCGGAAAAAACAGCAGCACAGGTCATAGACCTGGAACGGCCCTACCAATACTGGTACTCCAATGGCACCGGATATTATTGTTTTTATGTTTTTAATCCCGCCGCCGGCCAGGGGATTGTTATCATGATCAACCATGAAAACGGTGATAAGTTGAGAAGGGAAATCACTCACAGTTGTTTTAGGGCTTGGAAATGGAGATGGGGTGGGGATTTATTGCTTATAGACAGATTGATATACAAGGGGCTCGTTTTTTTGGCCATCAGTGTTTTTGCCTTTATTTTGTTATTGGGAACCGTTTTAGTTTTCAGGGTGTCAGGGCCAAAAACTTAATTCCCTGATATAACATCAGGATGATCATGAAATCATGGCATCACACTAACCAATTTTGTCAACTGTTTTTACTAAAATTTCGTAATAATGATTGTGATGCGAAAACGGCATTCAAAAATCCCTGTGGGACGAAGTTCAAAACCCCTTCAAAACTCTGGGGTTTCCCCATGACTGAAAACAAAATGAAACCTCCGAAAATAGCAGCATGGCTTTTTTCTATATTCTGCACGGACAGAGAAAAAAACACCATAGCCGGGGATATGGATGAGTATTATGTCATGCTCCGGAACGAAGAAGGCCGGCTGAAAGCCGATGCCTGGTATTGGAAACAGGTGCTCTTTTCTCTTTTTGCTTTTATGAAAAATTTCAGTTTCTGGAGGATCGTTATGCTGAAAAATTATGTGAAGGTCAGTCTCAGAACCATCAAGAGGAACAAAGGTTATTCTTTAATCAACATTCTCGGCCTTGCCGTCGGCATGGCCTCATGCATTCTTGTTTTTCTTTGGCTCCAGCATGAACTCAGTTATGACCGGTTTCATAAAAACGCGGACTGCCTGTTTCGTATTGATCAGGTCAATGCAAATCCGGCCGGGGAAATTACCACCTATCGCCTTACTCCTCCCGCATTGCTCGACACCTTGAAAGACAATTATCCCGGGATACAAAACGGGGCCCGGTATCTCTACCGGGAATGGAAACTCAAGGGAAAGGAAAACACGTTTAATGAGATCGGAGCGATTGTCGATGAGGCCTTTTTGAACATTTTCACATTTCCCTTGGTTAAAGGGGATAAAAAAGAAGTGCTTTCCAAGCCTGATTCCATCGTGCTTACGAAAGAACTGGCGAAAAAAATTTTCGGGAATGCAAACCCGGTTGGGGAAAGGATAACCGTTCAGGATAGATTCGATTTTGTTGTAACCGGAATCCTCGGAAAAATTCCCGGCCGTTCAAGCCTATCGTTCGATTTTCTCGTTCCATTCACCTTTGCTCAAAAAGTGTCTTCGAGTTTTACCGGCAACTGGCAAAACAGCTTTTTACATACTTATGTGGAGTTGGACAGCGAATCCTCCTTATCCGCCGTCACTCAAAATATTAGCGGGCTGATAACAAAACATGTGCCTGAGTCACCTTCCAGACTGTCGCTGACGCCGTTTTTGCGCATCCATCTTCATGATCCCGATCCTTACAAACTGAAGGGCAGCGGCAATGCCGCTTATGTACCTGTTTTCTCCATCATGGCCGTATTTTTGCTGCTCATCGCCTGTATCAATTTCATGAATTTATCCACCGCTCAGTCGGGGAATCGCGCTAAAGAAGTTGGCTTGAGAAAGGTCGTTGGGGCCAAACGGTGGAACGTCATAACACAGTTTTATGGAGAATCGCTGTTGTTGACGTTTATCGCCGCCGTTTTCGCGATGGGTTTTGTCGCTCTTTTTTTGCCCGAGTTCAATGAGCTGACGGGGAAACAGTTCGGTCTCGAAATATTGAGCCAACCTCAAAATTGGGGGATTGTCTTGGGCGCCGCCGTCTTGACGGGTGTTATTTCCGGTTTTTATCCGTCGTTATTTTTGTCGAGCTATCAACCCATCGGCCTTTTTAAAGGCTTGTTGAAACGCGGCAAAAAAGGGATCAATGTAAGAAGATTTTTGGTTATTTTCCAGTTCGCCATTTCCATCGTTACGGTTATCGGATCGATCGGAATCTACAGGCAGCTTCATTTTATGCAGAGCAAAGATTTGGGATTTGACAGGAATAATGTTTTATATTTCAGACTGCAGGGAAACCTTGCCTCAAAATATTCAGCCCTGAAAAAAGAGCTGCTGAAGGTTCCCGGCGTTAGGAACCTGACAACAACGGATAGTCCTCCGGGGAGGCGGGAGTCCTATACCGACAATATAATCTGGGAAGGAAAAAAGCTGAATGAAAAAGTTGAAATGGAAGTACTGGCCGTTGATTTTGATTATGTGGGAACGTTTTCCATAGCGATGGCTCAGGGGAGGTTTTTTTCCAAAGAATTTTCCACCGATGAAACGGCGGGGATTGTCGTCAACGAGGCGGCCGTCAAAGCCATGGGAATGGAATCACCTTTGGGGAAACGGTTTGCTTATCGGTCCGAAGGAATAGAGGGGAGGATCATCGGCGTCGTCAAAGATTTTAACTCACGATCCCTTCATTATGCCATCGGGCCCCTGTTTATGATTGTTTATCCCGATTGGTGTGATACCGTATGTGTCAAAGTGGGACCGGAAAATATCTCCTCAACCGTTGTTTCCATAGAAAATGCCATTCATCAGATGGTTCCGGATTACCCATTCGATTATCAGTTTCTCGATGAGGATTTGAACAGTCTTTATATATTAGAGCAACGCACGGGCACTTTTATAAGATATGTCATGATACTGACCGTCTTTCTTTCCTGCCTGGGTTTGCTTGGCTTGGCGTCTTATGCCGCGGAAAAACGGTCGAAAGAAATCGGCATTCGAAGAGCCTTGGGCTCATCCGTTTTCAGCGTTTTTGTTCTTTTGACAAAAGATTTTGCCAAATGGGTTTTATTGGCCAATGTGTTGGCCTGGCCGGTCGCCTATCTGGCCCTGCAAAAATGGATGGGTAGGTTTGCCTATAAAACGGGCATGAGCTTGGCGATGTTCCTCTTAGCGGGCGCCTTTGCGGTCCTTTTGGCATTGATAACCACAGGCTATCATTCTTTAAAATGCGCATATACCCGTCCTGTGGATGCTTTGAGGTATGAATAATACAGGTTAGTGTTAGTATTTGATTTCGGTGTCCACGACAAAAAATTTGTAGTCTATAAAGTCGAAAACAGTTTCCCTCTTTATGGTCTCATACTTCATTCCCTGTGTATCGGAATCAAAAACAAACAGCTCTTTGATAACCTGCTGACTGGGAAACCGCACGCCGTTTTTTTCAATCCCATAGTCAACCACCCAGACGACTTTTTTTCCGAATTCCATGGCAAAAGAACGATGGGTATGGCCCGAAGCGGCGAGATGTCCAATGATTTTTTCATCCTTGTAGTTTTGAATGGAAAGAGGGTCACATTCCAGCCGGACGATCTGGTTTTTTGGATTGACCCATATCCTGCCGAGATTGTAATTTTCTTCTCTTTCTTCGGTGGGCATGGCTTCGATAACAAAGCAGGATTCACCATGAACATCTTCCTTGCCGACGATTTCGTACTTGAAAAAATTCTGCCAGTAACGGCTCAAAAAACCCACCGGGCCGAATATCAAATACTGACTGCTGTATTTCAATTTTTCGCTGAGATGAACGCCTTCCTTGTTTTTCTTTTTTCCATTCTCCTCGAGCAGAATGCGTTTTTCTTCGAGAGCATCATCCTTTCGTATCAATTGATAATCATAAAAATAGATATTGCGTTTTGATCTCAATACTTTAAAGTATTGTTTCTCCATAAGCATTCTTGATCCAAAATCCCGCCGTTTTCCCAATATGTTTTCTTTATCGGCAATCCTCTCTGTACAGATATAATGAAGAGCGATATTTTTTACTTTTTCGCAGTAATTTTGGGTTCCCTCCAAAATCGACTTCAGCTGATGACTGTCCCAAGCCTGGCCATAAAGAGGATTAAGAAAAAATAGAACACAGCAAAAAAAGTATAGGATCCATAGAGCCGGCGAATAGATATAAATTTGATGAAATTTCATTGTTCGTAACTCCTTCCATATTCAAGAAAGCAACGTTCATTTGATAAAACAATTTGATTTGCTTTTTGACTGACCGCATCAGAACATAACGCTCTGTTTTCTTTTCATTAAACATGGAAGCATGTTTGCGAAAAAATATGTCTTATTTGCAGGTCAGTTTTTTTCCAAATCAAATTGTTTTTCTGATGAGCGCCCCATGTTTTTAGAATTTGTCATTTTTCACTTTTAAAGGAGAGTAAATTTATGTCAAAGAACTTCAGAAACGGAAGAACAAAAAGATTCCCATTTTTTGGTTTTGTTGTCTTAGGAATAACAATCATATTCACTTCCGGATGCCATCAACTGTCAATGACCAAAGAAAAAGGAATAAGGCTTATTGAGGAACGGAAGTCCGAAGAGGCCGTTAAGTATTACGAAAAATTTGTTGAACGTTATCCGGAAAAGGCTTTGTATTATTACAACCGTGGGCTTGCCCGGCAAATAGGAGAAGATTTCGAGAAGGCGCTGGAAGATTATTCCAAAGCGATCCAGCTCGATGAAAAGTACATCAGCGCTTATCTCAATCGAGGTTTAGTTCGGTACAAGCTGGGAGATCTGGAAGGGGCGATACAGGACTACGGCCGGGTGATTGAACTGGATCCCAAAAACAGCAAAGCTTACAATATGCGGGGCCGAATTAGGATTGATTTGGGTTATTATGAAGAGGCAATTCTCGATTTTACTTCAGCGTTACAGATAAATCCCGACGATCTTTCGGTTCTCAGCGACCGGGCTTTTGCTTATCAGTGTATGGAAAACTATGAATCGGCCATCAAGAATTACGACCAACTGCTTCAGAAAGATCCCGGCAACGCCAGAGCCTACAATAACAGGGGATCGGCCGAAATGAGGAACGAAAATATTCATGGAGCGTTGTCTGATTTTGATAAGGCTATAGCCGTCGACCCGGAATATGCCATGGCGTTTTACAACCGGGCTGTTGCTTGGATGAAACTGGCGGACTACCAAAAAGCGATTCTAAATTTTGAAAAAGCAGTGGAAATCGATGGGAACCTCAAATCCAAAGTTCGAGGACATCTGAAAATATGCCTGAAAAAGATAGGATCGATTCAAGAGCCTTTCAAGATATTCCCGCAAAAAAAAGCTGCCCGGATTCCGCAGCTTGATCATGAGACTTCAACCGTCAATATAGAAGTTCCGGTGCGTGTGTTCAAAGATGGACAATTTGCCGATAACCTGGTTCTGGAAGATTTTGAAGTTTACGAAGACGGCGTTCTCCAGAAAATCGAAGCCGTATATTTGGTAGAGAAGACGAACATACACCGCCAAGAGTTGAAGAAAGAAAAGTTTGAGCCCGCTATAGCTTCGCGGCATTTTGTCCTCTTTTTTGAAATCGTCCAGTATTTACCTGAAATCGGGGAAGCTCTGGACTATTTTTTCGCATCCGTTCTTACTCCCCGGGACAGCCTCCTTGTTGTTACACCTGCCAGGACTTATTCTTTGAACGCCCATGCCATGGAAAGAATGCCCAGGCAAAAAATTCTTTCCCAGCTCAAAGAAAAAATCCGGAAAGATTCCTGGCGGGGAAGTAGGGAATACCGGGATCTGCTGGATGATTATCAAGAGCTGATGCATCCCTTTATGATGAATTTGGAAGACTACAGGCACAAATTGCTGACGGATGTCACGAAAGATTTCAAAAATATCAAGCGGTTTGATGAAGCAAAGGCCGAAGCCTTTGCCGAATATCTAAAGGACAAAAAAGGCCAGAAACATGTTTTTTTATTTTATCAGAAAGAAATGTTTCCGGTTCATCCCTTTGATATAGACGTTCTATTGGAAATCCGCAGTCGAACTCCGTTGGATACGGAGCGGATCACAAGGATTTTTGCCGACAAGTCCATTTCGTGCCATTTTCTCTATATCACCAAAAAAGCAACCGATGATAAAGGGAATCCCTACTACCAAAGGTCGGACTGGTATGACATGACACCCGACACATTCCAGGCGCTGATGACATTGGCTGAAGCAACGGGAGGATTGATGGAAAGTTCGTACGATGGTAAGGATATCTTCAAAAAAGCGTTCATTGCGGCTGAAAATTATTACCTTCTCTATTATTCTCCCAAAAACTACCAGCCGGATGGAAATTTCCGAAAGATAAACATCAAAATCAAGGGAGGAGGTTTTCGCATTCTTCATCGTGCCGGTTATTTTGCTGACTGAGACTCGTCTTCAGCTGGGCTGAATTTTAATAAGATTCAATATTTCAGCCAGATACGTGCAGCTTTGCGGACGGATTCGTCAGGATCTTCCTCCGCGACCTTGCGCAAAAAAGAAAATATATCTTTTCCCCCGATACCGCCGAGAATATGGACACTCTTTTTCCTCGCTTCAGGATCCGCATGGGATCGAGCCATATCTATTAGGATTTGAACGGCTTCTGTCTTGTCTATATGTCGATAGGCATCCAGAGCCGCAAGCCGGATGTTGACGTTTTCAAGTTCTTGAATCTCCATGTATTCCCGGATCGTACGTCTATACTGCACTTGTCCCATTTGAACGAGCCTTAAAGCAATCTCTATCTTCAATATCAAACCGTCATCCTTCCACTCGCTTTCAGGGAATTGGGCAATGAGACGGTCAAGGTCTTCGATGGCTTCGACATAAATATTATTCCTCTCCGTACGTTCCTTTACGGATTCACTGAATTTGTTTTTGCTGAAGGCCAGCCAATAGAGGGCGTTGTCCAACTGTTTGCTTTTCGGAAAGCAGATTTCGTGCAGTTTCAAAATGTTGATGGCCGTCTCCCACCGGCTGTCGTAGATGGCGTTTTTAGCCTCGATCAAAAAGCTGATATCCGAATGGGTAAGGACAAGTTCGATATCGTTTTTATTCATTCGGACCATGATGTCCAAGACGGCAGATATCCTGTTTTGAGAATAGGCTTGAAGCCTCCATAGTCCATTTTGAATAAGCCTGATGGCCCAACGGCCGTTTTTATCTGTTTTGACCTCGCGTCTTGCGGTCACATTTTTTTTGTTCAGGTGAGATACGACATTCATCCAGATGAAGGGGCTTCCTTCCATATCAGCAATTGTGCTTTTTTTCGTCACTAATGTTGCGACAACTTTGACATCCGGCACAGGATTTCCTTGAGTATCCAGAACCACTCCCTGCAGACTATAATTTCCCTTGCCGCTTTGGGCGAAGCAAGGGGACATCAAAATCAATAGGGATAATCCAACCAATCCTGATATTTTCCATTCCTTTATATTGAATAGAATCATGGGAGTATCTCCTTTTTATCCTTTGCCCATTCTTTATTCTGCCGTAAATAATGGAGACGGAAAATGATATCCGAGTCACTGAGAAGAGACTTGATATAAGCCATATATTCAGGTCTGTCGGGAGTCAAGTTTGCGACTTCCTGAAGAAGTATATCCAAATCTTCCAGAAGATTGATCAGTACCGGGCTTGCGCTATCCTTTAAATAGGATTTTAATAACCTGTTTTGAAACAAAAGTTTATCCGTGTGTTTTTTTTCAAAGGACAAGAGATCGGTGCGATCCTTCATGTCACGGAAGTTCAAATATTCCAAAAGGCATATGCGCACCGAAACGAGATGCCTGTCCAAAAGGCCGGCGATATTTGGGTGAAGGCCGGCTTCTTCGGATGTTTTGGGAGAAGGCCGGTGAAAAATCAACTCCCCGGCTAAAATGCCGAGGCAAAAAATGGCGGTAAAAACGGCCGCTCTCAGCGGAACAGCAGGCAGGAACCTTGGTTTTAAGTGGCTCTTAAGCTCTTCTCTTTTGAGAACGGCATCGATTTTTTTCCAGGAATTTTCCCAGTTGAAATCAGGGACTCTTGAGATCTTCTCCTTTACCTTGAAAAGATTTTCTTTCATATCGCGAATTTTTGCGGCACAATCGGGGCAGTGCTGGATATGTTTGTTTAACCTGCGCTGTTCCCTTTGTGTGGCTTCTCCATAAAAAGCGAACAGGGCCCATTTTTGAGCTTTTTTACATTTCATTTTTTTCTCCCCTGTAGACGCTCATTTCTTTTCTCAGTTTGGTGACGCCTCTGAAGAGCTGTTTCCTTACCGTTCCTTCGGTGCAATGAAGAAGTTGGGCGATCTCGCCTATGCTCATATCCTGTAAGTGTTTCAGGACAAATATCATTCGTTGGCGTGGAGAGATTTGGTCCAATCCAAGATAAAGGTACTTTTCAAATTCCATTTTAACAACGTGCCGTTCAGGATTGTCGGAGTTTTCTTCAGGTGATAGAGCCGGCGGTTGGTAGCGGAGCGATTCACTTCTCGATTTTTGACGTCTCAAATAATTGATGGACATGTTGATGCCGATCCTGTAAAGCCAGGAAAAAAAACTTGCATATTGGCGAATCTTGAATTTATCCAAATTTAGAAAACCTTGAATGAAAATTTCCTGAAGCAGCTCTTCAGATTCTTGATAGTTCCCGAGATACCGGTAAACGAGGTCGGCAATCGCATTTCGATAACGGACATACAGCTCATCAAAGGCTTTCCGATTTCCTTGCTTGGCTGCGGTGACAAGAAAGGCTTCTTCGTTGTTTTCTTTCACATTCACAGAACTTGCCCTAAACACACTATTAAATTAACACTAAATAAGGGAAAAATACTGTCATTTTAGGTTCAAAAATTTATATTGCCCTGTTCGGACTTGAGCGCTGCAGGCATCAGTCGAAAAGTAGCAGACCATCTGTTCTGAGTTTCCAGCCTTTGAGGGAGGGGCTTACACCGAAAAACCGGGTCGGCCTGTAAAGGAAAATCCAGGGAGCGTCATCCCTGATGATGGTGTAGATACGCCGGTAGATTTGTTGTCTTTCAGAATTGTTGAACGCGGCTTCGGTTTGTTCGATGAGGTTGTCCACCTCTTCGTTTTTATATCCCTGCCACCAGGGACCCTTGCGGGTCGATTGGATTTTTTCGCACAAAACCCGGTATGTGCTCAGGGGGCTGGAATCAAAACAGCAGGCATCGTGGATGTTCTTCTCCCTGACCATTTCGGAGTAGGCCGCCCTGTCTTTATGCTCGATAATATCCACGGTTATGCCGGCTTTTTTGAGTTGTTCTGCCATCATTCGGGCCAGCTGCGGGGCTTCATCGGGCATAACGGAAGGGATATCGAAGACAAGCTCCAGGCCTTCGCCGTACCCGGCCTCGACAAGAAGACTGCGGGCTTTTTCCGGATCATAGGGATAAAGCGGAGTCTCCGGATTATAGCCGAAATGATGGGGCGTCAGGTAGCCGTTTAGGGGGGTTGCGGCCCCGTGTTTTATTTCTTTTATGATGGTATCGACGTCCAAGGCGTAGTTTAAGGCCTGCCTGACACGGCGGTCTTTGCAGGGGCCCTGTTGGGCGTTGCACATAAAAATAATGCATAATCCGCTTTTGAGTTCATAAAGGGCGGCCGCCTTGTCATTTTTTAACTGTTCGGCATCTTTGTGAGTCAATCCGGAAACGATATCCGCCCGGCCGGTTTTGAGGGCTTCGACGCGTTTTTCGGGATTGCTTTCTGCTATCCAGTGAATTTTTTTGTAAACCGGTGTTTTTCCCCAGTAGGCGTCGAAAGCTTTGAGGATAACTTTTGTGTCTGTCTGTTCTGAAATTTTGTATGGGCCGCTTCCCACGTATTTTTGGGGTAATTTATCCAGTTCGCTTTTGGGGCTGATGGGCATGGCCACCAAAAGATCCAAGAGGTCCGCCATGGGTTTTTCGGTTGTTATTTGCACCGTAAGGGGATCCACAGCCGAAATTTTCGCGCTTCCGAGATAGCTGCTGTAGACACCCTGGGTTCCGAAAGCGCCGCCGATCGCCGGGTCCAGCACCCGTCCCAGGGTGGCGGCCACGTCTTCGGCGTTTAGGATATCGCCGTTGTGGAATGGGACGCCGCTTCTCAGTTTGAATGTCCAGGTGATGCCGTCTTCTTCGACATTCCAGCTCTCCGCCAGGGAGGGCTGATAGTGTCCGTTTTGGTCCCGTTTGACCAAGGCTTCGTAGATGTTGGATATGAGACTCAGCCTGTTCGATGAATCGCTGCAGATATGAGGGTCCCCGATGGCCACCGAAGACTGCATAACCGTGATCGTATCCGCCCGCCCGGCGGAAACGGCACCGCTGTTACAAGAAATGAGTAAAACGGAAACACAAAGAAGGACCGGAAGAGCTGCATAATATAATGTTTTCCCCACGGAAGATTTTTTAATAATCATTGTTTTCTCCCAACTTTGATTTTAGGAGTTTTGTTATTATGAGGGCATTTCATAACTTTATTGTTTTTTTGATGATAACTCAGTCAGGGCTTAATTCCCCAACAGAGGTTTAATCCTTTTTCATCCTGTAAACCAGCCGGCCTCCGACGTACGTCCGCTCGACCTTTAAGGACAAAAGGGATTTTGAGGGAATCGTCAGGATGTTGTCTGAAATGACGATAAAGTCGGCCAGCATGCCGGGAGCGATTTGTCCTTTGATGTTCTCCTCAAAACCGGCGTAGGCGGATTCCACGGTATAGGCGTGAAGAACTTCCTTTCTTGTCAGACACTGCTCCGCGTACCACCCGCCTTCGGGTTCGCCTTCCGGGGTTTGACGGGTTTCCGCGGCATACATTCCGTAGAAGGGATTCAACGGTTCCCCTGGAAAATCGGAATTAAAAGGCACACGGACACCGGCGTCGAGGAAGGACCTCCAGGCGTATGCCCCCTTTATGCGATCGGGGCCGACTCTGTCTTCGGCCCAGGGCATATCAGAGGTGGCGTGCGGCGGCTGCATGCTGGAGATGATGCCCAGTTCCTTGAACCGGGGAATATCCTCGAGTCTGACGACCTGGGCGTGCTCGATACGAAGCCTGTGGTCCTTTGCGTCGGGCACGGCTGATAAGGCTGCTGTGTAGGCATCAAGGGTTATTCTGTTTGAACGGTCTCCGATAGCGTGGGTGGCCACCTGCAAACCTGCCTGTAAGGCTTTTTTCGTCAGCCTCTTGATTTTTTCCTGTGATGTTGTTGAAACGCCCAGGACGTCGGGAGCGTCGCTGTAGGGCTCGAAAAAAAGAGCGCTTCGTGTTCCGAGAGACCCGTCCTGAAAAATTTTGATACAGCGGATGGTCAGCCAATGTTCGGGGTCGATCTCGGGGCCGTTTTGAAAATAAGGTTCTAAGAGCTCTTCATCCGTTCCGTCGAGCATTAGGTAATAACGGACTTTGAGTTTGTTTTTGGCTTTGAGCGACCGCAGCGCCTCAAAGTCCTTTTTCCCGATCCGGGCGTCATGAACGGAGGTCAGCCCGTTTTTGAGGAGAACGTCACCGGCCATTTCATAGGCTTTTTCACGCTGGTCAACGGTTAAGGGCGGCATAAAACGTGTGACCAGACTCTGAGCGGCATTGGCCAAAATGCCGGTCGGCGCACCGTTTGCGGGATTTTTGTAAATTGTTCCGCCTTCCGGATCAGGGGTGTCCTTGGTGATATCGGCCAATGCCAAAGCTTTGGCGTTGGCCCATCCGTTATACCCGTGCAAGCCGGCCAGCCAGACAGGATGTTCCGATGAAACGGCGCTCAGTTCCCGGCTGAGGGCCGTCATTTCTTTTTTCCAGGCGCCGTCATCCCATCCCCATCCTTCGATCCATTCTCCCAAAGGGGTTTCGGCGGCACGTTCTCTGAGCATCCGCACGATCTCCCGGGGATTATGGATTCCCTGAAGGTTCAGACGCATCTCGCGCCGGCCCAGGTTGAGCATGTGCCCGTGCGACTCGATGATACCCGGCATCACGTTTTTACCGCCCAAATTTTCTTCTTCGGCCTGTGGATAGGTTTTTCGCATTTCTTCGTTTGTTCCCACGGTGATGATGAATTTTTCCTTTACGGCGAAGGCCTCGGCTTCCGGTTTGTCTTTATTCATGGTGATGACATGTCCGTTGGTGAAAATGCGGTCGGCCTGCGGTGTTCGGCCGCAGAAGGCGGTACATAAAAGCACCGCACAAAGCAGCGGAAACATGGTTTTTTTAAGCATAAATTTTCTCATTTCAAGCGGTTTCCCATGCCGTCAGCATGATTCATGGATAAGCTTCGTTAATCGGGCGAAATAAGGTTGTTCACTTTGCTTATAAACTCTTTGATGTCCCGGGTGTCCTTTTGTAATATCTGATAGACTTTTCGGTTGTCGGCTTTCCAGTATAGATGAACGAGTAGATTTCTGAATTTGGCCATACTTTTGAGCCTTTCGACAAAATCATCTTGAAGCAGCTTCAGCTCTCTAAGAACTTCAAAACAATCCGCATGATCATTGGGCGCTCTTCCTCCGGCCTTGACGACAATATGATTGCAAATATCGATGGCGCCCTCGATGGCGACGATAAGATTGTATTTAGCGCTATCGACTTTATCCGCGTTGGAAAGGAAATTTTCCTCTAGTAATTCCGCGTATCCATCAAGTTTGTGCAGAGAGGAATTGACCTCACCGATTATCTGCCGGATTCTGTCGATATTAAATTTAGGCAATCAAAGACTCCTGAAGATAGATTTTTGATACAGGTTTGAAATCAAAATAAGCGTTCCAGGTTCGGCATAAAAATTCTTCGCGGGTGTTTTCGTCTTGGCTGAGAATTAATTTTCCTTTGGTTGCGTGGTAACAAAAGCTCAAGGGGGCGGTGTTGAGAATTTTTACGTCAATGGGATGTTGGGTGCATTTTTCAAGTTCCAAAGAAAGTGAAATCTCGAGACCGGCAGGATCGGAGTTCACTTCTGTTTTTTTGTCCAGATAAACGGCAATATCTATGTCGTTGAAATTTTCCTTTTCCAGAAAAGAACCATGCAGATAGGCAAAAATGATTGTTTTGTTTTGAGACAAAAGGTTCCGTAGATTTTCAATAACTTTCTTTCTTTTGATGTTAAGCTGTTTCATTTTTGAAATGATATAGAACCTAAACTTACGCCTGACAACTGGAAATGATTTGATTTGAGTATAATTATTTGCGGGTTGAAATTCAAGTGTCTGTGTTTCATTGAAGTTATTCTTTGAATCTTGGCTGAGATAAACCACTGAAAAAAAAAAGCTTAAAATTTCACCCCCCTGGAGCCTTTTGCTTAGAATGAATTTTTTGGCCCCAAAATTAGTTTTAAGAATTTTTTTCCCTGAAGGCATTTAACCTGCATTGTTACCTAGAAAATAAAAACAGTCATCACCCGGTTCATCCGGGTGATCCAGGATTATAGGCAATAATTTTCATCGTTCGTGGGTGCACCTGCGCATGAAAAATTCATAAATTTATTATTTTTTTTATGAGTGGTCAGCCAGGGCACAATTAGTAACATCTTGAATCATAGATGATTTCAAATATCTCCTCATAAAGTTTTTTAGAAAAGGCAACCTTTTTTACAAGAAACGCGTATATATAATATGAATATCTACAAGTTACTTGTATTTCAATGAAAAGGTGATCAAATGAGAGAATTGACCAAAGCCGAAGAAACGCTGCTTTTAGCCGTCATGCGGCTTAAAAACAATGCCTATGGAGTCGCCATCAAACGACACATCCAAAAATCTACAGGCAAAGCCCTGCCCTATGGCACACTATACTTTATCCTGGAACAGTTGACCAAAAAAGGATTCGTCAAACGGTTCTCAGGAGAACCCATACCTGAACGGGGAGGCCGAAGCCGGATCTACTACATACTTACACCCGAAGGCAGCAGGGCGCTCGAATATGCCTATAAAATGCAGCAAAAAATATGGAACGGATACCCAGAGATGACCTGGTGGAAAAAAACCGGCAAATGAAAAGGACCAATCCTCCAAAATTCGCGGAAAGAATCCTCAGTATTCTTTCATTTTCAAGCAAGATCGGAATCCTTGGCGACACCGAAGAAGAATACCGTTTAATCCTCTCAAAAAAAGGCAGATTCAAGGCGGATATGTGGTATGTCTGGCAAATTCTCAAGCCCCTGCCGTTTTACATCCGATCGACTATTTACTGGAGTTATGCGATGTTTAAAAGTTACTTAAAGATTGGAATCAGAAATCTCAAGAAATTCAAATCTTTCACCTTTATTAATATTACCGGATTATCCATTGGAATAGCCTGCACACTTTTGATCGCATTATTCATCAAGAATGAGTTATCCTATGACAGGTTCCACCACAAGTTGGACAATATTTACAGGCTGTCCTCAAATTGGCACAAACCCGATGGCAGTGTGGTGAGGTATGGCAGTGTACCGATTCCTATGGGACCGTTGATAAAGGAGTATTTTGTTGACGACATTAGGTTTTTCGCGAGAGTCTGCACAATGGAATTTACCGTCCGAAGAGGCGATTTTCTCGAAAATCTGGATGTGACCTTGACTGATGAAGCATTCTTCAAACTGTTCACATTTCCACTTTTGAATGGAAATCCGTCACATGTTCTGTCTTCTTTGAACTCTGTTGTCCTCTCAGAAATCCTGGCAAAAAGATATTTCGGAAATGAAAACCCTTTAGGCAAGAGGCTTACGCTTATCATGGGAGAATACCGTGATGATTTTATTGTCTCCGCTGTTGCCAACGACCCTCCAAATAATTCATCCATTAATTATTCCCTATTGATCAATATTAACTGCCTTGGCTCATTCAGGAGAGAAGACTTTTTATCCAATTGGAATGTGACATCACCAAACTGGCAAACATTCATTGAAGTGATGGACTCAAATTCACCAAGAAGAATCACGAACGGCTTACCCCAATTCACAAAGCTTTACATTTCCGATCAGGATCAGAGTTTCACCCTGCAAAGGATGAGGGATATTCATTTTGACCAGAGTGATACAGGGACACCGGACCTCACAAAAATCTATATTTTGAGCGCTATTGCCTTTTTCATCCTCCTCACAGCTGTCATTAATTTCGTTACAATTTCTGTGGGAAATGCTTCCTATCGGTTTAGGGAGATTGGAATTCGTAAACTTGTGGGAGCCAAAAGAAAGCAGCTCATGGGCCAATTCTGGATTGAGTCCATTTTTATCACCGCTGTTGCTGTTTTTCTGGCGGTGATGATAGCAAGGGTTCTTCTTCCGGTTTTTAACACTTTTACAAACAAGTCGCTTGTTTATTCAGATATCTTATCGCCTTCCAATATAGCTGTCCTTTTTCTTTTTACAATGATCGTGGGCATCAGTGTCGGCAGTTATCCCGCTTTCATTCTTTCTAAGTTCAAACCATTCGATTTATTCAAGGGCAAACAAAGTCTCAGTGGAAAAAATTCCTTCACCCGGATCCTGGTCATTATGCAGTTTTCACTTTCCATCATCCTAATTGTTGTCGTTATCGGTCTCAGCAGGCAGATACGGTTCATATTGAATGATGATTATGGCTTCAATAGAGAAAATGTGATTATTGTAGAAACTCATAAAAGGGAGGTTGAGCCCGGTGAAAGATTATATGAAAAATTCAGGAACCGTCTCTTGAATCAGGCGGATATTATCCGTATGTCAAGCGCTTCAGGATCATTCGATAAAGTAGGAATTGGTAGGTTTTTGTATAACGGACATGACTACAAGACAAGCTATATGAGAGTCAATTTTGATTATTTCAAAACAATAGAACTGGATCTTGTGGAAGGACGGGATTTTTCACATAAAATATCATCAGATATGCAGGCCCTCGTTGTGAATGAAAGCCTCGTTCAAACCCTGGGATTAAAAAAGGCGGTGGGAACTCAGATCCGCTACCATTCCAGGATTTTTACGATTATCGGAGTGGTTAGAGATTCTCGCATATATGGAATAGATACACTAACAAAAATGCACCGTTATAATAAGAATATGGCTGAACATAGAACCCTGCCGGCTCTTTACTACATTAATCCTATAATACCTCTTCGGTATATTTTGATAAAAATATCGCCTTACCATCTGTCAGAAACACTTGATCGGATTCGAGCCGCATGGACAGAATTGGAGCCGGACAAACCTTTTTCCTGGAGTTTTCTTGAGGAAGACATTGAAGCTCAAGTTTTGGATGAGAACAGATGGAAGAATATCGTGCTGTATTCTTCCCTGCTGGCGGTTTTTGTTGCGTGTTTGGGTGTGTTTGGACTGACATCGATATCTGTCGCCAGGAGGGTAAAGGAGATCGGCATCCGGAAGGTTCACGGGGCCACTGTATCCAACGTGGTCGGGCTTCTCACTAAAGAATTTATAAAATGGGTTATCCTGGCCAATGTTATCGCTTGGCCTGCAGCCTGGTATGTGCTGCACAAATGGCTTCAGAATTATGCGTATAGAATCGGCATTTCTCCTGCATTTTTTATGATTGCAGCTTTCTCGATGGTCAGTGTTGTGCTGTTGACGACATCCGCATTGACCATCAAGGCCGCTTTAGCCAACCCCGCGGATTCGCTCCGGTATGAATGAATAATCGATTTTTCAACGAGCTAAGAAATTATATGCCTTGGCTGAGATAAGCCACTGAGAGCAAATGGGTTCGAATATTCATTTATCTGGCGCCTTTAACTTAGAATGAATTTTTGGGCCCCAAAATCAGTTTTAAGAAATTTCTTTGCCTGAAGACATTTCATAAATTTGTTATTTTATTGATGATAGGTCAGCCAAGGCACAATTCACAGAGGGGATCTGCTCAAGCCGGCGGAATCATCTTTTCACAGGGCCTAGGTAGCGGTCAAGCCAGGCCAGGATTTCCTTGATGAATTCATTTCTCGGCGCAATATGGTCTGTTTCATACAGCTTATGCTCCTTGTGCTCGGCTGGCGTACCCAACAGGTCGAACAGAGGTTTGCTTGATGTTTCATACACGAAATTGGCGTCGTATTTTCCACTGATGATCAAGAATGGCGTTTTTACCCGGCTCACGTAATTGATGGGGTTGATTTCGGGGCGACCCAAATTATGCAGGCCCCCTCCCAGGATGATGCATGCTTTAAGGCGGTCCTCAACGGCCGGTATGAGCTGTCCGGGCCAGCCTCCGCCCCAACTCATTCCGTAATAGGCAACCTTTTGGCTGTCGATATCCGGCCGGGTCTCCAGATAATCGATACATCTTCTGAAATCTTTGACCACTTGAATCCGATATTCCGTTTGACGAAACGAATTCTGCCAGGGCTGCGGCCGTTTAAAATTGCGTTCCATGGTCCCTTTATAGACGGGATAAACAGCGGCCCGGCCGTTTTTTATGATAAAGGAAAGAAAAATCTTGAATTCCATGGCGTTGCCGATTTCACGGCTCGACTTTCGCCACCCTGCCTGCGCGCCTGGAAAATAGATAACGGTCTGGTATGGGGGAGAAGCATTTTTTGGAAGAAAAAGGATGGCGATCACCCGATCCTCGCCGTAAGCGGCGTCGAAAGATATTTGCTCTTCAATCCAATCCTCGTGTTTCTCGTCCTTCCATTCCACCCGTCCGTTTGGATCGGTTTTGTCATAAGAAAACTGTTCTTTGTAAAACTTAAAAGCCGTATCCGAGACGGGTTTTTCTTTGTAAAAATCTATCGCTCCCCCCATTTCTACCGAACGGAATACCGCTTCGGGGATTTTTTCCGGATGAGGATAAAGAGCGTAGCGGAAGCCGTTGTTAGAGGAGCGGTCAAAGGGAAACGCTTGGCTCAAATTTCCGAACATATAGGCGTTATCGTTCCAGGCTCCGCCTCTCATCAATCTTCCCTTCGGGGTTTTGTTCCAGCACCATTCCCTGACATTCCCCGCCATGTCAAAGGCGCCGTAGACTGTCATCCCTTGATAGTTTCCCGTCGGAGCCGGCCCTTGTCCCTGGAAATTACTTAAGGGAGCAAAAATGGCGTTTCCTCCCATTTGGAACCACATGATTATAGGGGTGCGTTCCCCTCTGGCCAGGCCCCAGTGGATTCTTGTGGGCAGGCTTTTTCCCGCAAATTCCGCGAAGGCGGCCGCTTCATACCAACTGATGCCTGATACCGGATAATTTTCCCGTCCCTCGGGATAGTCTCCCGCCTGCCATGCGGCGGGGCCCGGCCTGTTTGTTTGATCCACAAATTGAGCCATGGCTTCTTCCCAAGTCAGGACCTCGCCATTTTTTATAAATTGATGTTTCCAGTATTTTTTGTTTTGGTACCCCCCGCTGTTTACAAATTCCTTATACTGTTTGTTCGTGACTTCAAACCTGCCAATAAAAAAATCATCCAATTTCCCGAATGGCATTTGCGTGCCCGACACACGCACCATATCCTCCGGGATGCTTCCCTTCTTATCAAGGATCCTTACCAGATCAAAAGGAATGAATTCTTCTTTGAGATTATAGTTCCAATTGGTGGATGCAGCCAAAACGGTCTCGTAGCCTTCCTTTTCTAATTTCCATCTGAATATTCCTATGGGCAGCCTGATTTTTTCCAGGGGCGAAACGCCCAAATATTCCCATTCGCTGTCCGGGGCCTGGTATTCTTTCACATAAACATCGGCCCCTGGAGGTTCGGTTGTGATGTTGGAATTTAAGGAACATTTAACAAAAAGTTCGGCAAGCTTGGGATTTTTGGGAATGAACTTCTCCGCTTCCACCGCGAGTCGGTATGGTTCCGTGAATTCCCGAAGCGTTCCTTCAACCAGACTTTCGATCTGCGGAAGCATTTCTTCTCTGGCCCAGCGGATATTAGCCCGGCGGTTGGCAAACCAGACAGAAGCCAAGGTTATAACAAGGATCCCGCAAACAGCCGGGATGGAAATTCTTGGCCTGAGTATGCGGCGGAGAAATTTCCGCAGGTTGAAGGCCCCAAGCTCCTCTGCCCGCAGAGCATCCCGGAATTTCTTGAGGTCGGCTAACATTTCGGCTGCCGACCCATACCGGGATTCCCGTTTTTTCCTCAGGGCCCGGTTTGTGATCTGTTGTAACTCGGGGGGAAGGTCACGTCTTATCTCTTTGAGCGGTTTCGGTTCCTCATGCACAACAGAATAGAGAATCGACGCCTCCCGGTCTCCCGTAAAGGGCAGTTCCCCTGAGAGCATCTCATAGAGCATAACTCCCAAAGACCAGATGTCTGATCGGTGATCGAGGTCCTTCCCCCGGGCCTGCTCGGGAGACATGTAGGCCACCGTTCCCAGAGTCGTCCCTTTTCTTGTGAAAAGAGTCGTTCCTTTGATCTTAGCCAACCCGAAGTCCATGATCTTTGCCTGGCCTTTTTCCGTCACCATGACATTGGAACTTTTGATATCCCTGTGGATAATGCCCTTCCTATGGGCTTCATCCAGTCCTTGAGCTATTTGAATGGTGATATCCAGAACCTTTTCTATTTCAAGAGGCCCCTTGTTTAATATTTCCCTTAAGTTTTTTCCTTCGACGTATTCCATGGCGATGAAGGATTGGCTGTCTTGTTCGTTGATCTCATGGATGGTGCAGATATTGGGATGGGAGAGAGCGGCCGCTGTTCGGGCTTCCAGGATAAACCGCTCCTTGGCCTGTTTGTCCTTGATCAATTCCGGCGGCAGGAATTTGAGGGCGACATGTCGTTTAAGCTTTGTGTCTTCAGCCTTATAGACGATGCCCATTCCCCCTCTGCCCGCCACCTCATCGATCCTGTACTTGCCGGCGAGTTCGGTTCCCGGCATCAATTCCTCTATGGGTTTCAGGATCGTCCGGGTTTGGGAGATAAAAGTTTCATCGGAAGGATGAATCGGCGCCCCGCATTTGCTGCAGAAGCGGGAATCATCACGCACCTCAGCCTGACATTTTGGACATTTCATTTCCCATATTCCTCCCCGAATATAATAAAAATATTATCAACAAAAAGTGAAAAAGTCAAAATATTTTGAGGTTTTTTTCACTTTATTGAGATAAATGTTGTCATTGCAGCTTGGCTGAGATAAACGACTGAAATCAAATGAGTTTGAATATTCACTCCCCTGGAACCTTTTGCTTAGAATTGATTTTTGGGCCCAAAAATGGGTTTTAAAAATTTGGTTTTTTCGATTCCCCTTGTTCGAGGAAAAGAAGGGAACTTTTTTTTATCGTTTTGCGTCTTGTTTAGTGGGCCTGCCGGTTAGGCTGCGCATGAAGCGCCGGATTTTGTTTTTTTCCCGAGTGGGCACAGCAAACAGCATGGAAGATAAAGGTATATTTTCATAAATATGGGAGTGAAGCAACAATGAATAAGAAATCACATGGTATTTTATTTTTTTCTCTTACCCTCTGCTTGATGGTTTTTCTTTCAACGAATAGTTTTTCCCAGGATCGAACCCCGGGCAGTCAAGGAAAAAAGATCACGGTCGACAAAGAGGTTTGGACCTCTCCTTATAAGTCACAAGGTTCGGGCGGCAGCTGTTCGATCCACAGTGTCGTATCCTTTCTGGAATCCGAACTTTACCGCACCGGCCAGAAAAAAATTGAATTGTCTCAATTGTACTGCCATTACTATTCTTATATCGAAAAGATCCAGCGGTGTTTGAGGTATCGCGACGGGAATTCTTTCAGAAAAGGAGGACACTTCGGGGATGTGCTGAGGGTCATCAAAAAATACGGCGCCATGCCTTATGCGGCTTATGAAGGGACGTTAAAAGAGGAAGATATCAATAACTACAATAATCTCTTCAACGAGCTGCGGAAATTTATCCGGCAGTTGTACACCAATGCCCAAAAAAACGAACTCAGCATCACCTGGAAAAACGGAGTCGTAACAAACCCATGGCTGCAGGACTTAAAACAACTCCTGGACACGCATATGGGAGTTTTCCCGGAAACCTTTACGTATAACGGCCAAGAATACAATCCCGAAAAATTCGCCCAAGACGTTTTGAATCTGAATTTTGATGATTATGTCAAGCTCACCTCATATTCCCACATTCCTTTTTATCAGCCAGGCGAGCTGGTGGTGAGGGATAATTGGCTCCACGACCACGACTTTTATAACCTTCCGGTTGATGATTATGTAAATACTATCGATCATGCCTTAGAGAACGGCTATTCAGCCGCCGTGGACATCCATATCACAAGAGAACTCTACGGTGATGCAAGTAAAAATTATGCAGATTTCAGCGAAGATGAGGTTATCGATCAGGATGTCCGGGATGAGCTTTTCGATAACTGGCAGACCAGCGATGTTCATCTGATCCATTTGATCGGCATCGCCCACGACGAATCCGGGAAAAAGTATTATGTGGTCAAAGATTCTGTCGGGCCGGAGTTGGAAATGCATCCTCCCGCTTTTTATTCGGAAAACTATTTAAGAAGCCGGGTTCTGGCCGTGATGATTCATAAAAACGGAATTCCGAAGGATATTAGAGATAGGCTGGGCAAGATACAATAATAACCCTCAGAAAATAATAGGGGATAGGACAGGCGGGGCCTTACCTTTTTAAACTCCCGTCAACCATTTTTAAACGCTCTGCGTCTATTCTTATGGTTTGTCTTAATAATGTTAGACAAATAGAAGTACTGAATTTTAAGCATTTCCAGTCTGGAAAAAGGTTATGACACGTAAAAAAACAGAATCCCAACCTTCCCGCTTGAGCAAATGGCTAATCCAGAGAATTTTCAAGGACGAAGGAGAGACACGACTTGGTGATTTTATGGAAATATACGGCGCTTTTGCTGAGGAGAAAGGCCGGGTTCAAGCCGGTCTTCGTTTCTGGTGGTATCTCTTTAGGTCCACACCTAATTATCTCAAGGATTCATTCTGTATGGGGGCAACAATGTTTAATAACTATCTTAAAATCGCCTTAAGAACCGTCAAAAAACAAAAAGGCTTCTCACTCATCACTGTTTCAGGTCTTGGGATTGGAATGGCCTGCTTCATTTTGATTTGTATGTATGTAAGCCATGAATTCAGCTATGACAAATATCATAACGATGCTGATCGTATTTACCGAGTAGGGACGAGAGTGGATTTCGGATCACAGGAAGTGAGCTTCGAAAGCGCAAGTGATCCGCTTGTTTCCATTTTAAGAGAAAAATATCCGGAAGTGGAATCAGCTGTCCGCATTACCAGCAGGCGGGTTCTTGTCGATCACGATCAAAACCGATTTTATGAATCAGGCTTTATTTATGCTGAAAAAGAGATATTTGATATTTTTGACATTCCATTGATCCAAGGAAGTCCTGAATCAGCTTTCAGTCATGGAAATTCAATGATCATATCCAAGGATATGGTAGCCAAATATTTTGGAGGCGACAATCCCATAGGGAAGAAACTGAATGTTGATGGAAGAAATTTTGAAATCACCGCAATCGCTCATAATCCGCCTTCCAACACACACCTGCCGTACGGTTTTATTACGTCCATGAAAAATTATAGAGTCCCTCCGGAAGAAATGACCAATTGGGCGAATGTGAGTGCCTTAGGCTATATCAAGCTCAAACCCGATGTTACGGCAGAAGATTTTGAGAAGAAGATTACGTTTATCGGACATGAATACGCTGGTGAGTACTTTAAAGAACGAGGTTGGACCTATACTTCGTTTTTGCGACCGCTTGTCTCTCTCCATTTGCAGTCGGTGAATGTGCCGTTTCTCTATATTTTATTAACCGTAGGATCTCTGATATTGATATTGGCCTGTTTAAACTTTATCAGCCTCTCTACTGCAGGAGCCTCGAATCGGGCCAAAGAAGTGGGGCTTAGAAAAACAATGGGCGCTTATAAAAGGCAGCTTGTCAGGCAGTTCATCGGAGAATCTCTTGTGATATCTGTTTTTGCTTTTTTTCTTTCCTTCATGCTGGTTGTTATTTTAATGCCGTTCTTCAGCAGCCTGACCGGCAGGGAATTGAGATCTGCGGATTTGTTTTATTTGGACAATATCATTTTCCTTGTCTTTCTCATAATCTTCATCGGGATGGCATCCGGTGCCTATCCGGCACTTTTCTTATCAAAGTTTGAGCCGGCTTTAACCCTTAAAAACAGGCTGTTTTCGGGGAAAAGAAAATCCACTCTAAGGAAAGTTTTTATCGTTTGCCAGTTTACTATCTCGATTATATTAATCATCGGGACGATAGCCGTGTATACTCAAATCGATTTTATGAAAAACCGGTATCTGGGATTCGACAAAGAACAGAAAATCGTTTTCCGTGCGCATTTAGACAACAATCATGAAGCCATAAAAAATGAGTTTCTAAGACATCATAACATTATTGGGGCCACAGCCTGTTCCGCTCCTCCCGGAGAAGGATACAGCAACAGAACAACGCGGGTCGTGGGAAGAGAAGATGAGAACTGGCCTATGAATGATATAAGTTTTGACCATGATTTTATTCCGGAATTTAAAATGCAAATGGCTGCCGGAAGAAACTTTAGCGACGATATGAGCACTGATGCGGGCAGATCGTGCATTATCAATGAAGCGGCGGTGCGACACTTTGGCTGGAGTTCTCCTGAGGAAGCTGTAGGGAAAGTCCTTGAGCGGGGTCCCAGAGAACCTGAGAACAGAAGAACCATCATCGGGGTTGTCAAAGATTTTCATTACACGGGACTGCAGCGCGCCATCGAACCGCTGGTGATGCTATGTGAGCCACAGGATTTTTACTCTATAAGCCTCACAGTAACGACAGAAAATTTAAGCGAAACGCTTTCCTTTATAGAAGGGAAATGGAATGAACTCCATCTGGGCCCTATCTTCAGTTATTCATTTCTTGATGAGAGGTTTGACCGTTACTATGAATCAGAGGAAAGAGTCGGCAGAATACTGGCGATTTTTGCCTGTTTGGCCATTTTTTTATCCTGTCTTGGCCTTTTTGGTTTGGTCAGTTTCACTGTGAAACAGCGAACCAAGGAAATCGGAGTCCGCAAGGTTTTGGGCGCGTCCGTTCCCGGTATTCTCAGCTTGCTTTCAAAAGAGCTCCTTAAATGGATCGTGATTTCCAACATTATAGCCTGGCCTGCTGCCTATTTTGCTGTGACCAAATGGCTGCAGGATTTTGCCTTTCGTACCCACCTGAATATTTGGATTTTCTTCTTATCCGGCTTCACCGTTTTAATGATTGCTCTGCTCACCGTCAGCTGCCAGACTGTCAAAGCCGCCACCGCCGATCCGGTCGATTCATTGCGTTATGAGTGAAAAAATAGACTTGAACTGATTAAGCAAAATCCTTATTTTATAAATAAATACATTTACGAGAGGAAATATATCCTCAAATTTTTGAAATAGGGGAGGAAATAGTAATGCCTCGAAAAACAATTTTCTTTTTTATGATGATTTTTATTCTTTCTCTTTTTATCGGCCAGGCCGAAGCCCAATTGAAAACAATTTATAAGTTCAAAGGGGTCATGGTTCCGCTTAAGATGGAACATGATAATTCGGTCATCAAAAAGGGCCGGTATGATATTGAATTCCTGAAAAACCAGGCAGCCGGAAGCTATATCATGAGAATTTTAAGCGGGCGAAAAAAGCTCTGTACCTTAGTCGGCGAGGAGTTGACCTACGACAGCCACAGTGGAAGACAGCTTACAGACCCGAGTATTCCTGACGACCCAAGGCTGCGAATGAGGAAAAATGCGGATGCCCAGCAGATACACTTTCTTTTTGAGTCGGGGAGGAAATCACCGGTTTACCCCTATGTGTATCTCCGGTTCAAGATCGGATACCTCGAAGAATAACCGGAAATTTCATCTTACTGAATCTTCAGAATCCATTAAGTTGATTTTTTTCATTCCCCTGCGTATTGTAAATTTGTGAAATGATTTAAGGAGTGTCCTTTGAAAAAGATAAGTTTTGTTTTCATGATCATTTTTCTCGGTTGTTCTCTTTTAGCTCAAACGCAGATCAAAAACCTTGAGGAATTGAAAAAGAAGTATCCGGATCTCAAAAAATATAATGAACAAACAATAAATGGTTTGGGCTACCGATTGATCCAAGCCGGAGATATAAAAGAAGCTCTCGAGGTTTTTGAGCTGAACACCCTTCTCTATCCACATTCCTGGAATGTTTATGACAGCCTGGGGGAAGCCTATATGATTTTGGGCGACACCGAATCGGCCAAAAAAAGCTACACCAAATCTTTACAGATCAATCCCAAAAACATCCATGGAAAACGTATCCTGGGAAAACTTAACCATCCGGAATGGGCTCCGTTCACAGGAGATTTTGAATTTTACATAGACTTTAAATATGTAATGAGATCCGTATACATAGAAGACGGGAATATGACGGTTACATACGATAGAAGTCATTCCATTCTTTTGAAACCTGTCGACCGAAAAAAAGGTGAATTCCAAGGGATATCGAAAGATAATACACAACTTTTGACGTTTTTGGAAAACGAGCAGGGCAACATCACGCAAGTCAAGTGGATCGAGGGAGAACAGGAATTTTTTGGCTCCAAAAAAACCGGCTCTTATCTAAAGGATACATACTCCGTCAAAGAAATGCAGGAGGATTTTTTTCAGTTTCGCAAACACATTGAAGAGGTTCATCCCTGCCCATATGAATTCACATCCAAAGAATCCTTCGACAGGGCCTTCGAATCTCAATATGAAAAAATCAGTGGGCCCATGTCTCTGCGTCAATTTTATAATGTACTGGCTCCCCTCAAGGGAAAAATAGGCTGCGGGCATGCTCATCTGGATTATCCCGCTGAATACAGAAATAAATTTCAGGTTTATAAATTCCCCCTGATATTAAGATTTATTGAAAATAAGTGCTATGTTATCAAAAACCTTAACGAGAATTCCTCCCTTCCTCTTTACAGCGAAATAGTTTCCCTAAATGACATCAAAGTCACCCGAATCAAACAAACGTTAAAAGAGGAGATTTCCGCTGACGGGCACAACGATTCATTCAAATGTTCCGCTTTGGAGAACTGTTTTCAGTATTATTACGCCAATCACTTCGGCGCACCTAAGGAATTCAGGATTGAATACAGAACGGGAAAAAACGGAGATATCCAACAAGCTGTGGTCCCGGCACTTCCTTGTTCTGGAATCAATTATTCCAACCAAGTGCCCAAAGATTTGAAAGAGGAAATTTTCCCCGAAAAAGACGCCGCGGTTTTGACCATAAACAGCTTTGTTTATTACGGCGAAAAAAACAAAATCTTTTTTTCGTTCATTGACCAAGCATTTCGAAAGATCAAAGAAAACAATATAAAAAATCTTATTATCGATCTTCGCGGTAATGGCGGCGGAGATCCGTTCTGCGCAAGCTATTTGTTCTCCTATATTGAAAAAGAGCCCCAAATCTATTTCTCAAAACCATATGGAAAATATGCCGACCTGGCTAAACCCATCAAGCTGGCTGAGAACCACTTCAACGGAAATCTTTTTTTTCTTATTGACGGAGCTGATTTTTCGACGACGGGGCATTTTTGTGCCCTGCTGAAATATCATAATCTGGGCACATTTATCGGAACGGAGACCGGAGGCACATATACCTGCAACGCGGCTGTTCGAACATTTGACCTTAAACATACAAGAATCATCTTAAAACTTGCCACAGGCAGCTATGCCGCCACGGTCAGCGGCCTTCCCAAAAACCGCGGGATTTTTCCCGATCACATGGTCAAAACAAGCATTGAAGATTTGAAGAACAACAGAGACAGAGCACTCGAATACACTTTTGGTTTGATTGATAAGAAATAAGGTAAATAGGTATTGTGTCCCCGGTTTTTTATCTTTGACATTCCTCCTTTTCTTCTCTAGTATAAACTCAAATTCACTGAGATACAGAAGATGGCAGCGTTTCTATAGGGGATGTAAAAATGATCGGCCAAACCGTTTCCCACTACAAGATTATGGCCAAGATCGGTGCCGGAGGCATGGGGGAAGTCTATAAGGCCGAGGACACCCGGTTGGGAAGGATCGTGGCCCTTAAGTTCCTGCCCCGGGAACGGTTTCAAGATCCGCAGGTCAAGGCGCGCTTTCTTCAGGAGGCCCGGGCGGCCTCATCTCTGGACCACGGCAACATCTGCACCATCCACGAGTGTGATGAGACCGAGGACGGCCGGCTTTTTATCGCTATGGCCTTTTACGAGGGGGAGACCTTAAAAGCTAGGATTGGGAAAAGCCCCCTTTCGGTGGCGAAGGCTCTGGATATTGCTTTGCAGGTGACGGCGGGATTAAAGAAAGCCCACGAAAAGGGGATCGTTCACCGGGACATCAAACCAGCCAACATTTTCCTCACTCAAGAGGAACAGGTGAAAATTCTGGACTTCGGCCTGGCCAAACTCAGCGGAGATATTACCTTGACCAAGACCGGCATCACGATGGGTACCGTGGCTTACATGTCTCCCGAACAGGCCCGGGGTGAGCCGGTAGACCAGCGCACCGATATCTGGTCCCTAGGGGTGATGCTTTACGAAATGCTTAGCGGGGAATTGCCCTTTAAAGGGATTCATGAGCAGGCGGTTATCAATGCCATACTGAACCAGGAACCGAAACCTTTACCGCTTTCTAAAGAGAAGCTTCCCTGGCCATGGGAAGCCCTTCTGACCCGGGCCTTGAAAAAAGATCGGGACGACCGGTACCCATCGATTTCTGCCGTACAGTCTGATTTGGAAAAAATAGAAAAAATGATGAGCAAACAGTCTTCGAATAAAATCGGACATACTGAGGAGCAAAGACCATCACTCGCTGTTATTCCTTTTGTCAATATGAGCGCTGATTCGGAAAATGAATATTTCAGTGATGGTTTGACCGAAGAACTGATCAATGCCTTGACCGGATTAAAAGATTTTCGCGTCGTTGCCAGAACGTCGGCCTTTGCCTTTAAAGGAAAGCAGACGGACATTCGTGATATCGGCAATCAGCTGGGTGTTCAATATGTGCTTGAAGGCAGCGTACGAAAATCGGGTAACCGTGTGCGCATTACAGCACAGCTGATCACTGTTGAAGACGGATGCCATCTCTGGTCTGAAAAATATGACCGTGACCTGGAGAATGTCTTTGCCATTCAAGATGAGATCTCTGCAGAAATTGCGCATAAACTCCAGTCTGAATTCATTCGAACCGTTCCCAAAATGAGCAAAAAAATGCGGCCTGATCTTGGGGCTTATGAACTCTATCTAAAAGGACGTTACTATTTCAATAAATTTTCACCGGAGTGGATGCTCAAAGCTCAGGAAACTTTCCGGGAAGCCATTGTCCGGGATCCTGCTTTTGCCCCAACGCATACCGGACTGGCCGATACCTATATTATTCTCACCAATCCCATCGGGGTTCTTGATGGAAGGGAGGCACTGCCTAAAGCAAGAGATGCAGCGGAACAGGCGCTAAGACTGGATCCCCATTTGTCCGAAGCTTATGCGGCCTTGGGTTCTGTGGCTACCTTTCTCGACTGGGATAGTCAAAAGGCACGGACGTATTTTGATAAGGCCGTCGAACTGAATCCCGATGATGTCAATACACGACTCTGGTATGAATTGGCCCTTTCCCTTCTGGATCAGGATTATGATGCGGCTTTAAATCACATGAATGAAGCGCTTGAAATCGATCCTTTAAACCTTATCATTCTGCTGCGTACGGGCTATCTTTATGTGTATAAATATGATTATGAGACCGCCATCGAATATTTTAAGAAAATTATCAGTATTGAGCCGGAGATTGTGTCCGGTCATCACGGCCTTGTGGATGTCTACGGTCTGCAGGGCAAGTATGAATTGGTCTTTGCTGAAGGTGAAAAAGTACGGAAGCTGGGCAATGAGGGCCCCGCTTTTCTGGCGGTGCTGGCATTGTACTACGGAAGAAGCGGGAACCATAAAGAAGCGGAGGCCATTCATTCAATCCTGCTCAAGCGCTATGAAACAGAACCGATATCACCCTTCTGGATCGGTGTCATCTTTATGGGGCTTGACCAATTGGACAGGATGTATGAATGGTTTGACAGGGCCCTGGAAAAACGCGACAGCAATCTGCTTTACACCTTTGCCCCACCCTTTGATTCGATTCGGGAAGATTCACGATTTAAAACATTGCGGAAGAAGATGGGTTTGAAACTCTGATCGCTCGACCCTTTTCTCACGGAATAATCATCGATACGATCGAAACGGAGGCAGGGGGAAAGGCTACTTGGCCGTGTTATAAGAATAAACAGGTTCGGGTTTAATCTTCGGAACTTTTAAGGTTTGAGCACGTTCTAGTTCATAAATCGGAATTTTAGATCCTATCCTCAACTCTCGCCCGGCTTATTCAGTTAAGAAAAAATAAGGGTAATAGGTATTGTGTCCCCAATTATTGCCAGGGCCAGGCGCCCACGGTGATGTTGCGCCTTTTGAAGAAGACCAGGGCCAGCGCAAAAAATACGGCCGCAACTCCCAATAAAATGCCGATATCCGATAACTGCGGACCTTCGGCAAATATGGTGCCGGAAGTATTGTAATAATGATAGAGGCAAAAATATTTGATGGGTTCCACTGGGTTTTGACCATGCTTGCAATGTTTTCCCCGAAAAAGCCGGCGATGAAAAACAGGGTTGTCATTGCTGCGGCAAATCGGCGATTCGGCAGTACGGCACCAAAAAAAAGGCCAATCATGATGAGGGCCCATGCCAGGGGCAGACTGCTCATAAGCGCCGCAAAAAGATGAAAAGGGGTTACATTTATGGGATGGTTGATTCGCAGAAGTGCCAGGAAAAAAGCATTGCCGGCAGCGGCGATTATCATGATGAGCAGGGTGACGGCGGAAAGAGCGGCGGCCTTGGCCGTTCCTATTTGCCACCGGCTGAGCGGCATGGACATAATCAATTCGAGAGTCCCGTTGTCTTCTTCTTCGGCCAGGGTTGCCGTTCCGGCGGTGATACAATAAATGCCCAAAAGAATGGAAATATAGACGAGTATGACCGAGGCCAGATAGCCCTCGATAGATCCAAGGTGCAGGCCTACAAGCTGGTAGATGGAAAGGTCCTTCATGTACTTCATCTGTTCAAAGATGCTGGGAAGAACGGATATATATATGGCCCCGAATAGAACAAGGCCGAATCCCCAGCCGAGGATAGCCTTCCAGCGTGACCTTATTTCATATAAAAAAAGATCAAACATTTTGGCCCCCTTTGGAGCGAGGGCCGTAAAAAGCGAGAAAAATTTCCTCTAATGATACCTTTTTAGACTCAATGTCGATGATTCCATAGGGCGCGGCCTTTTCCATCAGAATATCGAGGTTTTGCCCGACTTCAAACAGAACACGGTTTCCTTCCCGGCTTCTTTTTCTGAAGGGAACCGAGCAAATCGAAAAAAGTGGTCGCTTTCATCAAGGGATAGAGGGAAAGTTCTCCCGGCAAGTAGCTTAAATGTTTTCGAACGGCCGCGCCGTTTTTTTGACAATCGAGTCCGAATATGGCCGCGCTTCCTTTTGTGGGATGAATAATATCCAGCAGGACCCTCTGTGTCGTTGTTTTGCCGGCGCCGTTCGGGCCTAAAAATCCTAAAACCTCGCCCTTATAAACGGATAAATTGAGGTTTTTTATGCCGCGCTGCGAGCCGTAATAAACGGACAGGTTATGGGTTTGAATGACGATTTCCGAACTCATTGAAGCTCTTTCATGCGTTTTGAGGCGAATGAAAACAGGTTACATTTCCGGTTTCAATCCGGCCAGTATCTTACGGGCATCTTCGACTTCGGGCTGACCGTTATCGGCGTTTTTCCTGAGATCGAGGAATTTTTCAAAATATTCTACGGCTTTGGTTTTGTTGCTCCGCTGTTCATAAATCTTGCCGAGCCTATAAAAACTTTTTACATAAAGATCGCCCCAAAAAAATCTTCCCGTCGTCAGAGCCAATATGTTTTCATATTCTTTTTCGGCCGATTCCAAATCGCCCTTTAAATAATAAGCTGAGGCGATACGGAACAGGATCCATCCATGGTTCTGAAACCAATCTTTCTGGTGGCCCAATAAAGAATAACTTCGGCTGAAAAAGTCGATAGCTTCTTCGTAGTTCTTCTTTTTTTCTTCGATTTGCCCCCTACAAAAAAGATACCAACAAACATCCTTTATGCTTGGCGTTCTGTCGACATTTTTTTTGACCTCTTCAGCAAGAAATAAAGATTCTTCGATCTTGTTTTGTTCAAGTTTTACATTTAATTTTATGATTATGGCAAAAACCTGCCACAGAGGGAGTTCATCTTCCGCGGCACTGGTTAAGATTTTTTCAGCCCGAGCATATGAATCCTTTAGCTTCCCTGTGGACAAATCTTCCCATGCCAGGATGAAATAAAAAGTTCTTTGCCATTCGCGGTCTTTTATCTCTTCGGCTAGTTTTAGGCCGGCCAGGGCTTCTTTTTCGGCTTTTCCGTATAAACCGAGCATCCGGTAGAGGATTGCCAAACTCCGTCGGCCGTTCATTTTCCAACTCATGTTGTTTTTGTCCAAAAGACTTTTATATTCCCTCTTGGCTGCCTCAAAATCACCCTGAAGGTGGTAGATGGGAGCTTTGGTATAGCTGTTGGGATCAAGTCCTATGGCTTTATCCGCTTCTAAAATGGCCTGTTCATATTTTCCTTCATAAACGTATGAATCCGCGATGCGGGCGTGCATTCCCGCATGGTCCTGAATATTATCTATGTAATCCTGATAAACTTGACGGGCTTTCTCGTACATTCCTTTAGCTTCATAGGCGGTTCCAAGATGATTGTACCCGCTCATCCATTCATCCCCTCCGGCTATGGCCTTCGTCATGTGAACGATGACTTTATCCCAATCTTCCAGAGAGTCATATAAATAAGTTAGTTGTCCCCTGGCAAAATTATTATTCGGATATTCCTCCAGTATTTTCTCACAGGCTTGAATGGATTTCTCGGTATCCTCTTCGACAACGCCAAAGTAGTAAGCTTCGATGACCAGCCTTTCCTCATGGGAAGCGTGAGTTCTCAGTTCATAGGCTTTGGCGGCATAATCTTTATACTTGTTTATATCGATCAGTGAATAAGAAGTCGACAGACCCCTGTAGGCGAGGGCGAAGTTCGGATCGATTTCGACGGCTCTTTCCAGAAGGGGAATGGATTCACGGTAGTCGTCCCGAAGAAAAAGGTCACGGCCTTCCCTGTAATAACGATAGGCCTCGGAAGAGCTTGTTGTGATGGTTTTGACTCCCATATCCCTGTCATCTGATATCTGCTGGTTTGTGAGTTTGAGATCCTGCTTGATCTTTATGGTCAGCTGATCGACCATGGAGAAAATGCTCTCCACCCCTCTTCCTTCGAGACTGTCTGACCCGATAATGTTTCCGTTTTTGATATCCTGAAGCGTGTATTTGATTCGGAACAGGTCTTCCGCACGCGACAGGCTTCCCCAGAGTATATGATCCGCTTTTCCCTCCGCCGCAACCGTCATCAGGTCTTCCGTGCTGTAATTTCGGGCATCCAATAGATTGTTCTTTTTCAGGATGCTGAATATCCTGTCGAAACTTAAGATCCTGATGTATTTCGATTGGGAGAGGTCGGTGATGACGGAATCACATAGGTCTTCCCGCCAGTGATCCATGCTCTGATCCCCTGTTCCGTTCCGGAAATACAAGACGGCGATGGAGGGTTTGTCGGTGGAGATGGGAGCATGTTTTGTCTTAGACCAGGGGCTCCAAAATAGTAGTCCTATAAGCGCTGCGGCGATAACAAATGCCGGAATAAAAATCTTTTTCAGGCTGAAACTGACGGTTATTTCCCGAGAAGTGATCGGTTTTTTCGCGGGGGCTACTCTCTCTTCCGAGGGGATGCCCTTCTCAGTATTAACAAGCTCGGAAAGGACGTCGGCTGCACTCTGATATCTTTTTTCTTTGTCCTTTTCCAGGCATCTCAGGATGATCCGGCTCAAATTTTGATGGATCTGTGTGTTTATTTCTTTGGGGTCTTTCGGGGCCTCACTTTTGTGCTTGACGCCTACGGTGAAGGGAGTGTCTCCCTCAAAGGGCACCTTTCCCGTTACCATCTCATAAAGGATGATACCCAGCGAATAGATATCCGAACGCTGGTCAACTTCTTTGCCTTCCACCTGTTCGGGGCTCATGTACTCGGGTGTCCCGATCATCATTCCCGCCGCCGTTATTTTTTTGCCTTTGGCGGAGCGGGCGATTCCAAAGTCCAAAATTCTCGCACTGCCGGCTCTGTCGATGATAATATTGGATGGTTTCAGATCCCGGTGGGTGATTCCCTGTCTATGAGCCTCCGTCAATCCTTCAGATATATCCTTGGCAATGGCGATGGCTTTTCCGGTTGTCAATTGGCCGGTCTGTCTTATCAGCGCTCTCAGGTCCTGTCCCGGAACATATTCCATGGTAATAAAATAAGTGTCGTTTTCTTCCATAAGCTCGTACATGCGTCCGATATGGCGGTGGCTGATCTTCCGGGCGACCTTCAGTTCATTTTTAAAGCGCTCGATGGTCTTTTTGTCCTTGGCGATTTCAGGCTTGATGAGCTTGAGGGCCACTTCCTCGTTAAGCTCCTTATCGATCACTCTGTAGACTTTCCCCATGCCGCCTTTACCCAATTCTTCGATAATGTGGTAGCGGCCGGCAAACGTGGAGCCCGTGGTGAGTTCTTCCTTAGGGGTTTCCGCTGTTTTTGTGGGTTCAATATTTTTGGGAATAAGAAGTTTCGCCCCGCAATCCGCACAGAACGTAGCTGTTTCGGGATTTTCCGAATGACATTTAGGGCATTTCATATCCGTGCCTTAGAATTTATCTTTCATGCTCGACGTGTTCCGGTAAAATTAAAAATTCCCTTTTGCGGGCGATGATAACGTCCCCCAAACTCCATCGAATGTTTACTCCCTGAATGTTTGTGCTTTTCATCATACCTGTTAAAAACAGTGTCCGTCAACCAAAAATCCGGAACAAAGGGAGAATCGGTTACGAGCTTGAATTTTTTCTGAAAGGCTTCTCCGGAACGATATTTAAGAAAAGTTCATTTCTGCGTTTGAACCGGTTTTCTGTAGACGACTTCGCCGCCGATAACCGTCATCTCCGGCTTGATCTTCCAGATGTTCTCGGCCGGCATGGCCATGTAATCCACGGGAATAACCACAAAATCAGCCAGCTTGCCCACCTCGATGGATCCCAGGATATCTTCCGCGAACATGACATAAGCCCCTCCCATGGTCGCGGCCCGCAAAGCCTCTTCTCTGGTCATGGCCTGTTCCGGAATCCATCCTCCTGAAGGATTGTTATTCCGGTCCTGCCGGGTCACGGCGGCGTGCAGGGTATAGAAGGGATTGTAGGGAGAGACGGAATAATCCGTTCCCGTGGCGACCACTACGCCGAGGTCCAATAGATCGCTCCAGATATAGGCATACTTCAGGCGTTCGGTCCCCAGCCTGGATTCGGCGAAGTGCATATCCTCGGTGGCATGCAGCGGCTGCATGGATGCGACGATGCCCAGCTCAACCAGCCTGGGGATATCTTCGGGAGTAAGCACCTGACAGTGTTCGAGAGCGAACCTGGCTTTTTTCCCGTCTGTTCCGGTCGCCTTAAGGGCCCTTTCGTAGGCGTTGATGGCGGTCCGGTTGGCGGCGTCCCCGATGCAGTGTATCCTCATGTTAAAGCCGATTTTCAGAAGCTCGGTGGCCGATTCGGCTATTTGGTCTTCACTCTGCCTGGGTTCCCCGCGGTAACCCGGATAGTCGCTGTACTCTTCGAGGAAAAGCGCGCCTCTCGACCCCAAAGCGCCGTCGGCAAAAGCCTTGACGGAACGGATGACATATTTGTTGTTGTAGTTGAACGGTTTGCCCAATTTTTTTGCCGCGCTCTCCCTGACCATTTCGTTGATCCTGATCCTGAGCAGGCCTACTTCATAAAGTTTGATTCGCCTTTGAATCTCCTCATACCCCGTCATGCTGGCGCCGTGGATCGTGGTGAGCCCGCTGGCTATGGCCAATTGCGTTCCTTCGACGAGATTGCGGCTTATCTCGTAATCGGTCATGGGAGGAAGGGGAGGAATAAGCCGGGTTAATTGTGAGGGCGCCCTTTCCACGAATTCGCCCGTGGGTTCCCCGTTTTTGTCTTTTTTGATATGGCCCCCCGGCGGATCGGGGGTGTCGCGGGTGATGCCCGCAAGTTCCAGGGCTTTGCTGTTGGCTCCGCTGCCGTGGGTGTAGCGGCTGATAAAAACAGGATTAAAGGGAGCGGCGGCGTCGATAAGCTCCTTATGGAATTCAGGCGGATCCCAAACATCCGACATCCAGCCGCTTAAAACCAGCCAGCGCGGCTCGGGCCCCGGCCGCATGCCTTCTCCTGTGGTCAGACATCGCTTGATCACTTCCTGCATGCGTTCTACGGAAGCCCACTCGCCGATTCCGGGCCTTATGTCCGGGACGCGCGGATAAAGCTCCCGTTCTCCATACCTGATGTGGACATGGGCGTCATGCAGTCCGGGGATGACGGTTTTCCCCTTTAGATCGAAAACAAACGTTAGAGTGCCGACATAATCCTTTGCTCCTTCATCATCACC
>JAFGMO010000061.1 GCA_016927475.1 Candidatus Aminicenantota bacterium
AGATGGAAAAGCTGAGACCTCTTCCAACCGAGAGAATCAAATGCTCCGGCTTTGATCAGGCTCTCAATGACTTTGCGGTTGACCGCCTTGGCATCGGTGACTCCACATATATCGAAGGGAGAAGAAAATTTTCCTTTTTTTGCCCTTTCCTCTACCAGGCTTATTACGGCTCCTTCACCGACGTTTTTAACCGCCGTCAGTCCAAAACGAATATTTCCTTCTTCCACAAAAAAATTAAGCTCGCTTTTGTTGATATCTGGAGGAAGAACCTTAATACCCATCTCCCGGCATTCATTCATGTATTTCACGACCTGAGAGGTTGCTCCCCTCTCCGCTTCGGATGTCAAAAGCGCCGCCATAAAATGAAGGGGGTAATGAGCTTTCAGATAGGCTGTTTGGTAAGCAAGGTAGGCATATGCTGCACTGTGGGATTTGTTGAATCCGTAACCAGCGAAATAGTTGATTTGTTCAAAGATTTTCTGAGCTTTGGCCTGGCTTATTCCCCGGTCCTTGGCCCCTTGGACAAAACGCTGTCTCTGGGCTTTCATGATGCGGGTGACTTTTTTCCCCATGGCCTTTCGTAAAATATCGGCCTCGGCCATGGAATATCCGGCCAGTTCGGTGGCGATCCGCATGACCTGCTCCTGATAAACGATAAGTCCTTTTGTTTCTTTCAGAATGGATTCCATTTCAGGGAATTCATAGGTGATGCGGTCGGGATGGTTCTTGCGCTTGATAAATTCATCCGTCATCCCGCTTTTTAAAGGACCGGGCCGGTAGAGAGCATTCAGGGCGATCAGATCGCGGAATTCTTCCGGTTTATAATTCCTCAGCAGGTCTTTCATCCCCGGGCTTTCAAACTGGAACACACCGTCAGTGCTTCCCGCCCGGAAAACGGCGAACGTTTTTTCATCGTTTAAGGGGATCTCATCCATATCGATAAGAACACCGGTATCTTTTCTGACCATATCCAGGGTATCCTTGATAACAGTCAAGTTCCTCAGCCCCAGGATATCCATCTTCAACAACCCGATAGCCTCGATATCCTGCATGGGGAACTGGGTCGTTGTTTCACCGCGGGTCGATTGATATAGAGGCATGAATTCTACGAGGGGTTTCGGCGTGATGACAATTCCAGCGGCATGGATGGAAGCATGACGGATCTGTCCCTCGATCTTCTGGGCCAGGGAAAGAAGATGGGTTATTTTGGTATCCTTGTCCCTGAGGTCTTTCAGCGCCTGGACATTATTCAGCGCCCCCTCTATCGTGGCGTCCGGGCCAAAGGGAGGAATCATTTTGGCGATCCTGTCCACCTCAGGCAGGGGTACTTCCAATGCCCGGCCCACATCCCGAACCGATCCCCGGGCCGCCATGGTTCCGAAGGTGATAATCTGGCAGACGTTTTCCTGCCCGTATTTTTCTTTAACATAAGAAATGACTTCATCCCTCCGTCTGCCGCAGAAATCAATATCGATATCGGGCAAACTTATACGGTCGGGATTCAGGAATCTTTCGAATAGAAGATCATACTCGATAGGGTCGGTATCGGTAATCCCCAGGCTGAAGGCAAGCAGGCTTCCGGCCGCCGAACCGCGGCCCGGCCCGACCGGAATATTTTTGTTTTTGGCCGCCCGGATGAGATCCCAGACAATCAAAAAATATCCCTCAAATTCCATCTTTTTGACCAGTTGAATCTCATTCTTAAGCCTTTTTTCATATTTCTCCCGCCGGCGTTCGAACTCATCCTCTCCCAGCCTTTTTTGCAGGAGCTTCATTTTTTGGTTGAAGCCTCCTTCGGCGACCTCATGGAAATATTCTTCAAGAGTTTTTCCCTTGGGTGCTTTGAAGCTGGGGAGGTGATAGCCGGAAGAGGAAAAATTGAATTCACACCGAGCAGCGATATCCATCGTGTTCGAAACGGCCTCGGGAACGTCTTTGAACAGCTCGGCCATCATCTCGCTGGATTTGATATAAAACTCCTGCGAACCGAAGCGGATCCTTTCCTGATCCGTCACCCGCTTGTTTGTTTGGATACAAAGAAGGACATCGTGAAGCTCAGCATCATCTTTCGTCCTGTAGTGACAGTCATTTGTGGCCACCAGAGGCAAATTTAGTTTTCTGGCCAATCGGACCAGGCCGGGATTAACTTTCTTTTGAGGTTCAAGCCCATGGTCTTGAAGTTCGATGTAAAAATCCCCCTTGGAAAAAATATCCGCATACTCACGGGCCGCTTCTTCGGCTTTTTCTTCCTGCCCGCATTCCAAGTTATAGCTCAACTCTCCTTTTAAGCAGGCGGAAAGTCCGATAAGCCCCTCGCTATGCCTGGATAATAATGTCTTATCGATGCGCGGTTTATAATAGAATCCCTTGAGATAACTTTCCGTGATCAACTTACAGAGATTTTTATACCCTTTTTCATTTTTTATCAAAAGGACGAGATGAAAGTAGTTCGGGTTTTTCCCACCAGCCTTCTTATCCGTATATTTTTCAGGGGCAACATAAACTTCACAGCCGAGGATCGGTTTAATATCTTTTTCTTTGGCTTGCTTGATAAAAGATACGGCTCCGAATATGTTGCCGTGGTCCGTCAAGGCCACCGCCGGCATGTTGAAGGACGAGACCGTTTCAACCAAGCCGGGAATACTGATGGCCCCATCGAGAAGACTGTATTCTGAATGGTTATGAAGATGAATGAAAGACGGTTTCATTTGTTTTATTCAATCAAAAAAAATCTGTTCGTACTCCCTGCTCCGCCGGCATCATTCCCACTCAATCGTCCCGGGAGGTTTTGAAGTGACATCATATACCACACGGTTGATTCCATCCACCTCATTCACAATACGGTTTGATATAAGGGAAAGGAGTTCCGGTTCTGCCGGGTACCAATCCGCCGTCATGCCGTCCATACTCTGGACCATACGGAGAACAACAACCCGCTGGTATGTTCTTTTATCCCCCATCACTCCCACCGACTTGACAGGAAGAAGGACTGCGAAGGCCTGCCACAGCTTACGGTACAAGCGAGCTTTCCGGATCTCATCAAGCAGGATGGTATCCGCTTTTCTCAGAATATTTATTCGTTCCGGAGTCACTTCTCCGACAATTCGAACAGCCAAGCCGGGCCCGGGGAAGGGATGCTGGTGGATGAATTGGCTGTCCGCTCCCAATTCTTTACCCAGAATCCGGACTTCATCTTTGAAAAGCTCTTTAAGGGGTTCGATCAGCTTGAACTTAAGCCGGTCCGGCAGTCCCCCGACGTTGTGATGGGACTTGATTTTCGAAGACGGCCCCTTAACCGGATTGCTTTCTATGACATCGGGATAGATGGTTCCCTGGGTCAAGAAATCGACCTTTCCCAACTTCTTTGCTTCCTCCTCGAAGATTCGAATGAACATCTCGCCGATGATTTTTCGCTTCCTCTCCGGTGAGGCTACTCTTCTAAGCCCGGCCAAAAACCGGTCGGCCGCGTCGACGGCCACAACATTTAGATGAAGCCGGTCCCTAAATTTGTTGAGGAGACCGGCGAATTGACCACTTCGAAGAAGACCGTTGTCAACAAAAATACAGGTGAGCTTTTTTTCGACTGCCTTCTGGACAATCAGCGAAGCCACCAGAGAATCCACTCCCCCGCTGAGACCCGAGATGACCTTTCCACCTCTCACACGTTTTCGGATCTCTGCAGCTTTGCTTTCCACAAACGAATCCATATTCCACTCTTTTTTCAGTTTACAGATAGAGAAGAGAAAATTGGAGAGAACCTTTTTTCCCTGCCTGGTATGGGCCACTTCAGGATGGAACTGGACACCGAAGATTTTTTCCTGAGGCGATTCAATGACCGCCGCATGCGAATTCCTCGTTTTTGCCGTAATGCGGAAATCCGGAGGAATCGAGCAGACTTTGTCCCCATGGCTCATCCAGATCTGGCTTCCGTTTTTTATGCCGGCAAGTAGGCCTTTCCTGTCCAAAACTTCAAGAGAAGCAAAGCCATATTCTCTCTTTTGAGAGGGAGATACTTCACCCCCCAGAAACAAAGCCAAAATCTGAAGGCCGTAGCAAATCCCCAATATGGGAATTCCCAGTTCGAATAATTCAGGGAATGGTTGAGGAGCATTCCTCTCATAAACGCTCATCGGCCCGCCGGAAAGGATGATTCCACCGGGTTTTTCCCGCCTGATTTTCGCGGGTGAAAGATCATAGGGAAAAATTTCGGAATAAACTCCCAGCTCTCTTATCTTACGGGCAATAAGCTGGGTATATTGCGAGCCGAAATCGAGCACATAAACCTTATCCATGAAACGATTTTATCAGAGCACTCCGGCCTTGTAAATGTAAAAGGGACTTGATGTTTCCCCCATTTAAAAGTTTTCTTTAAACGATCTGAGGTCTTATCTATTGAGGGATTCTGTCACGGCTCTTCCCCATCCTCACTTTTGCTGCGAGTAGGGAGCCGCTTCGCCGCGCCACTTATTTTGGGATATCTTTTCAAAAGGGATTCATTGACTTCATTCCCTCTATTTTTTATAGTGATTTTGTTATGGATAGAGAAACAATACTTCGTGATTTAAGCCAAAAAACGGATTCCAAAATCATTCTCCTGGTGATGGACGGCTTAGGAGGATTACCGATCAACGGGAAAACGGAGCTTGAAACGGCGAAAACTCCCCATCTTGATGAACTGGCGGCCAAGGGCACATGCGGCCTGAGCGACCCTGTTTCCATGGGTATAACACCGGGCAGCGGGCCGGCCCACCTTTCTCTCTTCGGATATGATCCCCTTAAATATATTTTGGGCCGGGGCATCCTGGAGGCCCTCGGCTCAGGAGTGGACGTGGGCCCTAAAGACCTTGTTGCCAGGGGAAATTTCGCCACCCATAAAAACGGTATCATCATTGACCGAAGGGCGGGAAGGATCCCCACACCTGAAAATGAAATACTCTGCCGGAAAATCAATTCTTCCCTGAAGCAAAGGAAGGAGATCGGAGTAAAACTTTTCCCCGGAAAAGAACACCGATTTGTCGTTAAGTTCAGCGGCGAAGGACTCTCCGACGCCCTGACGGACGCTGACCCCCAAAAAGAAAACAAGCCCCGGGAGAAAACCCAGGCACTTACAGGGGAAGCCCAGCACACGGCCGACCTCGTCAACACTTTTATGGATGACGTTACGGAGATTTTGGAGAATTCGCCAAAAGCCAACACGGTCATCCTCAGAGGATTCTCTAAATATCCCACAATTCCCTCCATGCAGGAACTTTTTCATCTGACACCGGCGGCTGTTGCCAATTATCCTATGTACAAGGGCTTAGCCCGTCTTATCGGGATGGAAATTCTCGACGCCGGCCAGGAAATCCAGGATCTATTTGACACTTTGGAGAAATATTATTCCGACTTCGATTTTTTCTATGTCCACGTCAAAAAGACCGATTCATATGGGGAAGACGGCAATTTTGGAGAGAAAGTCAAGGTAATTGAAAAAACGGACGCCGAAATTCCACGGATCCTTTCCCTTAAACCGGATGTTCTTGTTGTCACCTCCGACCACTCGACACCTTCCTTGCTTAAAGGACATTCCTGGCATCCCAACCCTTTTCTTCTTTTTTCCTCCACTTCCCAGCCCGACCTCGTTTCCGCTTTTTCGGAAAGGGAATGCAGCCGGGGGTATCTAGGACGATTCCAGGCAGTAAATGCGCTTCCCTTGATGCTGGCCCATGCCCAAAAATTGCAGAAATTCGGAGCATGACTTACACAAGAAAAACATTGACAATATTCGATAATCCTTATAGAATAAATAGACTTAATACCTCCAGGCTCAAAGATTGATGTTTCAAAAAATCTGGTTTGTTTTTTTTATAACGGCGGGATTTTTCTGTTACGCCGGCGACGACCGGGTTGAAATCGCCAGCCTCCGCCAGTGGACCCATCCCACCCATACCCGCATCGCCGTTGATGTGGGACAAATCAGGGAGTATACTTACAACCAGCTCAAGGCCCCGGATAGGATCTACATCGATATCTACCAGGCGCGCCTGAATCCCATTCTTCACGGAAAATCTTACCTTGTTCAAAACAAATATCTCAGCCAGATCCGGATCGCTCAAAAATCCTACTCGACTGTCAGGATCGTGGCTGATGTCGATTTTGAAAACATCAAACATTACCATGTTTTTCATCTCCCGGACCCCTTTCGTGTTGTCATCGATATTTATCCTAAGTTATCCACGACTCCGACACTTGAGGAAAAAGTCCCCCAACCACCTTTACCGACCGATTCCGGTTACAGCATGGCCCGGCAGCTGGGCCTAGGAATCAAACGCATCGTCATTGACCCCGGACACGGGGGAAAAGACCCGGGCTGCATCGGCAGCACAGGACTAAAAGAGAAAAGCGTAGTTCTCGATATCGCCACACGCCTGAAAAACCTTTTGAGTTCCAACAAAAACCTCGAAACCATCCTCACACGGGAAACGGATATTTTCCTGCCCCTGGAAGACAGAACCGTCATCGCCGCCCAAAAACAGGCCGATATCTTCATCTCAATCCATGCCAATTCCCACCGAAACCAAAAAACTCACGGTATCGAAACCTTTTATCTGAATTTCAGCCAGGACAAACGGATCATGGAGACGGCGGCACGGGAGAACACCGCATCGACAAAAAGCATCAGCCAGATGAGTGAGATTCTTCGCAAAATTTCCCGCAACAGCAAGATTTTGGAATCAAAAGAAATGGCTGAGAAGATCCAGAACAATCTCGTCCAAACACTATCCCGAAAATACAAGGAAATCAAAAGCCTCGGAGTGAAAGGCGGTCCATTTTGGGTGCTGATCGGGACAGAAGTCCCCTCCATATTGGTGGAGGTGTCTTATCTGAGCAATCCCCACGAAGAAAGGTATCTCAAAGACAAAACCTATCTTCAGGAAATCGCCCAGGGGATCTATAATGGCATTATGGAATACATACACTCTCTTGGGAAAGGATAAAACCATGAATAGAAGAAACTTTTTAAAAGATATTGCTTGGGGAAGCCTCCTTTTAAATGTCAATCCCGGCCTCTGGGCTCAAGGAAAATCTCTACCCGACCTGGCCATCATCCAGGGGGAATCCCCCGGCCTTATCGCCAAAGAGGCCGTCGCTGCCCTGGGAGGGATGAAAAAATTCATCTCCCGCGGCGATAAAGTTGTGGTCAAACCCAATATTGGCTGGGACCGAAAACCCGAACAAGCGGCCTGTACAAATCCCGATACCGTCAAGGCCGTTATCGAAATGTGTTTCGATGCCGGCGCCAAAGAGGTTAAAGTGTTGGATAATCCCTGCAACCCGGCTCAACGGACATACATGCGGAGCGGTATAGCCAAAGCAGCTAAGGATGCCGGCGCCGATGTGCCTTTTCCCAACAATCACAAACTGAAAAAGATGGATATCAAAGGCGAGTGGCTGACTTCCTGGGAGGTTTATTCGGATTTTATTGAAGCGGACAAAATCATAAACGTTCCCATCGCCAAAAACCACAGCCTTTGCAAGCTGACAATGGGAATGAAAAACTGGCTGGGAGCTATCGGGGGAAACCGGAACCAGCTTCACCAGAAGATCGATTTGGCTATGATCGATCTCTCCAACTTTTTCAAACCCTGCCTGACAATCATGGACAGTTACCGCCTTCTCGTCCGTAACGGACCGCAGGGAGGGCGGCTGTCCGATGTCGAACTCCATAAGACCGTTGCAGCCGGGACTGATTATGTGGCCGTGGATACCGTCGGAGCCTCATTTTTCAACATGAAACCCGAAGAGTTGCCTTTTCTGCGTCTGGCCAAGGAAAAAGGCCACGGAGAAACAAATCTGGAGAAATTAAACATTGAAAAAAGAACGATCTAAAAAATACCGTTTAATTCAGGTTTTAAGGATTCTCGTTCAGGTCGTCTTTTTCGTTCTTTTCGTCCACCTCCTTCTGAATGCACACTTCACTGGCGAGGACTACATTAAGAAGGTTGAAGTTTTTTTTCATTTCGATCCCCTTCTGGCCCTGGCAACATTCATCGCCTCACGGGTTATGTTCGCCTCCTTTGTCCTGGCCTTGATTACTGTTGCCGTTACCACCATTCTCGGCCGGGTGGCCTGCGGATGGGTCTGTCCCATGGGCAGTATCCAACAATTTTTTTCTTTTCTCTTCAAAAAGTCCAAGCTCCATAAACCCAAACGTCCTTCCGGAAACCACACCGCCTGGAAATACTTCATCCTTATTTTTATCCTTGTGGCAACCTTGCTTTCCCTGGATCTCGTCGGTCTTCTTGATCCTTTTTCTTTTCTTACCCGCTCTTTCGCCCTGGCGGTCCTTCCGGTCTTTGCCACCACCGGCTCCGTATTGACGGGCATTCTCTACAAGCTCAATCTGACTTCCCTTGGAGACAGCCTCTACCAGTTCCTTCAGAACCTGGACGTTAATACCGTTTTCCTTCAGGGATTTTTTCTGGGAGCCCTATTTATCGGGATCATTCTGCTCAACCTTGTTCGGGAACGGTTTTGGTGCCGGTATCTCTGTCCCCTCGGGGCCCTGCTGGGTCTTTTATCACGCTGGAATGTCTTCAAACTCAAGATAAACGCCGATAAGTGCATCGACTGCCGCCTCTGCACCATCCACTGTGAGACCCAGGCGACTCCTTTCCCTATAGGTGATTGGAAAAGCTCGGAATGTATTTACTGTTTCACCTGCGGTTCCATATGTCCCACAGGCGCCATCACATTTCCTCTTCGCTTCAACCCGGCAAAAGCTCCCCAGGTCAATCTTTCACGGAGAAAACTCCTTTTCACATCTTTTCTGGGGATTCTGGCCGTACCCTTTTTCCGTCTTTCAGCGGCCGGAAAGCGGGCTTCCTCGAAGCTCATCCGCCCCCCCGGAGCTCTTCCTGAAGAGCAGTTTCTTCGAAAATGCGTTAAGTGCGGAGAATGTATGAAGGTCTGTCCGACCAACGCTCTCCAGCCCGTTATGGGAGAGGCCGGGCCCGAAGGCATCTGGACGCCCATGGTCGTGCCCAAGATCGGCTACTGCGAGTATTACTGCTCCCTCTGCACACAGGTCTGTCCCACAGGGGCCATCAAAGAGCTGACCATCGAAGAAAAAGTCGAGGTCAAGATCGGGACATCCTGGATCAATAAAAACCGCTGCATACCCTGGAAATTCGGGGATCCCTGTATCGTCTGCGAAGAACACTGTCCTGTCTCACCCAAGGCCATCAAGATGATCAAAACCCGCGTCGAGTTGCCCGACGGCACCATCAAAACACCTCTGGCCCCGGTCATCGACACCGGAACATGCATCGGCTGCGGCATATGTGAGAACAAATGTCCGGTCGTCGACAAACCGGCCATCTACGTGACCAGCATCGGAGAGAGCCGTTCGGACAGAAACCAATTTCTTTTGGATGTCATCGACGAGACGGGAATCTACTGAACAGGTGCCATGGCCCTATCTGTAGGCTGATATTCTCCCGCCAACATAAAAAAGAAGCCTGATATAATAAGGCCATCAAGGAGGAAAAGATGACGTTAAAGAACGGGGTTTTTCTTTACCTGATAACCCTGGCGGTTTTTTTCGTGATAGACATGATCTGGCTGGGAATCATAGCCAAGAAATTTTACCGCCGTTTTTTGGGGCCGCTCATGAGCCCAAAGGTGAAATGGGGACCGGCCGTTTTATTTTACCTGCTGTTCATCGTCGGCCTTCTGGTTTTTGTCATCCGTCCGGCCCTGGCAGGGGAGATGCCTCTTTATGCCCTTTTATACGGAGCTCTTCTCGGCCTGATCAGCTACGCCACCTATGACCTGACCAACCTGGCTACACTTAAAGACTGGCCGCTGATTGTGACGGTTGTAGACCTCATATGGGGAACCGTCCTGGGCGGCGCCGTCTCCTATATCAGTGTTTTGCTTGGACGTACTTTCCTTAAGCTGTAGCGGAAAAAATTTCCCGCTCCAATGAAGTTCGGTCTCATGTCTTTAATAATACGCCTCTCCGTTCGAAGGGGCAAAACAGGTGCTGATCGTCATCATAAACCGGCGAAGACAACCGGATGCCGAGAAAAATTGGGTGCCGTGATATTCCGGCCTGGAACCGAATCACTTAAGACCTTAATCATATTGTGCGTTTTGTTCTCCTCTTTTTGTACATCTATCCCCCCGGACATTCCGGCCAATGCCGCTGTTCCCTCTTCCCTTCAGGTGGCCTACCAGAAAATGGAGTTCATCGGATTCATTCATTTTTCGATCAATACCTTTACCGACAAAGAATGGGGATACGGTAATGAATCGCCGTCTCTATTTTTCCCCACTGCCTTCGATGCAGACCAGTGGGCTTCCGTGGCCAAGCGGGCGGGAATGAAGGAATTGATTCTCACGGCCAAGCACCACGACGGCTTCTGCCTCTGGCCTTCCCGATACACTGAACATTCCGTGAAAAACAGTCCCTGGAAAAACGGGCAGGGAGATGTGGTCCGTGAATTTGTGGATGCCTGCCGCAGGCACGGCCTCAAGGCCGGTTTGTATCTTTCTCCCTGGGACAGGAATTTTGCCGGCTACGGCTCCCCGGCCTATATCGATTATTACAGAAACCAACTGAAAGAGCTTCTGACCGAATATGGAGAGATATCAGAGCTTTGGTTTGACGGGGCCAACGGCGGCTCGGGCTGGTACGGGGGGGCTGACGAAACCCGGACAATCGACAGAAAAACTTACTACCGCTGGCCCGAAACATGGGCCCTGGCAAAAAAGATCCAACCCAAGATACTGCTGTTTTCCGATGCCGGACCGGATATCCGGTGGACCGGCAATGAGAGCGGATATGCGGGGGAAACAAACTGGTCCACCATCAATACAAGAGGGATCGTCGTCGGTAAAGCGGACCAGGATTACCTCAACACCGGTGATCCGGATGGGAAACAATGGCTTGTTCCCCTCTGCGACACTTCCATCCGGCCGGACTGGTTCTACCACCCCTCCCAGGATGACCAGGTCAAAAGCCTGCACGAACTCCTGGAGATCACCTACAATTCCGTCGGACGGAACAGTGTTCTTCTGCTGAACATCCCCCCTGACAAGCGGGGACTTTTTCATGAGAATGATGTGGCGGCTCTGATGGAGCTTCGTCGTGTCCTGGCCGAAACCTTCAAGAAAGACCTGGCGGCCGGTTGCGAGGTAAGCGCTGATAATATCCGGCTGAATCATCCTAAATTTTCTCCCGGAAATTGTGTCGACGAAGATAAAGAGACCTACTGGGCCTGCGACGACGGTATAAGGCGGGCTGTGGTTGAGGTCAATCTTAAAGAGGATACCCTGTTCGACCGTATCGTGCTCCAGGAACCCATAAGATTCGGCCAAAGGATTGCCGTTTTCTCCATAGAAGGAAGAACCGACGGCAAATGGAAAAAAATCGCTCAGGGAACAACCATCGGCTACAAAAGGATTTTACGCATTCCTTCGCTTGAAGCGGATAGAGTCCGGTTGATCATTCATAAATCGAATAATTCCCCCGCCCTTTCTCATCTGGGACTCTATAAGGCTTCGGAGAAAGAGGACCGCTTCTAGGTCACTTCAAACCCTTTCTTAACCTGTATCATCTGATTGGAGAGTCCGAATACTAAAGACCGGACCGACCCTGTTGTCTCTGGATGCCTGAAACTTGATGGTGATTCTATTTTTGCCCCGGGTCAAACTCAAGGGCAAAGGATATTCCTTCTGTATAAAATGGCCGTCTTTGATGTTTGATATGTTCTCGGAGGCAATCTTTTCTCCGTCCGCCAGGATGTCAAAGCTCTTATTTCCTGGAAAACCGCCCCAGTACTCGACTAGAAGAACGTTCTGTTTTCCGGGCAGGATTTTGAAGTCATAAGAAAACCAGCCTTCACGGGATTCCCGGTTTTTTCGTTTCCGGAAATATCCCACATAGGTGCGTTCGCCCTTGAAATGGTGGTCTTTTTCCGATGGTGTGTCCCCGGGCTGGACCATATCGATGGTCGCCGCTTCGATCTCCTTTTTTCTCTGCAGTTCCGCCTCCTCCTGTTCCAATCGGGCCTTCCAGGTGGCTTCCGTAAACATGTCCCAGTAAACCGTATAACGCCTGTCATATATGGTGTAAAAAGGAACAAGCTCCACATCTCTCGGCCTGCCGATTTTCTCCGTCTTGAAAGTGTTCGGCTTGCCCGGAACCGGAACAAGCCATTGTCCGGGATCACGTTCTCCCGTCATAAGCACGGGCACATACATGGTATCTTTAGAGTTAGGATCATCCTCTGGGCCAAGAACTCCCGCAAGGACAAGAGGCCCGTATAAAACGGCCACCCTGCTGGGGTCATCGGGCATGGTCTCAAGGCGCAGCGTGAAGGGAATCCTGATTTCCACTTTATCTCCATCTTTCCATTTGCGGTTTAGAGCCAAAAACCGTCCGGGCTTTTCCGTCTCTTTGCGCTCTGTTTTTCCATTTACAGAGATTTCTATCCCTTTTTCAGCCCAATAAGGATAACGCACCTGAAGAGTGAAGCGTACCGGTTTATCCGCAGAAACGAGAAGGGTTGTTCCCTGCTCCTCAGGATAGCGGGTTTCCTGCCGGATCTTCATACCTTTTTCAGCCCAATCCAGCTCCGATGCGATGTATTGGAAAAGGAAAAGTTCCTTGTCGTTGCCGAAGTATATGTTCCGGCTATATTTGGCATGGTTCTCCATGCCCGTACCGATGCAGCAGGTAAACCAGAAGGGATCCTGGAAGGCTTTTTTGCCGCCCATCTCCAAGGACAGGTTGTAGGTAACTCGTCCGTTGCCCGGATGCTGGGAGGATAGGATGTGATTGAAGAGAGCCCGTTCATAGAAATCAGCGGCTTTTGCTGATCCTTCCCAGGAAAAGAGATGGCGCGTCAGCTTGAGCATGTTGTATACGTTGCATGTCTCCGCCGTCTCTTCACTCAGCCTGTCTCTGAGCCGGTCGGGCTGACCAAAATACTCGCTGTTTCCATGGCCGCCCGTCACATAGGAATGATGGTTGACGACCCTGTCCCAGAAAAACCCGGCGGTTATCCTGTCTCTCTCTTCTCCCGCAAGCTCATACCTTCGGGCAAGGCCGATGACCTTTGGAATCTGGGTGTTTCCATGAATACCCGGAAGCATATCTTCACCCTTTGCCAGGTGATCAAGGACAGCCTTGTGATGGAAAATCCGTGACATCCTCAGATATTTCTCGTCGCCTGTGATGCCGTAAAGCTCCGCCAGAACCTCATTCATGCCCCCGTGTTCGCAGCCGAGCATTTGCTGTATCTGAGCTTCTGAAAGAGGGGAGACAATCGTATCAAGCCAATCGGCAAACCTCCGGGCAACCTGAAGAGCCTTCTTATTGCCGCAAAGCTGGAAGGCATCAAGGAGCCCTTTGGTTACTTTATGCTGGGTGTAAAAGGGAGCCCAAATGCCGTTGAGGTTAAACTTTTTGGCTCGAATGTCTCCCCGGGCGATTTCTTCTTCAAAAACACGTTTTCCGTTGGGAAAGGCGCCAATATAACCAGATCCGTCCGTTTCCTGGCATAAAGCCATTTCGTCCACGATGGTATTGACCCTCTCCAAAAACAGGGGGTCTTTTGTGGCGGCAGCCATCATGGAGCAAGCGCTCAGGTAATGACCGAGGCTGTGGCCTGCCAGAGTGTCATCCTCCCAGCCGTGATAGTGCTCCGCCTTTGCCTCAAGACCCGCTTCGGTCCGGAATTTAGCCAGGAACCTGTCGGGTTCATATGTATTGAGCAGGAGCTTCCTGTTAAGCTCCAGGGCATGTTTGAAGGGTCCATCCAGGAGGGTGACACTGTCCAGACCGAAAGGCAGGGCCCGGAAAGAGATAACTTCAGGACCTGAAGGGAGAATGGTTGAATCCCGCCCCCCTTCTTTGTCCGGGGAACAGGCCGGCAAAAAGACAAAAAAACTCACGGACAAAAAAATCAAAAGATTTTTATGGTTCATATTCAAGACCTCTTTTGGTGAAAATTTTTAATATATTAAATATATTATATGAGAATGAACCGCTATTCAACATCAGATGCGTCGGCTTATTCATAGACCTGCTTTATTCATAATTACATTTTCCGGCTTCATCCCCATAAGCCAAAAGCAGCCTGTCTTCGGCGGTAAAAAAATGATCGGATGGAGAAATAATATAACCTCCCCCTCTTCCCGCTGCTTCAAAACAGCGGCGCACTTCCCTTCTGACCGCAGCCGGTGTGCTGCCCGAAAAAAAGTGAATTTGGTCGAATCCTCCTATCATACACAGGCGCCGCCCAATCCTCTTTTTGGCTTCTTTCAGGTCTGCATCCCCTCCCATAGCGGGTGGCGTGAAGGTCTCCGCCGCGTCAGCGCCCATGTCCGCGATGCGCTCAAGAAGAGGCATCATTCCTCCGCAGGTATGGTAGACGATTTTTTGCCCCGCTTCATGGGCCAGGTGAATAAGTTCGGCATCATAAGGAGCGACAAAGGTATCGAAAAGAGAAGGGGAAATCACCGTAGTCGAAGCATCTCCTCCGCCCAGCTCCATAATGTCGAAAGGTGCGCCGGCTGCAGAGTGTATGTATTTTTTCTTTCTGTCCTTAAGAATCGTTAAAAACCGGTGAACCCAGGCGGGATCCTCATAAGCCTGTAAGATGAGATTCTCAATACCGAATAGAACCGCCGCATCCTGCCAGCATCCGGGCTGGCCGAGGACATCGAATCCCGGCACCGTTCCGCGGACCAATCCTTTTTGGCCCAATTTTTTGGCGCTTCGCCGGACTTCTTCCACATCACAAAGGGAAGAGGGAGCAAACTCGGCCAAGACTTCAATATCGGATTTTTCCTTTATAAGATTTTCCGTAATCCAAAACGTATGCTCATCCCCCCGTTTTCTCATCTTCAGCGTTTTCCTGGGGGTGATAAACGATAAGCGCACCTCGCTTTTTCCGGGACCGGAAAGGATTTCCCTATTCGGAACCCAAAACTTTGAACAAAGCAGAAAATCCCGGCCTCCTTCCAAGACGGCTGGTTGGGAAACCTGGGAATCCCCCTTTTCCTCATCCGGCCGGCAGGCGAATACCCAGTCGATGGGATCAAGACCGAAATAATCAAAAAATTCCATAGGAGTTTTTCCCTTCCCCTGCCGGCGGAGATAAGAAGGCATGAGATGATGAGTCGTTACAGGTAAACGGTCGGGGATATCCCTGTTCAGGGCCGCGAGAAACCTCTCTTTCGAGGTCATTTTTTGATGTGTTTTAGGAGCTCGTCTTTGGTAACCGGCTGAATGCCCGCTTTGTAAAATTGAAGCGTTCCGGCCAACACGGCAAGGCTGATGCCATCGACGAGACTTTTTCCCTCAGCGATGGATGCGGCAATAACGGCATTGACCTGGTCACCGCAGCCGGTCTCATCATGGATTCCCGAATTCCGCAGCTTGGGGCACGGGAGCTGGAGACTGATGATTTCATTGAAAAAATAAGCCCCTCTCGGTCCCAGAGTGATTAAAACGTTTTGCACTCCTTTTTTGAGAAGGATTCGGGAAGCTTTTGCAGCCGAGCCAAAGTCCTTAAGCTCTATCCCGGTAAGAATCTTCATCTCGTGTTCATTGGGAGTTAAAAGAAATATATCTTTGGATAAAAATTCGTCCAGAGGTTCGCTGATTCCTCCGGGATCCAGAATGACTCGAATTTTATGCCGGGCGGCCTTGGCAATACAGTAGGCCGCCGTTTTTTTGGGAATCTCCAAAGCCAGGATCAAGATTTTGTTTTTATCTGAATGGGAAAAAAGGTTCTCCGCCGCGTCTACATCCTCAGGTGAAAAATCCGCGTTGACTCCCGGAAGTACATATATCTGGTTCCGGCCGTTCTTATCAACGGGAATAAGGGCCATTCCCGGAAATTTGCATCCGCTTTCTTCAAAATCCTGAACCCGTACATACTGGGTGTTTACTCCAGCCTGTTCGAGGGCCCGCAGCGGAATTTCCCAAAAACCAAAAGGATCCCGGCTCGTCCGGCCGATCATGGATACCCTGTTTTTGCCCAAAAAAGCGGCCGCCATCTCGGCCATATTCCTGGCTTTTCCTCCCGGGCTGACCCGAAAAGATCCTCCCAGCGTCAGCTCTCCCGGAGCAAGGATGCGCTCCACCCCCAAACCGATAAGATCCGTATTCATGCCTCCGGGCACGATAATGACATTATCTTGATCCATGGGCTGCTTTCAAGCCAAAAGCCCCTTCCTCTATCCATCCGTGATATGGTATGAGAGGAGGTGGCCAGTTTACCTTTCCTGAGTGACGTTTTGTTGTAGCATAGGACATCCTTCTAGTCAACCGGGAGTTTGGAAATGATTCTTTTTTAAGTATAATAAATGAAGTGAAAATCTGTACCTATAACGTCAATTCCATTCGGAGCCGGAAGGACCTCATCCTCCAGTGGCTGGATCACCGCGGCCATGACCTGGATGTTCTTTGTTTTCAAGAAATCAAGACCGTTGAAGAGACTTTCCCCTTTGAAGACTTCAAAAACCTGGGATATCAATGTTTTGTTTTCGGACAAAAAACATACAACGGAGTGGCCATCTGTTCCCAACAATCCCTGAAGGAAGTCCGGAGCGGTCTGGAAATCCCATCCTGGGATGAACAGGCAAGGGTGCAAACCGCTTCTTTTCCCTCGTTCCATCTTATTAACATATACGCTCCCCACGGCGGACTCGAGGGTGATGCCAAACATGAATACAAACAGGACTGGTACAACACCCTGATTTCTTTTCTGAATGAGCGGTTTTCGCCGGAGGATGCTCTGATCCTGGCGGGAGATTTTAACGTAGCAAGAACCGACAAAGATCTCTACGCCCCCGATCTGCTGGAGGGCACCATCGGCACCCTCCCTGAAGAAAGGGAAATTTTTGAAAAACTGTTGAAATGGGGGCTGGTCGATGTTTTCCGGCATCTTCATCCGGAAGCTAAACAATTTACCTGGTGGGATTACATCGGCGGAGCCATATGGAGAGATCAAGGCATGCGTATCGACTATGTTCTTGCCTCTTCCTCGATACTCCCGCATATCCGAGAAATTGAGGTAGACATCTGGCCCCGGCGGCGGCGCGATCCCAAACCCTCGGACCACGCTCCGGTTATTTTTTCTCTTGACGTCTGACCGGAATGGATAAAACATAAACTCTTACGGCTATTAACAAGGAGAAGGCCCATGAAAACTTTCTTGAAATATCTTCCCGCATTGCTTTTTTTCATTCTTATCTCACAGGGAGCAGGTGTTATTGGATCCATTTTCACGGTGAGGTCCATAAACACCTGGTATGAGGGCTTGAACAAACCGACTTTCAATCCCCCCAACTGGATATTCGGTCCCGCCTGGACGCTCCTTTACCTGGCTATGGGGATAGCCGCATATATTGTATGGAGAAACGGCTGGAGTAAGCGAGAGGTGAAAGTGGCTTTGATCGTTTTTGCCTTCCAGCTTGTGCTCAATGCGCTCTGGTCAATCATATTTTTTGGAATGAGGGCCCCTCTGGCGGGATTCATCGAAATCTTTTTTCTCTGGGCGGCAATCCTGGCAACCCTTATTCTCTTCTGGAGAATTTCGCTGGCGGCCGGTCTTTTGCTTCTTCCTTATATCGGCTGGGTCAGCTTCGCCGCCTTACTCAATTATTATCTATGGCGCTTGAATCCGCAGGGACCGGCTTAACGAAAAATTTTGAATGAGGGGACGGCCTACTGGGGATATTCGGAAAACAACTTTCCCCACAGCGATTCATCCACCCATTTTTTAACGATACGTTTCCCATTTAAGTTGTACCAGATGACATCGTGATATATTTCAGAGGCGAAAATGAATATGTTCACAATGGGTGTATGAAAAAAAATTTTCTGTATATGCCTCAGCGGTGTGTCGTGCCAGAAAATCCGGCCGGTGCCCGTGGCAAAATTAACGCCGGCTTTAAAATTCCAGTTTTCATTAACCGCCTCTTCATCTCCCACGATATCAATCTCTCTGGGATCACCGATGCCGAGTCCGTGTTCATGGGAAAGGAAAATGCAGGGAAGATCTTTCCAATGAAATCCCATTATTTTGGCGGCAACCGCATCAATGGCCACCTGATCCGCTGAGGCAAGAATAACATTTTTATCGTGGGGTTCCACTGTTCTCGGGCCCGGGCCTGAACCTGAGGTTGTTCCATCCATGGTTGCAAACAAACCCGTATGTATCTCTTTTCCGATGGCTAACAGATCCACCAATGTTTCGTGAATCCAGGTATGCGTGTAGTGACGATGGTAGTTCAAAAGCCCGCCAAAGGCATTTTTTAAGGCGCCGGTGTATGTCGTGTAGGAATGCGTCTTCACCGTGGGAAGGTGAACAATATTTTTCCCCATAAAAAAATCGGGTATCTTTATGCCGCCGGGATATATCCGGTGAAGAGCCAGCGTTTTGAATTTGGGCTTATAGTCTACCCACTTCATGTCCTCTTCTTTAAAATTAAACAACACGGGGATATGATATTTCCTGTAAATGGGTTTGAACTTGAGCTCTTCCTCGCCCTTCTCGGGAATGGTTACCACGGTATGGTTATGGACGGCAACTAGGTCATCAAAACCGGCATTTTTCAGGGCCAGGATGGTCCCTTCAAGTTGCCAGGGAGTGGTATTTACCCCCGGGAAAACATGGTGCCAGGTTATATTATCCTTGAGAATCGTCGGGGAGCCCGGGTCGAGCACTTTATCTATCCCGATCAGCTCTCCCAATCGTTGGTAATCTTCGGTAACGGTTTCCGGTGTTGTTCTTAAAATGGCAACCTTGGCTTTACCCATTTGACTTCTCTATTTTCCTTTTAAGGATGTGATTTTTATGATTGACACAAACATTATATAAAACTTAGCCGTCAAAGCAATAGGCTCAAGATAAACTCAGCCCTCTAAGAAGGTAATTCTTCGCTTATCTTTCAGTTCATGGTCAGGTATTCACTCGTGTGATAAACTTTGGGATGAAATTATCCCTCTTCAATTGTTCAAGAGCGGACATCATGTGTCCGAATAAAGACATTTCTATGATCCTTGTGTGAGAAACAGGGATGCTATTACAGGGATTACAAAATGCCGTGGTTTTGGCACGACTTTTGTATACTTTATACTTACGAGTACCCGTTATTGATTAATCGGAAACCTTTGCCGTCTAATGATGAGGAATTCTTTAGGGCTTACTTATAAGTAGGAGATCATGATGTTCAATCTGGAGGAAGAAATAAAAAAATGGCGAAAAAACATTTGCCAAAATCCCCACCTTACCGAAGAAGATGTGACCGAGCTTGAATCGCACATCAGAGAGGAAATCACCAAACTTGTCGATGAAGGGATTGATGCGGAAGCCGCCTTCAAAGCGGCGGCAGGGAAGCCTGATCTTGAAGATGTCCTCGCTGATGAGTATAGAAAATTCAGGAAGCTGGCTCATGTCCGCTCCTTCTGGCAACCATTCCGATTCATGCCCTCTTTGACGTGGAACTACATGAAGATCGCTCTGCGTAAAATCCGGCGCCATAAAGGCTACTCTATCATCAACATCCTGGGGCTGTCCCTAGGCATAGCATGTGCCATTCTGATTTTCCTATGGATTGACAACGAGATGAGTTTCGACCGTTTTCACGCGAAGGCAGACAAGATCTATCGGGCCGTAACGGAACAGAGGGACACCGGTGTGTTCGATCATTACGCCGTCACTCCGCGGGCCATGGGCAGGACGCTTAAAGAGGAAGTGCCCGAGATCGTTCGGGCTTCCCGCTTCATGGACACAAAAAAACAGTTCAATCATAACGGCTTTGCCGCTGTCGAAACCGGGGCCTATGTCGATCCCGACTTTCTCCGTATATTCAGCTTCCCCCACCTTCATGGGGATCCGAATTCTGCATTGAATGATCCTCAGTCGGTCGTACTCACTGCGAGTCTGGCCAGGAAGTACTTCCGGGACGAAAATCCCATTGGCCGATCCATGACCACAATGAACAAGATGGATTTACGAGTGACCGGTGTCGTTCGGGACGTCCCCCCTCAATCTCATCTTCGATTCGATTATCTCGTTCCCTTCCAGCTATTCGAACGCAGACTCCCCGTAGAAAATCAGTGGAACGATGTGTCCTACTACACCTACATCGAGCTTGGGGATCGGGCGTCTTTCAATAGCCTCGAGGAAAAGATCACGGCGAGTGTCAGGAGACACAAACCTGCGGCCGAGAAGACGGAGTACCATCTCCAGCCGCTCAAACGGATTCATCTGTACTCTGATTATAAGTTCGACCTCGCTGGGCACGGAGATATCGCCCAAGTCCTTATTTTCAGTGCTGTTGCCCTGTTCATCCTGATCATTGCCTGCCTCAATTTTGTAAGCCTTTCCACCGCCCGTTCTTATTCCCGGTCCAGGGAAGTCGGCATCCGGAAGGCGGTTGGAGCCGGCCGGAGCGAGCTTGTCCGGCAGTTCATCGGCGAATCTGTCTTGCTGACCTTGATCGCCTTCGCTCTAGCCTTGACCGCCATCGAACTGGCCCTTCCGTCTTTTTCCGCATTCACGGGAAATCTGTTCCAACTAGCTTTCCGCTCAGGGCATCAGGTCTGGCTGGGACTCTTGGCCATCGTGGTTTTCGTCAGCCTGGCGTCCGGGCTCTATCCCGCACTTTTCCTATCTGCGTTCCCGGCTGTCTTCGTCCTCAAGAGCGATATCCGGACGGGATCCCGTAAGGGGGGATTCCGCCGGAGCATCGTTATCTTCCAATTCACCATCTCGGTCTTTCTCATCATCGGCACATTAATCATTTCCCGCCAGGTGCGATATCTGAGAAATAGGCCCCTCGGATACGACCCTGATCATCTGATAATCCTTCCCCTCGAGGGAAGCATAGCCCGGAATCCTCAGGCGGCTAAGACAGAGTTCCTCCGGAATCCAGCCGTCCTCGGGGCTTGCCTTCTTGACATTCTTCCGATTCACGAGGGCAACGGTACAAATGATGAGATCTGGGAAAGCATGCCTGAGGGTCTCAAGCTCCAGATGCGGATCGGATTCGTTGACGAGGATTACATGGAAACCTTCCGGATACAACTTGCTGCAGGCCGCTTTATAGGCGTTTTGAGGCAGACCGAGTCTCAGGATCACATCGAAGACATCGTTCTCAATGAATCAGCAGTCCGGGCCATGGGCTTGGAAAATCCCATCGGAAAGAGATTCTCCAGATGGGAAGGCCGCCCGGGGAGCATCGTCGGGGTGGTCAAAGATTTCCAGCTTCTCTCCGCGCAACACCCCGTCGAGCCGCTCATTCTGACCAACGATCCAACCCGGTTTAGCAAGATTTGCCTGAGGATTAATCCGGATCGCGTTCCGGAGACGATCAAATCTTTGGAAGCCACTTGGAAAAAATTAAACCCGGAGTATCCCTTCCATTTCACCTTCTATGACCAAGCTGTCGATGCGCTTTACCATGGTGAGCAGAGGCTGGGGAAGTTGTGCTGGGCGATGACGGCAATAGCGTTCGTCATCGCCTGCCTGGGATTGTTTGGACTGGTCTCGTACCTCGCTGAACAACGAACCAAGGAGATCGGTATCCGCAAGGTGCTCGGAGCCTCGATTCCAGGGATTTTTATCCTGATCTCAAAAGAATTCCTCCAATGCGTGGGAATTGCTAACCTTCTTGCTTGGCCCGCCGCATATTTCTTTTCGAGAAGCTGGCTGCAAAATTTCGCTCACCGCACGCCTTTGGGAATAGACGTCTTCTTCCTTTCCGCAGGGCTTTCTTTGATCATCGCATTAATCACGGTCGGCGGCCAGGCTCTCCGCGCGGCCAGGGTTAATCCCGTTCAGCACCTTCGTTACGAGTAATCGCTTGGGCTGAGGCAAGATTGTTAAGAACTCTGAGGACCGTCGGATAAGGAGGCTGTCAGTTGAACCGCTTTATTTCCCATAAAGGTTTGAATCATGTTTAAAAATTATCTAAAAGTCACACTCAACAATCTGAAAAAACACAAATCCTTCTCTTTAATCAACATTCTTGGTCTGGCCATTGGTCTGGGCTGCAGCATCCTGATCACATCTTATGTCTTCCATGAATTAAGTTATGATAAATATCATAAAAAAGCTGACCGGATTTACCGGTTGTGTTCCGACCTGAAAATCTCGGGAGAACATCTGAATATACCTAAAACCAGTCCCCCTATGGCTGAGTATCTTGTTCAGAATTATCCGGAGGTCCTCAACGCGGTCAGATTCAGATCCCTCGGCAGGATGCCGGTCCGGAATCAAAACATACTATTTTATGAAAACCGGATTTTTTTTGCGGACAACTCGGTTTTTGATATTTTTACATTCCCATTGTTAAAAGGTGACAGTGAAACCGCCTTAAAAACCGCCAATTCTGCCGTCATTACAGAAGAAATGGCTGTGAAATATTTTGGTTCCGGTGATCCTATCGGAAAAGTCTTAAACATCAATAATGAATATGACTTCACGATCACGGGGGTCCTAAAAAATATCCCTAAAAATTCTCATTTTGTCTTTGATATTCTCTGTTCCTTTGAAACCTATGCCCAAACTGATCCCAGACAGATGCGAAACTGGCTTTCCCTCAATAACTACACATATATCCTTTTGCAGGAAGGCATTGATTTAAAGTTTCTGGAAAATAAGCTTCCAGAAATGATCGAAAAGAGAGTCAGTGGAATCTTAAAAGCGGTCAAAAGTGAATTGGATGTTTATCTCCAGCCGATAACCAGCATTCATCTCCACTCCAACTTGATGCAGGAGATATCCGGAAACAGCAGTATTGTCTATGTTTACATTTTTATCGCTATCTCAGTGTTTATTCTGGCCATAGCCTGTATCAATTATATGAACCTGTCAACAGCCCGCTCAGCCAACCGGGCCAAGGAGGTAGGCCTCCGCAAGGTCATGGGAGCCAACCGGTCAACCATAATGAAACAATTCTTGGGGGAATCCATTTTTTTCTGCCTGATATCTCTTGTTTTTGCTTTGCTGTTGGTTGAGTTGACGTTTCCGTTTTTCAAATCCTTATCCGGGATTGATCTGAATATAGGCTATCTTGAATATCCTTGGATCATCCCCGGTTTATTGGGATTAGCAGTCATAACCGGTTTTATCGCAGGGGCTTATCCCGCTTTCTTTTTATCCTCATTTCATCCGGTCAGGGTGATCAAAGGTATCTTCAAAGCAGGTTATGGAGCAGTCCGTTTCCGGAGTGCTCTGGTAGTTTTTCAATTTTTCATTTCTATATTTCTCATAATCGGGACCATCGGCATATTCAATCAGCTCAAGTTTATGAAGAACCAAAGACTGGGCTTTCAAAAGGAACATATCGTCGTTATCCCTATTAGTGACGAAAGCACTTTAGTTTCACTCCAACCTCTCAAGGAAGAACTTAAGGAAAATGGAAATATTTTAAGTGTAGCTGCTTCTTCCCATGTACCGGGACAGACAACCTATGTAAATCCTTTTATTCCGGAAGGATTTTCTTTACAGGATATGCAATATATGGGTGAACTCTATATCGATCATGATTTTATACCGACTCTCGGGATAGAGTTGGCTGCAGGCAGAAATTTTTCCCCTGAACTTCAAACCGATATTCAGAATTCCATTATTATTAATGAGACAGCAGCTAAAAAACTCGGATGGAAGGATCCCATAGGTAAAACCATAGCGGACGTATCCACATCAAGAACTTTAAAAAAAAGGACCGTTATTGGAGTGGTTAAAGATTTCCATATCGAATCACTGCATAAAAAAGTGATCCCTCTTTATATTGGGTACACCACACATTTGCTAGATATGCTTTCCGTCCGCATCAAACCGGAAAGGATCAACGAAACAATATCTTTTTTAGAGAATAAAATGAAACAGTTCGATCCAAATAGGCCATTTGAGTATTTTTTTCTGGATGATTCCTTCGATGCCCAATACCGGTCTGAAGAGCAGCTGAGCAGGATTTTTTCCTATTTTGCGATCCTAGCCATTTTCATCGCTTGTCTGGGATTATTGGGTTTGGCCTCTTATGCAGCCGAGCAAAAAACCAAAGAGATAGGGATCCGAAAAGTCCTGGGAGCATCTGTTCCCGATATTATGATTCTGCTCTCCAAACAGTTCACAAAATGGGTCCTGATGGCTAATGTTTTGTCATGGCCGATCGCATATTATTCCCTGCATATATGGCTTCAGGGATTTGCCTATCGAACGAACATTACATGGTCGGCCTTCATTCTATCAGCCTTGATCTCATTTGGGATCGCCCTTCTAACAGTTCTTTATCAAACCACACATGCTGCTGTAGCGGATCCGGTAAAATCTCTGCGGTATGAATAAAAAGATTCCTTAAGATCAAATAGTCCGTCCCCAATTCCATTTTTGCTCGTCCTCTTCTTATTTAAGTTGTTCGCTGTACTTTTTCTTTTGCTTCCGCTCCTCGATAAGACGTTCCATAAGCTGAGAGATATCTCCGACGTCCGGACTGATTTCCAATGACTTTTTACAGTTTTCGATAGCTTTATCCAGGTCTCCAAGCTGATGGTAAACCCGGGCCAGGCTGTAATAAGCCCAGGGGTCATTCGGGAATTTTTTCACGGTGAACTGCAGAACCGCCAGGGCGTCTTGGGTTTTCCCCTCGGCCATCATATCTTTCGTGAGGGACAAAAGCTCAAAGGGTGGGAAATAGGTACTGTTTTTGTGATCCACATAAAGATTCTTCAAGGTATCCACGGCTGATTGTATGCCCTTTTCCCGGTAATCCCGTTTGGTTATCTCAGCAGCGTTCCGTTTGCTGAGCACGGTGTTTTTCAGGTTTTTGATAAAGGAAAAGTCCGCCCAGTAAAGATCCGAATCCTCCTCCGGCTTTTTTCCGGATTTCAGACTTATTTTTCCTTTGTCGACATCTGTTTTTCTCCCGCTGATGAAGAAGAAATATTTTCCGTCGGGGGTTATTGAGGTAAAGAATTTCTGATGTTCAACACATATACCCATATGCCGTTATGAAGATGTTCATGCTTTAAGAGTTCAAATCCCGTTTTTCCCGCTATGTTAGAAACCACCTCTTTATTCAGGCCGGTATGAGCATCCTGACCGTCAAAGATCACCAGGCTCGCATCATCTTTCATGTATTTTTTTACATTTCTCAGCCATTGTTCCTTCTCCGTAAAATCATGAAAGGCATAAAGCATGGTCACCATCTCCAAATCAGAAACGGGAAAGCAGGGATCCGCGATCTCCCCGACAACGGTCTCGATATTTTCCACTCCCTCTCTTCGACAGCGATTCTTCAAGGCTTGAAGGGAATCTTCGTCGATATCGTTGGCATAAATTTTTCCCCTGTCGCCGACCCGGCGGGAAAGAAAGAAGGTAAAATATCCTGATCCGGCACCTGCTTCACCGATGGTCATCCCCGGTTTGACTCCGGCATACTCCAATAGTTTTTCGGGTTGGTCACGCCTATCCCTTCGGCTCTGGGACACGCTGAAGGAAACAAAAAGGACAATAATTCCCAAAAACAGGGCAAAAGTTTTTGTTAATTTTTTCATGTTGTTTACAACTCCTTTTTTACCACAATAAAGCCTGACTCCCGTAACGGCCGAAAAAAGCCCCGGGAAATAACAGTTTTTATTCTTATTAGCAATAAATATGCCAAAATAGTCCGTTAAATTCACATAATAATGATTGAGTAAACCTTAGGAATTATTTTTTGGCTCCCAATCTTTTCAACATCTCCTTACCATTCTCATTGTTCGGATTCAGCTCCAAAGATTTTAGATGATTTTCAACAGCCAGCTTTTTTTCTCCCTTTTTCATGTAGGCTTCCCTGGAACGCGGGTTTTCCCTCGACTGGTTTCCAGCCGGTTGGACCAAGGGCAATAGCATCAATATAAGTCAGCCAAGCTTAAAATTGAATAGAACATTGTCATAAATTGTTTTTTTTTACAATTTCTTTTGACAATCGAAATAAATTCGATTATACTCAATTTATAATAACTTTTTAATTTCGAAAGAAACATGAAAAAAACAGAATGAAACCATTAACCCGGCATGAGGAACATGTTCTTTTGACCATCCTTCATTTGGAGGACAACGCATACCTGGTGACGATAAAAGAATACTTGGAAGAGCAAACTTCAAGAGAACTTTCTTTCGGAACCCTTTATGTTTCGTTGAAGCGGCTGGAAAAAATGGGATATATCCGCCATCTTGTGGGAGAAGCAACATCAAAACGGGGCGGTAAAGCCATCAAGTATTATACCGTCACAAAAGAAGGCGTGCGAAAACTGGAAAAAGCCAGGGAAGTCCAGGACTCCATGTGGAATGGATTCTCACGCCTGGCCGTCAAACTTAAAAAACATCATGAGTCATAACCGGTCGAACCTGCCTCAATGGGGCCAATGGTTTTTAAAACGCCTGTTGTCAGGAGAGGATTACGAATTTTTCTCAGGAGATCTAGAGGAAAGTCTGCATAAAGATTTGGAACGCAAGGGCTGCTTGAGAGCACGGTTGAGGCTTCATATCCGGCTGTCAACCATAATTATTCCGATTTTGATGTCGAAACTCCGCTGGACCGTGGTTCTGATCGCCAATGATTTAAAAATCACTACAAGAAATATCAAAAAGCACAGGGTTTTTAGCCTCATAAATATCACCGGACTCGCCATAAGCTTGGCTTTTTTTATCCTGTTGATTTCATATGTTAAGGATGAATGGAGTTATGACAGGTTCCATGCCAAAGCCTCCCGAATTTACATGACCACTGTTGAGATAATGAATAATCCTCCGGCGGCCGTCTCCGCTCCAATTCTAGCCGAGCCCCTTCGTGCTGAATTCCCCGAAATTGTGAACGTCGTGCGTTATTGGTGCACCAGCCAAGCCGTTAAGGTCGGTACATTCATCCAAAATCAAGATGTGGCTCTGGCGGATCCAGGTTTCTTCTCGCTTTTCGATTTTCCTTTTCTATCAGGCTTGCCCGGCAAGGCTATAGATGCACCCTATCAGGTCGTCCTGACCGAGGAATCCGCATCCCGCATTTTTGGCACCGTAGATCCGGTGGGCAAGGTACTCTCTATCAACATGGGTAACCAACCTCAAGATTTCATGGTGAGGGGAGTGTTAGAAAGGATCCCGGGTAATTCATCCATTCAGTTTGATCTTCTGGTCTCATTCGATCACATCTCCGACATATTCCAGCAGGAATTTACGGGAGGATTGATCGATACTCCTTTTTTTCATGCCACCTTCCTTGAACTCCACCCGGAAAGCAATCCAAAAGATCTTAAAGCCAAGTTTCCCGGCTTTGTGGATAAATACTACGGCGCACATTTCCAGAAGTTCGAAATGGATCAATCGAGCGTGCGTCTGGGCCTCTATCGATTCCAGGACTTTCATCTCGGTCCCATGGGCTCTCAATCTCTGGAAGGACAGAGCCGCCCGCTTTATTCCTGGATCTTATTCGGGATTGCCCTGGTTGTACTGCTATTGGCCTGTTCCAATTATATGAACCTCTCCCTTGGACTGTCATCTCTGCGCCTCAAGGAAATCGGGGCCAAAAAAGTTCTCGGCGCAGGGAAAATCCATCTTATAAGGCAGTTTATTAACGAATCTTTGCTTTTAAGTATTTTTGCGGTGGTATTAAGTTCTTTCATGGCAGTTATGATTTTCCCTCGGTTTAATCAATACACCGGGAAAACTTTATCAATTGACTATCTTATAAATCCTTCCTCCGCCTGTGTGCTTTTAGGATTACTCTTGCTGACCGGCCTGATTTCAGGTATTTATCCTGCATTGATTCTATCGCGCCTGAAAATCAGTGACATTTTCTCCGGAAAACTCAAATTAGGAGGAAAAAATATTCTCACCCGTTCCCTCCTTATTTTTCAGTCCGTTCTTACCATATTTATGGTCGCCGGCTCACTGATCATGATAAAGCAAATCAGCTACCTGACCCGGGAGGATTTAGGATACGATTATCGAAATGTGGTTGCGGTGCCGACTTATTCTTTTTGGAACAACGACGAATCCGGCGACCGGGCGCTGGCAGCTTTTCAGCGGGAGTTGGAAAAGAATCCGGAGATTTTGGCCGTGGCGGGGACCAGCGGCTATAGCACGCCCATGGGATATTCCAACAGGACGGACTATGAATTTCAGGATTCACTGGTCACCGTGGCTCATAAACGAGTAGACTACGGCTTTCTCGAGGCTCTAAAGATCCCGCTGCTGCAAGGGAAAAATTTTTCCCGTGAATTATCCTCAGATATCGAAGACGTCGTAATCGTCAACCAAGCCCTGGTGCGCCGTTTCGGATTAAAAGACCCGGTAGGAAAGAACTTTTCCGAGTTCGCCAAAGACACCCGGCCTGGGGGATACAAATACACACCGACGATTATCGGAGTGATTCAGGATTTTCATTTTGCCTCCCTTCATCAGGAGATCGGGCCGATGATGTTGAATATGAGACCGGAAGGACCCTATATGTACATCCTGGTTTGTCTGCGGCCGGGAAATCCGGCCTCTGCCTTGACCGCCATGCAGGAGATCTGGAAGGAAACAATTCCTAACAAACCTTTCAGTCCGGTTTTTTTGGATGACACCCTGAAATCTCAGTACCGCCGGGAGCAAAACTGGGGGTGGATAACCCGCATTTCCACGGCCTTTGCCGTGTTGATAGCGGGAATGGGGCTATTCGGGCTCACTGCCTTGACCATATCCCGCAGAACCAAAGAAATTGGGATCCGCAGAGTGCTGGGAGCAAATATCCCGGCTGTTTTGAGCCTCATCTCCCGGGATCTTATTGTTTTGATCTTAATTGCGAATGCGGCGGCCTGGCCCATGATCTATTGGGCCGCTTCAAATTGGCTGCAGAGTTTCGCCTATCGAACCCCCCTCGCTTTGTGGATATTTCCCTTGGCTGGAGCCATGGTTTTGTGCTTTGGAATGATTATAGTCTGCGTGCAGGTCATGCGTAGCTGCCTCCAAAATCCAGCTAACTCATTACGCAATGAATAGCGGCTCATCTCAATCCTGGAATAGCTGCTTTCCATTTGAATGGAAAAGTCCGGAAGGATATATTCAAGGAGCTACCAATAATATAACAATAAGTACTATTTGTTTTCGAAATATTCAAATGCATCTATGATGTCAAGGTACACCCCATCAAATCCCGCATCCAGAATCTTTTTAAGGTAGGATGCGTCATTCCCGTAGATAATTTCCTGCCACCCTTGCTCCCAGTATCTTACTTTGTAATTGCCAGGCCAGCCAGGATTCTCCTCTGCCAGCCATGAAGGCGGATTCGTTTTCCACCCGTTGTTCCAATAATACCGGTAATCTTCCGCTTCGCCGATACTCATATAGGCAAAGACAAGCCTGGAGCCTTTGTTTCGTTTTGTTTTAAGTGAGGTAATTTCATTTGCTGTCAACTGTTCTGTTCCGTTGTAAAAGAGGTCTATCAAAACAAGGTCATAGTTTGTGTTCCTGATTGCATCGAGAAATGCCGCTTTTGTCGAGTATGAATCTGGATTTATGAGATAAAGAAAATTTCTTGCTTCAGATAGTAAGGTTATATCGGACGAATTGACATTATAGGGCGTAACAGGATATGAAGGAATCGTGTCAAGTTCACGGTGTTCCGCGGCAAATGAGATATACCCTTTCGCAGCATTCTGTACATAGGAATCATCAATAAGAGATGGTGTCCAGCAGTAATCGGTAACCAATACTTCAACCCCGTTTTGTTCTGCAATGTCAAGAAATGCGATCATGTAATTTCTTTCTGATACAGGTGTTGCAATATTGTCATCGTTGTAGCCGTAAAAAAGGTCCTCTCTACCCACACCATCAATTGCAGTTAGATATTCGATAACAGGTGCTCCGTTTTCCTCACCATCAACCGTAATCAGTTCCTGTCCGTTCTGCGGAATAATACAAAAATCAGAGGAGAAAGATTTTGCGTATGTGCTTATCCCAAGGACGAAATTACGCATGTCCTGACGGTAGTCTCTGCTGTTGTTTTCCATATCTGCACAACTGCAGAAAAAAAGAAAGGCGATATTTGCCAAGGCAACAAATAACATGCGTATTTTATTCACCGTAAAGATACTTCTTTTTATTCTCTTAACATCTATGTATTTATTACAAGAAATTCATTTTTGTGCCCGGGACAATTCCTCAACATTTTTCTCAATATCCACCCAATGACATTCTGAAATAAAAATACAATACCTTAAACGCCAAGGTCAACAAATCAAAATGAAAACTCAAAACAAAAATAGATTCAAGTTTAATGTCAAAAGTTTAAAGTAAGAAGAAAAAGAAAAATTGTAACTCAGACCTTAAAAACAAAAATAAAAAGTCAAAATCGTATGGCATAAATTTTAAAAGAACGATGATTCACTTTATGCGGCCAAACGAAGGAAAAAGCAGCAAGCACCTACCCCGCTGATGCGATCAGGTTCGAGTGATTGTTATTATTTGATGCGAATATTTCCGTTTGTTTCGATGTAGACAGGAATTCCTTTCCCGGTTAGCTCCTTCTTGCGGGCTTCATCTTGCGATTTTACAAGATGTACTGGAAGATACGAGGATATCTCCCCTTTCGGAAATACGGAAATAAAATAATCCAGACCATCCGGAAGGCATAGAGTAACCGGGTCATAGGTCGTAATGAGCTCGATCCGGCTTCCTCCCGGGAGAGCATTGATCTGATCGATCTCGATCCGGCTGCTGTCTCCTTTCACTTGGATCGAGCCGGAGGTCCCCCGCAGAACAACGGATTCGTAAGAATTTTTAACATCCACATTTCCTGCCACATCCTCAGCCAGGACACTTGAGGAGCTGGCATCGATTTTCAGGTCTCCGCCGATCCTGAGAGCTTCGACGCGGTTGTAAGACGTGACGATCGAGGCGCTTTTTTTGATGTCTGTGGCTTTAATCCCCGCGGATTTTGACCGGACATCCAGCCATCCGTCAACATCAGAAACCGCAACATTGTTGTAGGAAGAAACGATAGAAGCATTCCCCTCGATATCATGAACCGAGACTTCGGATGAAGGGCTATCGATCTCGACTGAACCGTGGATTTTCGAAACCGTTACTTTATCATAAGAGCTGCGTATGAAAATATCTCCTCCTATGTCTTCCGCAGTCACTGAGCCCGATTTGCTTAGCACTCTGAGACCACCTCCGACTCGTGTAATAGTCAGCGGATTATAACTGTTTTCGATCTCTGCTTCTTTGGTGATATTGTCGGCAACAACTTTACAGCTCGGCCCCTTAACGACAAGCCGTCCTTTTACGTCTCTGATATCGATCTTTTCGTAGGATGAAGTGATCTCGCAGTCGCCCTCAACGTCTTTTCCTTCTACTTTAGCGCTCTTGGAGAGGATGGTAAGCTTTCCGTTTATGGATTTAAAAAGGACCGGATTATAACTGTTTTCAATCAGGGCATCTCCATCAACGGTCCCCAGATCAACTTTACCGTTTGAATTCTTGATGTTCACAGGCCCGTTAAATTCAGGAATTTCCACAGGATCATAGCTGTTTGTGAGTATCAGTTCACCTCTGCATTGATCCATCCGGACTTTCCCGGATCTGTTGACAATCTGGAGATGGCCGTTTATCCCTCCGATGCGGATATTCCCGTAGGAGTTATTGATTTGAAGGGACTGTCGAGAGGGAATGCGTACTGTCAGGTTTGCCGTGTAGGATATTTTGATGATGATTTTATTGCCTCTGTAAAACTTGCGGTAAATTCCTCTTTTGGGAGGTTTGCCTCTTTTGCGGAATTCATCCATAGGAGAGATCAACCGGAGACGGAGACCGTCAGCATATGGCTCCAGAGAGATCTTTGTCTCTGCCAGGAAAAATTTAACAATCTCTTCATCATCATCGGCCACCTCAATATCTGCCTCGACCACAGCTTGATTCTCGTTTCCCGTTGTGATGGTTAGATTCGCTGAGTAAGTGTCGACATAAAGTGTTTTTCCCGGGCTGGTGGCTTTAGTCAGGCTTAACGTCTTTGATTCTTTATGTTTGAATATTGGGAGTGCTTGAGCAGTCCAGCAAGTCGCAAAAAACACAAGTATGATCAAAAAAATTTTTGATTTTTTGATTCTTGGCATAATAACCTCCATCTTTACACATCAATTCATAAGATTAATAACATCGACAAGAGTTTGTTTTTTATCGATGAGAGCCATCATCAGATGCCTGCGGATGTGGGCATTGCCTGAATTAAAAACGAGGGCCTCCCGACACTGTTTGATCTGCGCATCGATTGTCTCGAGGCGGCTTCGATAAAGAAAATTCAATTCAAGGTCAAGGCCGGCCATTTGGGGAAGTACCAATTTTTCCAGATTCCGGATGGCTTGCATATATTCCTGCTCTTTTTGCTCTACCCGGGTCAAAGCTTTTTGAGTTAAAAGACCGGAAGATGGAATGTCTTTTGGATGAGCGAAATAAATCCCCAGGCAGACCACTGCAGCAAGAACAACAACAGCAGAAGCAAACCGCCAGGATCTCCACCAAACCTTTCGAATGGGGACTTCTCTGGGGGCTTGACAAAGCGACTCTTCAATACGGTTCCAGAGAAAAGGAGCCTCGACCAGCTGTTTCAATGATTTGGAGAGAGAAAAAATTTCTGTGTCGAGTCGGAGAGCTTCTTGACAGACGGGGCAGTCACCTGCGTGTTTTAGGAACTCAGCCTCGTCTATTTTCCCCCGGTCGAATTTTTCAAGCTCCTTGCAGCTCATGCGGTTTCCCCTTTTAAGGAAACAGATAACTGCTTCCTGAGGTTGGCCCGGGCTCTGTGAAGGGTGGATTTGACTGTTCCGACTCTTATTCCAAGTATTTGGGAGATCTCTGTCTGGCTGAGCTCTTCAACAGCAAAGAGGATAAAACAAACGCGTGCTTGAGCAGGAAGAGACGCGATCGCCTTCTCAAGGGATTGGCGGAGATCGATTGATGGTTGAAAGGCCATACCAGCTTTTTCCAGGTCTTCACCGAACTCCGGGTCTCTTTGTCTGAGGATGTCCGTGCAGGTGTTGATGAGGATCCGGAAAAAATAGGTGCTGAATCTCGATCCCCCCTTGTAATGATGAATTCCGCGGTGGAGTTTCAGGAAAGTTTCCTGAACAGCCTCCTCGGCTTCCTGTTGACGGCCGAGCATCCGGCAGGCTGTTCGCAGAAAGGGCTGCTCATAACGTTCGTAAAGCTGTCGGTAAGCCATCAAATCGCCATCCTTGCATCTTTGAACAATGGCCTCTTCATCCATGATAGCATTTTACATTCTTGTCGATTATTTTGTTAGACGGGGATTTTGGCGGGAAGGTTCTGTATGTACTGTTCTTATTTATCCGTTAATTCTTTTTTGGAATCATTATTATTATCCCAAGTGTGTATACTCATTTCTCTGAGTTGTCTTCATTTAGTCTTCTTGGCCTTCCCAAATTTCCAGTAGAGAACCGGCATCACAAATAAATTCAATAGTGTCGAACTGACCAGCCCCCCCAGAATAACAAGCGCCATTGGATGTTCTATTTCCTGTCCAGGTCTGTTTCCTCCAATCGCGATAGGGAGAAGAGCCAGGGCCGTGGTCAATGCTGTCAGCATAATAGGCGCCAGCCGTTCTTTTGCTCCTCTTATAATGAGATTGAGCCCGAATGGTTGACCTTCCTCTTTCTGAAGATGTTTGTAATGGCTTATAAGCATGATGCTGTTTCTTGCGGCCACTCCAAATACCGTCACAAATCCGATAAGAGAACCGAGCGAGAGCACTCCTCCGCTTACAATGGCAGAAAACACCCCTCCAATTAGGGCAAACGGCAAACCTGCAATAACCAAAAAAGCCAATCGGGAAGACCCAAAATCACTAAACAAAATCAAAAAAATTCCAATAAGCGCAAAAACAGAAAGGGCAAGTATCCGCTGTCTCGATTCTTTCTGGGCGGCATATTCGCCTAAAAACTCTGGATGGTATCCCCGGTCAAAAGGTATCTGCTTCACTTTATTTTCGATCTCCCTGGCAACACTCCCGAGGTCACGGCCTTGCACATTGCATGTTACTTCCGTATAACGGGATGCTGATTCCCGCGTGATCTGATTTGGCGTTGGTGCGATATATACATCGGCTAATTCTTCTAAAGGAACCAAGGCTCCGGTTGGAGTTTCCATCCTTAGCGATCGAAATGAATCGATATTGGAACGGACATGAGGAGCTCCCCAAACAACGACATCAAATATATTTTGGTCTTCATAAAATTCTCCCACTTTTTTCCCATTCATCAAGAGGGTGGCCTCACGCCGAACTTCTCCCGCTGTTAATCCGAACTGGGCGGCGATTTTTGGGCGAAAATGCACCTCAACCTGAGGCACCATCACCTGCGGCTGAACTTTTAAGTCTATGATTCCCCGGATATCGGCGATTGCCTCTTTTACCTCTTCTGCTTTCATGCGCAAAATATCTAAATTTTCTCCATAAATACGGATGACAAGTGTGGCACTGGTTCCGGTTAAAACTTCCTTTATCCTCTCGCGCAAATAGGTCAGCAGATCCCGATAAAGACCCGGATATCCGTTTACCACTTCCTGGATCTTGTCCACAGTCTTCTGGTAATCAACATCAGGATCCAGACTGATCCACAGTTCCGTAAAGTTGGGACCTACAACTTCATCTGCCACCTCAGCACGACCGATATGAGCGCCAAAATTTCTTACCCCCGGGATGGAACGAAGTTCTTTGCTGGCACGTATGGTTATCCGGTCCATGGCGTCGATCGATGTGCCTGGTTTTTCCACCCAATGCATCAGAAAATCATATTCCTTGAAATGAGGAAGAAACTCCTCGCCAAGAAAAGGAATGACCGCTAGGGTTGCAATCAGAATCGCTGCGGTTATGGTTAATATTCTTTTTGGACGTTTGAGAAGTTTGGGTAATAAATCCTCATACCGGTCCTTCAACCAAATTAAAAATGGAGATTCTCTGCGTTCAACCATCCGGGGCAAAAGGATCATAGAGAGAGCCGGCGTAAGAATCAGGGCTACCAATAAAGATGACAGGATAGCCAAGATATAAGAAAATGCCAGGGGCCGAAAAAACGATCCTGATAATCCTCGCAGAAAAAATACAGGCATTAAAACCAGGGCTACAATGACGCTGCCATAAACCACTGCACTTCGTACTTCCAGCGAAGCATTGAGAACAACTTTAAAAATCGATTCTTTATTTCCCGCATCTTTATTTAAGCGCAACCGCCGCATGATATTTTCGACATCGATAATAGCATCATCCACGAGCTCACCAAGAGAAATGATCAGGCCGGCCAAAACCATAGTGTTGATGGTTCCTCCCCTATAGTTAAGAATGAGGGCGGCTACTATCAATGAGGTAGGAATAGCCAGAGCACTGATCAAGGCCGTACGCCAGTTGTTGAGAAAAAAGGCCAATACTGCAATTACCAACAGACATCCTATCAGCAAGGCTCTGTTAAGATTGCTGAGAGACATTTCAATGAAAGTCGCCGGTCGAAAAATGGTAGAATCAATCTCTACATCTTTAAGGCCTGGACGGAGGGCATCCAGGACTTCCTCTATTTTTCTCGTCACCTCAAGGGTATTTCCCCAGGGCTGTTTTTCCACAATCAATAATATGCCGGGTCCATCATTTATTATGGCATCACCAATGGGAGGAGGAAACCCTTCAACCAGATCTGCAAGATCTCCTAACTTCAGTGGAATACCATCCCGGATAACCACCGGAACATCCGATAAATCTTCTGGAGAGTGAATAGCTAAAGGATGGGAAACAGCAAGCCTCTGATTCGGAGTGTCGACAAACCCTCCTCCCCCGATTTGCACAGCATCTTCTGTCGCCCGAACGATATCAGTAGTTGTTACTTTATGAGTATACAAATGATTTGGATCGACAAGAACTTGGATCTGACGGTCTCTCTGACCCCAGATCGCTACATTCGCAACTCCCTGTATTGCCATGAGCCTTGGCCTTAATGTCCACTTGGCGATGGTGGTCATCTCAACCTGTGACAATTTTTTTGAAGACATTCCAATTTTTAGCACTCGGCTGGTCGCCGACAGAGGAGAGAGAATTACGGGAGGTTTTGCTACTGATGGCAGCCGTTCGGCAAGCTGAGTGAGACGTTCTTGGACAAACTGACGGGCAGCCATGATGTCTGTTCTCTCTTCAAAATAAAGCACGACAGAAGATAGTCCGAGTACAGATTTGGATCGCACCTTATCGAGCCAGGATACACCATTGAGGGCATTTTCGATGGGTACGGTTACCAAAACCTCAACTTCAGAAGTCGATAGGCCAGGTACCTCAGTCTGGACTTCGACCAGGGGCGGGGCAAATTCAGGGAAGACATCAAACCGGGTTTTACTGACTATTCTTGTCCCTGCAATGAGTAAAATAACCGTCAGAACAACAACAGCTACGCGGAGACGCAAAGAAGTAGAAACAATCCATTTCATCATTTTCCGACTCCAAACTCAGTTCCGAATAGTTCGACAGCACCGGCTGTAACCACCTCATCACCGGCATTGACACCTCTGGTTAAAACAACCAAATCATCAACAATATGGCTCACTTCTACCCTGCGTCGGGAGTAAACATGGCTGGAAACTTTGACATAAACCCAGCTTCCTCCATTTATGTCGTACAGGATGGCTGACCAAGGTATCACACGGTTTTCCTCGGAGGCTTTCAGAAGAAGAGAGATTTTTGTCTTCTGTCCGATTCGAAACAGTCTTTCGTTATTAGAAATTTCGAAATACAAATCGGCCGAAGCACTACTCGCATTGCTGGTAGGAGGCCCCTGAACAGGACGCGCATGGATAAGAGGTTCTCCTTGATTTTCCCCTAAGGGTATAACAGCGGCATCTTTATTGAGGTCAATTTTATCCAGGTCACCAATATATACGGGCACTCGAATCCATACTGATTTCAAGCTATCCAATTCGAACAAAGCAGTAGATGCAGGAACAGTTTGACCTGGTGCAACAAAAATCCTCTTCAATACTCCTTCAAAAGGAGATACCATCACCATGGTTGAAAGAATTTCAGCAGCCGAATCCAAATCGCTGCCGTTGAGAAGATTCAAGTGGGCTTGAGCCAAATTCAATAATGCTTTGGATCTGGCTAATTCAGCCTGGACTTCTTCATAAGTTTTTTCACTGATGGCTTCGATGCTCAATAAATGCTTGGACCGTTCGGCCTTTGCCTGGACAACTTTAAGCTCTTCCCTCCTTACAGCTACTTCTTCCTGGGCTCCCAACAATTGGCTTTCTGGAGGAAGCGTCATAAGACGAAGAATCTCTTCCCCCTTTTTTACATATTTTCCTGCCAGGGGAATTTTGCGTGAAACCGGATGAAGCACCACACCTGAAACAGGGGCAGAAACACTTGCCTTACTGCCTGGAATAGATATAATCTCTCCTCCTAATTCGAGGCTTCCGGGTAATTTTTTATATTCAACTGATGAAATTTCAATTCCTAATCGCTCCTCAGCCTTAGATGAAAGAGTTATGGTTGAAAGCGAGGACTCTTCAACAGCATTTTCGACCGTTGCTGGTTTTTTTGATTCCTCCGCAACCTTATTTTTCCCGCAAGCGGAAAAGGCTAAAAATGACACTAAAACACTGATTAATATTTTTTGACATAACATTTCTTCCTCACTCATTTACTCAGTAAAAGGCTTGAATCCGATACTATACTCAAGATTTATTTTTGCTTTCCTCAGATCTAACTCGGCTTCTGTATTGCGGAGCCGAGATGTTAGAAGCTGACGTTTGAAATCAAGGAATTCCAGATAGGAAATGGCTCCGATTTCGTAAGCCTCTGCCGCGTTTGCGGCCGCTTTTTCAGCAGCCGGCAAAACATCCTTTTTCAATATGTCCAAAGCTTTCCAAGCCGCCGTATAATGCGTCTGGGCATCCTTTACTTCACTGGCAATACGTTGCTTAACAGCTATATATTGCCTGGCAGCTTGAGTAAGTTCCGCCTTCGCTCGTGTAATCTTTCCGTTGTTTTGATTCAAGACCGGAAGTTCAAGCTGCATACCTGGCCCCATCTCAAAGCCTTCTTTTCCTTCTCCATTGGCGTCAATTACAGATGTTAAGTTAAATATTCTGGAGCGTTCCCATCCAATTTGCTGCCCGGCTGCTTCAATGGCTATCTCTGCAGCACGCACATCAGGACGGGCGGCAAAAGCTGCTTCAAGCAGGTCCGAAGGCAGCTTGTTGAGCTCGGTTGAATCAGATTCAGATTTAAGTTGAATTTCAATTTTCTCTAATCCCAATCCAAGAAGGTTTTTCAGCCGTTCTTCAGCTAGCTCAGCATCCCGGGCAATTCGAACAGAAGCTTCCCAAGTCAGGGAGGCCTCTAAGCGAAACGCCGTATTTTCCAATCCGCTGATATCTCCGACTTTATATCGTTCCGAAGCTATATCAGCAATCTCGCGCTGCAGATTTGCTTCTTCTGCCGTAATAGCAGCCCGTTTTCGAGCAAATTCCAGCTCTGCATATGCACTCATTACATGACGGATAAGGTTAAGACCATGCTGAATCAGATTATCAGCAACCTGCTCCGCATTGAGTTTTGCGAATTTAATCCTTTTTGGTCTTTGCCAGAAAAAATCGATCGGGAGGCTTAATGTGGCTTCAAACTGTTTCGGTCCCAAGGGAAACAGCAGTGAAAAAACCGGATTTCGCAGCATCCCGGCTTCAATCAAATCAGCACGGGCATATCCCATCTGAACAAGATCAGCCTGGAACTGGGCGTTGTTCCACAAAGCAATCGCTACGGCTTCGTCTTCGTTCAAGCCATCCTCTAGGGAAATGCCTTCAGGAAACGAAGTTTGTCTCCCCTCCTCCCCTAATTTGAGTTCATGGCCAGTTCGGGCTGATAGGACTTCAGAAACATAGGATTCGTTATGAACAGAATGAACAGCGCAGCCAGCCAAAAATACAATCTGGGAAAGGATATAAAAATGTTTAAGAGTGAATTTTGCTTTTAGCACTTTTCCCCGCCTCCTCATAATTTAGTCACTTAAAGACTTATACTTTAATTATATAGACGCATCCTGTTCCGAATTTCTTTCCTTTTTTTTGTTAACTTATGGGCATCTGAGCATAGTACACAAAGGTAAATAGTGAGGGAAAAGAAAGGTGAAATATTATCTCTTTCTTTTTCTTCAACATCATTCAGCCAAGCTCACTTCATGACTGGGAATGAGGGATTATTCTGACTGGTTAAACTGTTCCTGCATTAGAAAATGGCGAACACACGAGCTGGGGCTCCGGTTCCATCTTTTATCAGCATGGGAATAACATAGAGAATGGCTCCTGAGGCAGGAAGTTTGTCCAGGTTCGCAATATTTTCCAGAGCCAGCTTGTCGGCAGCGAAAAGCTTTTGATGGACCACAAAATTTTGGGATTTTCCATAATCTATACTGGGAGTATCAAGGGCTATTCCCGTAATATTTCTTTCTTTGACCAAATATTCAATCGATTCTACGGAGAAGCCAGGGAAACTAAGTTCCGGGAGAGCTTCCTCCCCTGTCTTATCCGTTCCCAGGACTTTTTTCTTATCCGGGTAATATTTAGTATCGATTCCCGTATACATGATGACCCAGGCTTTATCCGGTATTCGGCCATACTGGGTTTCCCACTCTGTGATATCCTCTTTACTCAGCAGATAGTCGCGGTTTTTATCACATTTTTCTGTAACGTCAATTTTAACCGCTGGTCCGATCCACTCTTCCAGGGGCACCTTGTCAATGGTCCTCCCCCCTTCGGCAAAGTGGATGGGTGCGTCCGCGTGGGTTCCTCCGTGTTCAGCGGCGCTGTATTCATTGGAAGCATACCACCATCCGCCTTCGGTTATTCCCCAGTTAAGTTTTTTTAATTCAAAGGGCTTGGCTGTAGGCCAGTAGATGCTGGTTTCATCATAAGTATAGGTCATATCCAGTATCTTTTTTTCACTTTTTTCATCCTTTCTGCAAGCTGTCGAAAAAAAGACACAAATCAGAAATACCCATATCAAAATGTTTACTGTTTTTGTTTGATTTTTCATGGCCGTTCTCCTTTTGTTATATTTTGCCCGTTCCCATTTTGCTTATTTTTCCCAAATTTAAGCTGTTTATAATTTTTCATACTCCTGAATAGGTTCCACATAGGAACTGATTCCATATATTTCAGGTAGGCATCTCCAAATTTTTTCTTATTCAGTTCACTTTCCAACCGGGCTGATTGAAAGAAACAGAAAAATGCCAAGAGACCGATTATCAGTGAGACCAGAGATTGAAGCATAAGAATTTGAGCCAATGACCAGATGGCCATCCCCAGAGTCATGGGTTGACGAATGAGGCAGTATATTCCTTTCTGAATAAGGGTAGTAGTGGCGGTCATATCATGACCCTTGGGTTTTCCTTGATGTTTTAAGGTAGCCAAGGAGGCCAATACCAGAATGAATGCAGGGAAGTTAAGGATGACCCCAATTATTTCCAGCCAATCAAAATGAGAACTCCAAAGTAACTTTAGGTTTCCCCATACACTTGCTGTAACGACCTGGCTGAAAAACAAGCCTAATCCAATATGCATATACACCTCACAACGTACGCGATTTCGTATTCCCTGAATGATATAGTAGCCATTAACAAGCCAAATGAGTAAAACTAACCCCGCTCCGATCACTGACTTCGTCATATAAAACCTCCTGGAAATATATGGGGAAATTTATATGCTTATATTTTACCGTCTAATTAAAAAAATCAATATTTTTCTTTTGGAATAAAATTAAAGCTATTAAGGGGGCAAACCATGATATTTCTATTGATTCAAAAATGGCCGGTTTAAGCTTTATTTTAGCCTTGCAAATCAAGCTGTTTATTCTATTTTCTACAGGATATTTATGTCCATCCCCAATTCTATACAATTCTGTCCAATTCTCAATTCTCTTCAAAGATACTTTCGGTTGAAAACTACTCATACTTCAAGGAATGGATCGGATTCGATCGCGAGACCTTGATGGAATGCCAAGCTCAACGACTCAAAAAACGTAGAAAATCAACCCAATCTTTCAAATAAAAAGTGAGGAGGCTTCCTAACGCCGGGCCTTAATCGCCAGTGTCTCGAGAACCTTGCCGTCCTTTCCCTTAACGGTGACCAGCAAGTCGGACAAGGTCGCCTCGACACGGGCGACCTGGTCCTGTTCGAGGGCAAGCATCCAGAAATCCTTTCCCCGGGAATCCGGCTTATAAATCCTCAGACGGTGGAAATATCCTCCTATGACCAGATCGATCTTCTCATTGTTGGCCAGTTCCGTCCATTTGTCTTCCCTTTCGCCCGTCCAGCCCCAATGGGGCTGATGGAGCAGGATAACACGGAACGGGGCCTCCGCGGCACTCTCATCCGTCGCGAGATGCCGTTCTAGCCAGGCGAACTCCTCCTCGCGGTAGACTTCAACCTTATTGAGCTCGGCATAGACGTTCGTCTCGTCGGCCTTGTCCTCTCCCGTATCCAGGATGATGAAGTGGAGCGGCCCGTGGTCGCGGACGTAATAAAAGCGTCCCTCCGGGACCGGTACGTATTCCATGAGATTCCTGGCAAACGCGCCTCGCATCTCGTGGTTGCCGCGAATGAACATGAGAAGCTTTTCCCCGGCCGCGGCCTTCTCCGCCGGTCCCAGCCAGCGGGCGAACAACTGGTCCTCGCTCTCCAGGCTGTGAAAGGCGTCGCCGAGGTGGACAAGGAAGTCCGTCTCAGCCCAATCGACCGCATGAAGCAGCCCCTTGACCCTTGCCAGGTCCTCATGAGTATCGGCGATCGCGCTGAATGAGACCGCGAGCCTGGACCTGTCGAAGGTCGTGAACATCCGCTCCGGGCCTTCAACCGCAAGGCCCTTTTCCGGCCAGTAGGCTTTCATTTTGACGGCGCGGGTTGCTACAACCTTGTATGTGTAGGCTTTCCCGGGTTCGAGTCCGGTCAGGTGGACGACGTGGCGTGTCCCGATGGGCAGGAGGCCGTGTTCGGCATTGTGCGCCTCCCGGGTCATAGACTCTCCCTTAGGGCCGAACAGGACTTTGGCGTGGCACGGAGTGTCCGTCATCCAGACGATCGTCGCCGCCGTTTCTGAAAGCGAAGACAGGTACGGCCCATGCATGATGACGGGCTTCGTGTCGTGGACGACAAACGGCTCGTGCTGGGCGTATGCCGTCAGGCCAAGGGCCAGCAACATGGCCCCCATTAAAGTCGTGACGGCTGTTTTGGTTAGGACTGACGTGACAGACTTCCGCAATATCCATACTTTGATTTGTATGAACCGGTTCCAAACGATCCCCATGATCGTCCTCCTCTCCGGCCCTGACCTATCCGCCTCGATACCGTGTGCTCAGAGCCTCTTAAGGTGATAACAAACACGCTCCCGGCCCATGCCGTGCACCAGTAATGGGAAACGCGAATGTGGATCGAGTTCCATACCTTCCAGCCGGAAGCTAAAAATGGGCAGGACCGGCCGAATATGTCATTTTATTAGATATAACCCGAGTTTGGATGTCAATCCCCATTCAGGATAACCGTCCCGGTCTGTCGGGGTTCCCTTCACTCCCAGGTCATTCGGTAAACCACGAACTCCCGGTATCCGTCCGACTTATCCTGGAAACAATAGAGCCGTCCGCCCCTGGCTTCAGCGAGAATTTCGGTATCGCCCAGGGTCAAAATGTTCATGGCTTTTCTGGAAATGAACGCGCCGTCCGGGTTGAACAGGTCGAAGAAATATTCCCCGGGATTTGGCCCCCGTTCGAAAGTCCGGACGTAGATGCGCCCCTCGTCGTCCACGAAAAAACCAGACATCGGAAGCCAATATTTGGGGAACCAAGGTTTTTCTCCATAAGGTTCGAAACGTTTTTTCCTTTCGGCGATGGTTTCTTCTGTAACCGGCACAGGCGTGTATTCCTTCCTGATCTTCCGGACAATGCTCCCTTCACCATCAACCACCAGGATCTCGTAGCCTCTCTCCTCGCTCGCAATGTAGAGAAAACCGCGTCCCCTCTTCCACATGAAAAAAGGTCGGGAGTGGATCCCTCTCGTTCCCTGAGTATTGAAGTCGTAGACGTTCTGCGTGTCCAACAGCTTGATCTCATCGAAATCAGGGCTGTAAAGGCTGAATGCCCACATATACATGGAATTCGGAGCCGTCGCCGGATATTTCTCCCAGAGGCCGAAATAATGTCCGTTCTCGAGAGGATAGATCAAGCCAACATCCTTGGGAAATTGCGTCTCCCGGACGAGGCGGCCGTCCTTCGTGAAGACCAGGACCTTGCGATTTCCGTTATCGGAGACGATGATATTGTCCCGGCTGTCGATTCCCGTCCAGGCGGCGTATTGCACTTCGCCTGGCCCCTGGCCGCGCCGGCCGAAAGACAGGACGAAGGCACCTCTCTTGTCAAACTTGGAGACGGCATCCCCTTCATTATTGGTTTCAAAAAAATAGATGCTTCCCTCGGAATCCACTTCGAAGTCCACCGCTCCGGCGATCCCCATCTCTCCGATGTCGTCACTGCCGAAATCGATAACAAGCACCTTTTCGAGATTTAGGGAGCTCGGTTCGCCTTTGATTCGGTAGGGTTCGGAGCTGTTGAGGACAACTTCGACACCGTTTTCTATGGACTTTCGGACGGACCCGGAATGCCGCCCGCAGCAGACGCCGAGAACAAGAAGTAAGAGCACAATTCCAAATTTTTTCATGCTTCCCCCCATTTTTTATTCTCCGCCAATATCGTACATGACGAGAAAAATCAGGCCTTACAAGTGTCGGTTTCGAGGAGATAGAGGAAATCCCCGTGGATTATAATAGTACCCTCGGCATTTTTTGTAAATAGTCCGAGATTTTTAAATCAAGAAGCCCAATAGAAGTATTCCCTGAAAAAAATTCATTATTGATACTGCAACAAATTTATTATATCACAATTTTCAATCCATTTTCCCATTCTTCTATCTTCGCACTGCTGAATTCCGCCTGGAAACCTTTTGCCGTCACTTTAATCCTACCGTCATTTTTCTCAATAACAGGTTTTTCTTTTATCCCTGAGGTTCTGAATTTTATGACACCCGTGGACCCATTATTCTCGGTGATACTCATTAAACCTCTTACAGTAACAGAGGCTTTTTCATTCCGGAGCATCACTATAGAAGAGTGGAGCAATTCCTTTTCAGATAGGGCTTCGGTTCTGTCTGCAAAAAACATCAGCAGTCTCAGAGGCTCTTGTGATGCGATAATTTGGATCTGATATCCGGCAAGAGAATTGAATTCCTTTTGTAATTTTTGCACAGTCGATTTCCTGTTCTCAACATCATTTTTTGCCTCTTTAAAAAATAATTCCTGTTCCCTATCGGAAAATTCACACTCTCGATCGGATGTGCGTGCAATTTTTCTAAGCAACTCATGTAAATACTGAACCTCCCCCGACTCTATCCTGTTTTTCCAACCGGGTTCCAATCTATCCAGGATAGCAGCTGACCATCGTCCGAGGAGATATCCCAGATGCCGGATAGCAGCGGGAGCAAAACCTGGGTCCACAGGAACTTGGGTCAGTTTTTTGCCCCCGGACGTTTTTTCTATGTAATCAGCCAAACCTTCAAATCGCTGCAGCTCTCCTTCATAATTAACGAGAGTATCATCTAGGAGACGGTATCTTTTATCACGCCACTTAAGGACTTCTCTCAACCACCCTAGGGCCTTCTTATCGTTTTGAGCCGTAACCGCTCTTTTAAAGGCCTCTGTTTCCATTCTGCGCAGAACCAGCATATCAGGAGTGTCTAAAGGGTAATTAAAAAGACAGCCATCATTAGGACGCCAATCAGGATGTTTCAGTCTTTGAAATACGTGGAACTGCTCATGAATGATGATCCCAGCAAGGTTTTGCGGCGAGTATTTTTCGCCGGTAAGCCTGGAATGAGTTTGTAATACAGATGTAGCCGTCCAGGTCCCGTTGACCTGCACCCGGCTGTTTCCTCTTACCTGATTGTATCGGCCGCTGAAAATGAAAACACCCTCCTTATCTGCAAGAGGTGCAAAACCTTCAGGTGGAAAGGGATGTTTGAAAAGATAGGTATTGACACCGTCAAAAACAGCAGTGGGAATTTCACCGGGATGGAATCCCGGCCAAAGGGTATCATTTTTTACGTGGCTAACAATTTTCATCAATTCAAAAACATCGGCCACGGGATCTTCAGCATAAACTTTCATTCCATTGCCATTGCCGCCTATAATCACAAGACACATAAGAATAATTTTGCATTTCATTTTATCTTTCCTCATAACCAATACGCTTAATTTTTATTTTTGTTTATATGCTTTGAAAATTTGTTGCATGACTGATCTATATTATTGAAAATAATATAGAAAGGAGTATTTTAAACTCAAAAAAAAGAGGATAAAAATCGATTTTAAGAAAATTCTCTATCAGAGGAGAAATTTTTTAATGTATTATAATCTGCGACTTAAGTCAGCCAGGCTGTGTTTGGTTGGTGTCAACCTTTTTCTTTAACCTTCAATTAAGCAACCTTTTTTATACTTGCAACGTATATAGTAGTGATTTCTTTCTGATTAAGAAAGAATTTAGAAAAGAGTGAATAAATGAAGATCTTAACCAGGTTGGAAGAAAATGTCTTACTGGTCATCCTAAAGCTTGAAGGCAATGCCTATATAGTGACCATCAAAACCACACTGGAAAAATCTTTCAAAAAGAACATATCCTTCGGCGCCCTTTATCTCTCTCTCAAACGGCTGACCAGGGATAAATATTTGCGGACAGAAATCGGAGAAGCGACCTCCCAGAAAGGAGGACGGGCAAAAAAGTACTATCGGCTTACCCGGGAGGGAGTTATGAAGCTGAATGAGATCCGCAGCCTCCAAAAGAAAATGTGGTCAGACTTTGACAAACTTTCTGAAAAAATACTGGAGCGGGGATGAAAAAGAATTTACCTCCCCGATTCGGCCAGAAGTTATTTTCACTGTTTCTCCCGCTACCGGAAAGGAAATATTTTTCAGAGGGGATCGGAGAGGTCTTTGAAATGAAAGCCAAAGAAAAAGGCCGTATCCGGGCCCTGCTCTGGTACTGGAAGGAGATTGTTTTTTCCATTCATCTGGTTTTATTTACAAATTTACTTTGGAGTGTCACCATGTTTCATAATTATTTAAAAATTGTTTTCCGCTTGATCAAACGAAAAAAACTGTTTTCATTCGTAAATATTTTAGGACTGACAATAGGCCTTACCAGCAGTTTTTTGATTTTGCTCTATATGAATTTCGAATTGAGCTATGACAAATTTCATGAGAATGCAGATAATATTTACCGGGTGTACATGCATCAACCGGGGAATCTGGTATCGGGCAGCAGCACGGATCTGTGGGTAACCACTCCTCCCATTCTTAAACCCACCTGGGAACAGGAGCTGCCTGAGATTGAAAAAATCGCCAATATTAATTTTTTTGATGTGGTTTTTAGAAAGGATGAGACGCTGCTGGATGAAACAGTCCTTTTTGCCGACCCAGAGTTTCTGGATATTTTTACCTTTCCCCTGCTCTATGGGGATCCCAAAACAGCACTCGACGAGCCCTTTTCTCTACTTATCACTGAGCGAACCGCGGCGAAATATTTCGGAAAAGAAAATCCTGTCGGAAAAATCGTCCCGACCAGTGGCGAGCACCAGTACAAAATTACGGGAGTCCTGCGCAATATCCCCGAGAATTCACACCTTAAATTCGATTATTTAGGTTCCTTTAACACCCTATATACGATCTTCGACCGGAATTGGGAAACCACAAACTGGCTGAATAACGGATTAGACACCTATCTAACCCTTAGGGCCGATGCCGGTAGTGAACAATTCGATGAGAAGCTGAGAAAGTATGACGTCCAGGGGTTTGGCAGCAAAATGTGGTCCTTTCATGTCCAGCCTCTCAAAGACATCCATTTCAACCGGGCTACTCGCGGCCAGGGAGATATACGATATATTTATATATTTTCCGCTATCGGACTGTTCATTCTTCTTATCGCCTGTTTCAATTTTATCAACCTGTCCACCGCCCGTTCTGCTACCCGGATAAAAGAGGTGGGGGTAAGAAAAGTTGTAGGTGCTTACCGGCGCCAACTGGCCGATCAGTTACTGGGGGAGTCCTTTTTATTCGCCTTGATCGCTCTCCTTTTTTCCTTGATTTCAGTGATGGCCATCCTGCCCGCATTCAATGCTTTGATCGGAAAAGAACTCAGTATTTCAACTTTTCTTAATTTCAAATTCATGCTGGGAATTATAGGAATCACTCTGCTGGTGGGGATAATATCCGGAAGCTTCCCGGCAATATTTATTTCTTCTTTTCAACCGGTTAGGATATTAAAAGGGCACTTCAAGATCAGCTCCAAGGGATCCCTGCGTTTCCGCAACGTCCTGGTGGTCATACAATTCGCCCTCTCGATCATCATGATCGTGAGTACGATCACGCTCTACAACCAGCTTCACTACATCCGCAATAAAAAATTAGGTTATGAGAAAAACCACATACTGACATTTCGTACCAGGGGAATAAACCGTTTGGTTCTTAAACAGGATTTGCTGGAAAAACCGGAAATTTCAAAGGTGTCTTTTTCATCAGGTTTGCCCACACGGATTGGATGGTCGAACATCCCTGCCTGGAAAGGAAAAGATCCCAATGATAATCCGTTTTTTTACAGACTCAGTGTTGACTACGAATTTTTTGACACCTACGGTTTGGAGATGGTGAAAGGAAGATCATTTTCCCAAGAGCTTGGTGATAGAGGCAATGCCTATATTTTGAATGAAGCCGCGGTAAAACACCTGGGTTTTGAGGAGCCCATTGGGCAGCCATTCGGGTTCTGGAAAATAACCGGCACAGTTGTGGGAGTAGTCAAAGACTTCCATTTTGAATCTCTGCATAAGCCCATCACTCCCTTGGGGATCGGGATCCTGGACAGTCAGAATTTTGGTCATGTTTCGGTTAAGATCAGCTCGCAAAACATCAACAGCACTATAAATCACATAAAAAAAACCTGGGAGAAGCTAAGTCCCCGGTATCCCTTTGAATTTTCCTTCATCGATCAACGGGTCGATGAGATGTATCAAACCGAGCAAAAAATGGCGGAAAGTTTCAATTATTTTGCCCTGATCGCCATTTTCATAGCCTGTCTCGGCTTGTTCGGGCTGGCTTCTTTTATCACGGAACAAAAAACCAAAGAGATCGGCATTCGGAAAATTCTGGGTGCGACCGCTCCCAAAATCATAAGTCTTCTAACCAAAGAATTTTTTCTGCTTTTGGCCCTGGCCAATCTTATGGCCTGGCCTTTGGCCTGGTGGGGTATGAACAGATGGCTGAAGTCCTTTGCCTACCGCATCGATCTTAGTGTCATCTCCTTTATCCTGGCTGCTGTGATCGTCTATTTGATCGCCATGGTCTCGGTCAGTTCGCAGTTCGTCAGAGCCACCAGGGTCAATCCAGCGGATTCCCTGCGTTATGAGTGAATTTCTGACAAGAACTCATGGTGGGACAAAGGGATGTGCATTGTATTTATTATGTTCATATGAGGACATAAAAGTCCGGAAACGGACATAAAATGTTGAAAAATCGATAAAAAACCTCATAAGATTAAATTGGCATATTTTTTGCCGATCAAAGCAAAAAAACAAAAGGCTGATCCATAACCTTTTAGGAGAATAATATGAAAAAATCTTTTAGATACTTAAGCATTATTCTGTTGTTCGTGACAGTAACCATCGCTTCCAGCCAGGAACAATCCATAGAAGAGCGGGAGAAAAAAACCTTCCTGAAACAACCACCCGAGAAAATAATGGATACTGCAGGGATAAAACCAGGTATGGTCATCGGTGAAGTCGGCGCCGGTCGCGGCCGTTTTACGATGCACCTGACCCGCCGTGTCGGCCCTAAAGGCAAAATATTTGCCAACGATATTGATGCCGAAGCTTTGGCTTATCTTCGTGAACTCTGTAAACGTGCAAATATTAACCATGTGAAAACCATTCTTGGTGAGGAGACAGACCATCTTTTTCCCAAAAAATTTCTGGATATGATCTTCATGGTCTGGACATATCATTATGTCAAAAAACCGCTTCCCCTGCTGAAGAACCTGCCTCGGTCACTAAAACCCGGGGGGACCGTGGTCTTGGTGGAACCTAAGCCCGGGCTTTATCAACAACCACGGGATTTCTGTTGAACGCATGAGCAGAGACGCAGAACAAGCGGGTTTCAAACTGGTGAGAACCGAAAAATACCTGAAAGAGGATTTTATTTTTGTATTAAAATTCAATGTTATCCCTGTAAGTTTCACCCAAAGCTCACAGGAATTCCCGCCCGCCGATACCAATTCCATTGGACTCGGTGACTTTGATGGAGACGGCGATCTGGATGTTTTTGTTTCATTTTATGGAGACGGCTCGAACTCGATCTGGTACAATGATAGGAAATAGCCACTATCTAAAAGAATACGATATGCATTTTAAATAATTATTATGACGTAGAAAATTCTCTCCAAGAGGATAAATGTGTTAATGTATTATGATCAACGACTTAAGTCAGCCAAGCTGTGTTTGTAAAAATAAATGAATCAATATTGTGCTAACCAGATTCATAAGAGGATAAATAGATGAAAACGGTTCATTTGAGGATGCTTTTTCTTTCTTTTGGGATTTTCGGATTGTGCTTGCTTCCCATTCACCCTTGCAGTGAAAAACCGGAAGCGATCAAACCGCAAACCACCAAATGGAAAACCATTCAAGGCCATTGGAAAGAAGCAAGCCGGGCGGAGAATTTTCTCCTCGAAGTCCTGGACAAATCAAAAGCAGCGGCTTTGTCTGTAGCTGTCGTTTAAGGATCTGATGTCGTTTTTCACCAAACAATGGGATTCGTAGACAATAAAAAAGATAAGCCGGTTGATGAAAAGACAGTTTTCCGTACCGCCTCTTTAAGCAAACCTGTTTTCGCCTACCTTGTGATGAAACTCATGGATGAAGGATTACTCGATTTGGACAAGCCCCTGTATCAATACCTGGAACGTCCCCTGTATGAATATCCTGATTACGCAGACCTTAAGGGTGACGAAAGGTATAAACTGCTGACAGCCCGGTTATTGTTGAGCCACCAGAGCGGTTTCCCTAATTGGCGCTATATTAACAGGAACGGATGTCTGGATTTCAAATTCATTCCTGGAAAAATGTTTAAGTACTCAGGAGAGGGCTATAAACTTCTGCAATTCATCCTGGAGGAAATAACAGGCAAAGATTTAAACAGTCTCGCACAAGAAAAAGTCTTCCTGCCTCTGAATATGAGCAACTCCTCCTTTCTTTTAGAAAAGCGTTTCGACGACAATTTTGCCGTTAACTTGAGAACAGGCCTGCGCCGACATCTGGAAAAGACACGAACCGTTCCCAATGCGGCCCACTCTCTCCTGACAAATACAGCCGACTATGCAAAATTTCTTCTGGCCGTGATGAGTGGTGAAGGTCTTAATCCAGATACCTTTAAAATGATGCTGGAGCCTCAAGTCAAGATCACATCTGAAAACCTTCATGCCCCTCAAAACACGGATCCAAAAATTCATGAAACCACTCCATTGACATGGTCGCTGGGCTGGGGCAGGTTCCGCTGCTCTCAGGGAGAAGCCCTTTTTCATGTGGGTTTCGAAGAAGGTTGTGATAACTATGCCGTCATTTTCTTGGACAGAGGCACGGGAATAGTCCTGCAAAGTGTGATAACCAGCTCCGAGGGTATTGCCCCCTCCATAGGCAAAGAACTTATCGGTGACATTTATTCACCCTTTTCCTGGCTTTTCTACTAAATTTGCGTCTATTAGTACTTCAAATGTTCCCTAAGAGAACTATAAAGACAAAGTTTTTTCGTTACGTTTTATACTCTTCGATCTTAATGATTTTAACAGGGTGTTGGAAATTCAAAGATATAATCGCTCCCATAGCCTGATTTTCTCTCGGCAGTAATCTTTCCGCCATGAGCCTCCAGAATGTGTCCGGCGCTTATTCATATCTCAGAGATTCCACAGGACCATTTAAAGCTGACCTTATCGTATTATAGGACTGAAACAAGGTAAGGACGAAGTCGTCAAGCTTTTACTTGAGAAAGGGGCAGACCTCAGCACAAAAGACAAAACAACTCAAAGAACCATGCTTCACTTTGCGGGCATCCATGGATACGGGAATATTGCCAGGCTCCTTATCGAAAATAAGATTGACATTCACGTTCAGGATAAATTTGGGAAAACAGCCCTGGATTATGCAGAGACACACGGAAATAAAACAACCGCCGGTCATATATACGCTGCCGGCGGAAAATCTGGAGATAGTGAGAAAAATTTCGGCCATTCCCGGTATCTCAAAGAACCGCTATCTCATGGAGAGGCATATATATGGAAGCTTGCCTCCTTCGGCTGGGTAGTTAAAACCAGGAGTCACCTTTTTATCTTCAATAATGAAGAACACAGCAAAAGGCCTGATGAGCCGCTACTTGCCAACGGATTCATCTCTGCTTCAGAGCTTGCCGATCAAAATATTTTTGCTGTCTATCCGACCTATCATGCTGAGCCCTATGCCAAGGAGGGCATCCACGCCATCGAGGACTCTTTTAAAAATATCACCTACATTCACCATAAAAAGGTCGCTCTTCAGGGAAACAGGAACACAATCCGCCTTGGGGGCGAGGGAAATATTGTCATTCAGGAAACGTCCATTGATTATGCTGAAGAACAAGGGGGATGGCTGAACTATTTGATCGGGGCAGATGGATTCACTTTCTACTATTCAGGACTTCTCAAGACACCCTTGGAAATCAATAAGAAGCATCTCGAGAATATGGCCAAAGGAGGGCGGACATGCGATGCAGCCTTCCTCCTTCTTTCGTTCAATAGTAAGCAAACCGATTATATCGATCAGGTAATTGCAACCCTCAAGCCGAAAATTGTATTTCTCCATATGGCACTTGACATACCGAGCGAAAAAATGATTGAAGCGATGCAGAAAAAATACCCAACTGTGAAATTCAACTGGGCTCGCAACCCAGGCCAGCGTTTCCGAATATAGAATTTCCTTTTCTGCTACGGCAGCTGGGATTGCGTCATAATTACAATTTTCCCCTTCAACCATCGCTTAGAAAAATAAATCACGGCAAAATGTGTGTCAAGGACTATCGGAAGTTGCTCCTGGAGGGCAAAACGGCTCAAAAGGAACGGAGAAGGCTAAAAAACCGGCTGAAAACAGCCAGACCTCTCCTTCTGGTCAAAGGGAGGATCATAAGAAATATTCGGTTCCTGTCCCGGAGTCCAACAAGAATTCCCGCTAGACCATATGAGGCGGAGGTGGTCTCTCTGCGACAAAGGTCAGCTTGAGGTGGTTGATGATCCTGTCGACCACAGCATAGTCGGTGATGAAGGATATAATCCTCATCCGTCCACCGCATTGAGGGCAGACCAGAGGGTCGACTTCAAAAACCTTGCGGATCATCTCCGCCCAGCCCCGGCGTGGGACTCTCGGGCTCTCCTGCTCGTGGTGACAATATCTTGATTATTAAAACCTTAATCGTTAAATTTCAGGTGCAAAATTCAATTTTTTCAATAAAAATTCCTCCGAAAAAGGGGAGACAAAATGAGGTAAATAAGTATTGTGTCCCCGATTTCCGCAATAAATTTCAAGTTTTTACATGCCTGCTGCTATTCACCCTTCAGATGAGTACCGAATTTCCTCCGACCTCTTGTTTCCCCCATAACAAACTTCCAAGTTTGATATTATGTCAAACTCATGGGTGTTTCCACGAAATCGGAAGCCCAACATCATCATTATGAGACATTCTGGACACAAATTCTGGGATTACATATGGTGACAAACATAATAATTTGCCTTTAAGCAAAATAAATAGCTATAATATTTGCTTATAAGCGAAATTATTTGATTTATTTGTGTGTGCTCATTATAATATATTCGTGATTAAAAATAGATATTTGACGGAATGTGTAGTTAGAGATCTCTATGAGAAGATGGTTTTCGTTGGTGGCGCACGCCAGGTGGGGAAAACCACATTTGCCGTCAATATTGTTGCTGAAAAATTTAAGAACTCAGCTTATTATAATTGGGACAAGCGGTCTGACCGAAAGCAAATTATAAAATCTGATTGGCCAGGTAATGCTGAATTGATAATTCTTGATGAGATCCACAAATATAAGAAATGGAAGAATCTCATAAAAGGGGAATATGATAAGCTTAAGCATAAATTTAAATTCTTCATAACTGGAAGCGCAAGGCTTGATATTTATCGAAGGGGCGGGGATTCACTCCAAGGAAGATATCATTATTATCGTTTGCATCCTTTTTCCCTGGCCGAATTGTTAGGCACGACTAACAAGATTGAAACATGTAAGGAAGTTCGGCTGACTGATAAGTATTACAAATCTGAATTCGATTCTCTTTTTGAATTTGGTGGATTCCCGGAACCTCTGTTGAAAGAAAGCCCCAGATTTCTGCGTCGCTGGCATAATGAAAAAATTGAAAGGATGTTTCGTGAGGACATCACAGATATTGAACAAATCAGAGATCTAGGCAGCATGAAGTTGTTGAGTGATATTCTGCCCGAGAAAGTAGGTTCTCTTTTATCTGTTAATTCTATCCGGGAAGATCTAGAAGTCAGTCATCGGGCTGTTTCTAATTGGCTAAATATTCTTGAAATATTTTATTATCATTTTAGAATCTATCCTTTTACCCGGAAAATTATAAGGTCAATAAAAAAAGAACCAAAGCTCTACTTGTGGGACTGGTCAGAAGTGAAAAATCCCTCTACTCGGTTTGAAAACTTAATAGCGGTCCATTTGTTGAAATTATGCCACTATCTTTATGATTATGAAGGATATAAAGCAGAGCTCTATTTTTTGAGAAATGTTGATAAAAAGGAAGTAGATTTTCTTATCACGATCGACAAGAAGCCATGGTTTGTTGTTGAAACTAAACTTTCTGATAAGGGAACTTCAAAATCACTATTTTATTATAAGGAAAGGCTGAAAATTCCTTTTCTTTATCAAGTGATGAGAGAATCGGGCATAAATCGTTTTATCAATGATGTTCATATCGTATCGGCTGATTGCTTTCTTTCCGGATTGATTTAAGTCAACAGGTTTCAAAAATCAACATTTAATATACCCAATCCATCCATCCGCTCCACCTCTTCGGCATCTTTGCCATACCGATAGCAGATCTTCCCTTCCCGTTCATCGAGGGAGAGGCGTTTCAGGGACAAATGAGGCCGGATCATGTACTTGTCCACTCGCCCGGCCTCTTTCCTGGTCTGAGCCCTAACCTTGCTGTGGACAGAGAAGCCGGAGTGGCGCCAGCCCATGATCTTCTCCACCACAGCCTCTGAGATAAGCTCTTCCCTCAGCAGAAGAGCGAAAACCTCCCGGGCAAACATCTCGGCCAGGAGACTGTCCTGAAACTCAGCGAGATGATGAAACCGCCCTTCAGGGTCCTCGCCTCCCTCGGTCACCAGGAGATGGAGATGGGAATGGAAATTGATCTTCTGCCCGAATATCTGGATTGAGGCTATTATCCCCGCTTAAAAATTCCTCCAAAAAAGGGGAGGCAAAATGAGGTAAATAAGTATTGTGTCCCCGATTTCCGCTGCTATTCAACCTTCATGCATTTGACCGGGTCCGTAAGCGCTGCTTTAACGGATTGAAAAGCGACCGTGATCAGGGCAATAGACAGCGCCGCGGCACCAGCCAGGAAAAAATACACCAGCTGGCTGTTCAGGTTGATACGGTAAGCGTAGCCGCCCAGCCAGGACCGCATGGCGAAATAAGCGGCCGGCCAGGCGAAAATATTGGCCGCCAGAACCCATCGGGAAAAATCCTTGGACAGGAGCATCACGATCTGCTGAGAAGAAGCCCCCAGGACCTTGCGGATGCCGATCTCTTTCGAGCGCCGTTCGGCGGCATAAGACGCCAACCCCAACAAACCCAGACAGCCGATAAAAACGGCCAATCCGCTGAAATAATGGAAAAGCTTTTTCAAACTTGTCTCGGCCTGATAAGTCTGTTCGAATACCCGGTCGAGAAAAAAATAATCAAAGGGCACATCTGGATAATGGCGTTTCCATGTCCTTTTGATAAACTTGAGCGTCTCGTCTAAGTCCTTCAGCGGAATTTTTACGGAAATATATCTGTTATTGCTCGTGCTGCAGAAAAGCTTCAGGGGCCGGATGGACTCCCGCAGGGAATTGAAATGAAAATCCTTGATGACACCGACCACGTTATAATGGGTTCTTTCCTCATCATAACTCTCTATGACCTTTTTGCCGATGGGATTTTCCCAGCCGAACTGCCGCATGGCCTCCTCGTTGATGATGATCGACCGGGAGTTTTCCATCCCGCCGGCACCGGACTCGGCTCTCATATCGCCGGGAAATTCGGGAGAAAACTGCCGGCCCGCGACGAGCCCGATCTCAAAAGTCTTCAAAAAATCATAATCCACCCTGTTAAACATGATGGAAATCTCCCGGCCCTCCAAGGCCCCTTCCCAGGTCACCGTGTTGTACATGCCGATGGAACTGGGGAGCATCTGAGATCCGGCAACGCCCAATACACGGGAATCACTCAAAAGCTCCGATTTCAGCGGCTGAAGGGTTTGACGGGACGTGCTTCTGTCGTTACGGATAACCACGATGCCGTCTTTTTTGAAGCCCAAATTTTTGCTCAACAGAAAATTCAACTGCCTGCCGAAGATCATGGTCGAGATGATCAGAATGATGGAAATGGCAAACTGTGCCACCACCAGGATTTTTCGAAACAAAACCCCCTGCTTCCCGGTTTCCATCGTGCCTCGAAGAATTGTTGTGGGCTGAACGGAGGAAAGAATAAAGGCGGGGTAGCATCCCGACACAAATCCGACAAAAAGAAAAATCCCAGCCATACTCGCCAGGATACATTTTTGATAGATCTGACTCAAAACCAAAGATTGACCGGTCAGACCGTTGAGAACCGGAAGGAAGACATGCACTAAAAAAAGCGCTAAAACCATCGATATCGCGGTATAGATCAAGCTCTCCCCGATAAATTGGCGGATGAGCTGCCGCTTGGCCGCTCCCACGACTTTTCGCAAACCGACTTCCCTGGCCCGCTTGGCGGAACGCGCCGTGGCCAGGTTCATAAAATTGATACAGGCAATCAAAAGGATCAAGCCTCCAACGGCCAAAAGGATAACCAAGGAATCGATGTTGCCCGTGGGAGCCGTATCGGAAAAAAGATGCATTCGGTTCAGCCTATCCAGCGAAAGCAGACGGCCGTCGTCCTGGCGAACATGACGGTTAAATGCATGTTGGATCTTGGCTTCTGCCTCCGCAGCTGATGCCCCCTCGGCCAGCATAACAAAAGAAAAAAGCTGCTGGCTCACCCAGTTGTCGAAAAAATTATCATCGAACAGGGCTCTCAAGTTCTCGAGGGGTACCAAAAAATCAGGATGAATGTTCGTGCTTGCCGGATGATTCTTGATGACACCTTTCACCCACAGGGGCATCCTATTAAGGAGGACCAGGGTTTTGCCCAATGGGTCTTCCTTTCCGAAATATTTTACGGCCATCTCTTCGGTAATGACGATCGAATGGAGATCGCTGAGGGCCGTGTTTTTATCTCCGGCGATAAGAGGAAAGGTGAACATCTCCAGGATTCCGGGATCGACAAACCGCACGTTTTCCTCATAAAATTTCCGGTCTCCATAAGCCACCTGGATCTGCCTGAGTTCGGCAATTCGGGCAAAATGGGTCACTTCGGGAATTTCTTCGCACATGGCGGGTGCAAGGGGGACCGGAGAGTAGCGAGAGCTGTAATTCCTCTCGAGCTTCGTGTGTTCGATATTGATGCGAAAGATCCGGTCCGCATTCTCGTGAAAACATTCGTAGGTGAATTCGTACCGCACCACCAGAAAAATAAGCATCGCGCAGGCGATACCCACCGAAAGTCCGGCAATGTTGATGAGCGAGTAGGCTTTTTGCCGCCTGAGATTACGAAGGGTGATTTTCAAATAGTTTTTAAACATGGTCATACTCCATCTCATTGAATTCCATAAAATAAGCGGAATCCAACACAAAAGCTGGATCCAGTACCATCGGCGGGCCGCTGTCCTTCCCCGCTTTTCCAGAATATTATTGTAGACTTCATCGAAGTCACCGCTTAGAAAGGTGTTATCCGACTCGGGAATAAAGCGGCGAAGAACCCAGCTCGGTATGCGAGGGGGACGGTGAAATCTTTTCCCCATGTTGCTCTCCTAGTTCTCCGGCGCGGGATCGGTGATTCCGTTCCACATGGTGTCATGGATTCTTTTGAGCTCGCTCAGGGACTCTTTTCCGAAGCGTGTCAGGGTGTAGTATCGCACGGCCTTACCGCCCCGGCGGGCCGTGGATTCACCGATCCGCGTTTTCAAATATCCCAGCTTCGTCATTCGGTCGAGGGGGACATAAACATTTCCCATGGTCCACTCACGTCCCGTCGACTCATACAGGACCTCAAGGACTCTGACCAAGCTGGCCGAATCCCCCAGTTTGTGAACCGCGAGCAAAATCAATTCCTCTTTTCGGGTCAGGTAATTTGTTGTCGTCATGATATCCTTCTATTTTCTTTATGCCATAAAGTTAATCCATATTATAAGACTTGCAATCGGGAGAAAGGTTGATTAGAATCTTTGATTTTTTTTCCCTGATGCTTCATTCCCATTATCATCAGGGGAAAAAATGCGCTTCGTTTTGAAGAAGAACCGTCAAAATGATGAATAAAAAAACGAAGCTATTCGTACCGCAGGGAATCGTCCGGATTGGCCCTTGCGGCGCGTAAAATCTGCCAGCTTACGGTCAGAAGAGAGATAAAGAGGACGGCCAACCCCGTCAGAATAAATGTCCACCAATCAATACTTATTCGATAGGCAAACCTCTGAAGCCAGCGGATTATCATAAAATAGGCTAAAGGCCAGATCAAAATATTGGCGATAACCACCAGCACGAAAAATTCTTTGGATATGTGTTTGATGATGTTCGAAACGGTCGCCCCGAGCACCTTGCGTATCTCAATTTCTTTGGTGCGCTGTTCGGCTGTGTAAGAAGACAGGCCCAATCTCCCGAGACAGGAAATAAAAAGCGCAAGGACGTTGAAACACGTAGCTCCTTGGCGATAGGATCCTCCATTTCCATAGCCCTTAAGGCGGCCTGCTTGAAAGGGAGCCGGCGTCTAAAGCGCCCGGTCCCCTCTTTCATTCATCACTTAACGCAACAATTCAGCGCTTAAGTACCGACACCATTCTCCTCTTCACCGTCAGTTTATCCTGTTTTTTATAACCTGCAGGAACAGAATAGATCCCGTAAGGAATCCAGTTGCTAAATCTCGTCAGGGCCGCTATAGATAGCCTCATATCCTTGTTTGGTCCAGCCGTTGGGTGAAAAAAGGGAAACTTATAGTTCAACCATCGCTATTTGTTTTTTCATTTGTCAACCCGACGCGCAAACACGGTCATAATCGAACTCAATCTAACGCGGTCGCTGATAGAGAAGAAAATCAATCCAAGCAACCGGACAGGCCAGAATTTTAGTGCAGCCAGGAGCACCTTTCGCCAACGGGGGCATCGCTCGCGCGCCCACAGGTCAAGGCTTAGTAAGAACACATGATACCGCCCGGTGAACGAGATTGTTTTAATCAACTCAAAGCCAGCTTCTTCCAAATAACGCGCTGTCACATCGTGGGTAAACAAATGGAGATGACGCGGCACATCCCATCCGCCCCAGTAAGAACCAAACAGACCTATCTCCCATGTCTCAGGGTTAGGTAGGCTCATTACTAAAATGCCACCAATGCGTAGTACGCGGGCAACCTCTTGCAGCGTAGCCTTTGGATCGGTGACATGCTCCAAGACATCCCACATGGTAACGACATCAAACGAATTATCTCTGAACCCTGCCTCCTCCAGAGTGCCGGTGAATACATCCAACCCCAGCCGGTCGCGGGCATAATTTGAGGCATGTCGGTTGGGCTCAACCCCTACCGGTTGCCAACTACCATGCCGGCGCATCGCCTCCAAAAAGTTACCAGTCGCACATCCCACGTCTAGCACTCTCCCCGGCTCCCGACCAGCGACCTGCGTCACAGCGCAATACCGTTTGTACATCCCATAGCGTCGGTCCCAGCGTTTCAACAAATTTGGCTCATCGTCAATCGCTTTCGAATAGGGAATATAGTCCACCAGATAATGCCGATCTAACTGTTTGCGGGTAGGCATAGGGTCAAGATACATCAGGCCACATTGCCGACAACGGACTAGATGGTATTTACCAGGGATATTGTGGAACCGATCCCGTCCTTTATAGAGCAGGCTCGTATCTTTAGCACGGCAAAGATTGCAGGATTTGTGTATCATCAACGTTCACCTCATGCAGCGTTTGGTGCGCAAGTATACCGGTCATTTGCCACTCTTTCGCTGCGTTGAGAGATACCAACTCACGGTCTTTCCCAGCCCCTCCCTAAAATCCACTTGCGCTTCAAAGCCAAATTCGCGCTTCGCCTTGCTCGTGTCCAGCCGGCGGCGGAGTTGTCCATTCGGTTTACTCGAGTCCCACACAATGCGCCCGTCAAAGCCTACCAGTTCCATGACAAGATGTATCAAGTCCTTGATGCTGATCTCAAAGCCCGAACCCAGGTTTACCGGCTCTGCGCCGTCATATCTCTGTGCTGCCAGCACAATGCCCCTGGCTGCATCATCAACGTACAGGAACTCGCGAGTGGGCGAACCATCCCCCCACACTACAATCTCGTCCTCACCGCTTTCTTTTGCCTCGACGCATTTGCGGATAATAGCTGGAATAACGTGCGACATCTCTGGGTCAAATTTATCTCCTGGGCCGTACAGGTTGGTCGGCAGCAAATAGATGGCGTTGAATTTGTACTGTGCTCGATAGGCCTGTCCTTGCACCAACAGCATCTTTTTGGCCAAGCCATAAGGGGCGTTAGTCTCTTCGGGATAACCATTCCACAAGCTCTCCTCCTGGAAAGGCACAGGGGTGAACTTGGGATAGGCGCAGACAGTGCCGATAGAGATAAATTTCTCGACACTCCTCAACCGCCCCTCCTCCATCAACTGAGTACCCACTATCAGATTGTCGTAGAAAAAAGCGCCAGGTCGGGCACGATTGGCGCCGATGCCGCCGACAACGGCGGCCAGGTGAAAAATCACTTCTGCCTGGCTATCATCGAAAGCACGGCGTACTGCCTCGATCTGTCGCAGGTCATATTCCGCACTGCGAGGCACGAATACCTGCGAACATCCGCTTTCTTGCAGTTTCTCGACAAGGTAGCGCCCCACAAAGCCGGCTCCTCCGGTGACCATCACACGTTTATCCTTCAAATTCATATTCATGTTCCCTCCAAAACCTGCCAATAGAATCGCTCCAGCTCACCGCTGATCTGATCCCAGGTAAATTCGGCTTCGGCCAACTGGCGAGCGCGCCGCCCCATAATTTCCTGCCGCCCCGAATCGTGTAACAGGACCAATGTCTGGTAGGCAAGCTCTTCAGGCCGATCGGAGGCCAGCAGACCAAATGCGCCCCGACGTACCAAATCGGCCACGTCTCCCACCGCCGTTGCCACCACCGGTCGCCCAACGGCTATATAGTCGTTGATTTTGAGTGGATAACGCCCCCGATTGGCGCCGCTATCTCGCATCGGGAGCCAACAGATGTCGCAGGCAGCGAGATAGCGATTGGTCTCGTCGTAGCGAATGCGTCCGGTACACCGAACGGCGTCGGGGGCAGCGACCAACTCCTCCACAGCCACGTTGCAGTATCCCACCAGCAACAGTTGCGCCCTAGGCTCAGTTAGGCGGACGCGATCAAAAGCTTGAGCCATCAGCATAGCGTCGCGTTGAAAAATCGCGCCGATGTAGCCGATAATGGGTACATCTACCGGCCAGCCCAGTACGCGTCGGGCCTCGGTCCGGGGTATGGGACGCAGTTCTTCCGCGTTGCTGCCGTTGGGCAAGTGAAAAATCGTCTCGGGCGCTACTCCCAACTCAATCGCGCGGCGGCGCAGCAAACTATTGATCACGGTGGTACCATTGGCACAGTCGCGAAAACTCTCCTCGAAAAAAGTCTCTACCGGACGCAGCAGTGTTCGTATCAACCAATTGGGTCGCTCTTCCACCGATCCACCTCGCCCAAACCAATCGCACCAATCGAGGATCAACCGCACGTTTCGGCAGCGTTGCCAGAAGAGCGCAGGGAAAATAACCACTGGACGAGATTCGAAGGCATGCACCAGGTCGAAATGTCGCCCCCGCGCCCAGCCGATGCGGGCTATCACGCTCCAGGGATCCCAACCGGAGCGCAGCGGTCCCCACAACATATCTGGCGCCTCAACCAAAGTAACTCCAGCCTGGACATCCGGCCGGGTGTCAAAACGGAGACGGCGTTCTCGCGACGTAGCCAGTACAGTAAGCACGTGCCCTCGCTTGGCAAGGCTGCGGGCCAGTTGCAATGCCCGCCAATAAGTTCCCTTGCCCGCCGAGTTGGAAAGCAACATCAGTACGCGCATTGTCTCACCTCGGTAGGCAAGCCTCGATGAATCCGTCATACAAGCCGCGCAGATAGGCGCGCGCTGATAGGCCTTTACCTTCGCAGATCAGCCTCAATACCGTTTTGATAGCACTTCCGGCACGGTAGGGCAACACAATCAGCCAACGGAATCCGCGCACGTGCTTGTAAAAAAAGAGCACGCTGCTGCGACCCATCCAATAGCGTTCGTTTAGCGAATCGCTACCGCCGCTACTGACAGCTACCTTATGCCAGACCCAAGCCTGTGGCGATAGCAAGAGCTTGAAACCAGCCTGGCGTGTCCGAAGCGAAAGGTCCGAGTCTTCATAGTACATAAAGAACCGCTCGTCAAACAGTCCCACCTCTGTCAGCAAGCGACGCGAGAGTAATAGAGCGCAGCCGACAAAGTAGTCTCGTTCCAACACCTCACCCCACTGCCCCTTATCAACCTGCCCCCGTCCATCCCCTGTCTTTTCTAAAGTTAATGGATGACACATACCACCTACTGACCAGATATGGGCCGGGTTGGAGGCGTTATAAATCTTGGGCGCTACCATACCTACGTCAGGGCCGGCCAAGAAGATCAGATGATTCAGGGCTGCCGGGTCGACCAGCGTATCGTTGTTGAGCAAAAAGACATAGTCGGCACCCTGTTCCAAAGCGTGGCGCAATCCCACATTGCAGCCAGCGGCAAAACCTAAATTACTCTCGTTAACGATGACCTCAACAGTAGGGTTTTTCTGTGCCACCAATTGGGGTGTCCCGTCACTCGACCCATTATCTACCAGTAGCAGGCGTAGATTGGGATAGTCGAGCTTGGTGAGTGATGATAGACAAGCCAAGGTATCCTCGCACCGGTTCCAGTTCAAGATCACAGCATACACCATGGGATAGAATGCCATTACTCAGCAGGACCTTTCAAATCTATTACCTTTTTTGCTCTACTCAACTGGTGGGTAGTGCCGAATACTCCCAGGCAGATGTCAGCAGATGAGATCCGTATGATCTTGGAGAATGTGCGCCGCCTCCACAATGTGCTAAACCCCATGGAGTGGGACAAATTTGCCGTGATAGACAACCTTGAAAGTCTGTGAGGAAGCGGATGGCTTGGCGAGATGATGTTTTGTAGGAAATTCCTTTTCGCCCTATCATAAAATCTCCCGGAATTATTCTCAATATCCATCCACTAACATCTATAAATAAGACTATCACGTCCAGAGCGACAAGGTCAACGACTCAAAAATTTGAAGCTATTCGTACCGCAGGGAATCGCCCGGATTAGCCCTTGCGGCGCGAAATATTTGCCAGCTCACGGTCAAAAGAGAAACAAAGAGGACGGCCAATCCCGTCAAAATAAATGTCCACCCATCAATACTGATTCGATAGGCAAACCTTTGAAGCCATTGGTTCATGACATAATAAGCTAAAGGCCAGATCAAAATATTGGCGATAACCACCAGCACGA
>JAFGMO010000062.1 GCA_016927475.1 Candidatus Aminicenantota bacterium
ATGAACGTAAAATAAAAACAAAACAACGGAGGTTGTTATGATCGAAGACTTGGATAAGAAAATCATTCGCGTCCTCAATGAGAATGCCCGAAAGAGTTTCAGGGAGATCGCCAAGGAACTTGATATATCGGTGACGGCCGTTATTCATCGTGTTAAAAGCATGGAAGAAATGGGTGTCATCAAAGGCTACATACCCGTTGTTGATCCTGAATATTTTGATGTCAATCTTATCGCTATTATAGCGATCAGGATTTCCCAGGGAAAACTTTTGGAAACACAGGAAAGGATATCGAAAGATTCCCGGGTGGTGGCTGTCTATGATGTCACTGGAGAGTGGGATTCATTGATCATCGGTTATTTTAAAGGAAGGGAAGATTTGAATTCTTTTATCAAAGAAATGCTTGTTCAAAAACACGTCGATAGGACGGTCACTCACATTGTTTTGAATGTGGTTAAGGAAGAGAGACGGGTCCTCCTTTAATCGCCTTTCTACTTTGGCGCTCAGTCCCAATTTTAAATTTTTTCTAACATTGTCAGGCATAAGGCCAGATGAAGGGGCTTACGGTGAGAGAAAAGGGGTGGCACGGCGAAGGGGCTCCCCACCCGGAACGTCAGTGAGGATGGGGAAGAGCCGTGACAGGATCCCTCCACATGTGATGCCACTGATGTTTCCAAGAAATCTAAAAAAATTGGGGGAACTCCAAAGGTGTATTGCCTTTGCCGCATATTTGCGTCATAATATCCTGCGTGTATGATTCGGGTTCAGGTAAAATTATTTTAGCATTTTTTTGAGGAGACCACCGTGCCTAAAAAAAAGGAAATCCATGAGTCCATTGGACATCACTATATTGTTGAAGCCTCTGCGTGTGATCCCAAGATCATCAGCAATGTCGATAAGGTCCAGCAAATCCTGGTTAAGGCTGCTGAAGTTGCCAAAACACATGTATGGGCCATATCGGTGAACCGTTTTCCTCCCAACGGCGTGAGCGGTGTGATTGTTATTTCTGAATCCCACATATCCATTCATACCTGGCCCGAGTATGGATATGCAGCCTTGGATTTTTATACCTGCGGCAATTCTTCCCATCCGGAAGAGGCGGTTGTTTATGCCGTTGAAGCCTTTGGTGCTTCAACATGTCATATCACCGAGATAACCCGGGGGCTGGATGAAGGAGATAAGATTTACTTCCACAGCTTTGTCACCTGGGAAGAAGATTTTAAAGATAGTCAGCAAGAAAAATAGACTGATTTATATCTTGATTATGACCTTCATCATGTAAAGATATTTTACATAAATAGAAAGAAACGGAACCTCCCTTTATCAATATTTTTCCCCTGAATCCGAAAGAGGCGGGGATCATCCTGGCATAAATATTGCATTTGAGTTGAAGGTTTTATTCGATGGAACATCAAAAAAATGTTGAAGAACCGAGGACGGATAAAATTTTTTCCTTCAGCTGTAGAGAATGTTGCAGGTAAGGAGGAAGCGTGAAAGGTAAACTCCGGCTTTTCCTGTTTTTTATCCTTGTTTTGAATCTGGCAGCTCCATTCAAAGCCCAGGAAACAGCGAATGAAACACCGGAAGTCTTTCTTTCAAAGTTGCAGGAGTTTCTTACGGCCGGTGATGTCGCCTTATATCTTGAGTCTTTTTCTCCGGAACTCAGGATGAAAGAAAAATCGCGTATGGATTCCATCCTCGAACTCACTCAAGCTCAGGCTGTATTTTTGTTTGCGGCCGGGAAAACGGAGCCAAGGGAGGAGACCGGTCTTTATGTTCAAGCTCTTTATGAAAATCCTGATTCGGTTTATTTTGAGATGTGGAATCTCAAGGTTCGAAAAACCGTAAAAGGATGGACCATTGGTGATAAGCAGGTCAGCGGAGGACTTACGCGTTTTTTTAAAATCAGAATTCCTTCCGGCAGGGAGGAGCGTGTCGATTCCATCACCATTGAAGGAGAAGATATACGTTTGCGTTTTGAGGATGCGGCCTTGTTTTATGATAACCTTCCCGAAAATGAAACAGCTTTGATCGTTATGGGGAAGGGCGATGTTCTGTTTTCTCCTTCCGACGATATTGAAAAACATATGCTTGAAGTTCTTTATAAAAATTCTTTTCTTAAGGACAGGCTGGAATATGCTTTTTTAAGGTTCACCGATTCTTTTTTTAAAGATAAAATCAAGATCAAAAAATACGGCCAGAAAAAAAGAACAGAGGTTTCCAAAGAGGAACGGGAACGGGCGGAAAGGATTTTTGAGAGACACTATCCCCAATCGTTCACCACCCGCCATCCCCGCACCGGCGGGCTTTTATCTTTCCTTCCCAAGAATGAGGAGGCGGTCTTTGAATTCAAGGGGAAAGACATGGGATTATTGTCTTATATTCATACCCCTTCCTTAGAAGAAGCGATTACGCTTTACAGTTGGAAAGATGAAAGGATCATCAATCTCTATACACCGAAACGTCTTGCGCGGGAAAAACAGCTTTTCCTTTCTTTTGAAAGAAACTTCGACCTTCTCGACTGCCGTATTTTGATCCATGTTGATCCCGTACAGGCCTTCCTTTCGGGGGAGGCCCGGCTGAAGCTGAAACCGGAGTCTGCTTCCTTAGATGTTTTCAAGTTGAAGTTAAATTCAGCTCTCAAGATCCTGCGTATCATCGACACGGAAAAACGATCGCTGTTCTTCACTCAGGACAAGGTCAGAAATGTTCTCTACATTTATCCCTTTGCCCCTGTTGCCGAAAACGAAGAGTATGGTTTTGAAGTTTTTTACCGTGGGAAATTCGCTCCCCCCGTGAAATTGCCTGATGTTGTCGCTCTGTCTCAATTGCGTGGCGATTCATTAAAATTTCAAGCTCAGGAATACCATTCGCTTCTTTACAGCGGTTCGACATACTGGTATCCGTCCTCATTCGGGGACGACTATTTTACGGCCCGTTTGAATATTGTTGTTCCCTCAGATTATTGCTGTATTGCCAACGGCGAGCCTTTGGAGTCAAAAAACCTGGACGAGGGAGCCGTTACGGTCGATAAAAACGGCAATGCCGGCAAAACCGTTTATGCTTTTCAAACCAGACATCCCGTGAAATACCTGTCCTTGATTATTGGTGATTTTAAAGAGATGGAAAGACGTGATCAGCCCGTTCCCTTGAAGCTCTTTGATTCAACCAACCTGATATTTTCCGAGAGGGATATCTTGAAGGATGCCGGAGAGATCATCAGTCATTACCAGGAATGGTTCGGTCCTTTTCCCTACCATGGTTTGAGTGTGGTTCGGAGGCCTTGGCCGGTGGGAGGAGGCCACAGCCCCGCTTCTTTTGTGGTCATTAATGAAGTTGTTCACCTCACAGGAAGGGAGCGCTTTCAGTATGCCAGCCATCCGGTCGACCTTTCCCGGTGGAAAGAATATTTCATCGCCCACGAGATTGCTCATCAATGGTGGGGGCATGGTGTTTCCTGGAAGTCTCACCGTGACCAGTGGCTGAGCGAGGGCGCGGCGCAGTTTGCCGCGTATCTTTTCCTTTCCGAAATACACGGCGAAGGGGTGCGTTCCGATATCCTGAAAAAATTCAGCAAATGGACCAATAGATACTCAGATTGGGGCCCGGTTATCCTTGGTTCCCGGTTGAGTTTTTATAATTTTGAAGCCTACCAGAGCATCGTTTACAATAAAGCGGCTCTCATTTTAAATATGTTGAAGGACCTGACTGGAGACGAAATCTTTTTTAAAGGGCTGAGAACATACCTCCAAACCTACAGATATAAAGCAGCCCGGACGACTGATTTTATCCGGACATTTCATGAAGTTTCCGGAAAAGACCTCAGCCTTTTCTTTTCCAAATGGCTTTGGTCTTTTACTTTGCCGGAAACCAGGATCGAACATTCGGTTTTTCAGGATGAAGGATTCAAACTGCATATCACCGTCCGGCAGCTCAAGGATATTTTTGTTTTCCCTCTTTGGGTGGAATGGAATGATGCCGGCGGAAAAAAGCGTGAAATGCTGGCCGTCGACCGAAAAAGGAAAAATTTTGTGATTGAGACGGACGGCAAGCCTGAAAAAATCAAATTCAATCCTGATGATACGGTTCCGGGGAAGTTTTATGAGAAATAAATAACACGGGCCGTGCTTTTTTTTCTCATATGCTGTCCGTATCGATATCCAGCCTTTTGATCATTTCGTTCAGGGTGGTGGGTTTGATACCCAGAAGCTCGGCCGCTTTTTTCTGAACTCCTTTTGTTTTCTTGAGGGCATTGAGGATGGCCGTTTTCTGAAAATTTAACATTTGTTCCTTAAAGTTCAAGCCTCCGTTTATCGGGACTGTCAAATCTTCGGTTATTGAAGGGGGCGAGATGAGAAAAGGAGGCAGACTGTCTTTACTGATGATTTTTGATTTTGTCAGAACGACAGCCCGCTCGATCAAATTCTCCAGTTCCCGGACATTGCCCGGCCAGTCATAATCCATAAAAACTTCCATGACGTCTTCCGCAATGTCCTCAATCCCTTTATCATTTTCTTTGCTGTATATATTCAGGAAGTGTTTGACCAGCAGGGGAATATCCTCTTTTCTGTCCCTGAGCGGGGGAAGGTCGATTTTGATGACATTCAGCCTGTAATACAGGTCATTTCGGAACGTTTTTTGCCGGATGAGTTCTTCAAGGTCGGTATTGGTGGCGGTAATGACCCGGACGTCGACCTTGATGATCTCTGTTCCTCCCAGTCTCATGAATTCTCTTTCCTGAAGTACGCGAAGAAGTTTCGCCTGCGTTTCCAGATTGGGAGAGGATATTTCGTCGAAAAAAATCGTCCCTTTATTGGCCGCTTCGAACAGCCCTTTTTTTTCAGCTACGGCCCCGGTAAAGGCCCCTTTGACGTGACCGAAAAGGTGGCTTTCCAACAGATCGGGAGGAAGGGATCCGCTGTTGACGGTGATGAACGGACATTCTGACCGGTCGCTGTACTTGTGAATGGCCCGTGCGACCAGTTCTTTGCCCGTGCCGCTTTCACCCTGTATAAGGATGGTACTTCGCGTGGGTGCCGATGCTTTGATGACCTCGAAAATGTTATGCATGGCTTTGCTTTTTCCAATGATTTTTTCGAAACTGAATTTGCTGTTCAGCTCATGTTTCAAACGCAGGTTTTCTTCTTGAAGTCTTTTGTGACCGATGGCTCTTTCTATGGTCAACAGAAGTTCATCATGTTTGAATGGTTTTTGTATGTAATCAAAGGCACCGATCTTCATGGCGGAAATGGCGGATTCAACAGAAGCGTATGCCGTGATGATGATGACAACGCCTAGGGGATCTTTCTCCTTAAGCCTTTTGAGAACGGTGATGCCGTCTAAGCCCGGCATGAGCAGATCCAAAAGGACCAGGTCAAAATCGTTAGAGAAATTTTTTTCAAGGGCTTCTTCACCGTTGGAGGAGATGACCACTTCATAACCTTCCGACTGGAGAAGATCCCCAAGAACTTCATGAATGACGGGTTCGTCGTCGATAACGTGAATTTTTCCCGGTTTATTCATCCTCCCTCACTTTTTGACACATTCGATTTTTGGGCTGTTTCTTTTTTGCCCAGGTTCATCGGAATGTAGATAGCAAATTGGGTTCCTTTTCCGACTTCGCTGTCTACAACGACATGACCTTCATGTTCTTTGATAACGGCATAGCTGATGGAAAGCCCCAAACCGGTTCCTTTTCCGAGGCCCTTTGTTGTGAAAAAAGGATCAAAGATATGGGATAAATGTTGTGGTTTGATGCCGGTGCCCGTATCCTTGATAAGGATGACGGCATTGTTTTCCGACTGGGTGAGTTCAATGGTTAATGTTCCTCCTCCGGGCATGGCGTCGATGGCATTGAGAATGATGTTGATGAAAACCTGCTGGAGTCTTTCACCCTGGGCCCAAATAGCCTCTATGGGCTCCAGGTTAAGTTGGAGTTTGATGTTCATATTTTTCAATTTGTAGTCGATGAGTGATACGATTTCGTTAAGGCTGTTCTTGAGATCAATCTGATGGAAATAGGAGTCAGATGGATTGCGGGCGAAGTTCAGAAGATTTTTCACAATGCGGGCCACTCTCTCCGTTTGGGTTTCGATCTTTTCCAGGATACGGTAATGCTGGCTGTCTTCGATCTTTTTTTGGAGGATCTGGACATAGCTGGAGATGCCGGTCAACGGCGTGTTGATCTCGTGGGCCACTCCTGCGGACAGGAGCCCGATGGAGGCCAATTTTTCAGAAGTCAAAAGCTGCTGCTGGAGAGAAAATTTTTCGGTGATATCTTCGAAAACAACAATCGTTCCAAAGGGCGTCATGGTATTGTCCAGAAGCGGGGTTTTGGCGATATCAAAAATTTTCTTTCCCCCGAAGGGAAGGTCAAGAGGTATCTCGCTCAAAAGGCGGTAATCCTGCTGGGTGTCTGAAGGAAATATGGCGGTGAAATTTTTTTCTCCTATGACCTCTATCAGGCCTTTATTGAGCACCTCATCTTTTTTTAAGAAAAATGTTTCCTCCAGAACACGGTTCCAGGCTGTGATTTTCCCTCTTTGGTCAAGCACTGCAATCCCAACCGTCAAGTTTTCGATGATATTTTCACTGTAATCTTTAAGCCTTTCCAGTTCTTGAGCCCGAAGGTGGACCTGGTTGTAAAGATATGCGTTCTCCAGAGCCAGAGCGACCGGAGAAGAGATCGTCGTTAGCAGAATGGAATCATCGCTGCTCAAAAAGGTATTGTCTTTTTTTTTGCCCATGGCCAGACAGCCGATGAGGTTGTCTTCAACTTTGAGGGCGAGGAGGTGGTATATACCCATGAAGGTCAACTTCTCGAATTTTCTCTGCATGTCTTTTTTATCGGGAAAAGAATATGGGAAAAGGTAGTCGACCTCTGTCAGATGTTTGAGCAAGTCCGGATTGATTGTGATACTGGTCTTTTTTGTTGTCAGTTCCCCCCTGGACCTGAGGATGGTGAAGACGTTTTCCCGGTCCGCCTTGGGCAGAAGAAGAGCGATGCCCTTGAGGGACAAGGCGTTGTCGATGAGTTCCAATAGAGACTTGGAAAGGTTTTGAAGGTTGCGTTCCCGGCTCAACTCTTTGCTGATGGAGAGTAGGGTGCGCCGGTACTGGTAGCTTCTTTTGTAAAAGATTCTGTCCAGTAATGCCTGGAAGATTTTTTTCAAGGGCGAAAAAAGGGTGGCTCCCAGGATAATGGCCAGGATTCCCAACAGGAGCATGGTCAATTCGTTTTCCGAGACCACTTTTGTTTGAAGACTGACAAGGGAATAGACGATGGTAATGACCACATAGGAGGAGATAAGAGTTACGGCTTTTTTTAGAAGGATCTCGAAATCCATGTGCTTGTATCGGGAAATGGAATGGGCCAAGGTGAGAGGAATGAAAGCTAAAAAAAGAAGCATAAATTCCGATGCCCTAGATGGAATATGCCCCAGAATGAAAGGAACGATATAAAATAGGGAGAATGGAAGAATACCGAGGGCCTGGCCCAGGACAGTCCATTTTAACTGCCTTTTTATAAGGAGAGTCGGAGGGCGAAGGAAAGTCTGAAGGCTCGAGACCTGAGCCATGATCAAAAGCAGGGCGAAATGTAACAGGCCGATTTTTTCCAGCGAAGAGAACATGGAAAAAATGAGAGTGCCTTGTTTCTGAATGAAAGGCATATGAAGGAAGATTAAGACAGCCAATTGAACCAGAGCCGGAATGTAGAGGGTATAAAGCAGGGTTGGTTTTTTTTTAATGATTCTTTTACGTACGGGAAAAACCAGGTAAAAATTGAGGAAAAGGGCTGGAAATGTCAGAAAAGAAACTTTGTCCAGCCAGAAAAAAAGGCTGTCCAGGATATCCAGTTCCCCGGTGGGGGAAAAAACGCAGAATGAATAAAACAAAAGGGAAAGAATGTAGAAAAAAACATTGGCTGTGGTAAACGGTCTTTTGGAGAAAAGAAAAACAACACCGCTGATTACGATCGCCGTCAATCCGATGAAGACCAGAAAAAAATAAATGATTTTTACCCCAAGGGCCTTGAGGTAAAGAGAAGGAAAAAGAGATTCTTCTTCCCGGCTTATCTGATAGATGACCTTCTGGTTTGTTTTCCAGGCTTCCCAGAGGATTTTGCTGACCTCGGTTTTTTCCGTCACCGGAATGAATGGATTAAATTCACCGATTTTCAGGCCGAGAAGAATGTCTCCTTTTTCGATGCCGGCCAGGTAACCCGGACTGTCGCGGTCAACGTGAAGGGCTATAAGGGATTCAACTTTTTTTTCCCAGCGGACACCGTCAGATGGGACCTTCCAGGTTATTTTTTTTTGTATGTTTAATCCGCCCAAAACAAGAAGAAACATCAGGGGGATAAGGGCGATTCCGATCCTTTTTTTCATAGCCATTGCAGATTAATCCAAAAAATTGAATCGCTTGAACAAAAAATATATGACCTCTTATTCCAGAACATGTTGGTATTCAGCCCGGAAAGCCCATTTTATGGAAGGCTGTTCCAGAAAACGTTTTAAGTCCTGGTCTTCCTTTAGTCCGAGGGGATTGGTATTTCGCGAAAGATAGGTGCTCATATAGTCCGATGGGGGTTTTTTTTGCTGAGGGTTCTGTACCTGTAGGGAAACCGCAGAGGAGGCTCCGTCGGCGGAATCACGGTGAGAGGGATAGAGAAGTGAGATAAAAGCAAAAAGCAAAAAACCTGCCAGGAGATGCTTTCTCATATGTAACAAAATAAAGCTTTAACCGGAATTTGTCAACAATTGACAAAGTGCCGGTGATAACCTAACATTAATCTGGAACTTAACCTAAAATATACATAAAAATTTCAATGTCAATGAAGGGTTGAGTATAAGACTTGAAAAGGAGGATACGGATCGATTTAATAGGATCGGTGACGTGTCCTATGGATTTTATAGCGATAAAAGATGCCTTATTTTCAATGCAGATTGGCAACACAGGAAGGACAGGTACTAAAGCAGACATTTCTGGCTTTTTCAAAAAAGGACTGCCGGAAACATTTTGAGGAACAGGGCTACTGTGTTCTTTCCGTCAAACGTGACTGGAAGCGGTTCCGTATAGCTGTACATATTGGCAAGAGCAAGATCAAGATAGGGGATTTTATTCTATTCAACCAGGAACTCATGGCATTGACCAAGGCCGGACATCCTATCTTAAAAAGCATTGCCTCAATCTGCAGACGCACCAAAAGCACGGCCCTCAAGGAAGTCCTGATGGAAGTTGAGAAAGACATTCGGGACGGAAAGTCCCTTTCAGAGGCCTTCGTTGCTCATGAGGCTCATTTCAGCAAGGTATACACGGCATCGCTTATGGCCGGAGAGAGAAGTGGAAATTTGCCCGAGCTTCTGGGCAGATACATCGACTATGCCCGAACCATCGATCAGACGAAGAAGCGAATCCGTTCCGCCTTAACCTATCCGACCGTGCTCGTTGTTTTTTCTCTCATTTTACTCGGTATTCTCATCAATTTTGTTTTACCCCGTTTTTCCGAATTTTACGCCAATTTTGAGGCTCAGTTGCCGGCTGTCACTCGCGGACTCATGACCCTGGCTTTTTTCCTTCGGCGTCATTTTATCTTAATTTTGGCTTTGGTCCTCGTTATGGCGGTGGTATACTGGAAGTTTAAAAACGAGGAAAAGATAGCCGTGGCCGTAGATAAGCTTAAACTCAAACTTCCTCTCGGTAAGACGATTTGGAAAGAGTCGGGCATCGCCCTTTTTTCTCGAACATTGGGACTCCTTTTGGAAGCCGGTATCTCTTTGCTGCATGCTGTGGGCATTGCCCGCATGGCTGTTCCAAACAGCTATTTGGTGTATCAAATGAGGGGACTTGTTTCTTCCATCGAGAATGGGGAAAGCCTTAGTGAGGCTCTCGCCAAGGCTGAATTTTTACCGCCGATGTCTCTGGACCTGATACAAATAGGAGAAGCTTCGGCCAATCTTGAAGGGATGCTCAGAGAAGTTGCCGATGTTTATGACGAAAGGATCCAGGCCAAGATCAACCAGATTGTTTCTTTGATCGAACCGATCATCATCATTTTTATCGGCCTGGTTATCGCCGCCATGCTGCTGTCGGTTTATTTGCCAATATTTAATATAATAAGAGTGGTCCGCTGATGAAAAAAACAGTAAATTCAAAGGAAATAAACTCGGAAGAAGAAACACGGCACATCGCCGAAAAATATGGTGTTCCTTATCTCGACCTGTCCTCCATTTCGGTGAGCCGGGAACTTGTCCAGTCATTTCCAGTCGATTTCCTTTACCGGTCCAATTTTATCCCCTTTGAATCCAATGAGGATTCGGTCAAAATCGCCATTGCCGACCCTTCAGACATCGCAACGATCGATTCCATTGAGTCCTTTCTCGGGAAAAAAGTGACGGTTTACGCCGCTTCCAAACAGGCCATTAATGAGGCTCTTCGAAAAAGCGAAACAGCCCTTCAGGTTTTAAAAGACGCCACGGAGGGATTTATCGTTCAGGTTGTCGATCGAGAAGGCGGGGAAGAAGAGGACGTCATCTCCGTTGAAAAACTGGCCGATCAGGATGGTTCCATCATCAAACTTGTCAACTCCATCATTTTTATGGCCGTCCAGAAGCGGGCCTCTGATGTCCATATCGAATCCCGGGAAGAAGGCGTGACCATAAAATACAGGATCGACGGTGTCCTGGGAGAAGCCATGGAGAAGATCGATAAAAAATTCCAAGGGCCGATTATCTCCCGTGTTAAAGTCATGTCCGATCTCGATATCGCTGAAAGAAGAATTCCCCAGGACGGCCGTTTTCGTCTGAAGATAAAGGATAAGACGATCGATTTTCGTGTATCTATCATGCCCAGCATTTTTGGAGAGGATGCGGTTATCCGTATACTGGATAAGGAAATGATCACCGAGGCCATTTCCGAGCTTCGCTTGGACCTGCTCGGATTTTCCAACGATGTGCTGGGTTGTTTCAGAAAGTATATCCTCCAACCTTATGGTATGGTTTTGGTTACCGGCCCTACCGGGAGCGGGAAAACGACCACGCTCTATGCCGCTTTGACCGAGATCAAAACTCCGGAAGACAAGATTATCACCATCGAAGATCCGGTCGAATATCAGATCGAGGGAATTACCCAAATTCCAGTCAATGAAAAAAAAGGATTGACCTTTGCCCGGGGATTGAGGTCGATCCTGAGGCATGACCCGGACAAAATCATGGTGGGAGAAATCAGAGATCCCGAGACGGCCCAGATTGCCATTCAATCCGCCCTTACGGGGCATCTGGTCTTTACCACCGTGCATGCCAATAATGTTTTCGACGTCATCAGCCGCTTTTTGCATATGCAGGTCGACCCGTACAGCTTTATTTCAGCCTTAAACTGTATTCTCGCCCAGCGCCTGGTCCGAATCCTTTGTCCCCGCTGTAAATCGTCCGTGAAGTATGATGCCGTCCAGCTTGTCGAGTCCGGACTGAATCCTGAAAAATACGGAAAAAAAACGTTTTATGAAGCCCGGGGATGTGCTGAATGCGGTTTTACCGGCTACCAGGGGCGCACGGCTATTGCCGAACTTCTGGAGCTTTCCGATTTCATCAGGGAGATGATTCTCGATAGAAAACCACTGTCGGAGGTGAAAAAAAGGGCCAAAAAAGAAGGCATGATTTTCCTGAGGGAAGTGGGAATGGATAAGGTTTTAAGCGGTCAAACAAGCTTGAAAGAGCTGAATAAAGTGACCTTTGTCGAGTGAGTCCATGAGTTTTTTCCTTGAGAAAATCAGACATTTTTTTACCGAAAGGCCGATGCCTTCAGCGGCTTTGCAGTTAACCCCGTCATATATCGGCGGCATTCAAATCAACCGGCGGGAAAAAAAGATCCGACGTCACTTTATCCTTCCCTTGGAGAAAGACGTGGTTGTTCCTTCTTTTTCCAGAAAGAACATTATCAAGCCGGATGTGCTGAAGGAATCCTTCAAGGAGGGCATGTCCCGCCTGCAAGCGGGTGAATCTCATGTTGCCTGTCTCATCCCGGAAACGTCACTGAAAGCTTTTGTTTTTGATTTTGATGCGCTTCCTGTTTCAAGCCGGGAGAGAGAGGACCTGTTCAGGTTCAGGGTGAAAAAACAGATGCCTCTTCTTCAAGAAAACGTCAGGCTGTCCTATGATATTCTGCCGGCCGGTGAATCCATTAAAAGTATCGTAGCCCTGATCAGCGGTGCGGTAGCCAGAGAATACGAGGATTTTTTTCAAACCTTTCATTTGAAGGTGAAAGCCCTGAGCGTACCGACAATGTGTCTTCTGAACTTCACTTTGGAAGACGGCATAGGTAGTTTTATTCTGGCTAATCTGGAGGAAGATGTTTTGACTCTTGTCGCCGTAGTCGAGTCAAAAGTTGTTCTTTACAGACAAAAACCCTTTGCCGTCGAAGGCGCGGCCCTGCCTGACCCATCCCGGAAAAGAGATAATGTCATCAAGGAAATCGATACGACCGCCCGTTTTATTAGGGACAGGACGGGAAAGAAGATGGAAATCCTGCGTTTGCGGGCCGGCTTTTTCGATTCCCGCGAAGATACGCTCTCGTCGCTGGAAGAAGGGACAGGGATGAAGATTGAACGGTTGAACGGTCAACCCGGATGGGGGCTTAATCATTTTGAAAGGGAAATCCTTTCCCCGCTCATCGGACAAATAGGATGAAAACAATTCAAAAAATCCATCTTAATTTGGCCGGGAACCCTCTTCGAAATAAGAGGCCTTTTTATTTCACTCTGAGTGGACTGGTAATGTTTTGTTTGGCGGTTTTTTTTGTGGCCGGTAGCATTACTTTAAGAACCGGCCGAAGGATAAGGGAGTATAGGACCTCTATTGCCGGTACAGAAATGCGGATTAATGAGGTGGAAAGGGAAGAAAAAAGGCTGGATGCAAATGTAACAAAAGCTGAAAAGGAAATGGGGGAGTCGGTCACTATGTTAAACTCCATCATTTATCTGAAAACTTTTTCCTGGACCGAATTTTTTTCGCGCCTGGAGAAGGGATTGCCCGCCTCTTCTTACATCACTACCCTCAATCCCAAATTTCATCCCGATGCCTTGCTGGAGATCGAACTGAATGTGATGACGCCTGGTCTGGATGAGCTTCTTTTGCTGCTCCAAAATCTAAAAAACGAGGGATTCTCCCGGATTCGATTGATCAGGGAGTCCTGGAATGAGTCGGGGCTTATGGCCCATATCGTTCTCAGCCTGGAGGACGGAAAAACAAAATGAGAAGATTTTTGGACCTGCTGAAGCCTCTGGAAAAAAGGATCCTTTTTGCGTCGGCTTTTTTATGCGGCGCCGGGATTCTTTTTCTTAGTGTTTTTTCTTTGCCGCGTTTGAAAGAGCTGAGCCGGGTTCAAGAAACATTATCCGGAAAGGAAAGGGAACTTCGTCTTGTGATGCGGCGTTGTGAGGAAAAAAGAAGGCAGTGGTCGATGTGGGAGAATACGGAAGGAGTTATGGAGGATTTGAGAAAGGAGCGCCTGTATGCGGTCAATGAAGGACCGAAGCAGTTCCGTCTGGACCTGCAGCTCCTTTTCAATGAGGCCGGGCTCCAGGTCTCTGGAATGATGAATTATGATTATCTAGAATATGAAAAAGAAAAGATTCGGAAAGTTTCGATCAGTTTTCCCCTTCAAGGAACATATGAAGTCCTGAAAAGATTTTTGTATTCCGTGGAAAAGTCTTCGAAATTTATCCACGTTGAACGGATCGATTTTTTGGATATCGATCCTAACCGGGGAATTTTAAGGCTGAAAATAAGTGTGGCGGGATATTATGCTTTGTAAGAAAAAATGTTGGGTATGGATTGCTGTGTTGACAGCGGGATGGCTTGCGGCATCCGGTCAAAAACAGGAACAAAAAACCGAAGGCGGGGATCAAAACAAAATAAGGACGGATCTTCTCCGGACGACGCCGTCCGAACCGCCCGAGACGATCCGCAATATTTTCACAACCGCTCCTTTGACCGGACCTGAGGAAAAGCGGGCCGCTGAAATTTCTATCCCGGTTGAAAACAGGTCTATAGAAGAGGAAAAAACAGGAGCGGATGAGGATCCGGCATCGTTCCGTCTGGACCTCCAATATATCGGGTACATCCATTCTCAAGGAAGGCTGGTCGCGCTGATATTTCTTGAGGGGAATGCTTTTGCCGTTGAGGAGGGGGAGCTGCTTGCCGAGGGAATAAAGGTGGGTAAGATAACGCCCCGTTCACTGGAGATTGTCGGCCCCGGTGCCGAGAAGCACAGTTATCCTCTCCAAGGAGAAGAACGATGAAAAAGATGGGAATTCTAATTTGCATAGCCGGATTTTTCTGGAGTTGTTCGACGGTGAACCGGCATTACAGCCTGGGGACGACGGCGGCGATGAACAAGGACTGGGAAAAGGCCATTCAACTTTATGAGAAGGCTGTTCTTGAAGATCCGGACAATTCGATCTACAAACTGGCCCTGGTGCGGGCGAAGCTTTATGCCGTCACCGTTCACCTTGTGAAAGCCCGGGAGCTGGCCGCCCAGGGGAAAAAGGAAGAAGCGGTGCTTGAGTATCAAAAGGCTCTTTCCTACGATCCAAGGAACCGGATGATTGCCCGTGAGCTCGAGAACCTGGAAAAGCCGGCCGTTCCCGAAGAAAAACTTCAGCCGGTCAGCCTGGAACCTCCGGTTAAGATAAAAGCGGCCGATGAAAAAGTATCCCTCAAGCTGTTTGTCGACACGAGCCTGCGCACGGTTTTTTTGGCCCTGGGAAAATCCAAGGGAGTCAATTTCCTTTTTGACGAATCTTTCCGGGATAAACCCATTTCCGTCAATTTCACCGATATGACCTTGATGGAAGCCGTTCAGGCCCTCTGTCTGGCGTCCAATAATTTTTATCGGGTCATTGATGAAAAAACGGTGGTTATCGCGCCCGATACTCCCAATGCCAGGGAAAAATATAACCTGATAGCCGTCAAAACATTTTACCTCTCCAATGTACAGGCCAAGGATATTCAGGGTCCGTTGATGCAGATGATCCGGACCAAGTACAGCATGCCCCGGGTCATTATCGATGAGAAACTAAATTCCATTACCATCCGGGATACTCCTGAGGTTCTTGCTTTGACGGAGAGGATTCTTCAGGCTTTCGACAAACCCCCGGGTGAGGTCGTCATCGACCTGGAGATCATGGAAATTTCCCGGATTAAGCTGCAGGATGTCGGGCTTTCTTTGGACAATCCGGTTATAGGATTGGCCTATACCGGCACGGTGGAATCCGAATCCACGGGCTGGCTTAATTTAGGAGACCTGAATTTTTCAAAAGGGAGCAATTACCTTGTTAGCCTGCCGACGCCGCTTCTGGATTTTTTGGAGTCGGATTCCGACACCAAGATCATCGCCCAGCCAAGACTGCGGGGCCTTCAGGGGGAAGAGATCAAAACGCTGGTGGGAGATAAAATTCCTCTTCCCAAGGCGACATTCACCCCGATCGCCGCAGGCGGCATCAGCCAGCAGCCGGTGGTCAATTATGATTATGAGGATGTCGGTATCGACATCAAGATCACTCCTCAGGTTCACCGGGAAGATGAGATCACCCTGGAGCTTGAGATCAAGATCAAAACACCCCGGGGAACGGGATATGCGGACTTGCCCATTATTTCAACCCGGGAGGTCAAAAATAAAATCCGCCTCAAGGACGGGGAGACCAATCTTCTAGCCGGTCTGCTCAAGGACGAAGAGAGGACAACCCTCTCGGGCATCGCGGGGCTTAAAAGCATTCCCCTTTTGGGCCCTCTTTTTTCCAATACCTACAGGGAGATCCAGCAGACGGACGTGGTCCTGACAATCACGCCCCATATCATCCGCCGCGTTCCCATCTCCGCTGAAGACCTTCGCCCCTATTGGCTTGACCTGGAAGGGGGCGCTTTGACGGCCGGGCCGGTTAGGGAGCCGCCTGATGAGGGAATGCTCGATATCCGTCGAAGGCGAGAGATGCGGGCCCAGCAGCAAGACCGGGAAATGCCGGAGAGCGCCGTGAACGAACTTTCTCTCAGCCCAAGAAATTTTGAAATTCCGGCCGGAAGAGAGTTCCGTATGAGTCTCAATATGAGAACTCAATCCAAACTTGGGAACATGTCCCTGACTATCAGCTATAATCCCAACCTGATCGAGATTAAGGACGTAACACCAGGTACCCTTTTACAAAAACTGGGTGCGAATCCACCCTTTCTGAAAAACATTGATAATTCTTCAGGAATCTGCACGGTGGGATTTTCCAGTCCCGATACCACCATCGGATTGGAAGGGATCGGGACGCTGGCTATCTTCCAAATGCTTACCAAAGCCCAGGGCGAAGGAACGGTGGCTTTGACCGCGATCACCGGATACGACAACCGGGGCCGGATAGTGGAATTTCAAAAAAGGGAAGCACAAATACGCGTACGTTGACTTGATAGGCTCATTTCGCTTAAAATCAAAAAACCCGGCGGTGTAGCTCAGGTGGTTAGAGCATACGGCTCATATCCGTAGTGTCGGGGGTTCAAATCCCTCCACCGCCATTTTCCTTTTCTTACTCCTCCTTCCTGATGCAGCCACGAAACCCGATTGCTTTTTTTTAAAAGTTGCTTTGTGTGAGGGCCCATTCATTCCGCCGAAGATCCCTTAACCGGTTTTAGTGTTTCTTCATATCCTGTTATAATATGAAATAAATATTATGCGGCTTCCGGATTTCCTGATTTTTGGAGCCAGGGCAAGGGTGAAAAAAAAGTGCTTCCGATAAAATCTTCTTCCGTATTTCAAATCTTCCGGCAGACGATTCAAAGTTACGGGCTTTTAAAGCGGGGAGATAAGGTCCTTATTGCATTTTCCGGAGGACCGGATTCCACGGCCCTGGTTTTTCTATTCTGCGAGCTGGCTCCGGAATGGGATCTCGACCTTTGCTGCGGGCATTTTAACCATAAACTCAGAAAGTCCGCCGGCCTTGACGAGGCTTTTGTCAGGGAGACGGCCGAACGCTTGAATATTCCGCTTTATACTGGTCGGACCGATGTCCGGGCTGAAGCCCGTCGGAGTGGTTTGAACCTGGAAGAAGCGGCCAGGAATCTTCGCTATGCATTTTTAAAGGAGACGGCCCGAAAACAGGGAGCGGAAAAAATCGCTACCGGCCATACCCGAACAGACCAGGCGGAAACATTTCTCATTCGTCTTCTTCGAGGAAGCGGGCGGAAAGGATTGGCCGGGATTTTTCCGGCCGTCGACGGCCTCATCATTCGTCCCATCATCCGGGTCGAACGGGAAAACATCTTAGAATATCTTCGGCAAAGGGGTATTGCCTACCGGGAAGATGAAAGCAATCGTGATCGCCGCTTTCTTCGCAACCGGATCAGACTTGAGCTTATTCCGGAACTCCGGCAAAAATATTCGGCCGGGATCGTCGCACAGCTGGGCCGCACCGCTGAGATTTTTCAGGACGAAGAAAGGTTTTTGGAAAATCTGGCTTCCGAAAAATACGCGTCGGCGAGGGAAATTGATGCCGGACGGATCTGCCTCCGGGTTGAGCGTCTCCGTTCCTTTGACCGGGCGCTGGCACGCCGTGTTGTCCGGAAATTCCTGCAAGAACTTAAAGGAGATCTGAGGAGTGTTTCTTTCAAGGACGTGGAGTTTTTATGCCGAATGAAGGACGGAGACATATTTTCCTTTCGAAGCGGTCTCTCCTTGATAAGGGAAGGGGACCGGATTTTTTTAAAGGGGGTTGGTTCCGTCTTGAAGTATGATTTAGTCTGGGACGGCAAATGCCGTCTGGAGATTCCGCCGCTGGATGCGGTTTTTGAAGCCAGAACCGTGAACCGTGAAGGATTCCGGCCCGAATACGATGATTCTTGCCGTGTGTTACTCGACCGGGACCAGCTGGATTTCCCTCTGCAGGTGCGCAACCGACGTAAAGGGGACCGTTACCGTCCCCTGAATGCTCCCGGAAGGCGGAAGCTCAAAGAGATGATGCGGGAACGGGGGATTCTTCTTTCCGACCGGGACCGGCTTCCTGTTTTTCTTTCCAAAGAAAAAATAGTCTGGGCCGCAGGTCTTCCGGTCGCCGAAGATTTTAAGATAACCGACAGCACAAAAAGGGTGTTTGTTATCGAAAAAGACGGGAATGTCTCAAATCCATAAAATGCCGGTCGTTTCTCGAGGGAATCCTCAAAAATGGCATCAAGATATGGTTAACTCATGTTTCAGATTGATCATCTTGAGTATTTGTCATACCCCGGCTCGTCCGGGGTACAGGCAGCCTGGATCACCTGGATAAACCAGGTGATGAGCGTTATGTAAATCCGATCAGACCTTTATCTGTCATGCCCCGATTTATTCGGGGTATCCATTCTTTACTCATGTTTAGGAAGACAAATATTTGTCTTTCCAAAGGGCAAAAACGAGAAGACACCAGAGCTGGTGAGAATTATTTTCCCGGCCGGCCATATGAGCCTCGATCAAACGTTTCACCTCTTCCGGCTTAAAAAAGCCCTGCTCGCTTATTCGTTTCTCATTTAGATGATCGCACAGTATGTCCTTGAGTTCGGTCCGCAGCCAGTGTTTCATGGGAATGCTGAATCCTTCTTTGGGGCGAATGGTGTTCTCCCGTGGAAGAAGGCGTTCCATGGTTTTTTTTAAAATCCACTTGGTCTTAAGTCCCTTGAGTTTCAAACGGCCCGGCAGGCGGAAGGCGAACTCGACGACTTTGTGGTCAAGAAAAGGAACTCGTGTTTCCAGCGACGGAGCCATGCTCATCCGGTCAACCTTGACCAGGATGTCATCGGCCAGGTAGGTTTTGAAATCAAGATAAAGTTCTCCGCTTATCGGGTCGAAACATAAAGACCGGTCAAACAATTCCTGAAAAGGGCTTTTCCGGGAATAAGGAGTTCCGATATCAACGGCCCGGGCGAGGTCTTCTGAATAAAGCTTTTGTTTGGTTTTTTGGGAGAGAAACATCATCCAGCGGAAATGGCGCATTTCCGTCGGAACCTCAAATCCCTGGCTGAAGCGGCGGAGCTTGTTCCAGAATCCCTTTTTTTTGGGAGAGGGGGGACACTTCTGAAGAAGGCGAAAAATACTTTTTCCCACCGGGGCGGCAGCCGGCCACCGGCCCAGCTTTTGGGCCTGATAATGCTCGTAACCGGCAAAAAGCTCGTCCCCGCCGTCGCCGGAAAGGATGACTTTAACGCGGGAGCGGGCGGTCTGGGAAATCATGAAGGTAGGGAAAACGGAAAAATCTCCGAACGGTTCATCCAGGTGAAGAATAAGTTTTTCCGTCAGGGACAGGGCCTGAGGCTGGAGGAAAAATTCTTCGTGTTGCGTTTCAAATTTGGCGGCCACCCGGCGGGCATGGTCCAGCTCGTTGTAGGAGCTGTCGGTGAAACCGACGGAAAAAGTCAGCAGGGGATCTACTTTGAGCAGATGCATCAGGCCGACCACGGCGGAAGAATCGATGCCGCCGCTCAGGAAAGCCCCCAGGGGGACATCACTGATCAGGCGAAGCCGGATTGATTCTTTGAGCAATTCATAGAGCTCGTCCTGAAGCTCTTCGAGTCTATTTGGGGATTTTTCTCCGGGCGGGGAAGGGACATCCCAGTATTTGCTAATGGCGACCTTTCCCTTTTCGTAGACCAGCAGGCAGCCGGCCGGAAGCTTATAAATGTTTTTGAAAATGCTCAAGGGAGCGGGTATGTACTCCAGGGTCAGGAACAAGTCGAGCGCCTGGGAATTTAAGACCCGTTCCACCCCGGGATGGAAAAGAAGACTTTTCAGCTCTGAGCCGAAGACAAGACTTCCGTCTTTCAACGTGGTGTAGTAGAGGGGTTTGATGCCGACGCGGTCGCGGACGAGAAAAAGTTTCTTTCGCCGGCCGTCCCAGAGGGCGAAGGCATACATGCCTCTGAGCTTGTGAACAAAGTCACGTCCCCACTCTTCGTAGGCGTGGACCAGGGTTTCGGTGTCGGTACGGGTCCTGAAAACATGGCCGGCCGACTCCAGTTCCTTCCTCAACTCCGGAAAATTGTAAACTTCGCCGTTGTGAGCCGCCCAGACCGTCCCTTCTTCGTTGGACAGAGGCTGGTGTCCTCCTTCGACATCGATAATGCTCAGACGGCGGACGCCAAGAGCCGCTCCCGGCTCGATGTGGATCCCCTGGTCATCAGGGCCTCTGTGGATGATAGTCCGGCACATGTTTTTGAGAAGCTGGAGAGATAGGGGTTCAGCAAGGTCGGGACGGGCCGCGCCGCAGATGCCGCACATCACTCCTCCCGGAAAAGTTCCGGATAAAAGCGGACGCCAAGATAGCGGCGCTCGTCGCTCTTTTTGTCTTCAAAATAGGGAATGGAGCCTTTTTCCGCCCTGATTTTAAAGGTATAAAGGTGAATCCATTTTCCCATGCGAAAGCCTTTTTTCGGCGTAAAAGTAAGCTCGGCGTTTTGTTTGGACCCCAGGACGACTTTTTTCTTCTCACCTTGAAACTTGACCGTGATCGTATTTCGCAGTCGGGGGTTGTTATGAAGGTGGAAGACGATTTTTTTAACGGGGAAATAAGTTTTGAGGACGACTTCGGCCGTGTGGGGGCCGCGGGTCCAGATACCCGGTTCCATATCGTGACGGGGATGGAAATTGTCATCCAAAAAATGATAACGGCCTTTCGAGTCCCCGGGGCCTAATTCCACCCTCGCTTTTGGGTTGGTATTGGTGGGAAAATTGTTGCTAAGGGTCAGTTCGACCGGAAACAGCTTAAAGGGGAGTTTTTTAGCATGGGTGGCCGGGTAATGGGAGTGGCGCAGGGGATTGGCCAGGATCGGACCGATGAGCAGGGCGGCCGCCAGCCAGCAGACGGCCAGTTCTTTTGTCCGTCTTTGCGGTGCAGGCAGAAAAAAGAAAAAGGGAAAAATGTTCAGGAAATAGCGGTTGGCAAGGGCGCCGCCTCCGCCGCCGTAATTGTCCGGCATGAGAATGAGGTAGATCAGGATCTCTCCGGCCAGGGCGATCAGAAGAAACCACTGGTAGGGCCGCTTCCGCCCGCCGGCAAAGAAAAGGATAAGGGCCAGAAGGGCCGGAAAAAAATACCAGACAATACCGGTGAAGCGGCCGAAAAAATAATAAAAGAGGTTGGGAAAAACCAGGTTCAGCGGGAGCAGGTGTTTTTTAGCATAACCCTCGGATGTCATGACCGCCACGTTTTTGGTGATCGAGTCAAAGGTCAGGTTTTCTTTCTCCAGGGGGTAGGGGCCGAAAAATTCCTTACGGTTTCCTCCCTGGTAATTCCAGTCGCCGGTAACGGTATGGTTGACCAACCAAAATAATCCCGAAGTGACCAAACAGATAAACACGATCAGCAAAGCTTTCAGCCATCTTTTTTTGATGAGGGTGTGCAGCACGATGGGGCCCAATAGAGCAATGTTGGGTGGTTTGGAGAATATGGCGATTCCCGCCAGAAAAACGGCTGTGAAGTCACTGGCATCGGAGAGCAAAAACCGCCGCAGACGGCCGGCCGGCCGGCCGTCTTTATCCTCTTCGGATGTGTGTTTGTAAAGACAGAGAAAAAGAACACAAAATACCAGAAAGAGGTTGAAAAAATCGGGGGATATCCAGAAAAAATAAACGTAAGCTACCGAGGCCAGAAAAAAGGTGGCGGGGGCGGCCAGGGATAAAGAAGGTTTGTTGTGCCGCTCGAGAAAAGCATATCCCAAAACAAGAAGCCCGAAAAACATCAGGGCGTGAAACACAAAAAAACCGTTGATCCCGAATATGCGGACGAAGGGAGCGGCGAACAAGGGATAGGCAAAAGCTTTGGCGAAAAATATCTTATCGTTTTTGCCTTTTTTCAAAAAAATACCGGCTGGTTCCGAACCAAGGTCTTGAAAGTAACGGACGAGGTCCTTCCGGGTGTATTCCAGGTCGCCGTCCCGGGCCAGGCTTTGGGTCATCGAATAGTAGATGGCTTCATCGGCAAAAAGAAAATTGTGCTGCAGGCCCCTTATATTGATAAATAAGGCCGTTCCCACCAGAAAGACCAGAAGCACGGCGAAAAAACCAGAGGGATATTTTTTACCTTTAAACATGCTGTTTATCCGACTAAACTTTCAGAGGCTATGATTACCATAGATGTTGAAAAAACACAACTAACCCGGATTATTGATGAATTCAGCCGGAAGCTAAAAAAAACAGACCCGGCCGGACTTGCCTCTCAATTGCGGCTGAGTTTTTGAATTATTGTGGTTAGCCTTTTGAGGTGAGAAGACATCACCCATCTGCATGGAGAAAAGATGAATAATTTCATCAAGTTTTTCATCCGGTTTGGCTATTGACCTAATGCCTGTGAACATCTATTCATATATATATGAGATTAAGGGAGTGGTCTGCAAGTGTCAGGCGATATTGCCGTGACCTTGACTTTTCACACCATTCGTTTTAAAAAGGTAAAAAAAGCTCCCTCCAGGAAGGAAGGAATGGGAAAAATAATGCGGTTATTCCCGGAAGACAAGAGGATGGTCAAACGTAAAAGAAAGGGCATGCTGTCTGCTTTTAAAGGGTTTTCCCTTATCGAGGTACTCCTTGTCATCGCCCTCGTCGGGATGATGGCCTTTATGCTGATGCCCAGTATTTCCAATACCCTTGAGAACCGGGACCTGGAGAATAAAGCCAAGGAAGTTCTTCTTGCCATGCAGAGAGCAAAGTTTGAGGCCGTAAAAACAAAAATAAACCACAGGGTCCGCTTTCAGCAATTCGGAGGAAGCTGGACCTATTTCATCGAAAGACAAACGGGTACGGCAACCTGGAGCCGGATTTCCGGTTTCATCGGGAATACCATTCCCTCAAAGTTTAATGTAACCATCGGCTTTCCCGATGATTCGGTGGTCTTTTCTCCCATGGGCTTTGTCGAAAATTATACAACCGGACAGGACAATCTTTCCATCCAGAATCCCCGGCTCGATGAATCCCACAATATACGGTTAGTCACTGTTTTTGCCGGCGGGGCTGTTGATTATTTCGATCCCTACACATCCGGGACCTAAAAGGAGAAGGTTATGCAGGCGGGAATTATAAGAAAAATGCGGCGGTTGACAGAGAGTGCTTTACAGTTCCAGAGAAAGGGATTTTCCCTGATTGAGGTGCTGGTCGGCATGGCCCTGGTGACCATCGCCGTAGTCGGCTTAAGCCAGCTTTTCCTTCTCAGTCTGGCCAATAACCAGAATTCTGACCGGATCAGCAGTGCCACTTTTCTCGCCCAGCAGCATATCGATCATATGAGAACACTGACGGCCGAAGAGTTGAATGATGTGGCGGCCAATCCCGTTGATGAAGAGGTTGATGTCAACAACGACGGCATCTACGACTACCGGAGGATCATCGTTGTCACGAAGATGGGCTACAGCTGGCGGGTCCGGCTGCTGGTCTTCACAATCGGGGCCAGGGTTTATTCCCACGATGACCTCGTCAACGACCCTGTGGCCCACCGGGTCAAAACGGACATTTCAACCCTTATCAGCAGGTGACATCATGAAAAAACCGGGAAAACGTTTGAGAAATTTTTTTGAGGTGCTGTACAAAAGAAAACGATCCGGTTTTACCATGGTGGAATTCCTGATTGGAAGTTCCATCATGGTAGCCGTCATCCTGGGAGCCATGTCCCTCTATGTCACCAGCAATAAACTGACCGTGGACCATCGGCAGTACGCCGAACTCCAGAACAATGTCCGGGCGGCCATGTATTTTCTCACCCGGGACATCCGCTCGGCCGGATCCGGATTGACCCTGGACATCGCCGGCTATTTCCTGGAAGGCCAGGACAGCTTCAGCACGGGCCCGCCGACGGGCGATTACATCAAGGTCTTGGGAAATTTTGACGATATCGTCTCTCTGCGTATCGAGGACTACCAGGGTGCATCATCTCAAGCATCGCTCTACGACCAGGAGGTCAAACATTCCCCATACCCCTGCCCCGAATTTTTCGAGGGAAAAATCTGGCTTTTCATCTCGACAAAATGCCCGGGATGTTTTGCCTACCGCTACATTGATCCGGGGCATTTCCAGGGCTGCGATACGGGAAACGCCCATTTCGAGTTTTCCCACGGTCAGAACCCGGCCGTCAATCCCCCCGGAGGGCTGAGCGATACCGGGTGCGATTCGGACTGTTTTGACGACGCCATCATCACCATCGGCGACATCCGCCAGTACTGGCTGGATACAACGGGAAATCCCGGCGATTACCCCAACCTCAACCTGGTAACCGGCAGCGACGGCTACCTGGGAGAAAAGGGAGTGCTTTACGTCACCACTTACTCCAACCAGGCCGGGAGCCAGATCGTTCACATGCCTCTGGCCCGGAATATTGAAACCATGCAGTTTCGCTACAACGGCGATTTTGACGGCGACGGGACGCTCGACGGTTTTCAGGAATGGGATAACGCCAACTGGACTATCCTGGGGACCGAGGATAATGCCGCCAAGGAGGCCAAGCTGGCCATCATCAGCGCCATCCGCCAGGTCCGTGTTTGGGTGGTCGGCCGGACGCCGAGAAAATTCGTCAGCGTCCATGGAACTCCGGCGGACAACAGCCATCTTTACCGCCGGCCTGGCGTGGCCAATTCCAATGCGGCCACCGAGGACGATATGCACCGCCGCTTTGTATTGACCTCCGTGGTCAATATCCGCAACATGTCCTTGAATCTTTACAACCTGGGAGTGCGGTAGGAAGGGCGCAATGAAAAAGAAAAAAAATCAAGACATGAGTTTTTCTCCCTCCCACGAACGGGGTGTGGGCCTGGTGGTCGTCATCCTTGTTTTGGCCTTCATGCTTGCCGTCGGGCTTTCCCTGGTAACGGTGACCGGTACCGGACCTCAGATCGCCAGCAACGTCCGCAACAAGCAAGCGGCGCTCAACGCCGCCGAGGCCGGCTTTGATGCGGGCTGGATGACCATCGAAGATGCTTTTACGACAGGAGCCTGGCTGAGCTTTGACGCGCATTATCTTGCCGAACCTTACGGGATCGACAAACCGGACGACCTTACCAATTATTTCCGTCGGCTGACCGATCAGGAATTATTAAATCTCATCGATTCCAACGGTGACGGTGTGCCCGACGTGAACAATGTCATCTTTTTTATGGAGCCCTATGTCCTGAAACCTGATGGAAGCCTGGATCCCCGCTATACCTACACCGTTTTTCTTATCGATGATGAAGCCGGAGGCATCGATCCGACAAACCACAATGATACCCTGATGATCTGCATCGGTACGGCCGGAGTGGGGAAAAATTTGAGCACGACCCGCCTGGAAATCGAGATGGCGGTCCAACTCCCCGGAGGATAAAGAGAGGCGACTATGAAAAAAACCGGAACAAAGAAAAAATTTTTATCTTTCTTTATATTTCTTCTTTTGCTTTCTTTCCCGGCGGGCCGCTACTGGGCCCAGGAAGGAGAGGACGCCTGTGTGGAATATACCGTGGTTCACGATGAGGATTTTTTCACCATTGATTACAAAAACGAAGACCTTTCCTCGGTCGACCACTGGGGAGAGGGCTACATTACCCTTAACCGGATAGGCGCCAATTTCCCCGATCCGGCGGCCAGCAATGTTCCCAGCTGGATCAATACGCTGACGGGCAACGACTTCGACCTTGACGGAAGGTCCGACATTATCGTTTCATCCAGCAACTACAACAATGTCCTGGCTTTTGTCCATAACACGGGAACGACGGACCCCCAGGGAAAATGGGTCTTCGAGATTACTTATTGGATCGACGGCTGTGCGGGACAGCCCGGCAACGACCAGTGGCCGGAGCTGGGCATCGGCGGGGCCGAGCCGGATACGGACAACAAACACGTCGGCATGACCTCGGCCGACTACGACGGCGACGGCGATTTTGATTTCTTTTTTGTCGTCGGGCGGGACGGTTCCCCCTATACCCTTCTTCGTGTTTACCTTTACCGGAATAATCTCATCGAACTGGGCGCGCTCAGTTTCACCAGAGTCGATATGACCGCCTCCTGGGGACCCCAGATGAAGGGGATTCCGATGACCTCCACCTTCATGGACTCCATGGACTTCGATTCGGACGGCGATGTCGATATCCTCTATGGGAACGGTGAGGGGGATATCCACCTCATCCGCAACAAGGGTACCGGGACCGTCGACGCCAACGCCTTTATGCTGGAGCCCATTCCCATACTGAGCACGGGGCTGCCGGGCCGGGGTGTTTCCACCGTATCGGTGGCCGACTTCGACCTCGACGGCGACCTGGATATTTTTACCAGCGGTCTGGATGTTCCGCAGCTGAGATTATACCGGAACAACGGCAGCGATGTTTTTTTTCTGGATGATGTTTACAGAGACCCGGACGGCGGCATCAACGACAACGACTATGACGGGAGCGCGTCCGTTTCCCTCTGTGCCGATTTCGACGACGATGGAGACCCGGACATCATCATCGGGACGGACTACCACACAGCGCCCGGCGGGATCATCTATTTTTACCGCAATATGAACGGGACCTTCGATCCCGAAGATCCTGAGGCGCTGCAGTTTTTCCCCAAAAAAATCTTCGACATGAGGGATGATCCCACCGTCGATTTTTACGATTTTGACTGCGGATCGGTCATGGATTACGACGGGGACGGGGACAAGGATTTTCTCATCGCCGACGGAAACCACACTGAAACATACTACGTCATGACCAATGAGCTGGCCGATGTTTTTAATCTCATCGGAAACGCCGTTTCCCTCAACATCACTCCGGAGGCCCTTGATCCCGACCAGCATGCCGTGACCAAGATCCGGATTAACAACCTCAAAGAAAAAAAGGTGGGTATCGGGGGCGGCACGGGCGCTGTAATCGACTATTACGTATCCAACGACGGCGGTCTCAACTGGGAGTTTTACGTTTCCCATGAGGTGACGGACTTTCACACCTACAACGATATGGAGTGGCACTCCTTCAACCACTACGGTTCCGACGTCCGCTGGAAGGCCGTGCTTCACGCTTCCGAGGATGTCATGGAGGATTTCACCGACGCTTCTTATGATTCTCCCTCCGTCGAGCAGATCACCTTTGAATTTGTCTACGTCGACCGGAGGGAGTATTCCCGGACATTCGTGGCCACAACACTTATCGACGATGTGAACAATGTTCAGAAAAAGCTGCTCATCGGAGGCACGTTTTATTTTCCGGGCTGGGAGGGGCATCTCCGGGCCTACAATATTTCCGACATGGCTGCGGTTTCCACCGGCTATTCGAACCTGAGGACCATCACCCGTTCCGATCCCTCTTCACCGAGCGGCCGGACGCTCGACGCCGCCGGCGTATCCATCGAGTGGGATGCCGGAGAACTCCTCGACGCCAGGACCGCCGCGGGGAGGACGATCTACACGGCCCTGCCCGACACCGAAGGGGACCTGGCCCGGCTGCTCTTTACAACGGCCAACCTGGCGGTTCTCGGACCGGTCATTCAGGATGTCAACGGGGACAACCAGGGATTGATTAACTTTGTCAGGGGCGAAGGCCGGGACTGGAAACTGGGAGACATCAACCACTCCAATCCTATCGTCGTCGGAGCCCCGGAAGAAAACCAGGATATGATGGGCCCAGACTACGGGGTTTTCAAAGAAAGCTGGAAGGACAGGGACAAGGTCCTTTATGTGGGAGCAAACGATGGTATGCTCCACTGTTTTGATGTCGCCACCGGAGAAGAAAAGTGGGGTTTTATTCCCCACAACCTGCTCCGCCGGCTGCGGAACATGTATGTTTTTGATCCCGTTACCCAGACAAGGTACTTTAAGAGGCACGTTTACGTCGACGGCAGCCCGGCCGTATCCGATGTTTTTATCGACGCCAACGATGACGGAGACAAGGAATGGAGGACGGTCCTCATCTGCGGCCAGGGGGCCGGGTACGGCAGTACGGCCGGGGGAAGCATCAACTGCTATTTTGCCCTGGACATCACCGATCCCGACAATCCCCAGCCCCTGTGGGAGTTTACTGATGAAACCATGGGAGAGACGTGGTCGACCCCGGCCATCGGCAAGATCACCCGCAAGGATGAGGGAACGACCTGGACGGCCTTTATGGGATCCGGGTATGACAACAATGAAAATGAAGAGTGCGGAAACGTTTTTTATGCCGTCGATATCGAGACGGGAACGGCTTTTTTCAGTTTTGATGCCGGCGAAGTGAATACACAATCAAAAAAAGGATGGAATATCGTCAACTCCCTGCCGGGCGCTCCGGGGATTCTGGATATCGGCGGGGAGGGATTCGTAGACCGGGTATATATCGGTGACCTGGACGGCCGCATCTGGAAAGTCGACACCCAGGAAGAGTTCGAAATCAAAGGGAACAAACCCAACTGGAGCGGTGATATCATTTACACCGATTCCGAGAATTACCCCATCCTCTGCAAGCCCGCCGTGTGGGTCAACCCGGTTCTGGGCGCGGACGTGCCCCACGTTTATTTCGGAACGGGCGGCGACGACCTGGCCCCGGACGACACGACCTATTCCTTTATCTCACTGATGGATGGTGCCAAAACAGAGGTCGAATGGTTCGTCGGTGACGACAGCCTTCTCAACCTGGATGATGAAAAGGATGTGGGCGACCTGGATGTGGGCGAGAAAGTCTGGGCCGACCCCGTCGTCGGGGATTTTATCGTTTATTTCAGCACATTGACGGGGAGCATTGAAAACGTCGATCCCTGCGCCAACCTGGAGGGAACGGGAAAGCTTTACGCCCGATATATCCAATCCGCGGCCGGAAGCACGGTTATCGGAGGCACGGCCCTGACCACGGCTGCGGGGCCCATGGAATACATGGACCTCATCAGTAAGTCCCGTTCGGCGGTGACCCTGGGAGATAAGGAGCGGACCTCGGAAGGCGTCCGTAAGCGGGAAGTTTTCGTCCAGGAATACGACTCGACCATCGAAAAACTGGAACAGCCGACGGGAGCCATTCTCAAGATCAAATCCTGGCGGGAAGTGTACAGGATCATAAAAAAATAACCTTTCAGGCGAGCCGATCTTACCATATCTGCTTTGTTGCGGCCTGTTCGCGGTGCCAAGCACAGCTTCACAGGCCAATGCCTCGCAGCTACGGCAAGCTTGGCTCATGAATAAAGCAGGTCTATCGGAGGCCGCTTAAAGGGCGAGGTCGAACCGCGCCAGGTAAGCGGTGATAATCCGGTCACCCCAGACGAGGGCGATAAAAGCGGAAGGGGCGAGGAACGTACCGAAGGGCAAGGCATACTGAAGGTCCTTCTTTTTGAAAAGCAGGAAAAAAACTGCGGCCATTGTTCCCAGAAACGAAGCCAGGATGATGGTGAAAAGGCTTGAAAGCCAGCCCAGGTACGCCCCGATAAACAGCATCATCACGACATCCCCCAATCCCAATCCTTCCTTTTTTCGAAGCAGGTAATACGCACCGTACACCAAAAGCAGCACGCCCGCTCCCACGCCCGCCCCCAAAAGGGCTTGAAGAATGCTCATGTCCTTCCTAATGAAAGCGTAGATGAGAGCCAGGGCCAGTCCCGGAAGAGTGAGGACATCGGGCAGAATCTGGTGGAAAAAATCAATAAAAGCAAGTCCGATAAGGAACATGGTGAAAAGGCAGGAAGCCAGAAAATGGACGGAAAGTCCGAAGGTGAAAAAAAGGATCAGGAAGCAGGCCGGAGTCAGGACTTCGATCAAGGGGTAGGTTGCCGGGATCCGGGCCCGGCAGAACCGGCAGCGCCCGCCTAAAATAATAAAGGATACCACCGGAATGTTGTCATAAGACCGGATTCGTTTGCCGCACTGCGGGCAGGTGGACGGAGGATGGACGAGACTTTCTCCCCGCGGGAGCCGGTGGATGACCACGTTGAGAAAACTTCCCCAGACAAGCCCGAAGAGGGTGATAAAAATTATCTTTTCCACCATATCTTGACGCTTTCAACGTTTCCTGTTTCAGGATCATAGATGTAATTTTCGTCGTCCAGGTCCCTGGGAACAGCCCTGATTAAACCCGTCTTTACCAGTTGTTCCAGGTCCGAAGGATGATGTCCGTAGCGTTTTTTGTAGGCCTCTATCGCTTCCTGCAATAAGGTAATGTCCTTGGCTGATTTTACCTGGTAGAGATGATTGGAAGCAAGCTTTTTGATTTTTTCATCCCGGGTTGTTTGGTAAATTTCCAGCCATGTGTTCCAGGCTGTTTGATAATCCTCGGCCCCAAGGGCAGCGCTGGCATACAGTCTTCGCATCAAGGGGGGGGAGCCTTTGATTTGGGAAGCTTTATAAAAATAATTCCGGGCAAGGTTGAAATCTTTTTTCACATTCCGGGCGTAATGACCGGCCTCGAAGGGAAAAATCCATTCGTCGGGATTTTTTTCCATGCCCCGGTCGAGAATTTTTAGGGCAAGATTTACGTCTCCAGCTTCGAAGGCGGCGATCTGGGCGCCCACTTCATAGGGGTCCAGGTAGCGGGGATCAAGCTCGTTAATGATGGAAAAAATATGATCCAGGTAAAGGTATCTTTCGGTGATGGAATAATCGCTGTAGTATTGAATGGCCCAGAGATAGATCAGGTCGGCGGCAAGGGAAGAATAGCCGAAGGTGGCGTATTTGAGGTATTTCCCCGAGGGAATGAAGATCACCGATGCTCCCGGAATGCTTTTTCGGGGGATATGGTCGATATGGATCTTGAGCCCCATAAAAAGACCGCAGCTTACCAGGAGGAATAACACGATAAAAAAAGGTGGATGGATTTTCCCGTCGCGGAATGGCCTTTTCATGGTTTATATGAAATCCCTCCTTCGAAAGATCCAAACGGCCAGGGTTAGAATAAAAAAAGTGTAAAAAAGGCCGTAAACCGTAGAGAAGATATAAAGTTTGGCCGGAACCGGAATATGATGAACAATCTCCGTCTTAAAATTGAAGTTCTGAAGGTCGGGAAGAAAATGGTAAAGAATGCGGAAGAGAGTTTTTCCCAAACCGGGGCTCATCTTGTTAATCAGGGTTTCCAGGCCCCAGGACAGGTGCCCGATGAGATAGAATGAAAGAGAGAAGATCGAGCTGAGGATGGGGGTCGAAAAACAGGAAAAAAGGACGGCCACCGCGGTGACAAGTAGATATTCGATAAAGATGAAATAAATAGCCGCCAGGAGGTTCCATTCAAGGGTAAAGGTGTGGAAAAAAACCAAAACCAGGAAAATAACGGACATGAGAACCATCATGATGAACAGGGTAAGGACAAGGCCTAAAAATTTGCCGAGAAGGAATTGAAAGCGGTGGATGGGTTTGGATAAAAGACTGAAAACGGTCTTTTTGTCGATTTCCTTATAAACGAGCTGCGTTCCGATGATGATGGCCATCAGGGCGCCGAAAAAAGAAAGGGAGGACAGCCCCACGTCCTTGATGATTTTTACCCGGTCCCCGACGGTCAGCAGAGCCAGCAGCCGGGAAAAAATGATGCAAACGGCGGCGAAAAAAAGCAGAAGGTAAAGGACCCTGTCGCGAATGGCTTCTTTGAAAGTGTTCAAGGCAATGGCTTTGATTTTCATGTGTTTTTTACTATGCCGACAAACAGGTCTTCCAGGGTTTCCGTCCGGGGAACGAGGGAATGAACTTTCGCTTCCCGGGAATGGATGAGCCGGAGGACGTTATCGATTTTGTCTTCCTCGAAAATTTTCAGAAGGGTCCGTCCCCCGAATGTCGAAAGCGGCTCGCCGAATGCCGTAAGCTCCTGCGGTTCCACTCCGGAAAGGACGATTTCAGTGAAAAGGACCTTTTGAGATATCAGGTCCTGCAGGCTTCCCTGGTTGATGATTTCCCCGTTGAGGATGATGGCCACCCGGTCGCAGATCATTTCGATGTCCTGCAGGATGTGGGAAGAAAGCAAAACGGTTTTACCCTCTTCCTTAAGCCGGACGATGATGTCCCTCAATTCCTTGCGGCCGATGGGATCAAGTCCCCCCAGTGGTTCGTCGAGAATGACCATTTCAGGATCATGAATGAGGGCCTGGGCAAAGCCGGCCCGTTGAAGCATTCCTTTGGAGAATTTTCGAAGAGGCAGGTCGGCCACTTCTTTAAGGCCGACGAGAGAAAGAAGTTCAAGAATCCGGGGGCTCTTGATTTTTGTTTTTTTGGGAAAAAGCTGGCTGCAGAAGCGGAGGAATTCACGGGCCGTGAGGTAATCGTAAAAATAGGGATTTTCGGGCAGGAAACCGATCTTTTCCTTGGCCTCGAGAGAAAGATGCGGCCGGCCGAATATGTCGATGTTTCCCTTGTCGGGGAAAATCAGCCCGGTGACACACTTGAGGGTCGTTGTTTTTCCCGCTCCGTTGGGGCCGAGGTAGCCGAAAATTTCACCGGGAATTACGGAGAAAGAAATTCCCTTGAGGACGGCCTTTTTCTTGGGAATAAAGCCCAATTTGAAGGTTTTATGCAGGTTTTCGGTTTTGAGCGCGGTTTCCATTTTTTCAATATTATATAGAGCTTGAATGAATCATTCAACCTCAATTCATGAACAGGGCAAGTTATTTTTGGGGCAGCTTCTAGCCTGCATTATACACGATGGAACTTATGTGAGGTTCTTGATACTCTGTGCGTTTTTCAGCAGCCATTTCTGAGTGAAGAGGTGCTCCCGGTCCAGGCCGAGGTGTTTCTTGAGCTGGTCTTGAATTTCACCCGCTTCGACCAGGGATATCAACTTTTCATACTTGCCGATGAGCTTTTCCTCGGCGGGCAAAAGCGCTTTCAGGGCCTCCATGCGGTTTTTTCCTTCATAAATATACGGCATGGGCTGGGTGCTTTTCTCCACACCGTCCGCATCCTTTTCGGCGTTTTCGATGGCGATGACGTCTCCCATCTTGATGAGGATGCCCGAGTTTTTATCCCAGTTTCTCATATGGTCGATGGAATTTTTGAACAAACGCTGGCTCAGGTCCTGGTGTCCGCTGAAAAGCATAACGTATTTCAGGTAACGGTGCATCAGGGCGTTCTCCAGTCGTGTGATTTCATGCAGCAGCCGCACCTCTTCCTTTTCCGCATTTTTTGGATTGTGCTGGTAACATAAGGCTTCTTCTTCACCCATTGCCTTGATGGCCTCCATCATGGCCGTGAACTGCCGGGAATGGCGCACCTCATCATAAGAGATGTTGAGAGCCATGTTTTGTATTTCCGGAAAGGCCCCTTCCTTGAACTTTGCGCTCTGGTAGAGGTCCGTCACCATGTCTTCCGTTTTTTTATCCCGTTTGAGGTTATCCATAATTTTTGGATAGCGGTAAACCTCGTCGCATTTGAAGGACGGTATGCCCCCCATCTGGGTGATGATGATGCCCAGTTGAAGAGCGTGGTACATCTCATCGATCCCGATCTGGATGGTCTGGGCCCGGGCGTCGTTCGTGTTTTTCATGACGGGATCTTCGTAAAAGAATTTTTCCTTGGGCATGGAATAGGCGTGGATAGTGTATTCAAAGCTAACGGCCCATTCATGTTCAAGAGCGGTGTTGAGAAGCTTTATGGCATCTTCTTTTGTTTCGATGATTGGTGAGTTGTTCATCTTCCTCCTCCATTTAACCTGAATTTCCAAAATAATTCAGGTTCGCTAAATGATTATAGTGGCTTTTACAGCAAAAGTGAAGGGTAGCTATTTATCCTGCATTATTCATAAATTTTGCCGACACAAACAGTTAATTTCTATATTATGTGTCATATAATGATGATTTTAGGTAAAATTTGTAATGAAACATTTTCCATGACCATTTTTAAGAAAATGTCGGCTAAATTACCCTTCCAGGCGAGCCGATCTTACCCCATCTGCTTTGTTGCGGCCTGTTCGCGGTGCCAAGCACAGCTTCACAGGCCAACGCCTCGCATCTGAGGCAAGCTTGGCTCGTGAATAAAGCAGGTTATTTGATGTTCCCCCAATTTTTTGGTTTTTTTTTGGAACATCAGGGACATCACACATTGAGGGGTCCTGTCACGGCTCTTCCCCATCCTCACTTCGTTGCGGGTGGGGAGCCCCTTCGCCGCGCCACCCCTTTTCTATCAACGTTAATTCCTTCATCTAGAATAATTCTAAAAATGTAGAAAAACTTATAAAATTGGGGAGACTCCGAAAAATATATTGTTTGCATTTTTGCCACAAGAATTGTAAATAGGAAAATTGCCTAATCCGAGGTGACGGAAAAAATTTTTTCATGAATTTTTCGGCGCCTCGGTTGGAGTTGCCATGGAAAAAAAATGTCCGCGGCTGCGTTATGACCTTGAATTTATACCGGTTTCTCAGGAGGGAATGCGCGCCGTCCTTGTCAAAGACCCGTTGGGGCTTACACCGGGTTCGCTCCTTATAAAGGGAGAGTTGCTGGCGTTTGTAAGTTTGCTGGACGGAACAAACGCCGTCGATGATATCCAACTGATTCTGACGAGGAAAAGGGGCGGAATTATTTTCAGCCGCGGTGATGTCGAGCGGATGCTGGAAGAATTGGAAGAAGCTTTTCTTCTTGACGGTCCCCGGTATACTGCGGAAAAGGAAAAAAGAGCCGCTGACTATCTCCGTCAAAAAGAAAGAGCCCCGGCCCTGGCCGGCCGGGCTTACCCGAAGGAGGCCTCCGAGCTCCGGAAATTTATCACTGATATCCTGGCCGATGGTGAAGCCGGGTCGAACGGGGGAAAGATCCGGGCGCTCATCGCGCCTCACATCGACCTGTATGTCGGACGGGGAGTTTATGCGCAGGCTTATGCTTCGATTCAAAACATGTCTCCCCGGCGAATTGTCTTGTTGGGAACGGGACACGGTCTTCGCAACGGTGTTGTCTGTTTTACGGAAAAAGATTTCAGAACACCGTTGGGCTTGGTTAGAACCGATGCTGAAACCGCGTTCAGGATGAAAAACAAGGCGGCTCAAATCGCCTCTCCGGATGACCTGGCCCACCGCAGCGAGCATTCCCTGGAGTTTCAGCTTCTATTTCTTCAGGTCCTGTTCGGTTCTGATTTTACGCTGCTGCCTCTGCTGATGGGGGCGTTTGGAGAAGATCTTCAGAAAGCTTCCAGACCCCGAGAGGTTGAGGGAATCGCGGTTTTTCTTGAAAACATGCGGGAATACATCAACGAAGATTCCCGGGAAACGCTGGTCGTGGCCGGTGTGGATTTGTCGCATATCGGGCCTAAATTCGGGCACGAAAGCCCGGCTCCCGCATTGATCTGGGAAGCGAAACGCCATGATGAGGCCCTTCTCAGGGCGATCGAACAGGGAGATCCCCTTTCTTTCTGGGAGGCTAATAGAAAAGTCCGGGACCGTTTTAATGTCTGCGGTTTTTCCGTATTAGCATTTCTTCTAGAACTTTTTTCGGGATTCCCGGCCCAGCTTTTGGCCTATGATGTCTGGCATGAAGAAGCAACGGAGTCTGCGGTCAGTTTTGCCGCCTTGATTGTCCAGGAAAATTCTCGGAATCAAGGCGGTCAGATTGAGGGGTGAAAAAGAAGGAGGAAAAGATGACGGATTTTGGTGGTGCCGTTCAAAAAAGCAAAAATTTCCTGTTTGCCTTACTAGGGATTCCGTTTGACGAAAAATCATGCTTTATGAAAGGAGCTTCAGGAGGGCCCCGGGCCATTCGTGAGGCCTCGACGGGAGAAGCCATCAATGCCTGGACGGAGCTGGGTTTCAACCTGGAAAAAGATACTGTTCTGGCCGACCTCGGAGATGTGGAGGTGACGGGGGGGTTTGAGAAAGTCTTTCACCGGGCGGAAAAGGCTGTCAATGCCATTCTCGACAAGCCGGCTTTTCCGGTCATTTTGGGAGGAGACCATTCCATAACCCTTCCTGTTGTCAGGGCCGTAGCCCGGAAATTCCGTCCGCTTGATATCCTCCATTTTGATGCCCATCCCGATTTGTATGATGAAATGGCCGGTGACCGATATTCCCATGCCTGTCCTTTTACCCGGATTTTTGAGGAAGGACTGGCTGATAACCTTGTTCAGGTGGGAATCCGCACCGCCAACGCGGAACAGCGAAAGAATGCCGAAAAGTTCGGTGTCCGTATGATCGAAATGAAAGACTTCAGGGATGACCTGGTTTTGGAGTTTGCCCATCCGCTCTATATCTCTTTTGATATCGACGCTCTGGATCCGGCTTTTGCTCCCGGAGTTTCCCACCATGAAGCCGGAGGGCTGACCACTCGTGAAGTTCTGAGGGTGCTTCAAGCCTTGAAGGCGGACATTATTGGTCTCGATGTGGTTGAAGTCAATGCGGACAGGGATATAACGGGGATTACGGCGGCGGCGGCGGTCAAAATCATCAAGGAAGTTATCGGGATCAAACTAAAAGCTTTGCAATAGTCTCCAGCCAAAAAGCGTCGACTGAAGAAAAAGCATTGAGCGATTTGCTGTCGACGTCAAGGACTCCCCAGACTTTGTCATGAGCATTAAAAAGAGGGACAACGATTTCCGAAGCGGAGCGTCTGTCGCATGCAATGTGCCCGGGGAAAACGTGAACATCTGGTACAATGATGGTTTTTTCCCGGAGAATTCCCGCCCAGCAGACACCTTTGTTTTTCTCCAGAACCAGGCATGCCAGGGGACCCTGGTAGGGTCCGACGGTCAGCTCACCATGATCCAGAATATAGAATCCCGTCCAAAAAAAATGCGGCATCTTATAATGAAGAAGAGAGGTGATGGTTGCCATCATTGAGGTTCTGTTGATCGGTTTGTCAAGGAGTTCCTTTAGCTGTTTGTAGATCCGTTCATATCTTTTGGCGAGTGTAACAGAGGCGGCGTTATGCATGGTGCGTCTTTCAGCGAAAATGTATCAGATAAGAAAAAAGGAGGCAAGTCCCTCCTGAGAAGAGAGGTCTTTTTTGAGCTGAGGGATATCCTTTGGTGTATACAAAGCTAGAGGAGCGAAATGTTGATGTGAGTATTTCTATAGGTATTCTCTTTAAAATTCTAAATATATATATAAATAACATTTTAACAAAACCCCAGCCAAATGTTCTTTTCCAGAAGGGATGGTGTCTTTCACGGTAACAATGGCCTTTGACGGCCGCTCCTCCGGCTTGGTTTCCTTCACTTGCTGCTTTAGAAATGTGGAGGTATTCCATCTGGGAAGAGATGTTAAGTATATCTGAATAAACATGGTTCGTTAAAAAAAAGAAGCGGGGGGAAGAAGGTGCGGGCTGTTGTCAGCAAAAGGGGGGTTGATGATGGGAACCAAAAAGGTGGGGGCTTTCTCCAGCCCGCTCAAGAAAGCCAAAATAATTATAACACAATTTTTTTGTTTGTAAAGCAATTTGTGAAAAAAATTTTATTTTTTTATAGAATTATAATAATCATCAGTAATTCCCCTTAAATTTTATAGAAGATCGATCCAAATTTTTTAGGTTTTTTTGCATTTTCAGTAACATGATGAGAAGAAGGATTTAACGGCGAGAAAAAAGGTGGCGTGGCGAAGAGGCCTCCATCGTGGAACATCAGCGAGGATGGGGATGAGCCATGACAGGTCCCCTCGAAGCATGGCGCTTCCGATGTTTCCAAGAAAACTGATAATTTGGGGGAACTTTCGAATAAATATGTCTTGACAAGGCGGTAATTTTCCGATAAATACTTGGACAAGTATAGAAAGCGGGAGACGAGTTGTTTGTCGTCCCGCTTCAAAGGGAATACCGGAAACAACCTTAAAAAGAACATATATACAGGGAGGTAAAACAAATGGCTTATGAATTCACGAACAAAAAGGGAGTGAAATACTACCTGCACCAAAAAGATGTCAACCTGAAGGGTGGAAGAATACAGAGGATCTACTATTTCGCCCGTGACATCCGTGAAGGTTCTCTGGATGCAGTGCCCGCCGGTTATAAAGTTGTCGAAACCGAAAGAACGGGTATGCCCATTCTTAAAAAAGCCTAAGATTTTTCCCAGGGACGTCCGTTTTCCTCGTTTTTGAGGATGTCCCGGAGCAGGGGATAGAAGAGAGGAGGGCCTCATCCTCTCTGCTTCTCCTTGCTCAAGTGAACATTTATACCCCGTATTTGTTTCAATATTCGGTCGCCGGTCTGTTTGAAGGCTTGAATCGCGATCCCTCCTCTTTTTTTTTTTACCCTTGTATCTTCTTTACCTGGTTATTAGCCAATTGTCCTCAAATAAGGACAAAAACAAAAAAATCACAGGATTTTTATAGGGGCGACTGATGGCATGCTTTTTGCATAAAGAGAGATTGAATAATGAGGAGGCACCATGAAACGCACAATATTTTGTTTAATAGCTTTTTTGCTCTTTCTTCTTCCGGTTTTTTCAGATGCAGAAGAGGGAGAATATTATCAGTATAGCTTCTCCCGCATAAGCTATATCAAAGGAGATGCTTACCTCGAAAGAAGCGGAGGATTGGGTTATGAAACAGCCACCATCAACCTTCCAGTGGTCGTCGAGGACAAACTGGCTACGCGCGACGGCCGTCTTGAGATCAGCCTGGGAAGGAAAAACTATCTCAGACTGGACAATGAGACGCAGGTGAATATTGCCGCCCTTCCCACCAAAACAGAAGAACTGGTTAAGCTTCATCTTCTCACGGGTAGTATATTTCTCCGGGTTAACAGCCTGAATAAAGAAAAGGGGATCGAGGTCCATACACCCGACGCTTCATTCTATATCCTTGATACAGGCCTTTACAGGATTGATTCCGTTGCTGAAGGCCGAACCGTCATTCGGGTTTTCAGCGGGGCTGTTGAAGCCGCTGGGGAGAGCGGGTCTCTTCTGGTCGAAAACGAATATACCCTGACGGCGGCCAAAGGAACATTACTATCTAATCCCGTACTTTTTTCCGCCGGATATTCTGATGATGATTTTGTTCTTTGGAATAGAACTCGGGAGGAGGTTTATACCCAGCCGGCCGCCACAACATCTTACCTGCCGGAGGAACTCAACGAGTACGAAGAAGAACTTGCCTCAAACGGAACCTGGGACTACCTCGAACCTTACGGTTATGTCTGGAAGCCCCGTGTTTATGTGTCTGGATGGCGGCCATATTATTACGGCCGCTGGTTATGGTATCCTCTCTGCGGATGGACCTGGGTTTCCTATGACCCCTGGGGATGGTGTGTCCATCATTACGGAAGATGGCACTGGCGCTCCCAGTGGGGCTGGTATTGGATTCCCACCAGAAGATGGGGTCCTGCCTGGGTTCACTGGTACCGGGGGAGGAGTCATATAGGCTGGGTCCCTTTAAGCTACTACAATCGTCCCGGGGTCATTATCAACAACCGTTTTAACGGCCGCTACCATGGACGGTATTTTCCCCACCGGTCGCGTTCGCTGGTCGTTGTCCATAAAAACCGTTTCCATGAACGTCATGTCTCGAGAGCCGCCCTAAACACCAATAACGTCAACCGTCTGGGAAGAATGGCTTTTGACTCCGGACAACCCCGATTGAGACATACAGTCAACCGGAACAGCCGGGATTATATAAACGCTTCCCGGGCATTTTCGAGAAACAGCGTGCGCCGGATCAACCGGTCCTTTGTTTCACGGAAAGACATCGGTCTACGCTCACGGTCCCGTTCGGCAGGAACAATCAAGTCCGTAACTCCCAGGGGAAATAGAGGAACGGTGGGGCCCGGCAAAATTTCCCGGTCGCAGCAGTATCCTTCTTCCCTGCCCGGGAGAAGCTCCATTCGTTCAAGCATAGGGCGGTCATCAGGTGCAAAGTCCTTGACAGGACGGACAATCCCAAACCGGGGCCGAAGCTCAAACCTTACGACATACCCTTCCCGGTCTGCCGCCCGAAACAATGTAAGGAGATCAACATCCCAGTCTATTAGGGAGGACAGGATTTCCGGAATAGAGCGGGACAGGACTTTTTCTCCAAGACGAAGCACCTCTGCTTCCCAGGTAAGGAGAGAAAGTACGGTCAGGGCAAAAAGATCCGGTTATCCATCACGAATAAGTTCCGGTTCAGTAAGAAGCACTTCTTCCAGATCATCCGTGAGCAGTCTCAACCGTTATCCTTCACGAAGCGCACCCGCCGATCGCACCATAAGACGAAGCCGCTCTGGAGAACAGAATAGAACGTCTGTTTATTCTTCGAGAAATAATATTTCCCGACGTTCTCTCCGGAGCAACGTCTTCGCCAGTTCACGTTCCCGAATAAGCCGTTCGTCTCGGTTCTCAACCGGCCGAAGTATATCACGTTCCCGGTCTTTATCGCGAAGTTCCAGGCCAGCCGTCAGCCGCTCCTCATCGCGTGGTTCCAGGCCATCAATCAGCCGTTCATCATCCCGGTCTTCCTCAAGGTCTTCGTCCCGGGGATCGAGTTCGAGAGGCTCATCTTCAGGGAGAAGGGGCCGAAAATAAAATAATAGAAAAACTCATCGCGGCCGGTTTTCACCATAAAAGGGAAAACCGGCCGCGTTCTTCAATATCATCAAGGTCTTTCCAATTTTCTTCTTTACATTTATCTGCTTGAGTGGTATATATTGTTTTCTGTAAGATAGTGATTTGCCGTAAAATGCACAAAATGGATGTCCCATAATTTTTCATGCGATATGATATATGATAAAAGCTTTGGAGGTGTGAGACATGAGACTAAAGAGATGGCTTTCATTGGAGATCTTAAGCGGGAAAAAAACGATTCATGTATTCGGATTGGCGATTTTAGCTTTTTTACTGATAACGGCCGGAAATACTGCCTGTAAGCCTTCATCCGAAGAGGAAGCTCCTGTAGAAGGAGTCGAAGAGGCATCGGCCATTAAGGAAGGTCTGAACAATTTTGAGGGTGAAGTAAAAGTAGCCGAAGGAAAGTTTATTTTTATTCCTAATATCAAAGGATTTGATATTGTCGTTACAGGTGACCTGAAATCAGGGGATACAACTTCTCTGGAGGGGAAACAGATCAGAGGTCAAGGAACAGTTTCTTTTGACAAACCCTCAATCATGCTGGCGAACACGATTGAAGTCAAGCAAGAGGATGGATCCTGGCAGGTTATCTATGAGGCACCGGCGGAACAAGAATTTGAAGAATATTTAGACTTGAAAACCAGGCAAGAATATAAAGCTTTGGAAAATATCGACTATAGAAAATCGGAAGAGTGGGAAAACGATGAAAAGGTAAAAATTTACGGAGCTCTTCAAGAGGAGGGGGATTCCACAAAGATTGCTGTTTTTAATGAGAAAGGGGATAAATCGGGAGAAGTCCTGGTGGACGAAATATCGGATTATGCCCGGTTTTACTTAAAAAAGTTGAGACTTTTTGACAAGTTCTGGTTTTATTGTAATGTAAAAGAGACGGTTCCCTGGTCGAGCCGAAGGCGGACACAAGAACTTTTTCATGCAGATGTGTTCTTTGCCGGCCTTTTTTAACATGCGTTATTCTTAAATTTGGCTGACAACAATAGATAATTTAAATAAGAAGGGAAACTTATTTTTTTGTCATTGTGGGTGAATTTTAATAGGAGGATATACGTCATGAGCAAAAGAGTTTGTACCGGACTTATGATCGGTGTATTTACTTTGGTTTGCTTAGCGGGAATGTCAAGCCTGCAGGCGCAGGTGGAACAGACCGACATCACGGGCGTCTGGGATATGGAGATCGACGCAGATGGGGAGTATTATTATCTCACCATGACCGTTAAAAAAGGAGAAAAAGGGCTTCAAGCTTTTGTGAGTGAAGCGAATGGGATGTTTACGGATATTACCGTTTCAGAGCTCAAATATGAAGGGGAAAATTTGTCTTTCGTTATTGTCGTACCAACTCCTCCCGACGGAGCTGAGCGCCGTGTGGATTTTGCCCTGGTTGTTTCAGGGGAAAGCATGTCGGGAACCATAAACATCACCGATCTTCAGATGATAGCGGATGTGACCTGCACAAAACAAAAATAAAAACAGGGATTTTCCCGTTTCTATTTTAGAGGGGGGTGTTTTTGGTGGAATTCGGTCGCTTCCTGAAAGGCCATGGCTAAACGGAGAACTTTGGCTTCTTCAAACAGATCTCCGATAAAAGTGATGCTGGTCGGATTTCCGTTCTTTTCAAATCCATTGGGAACAACGACGGCGGGATGGCCGGTCAAGTTGGTAAGAAGAAGGTTGCTGCCGCCGAAAGAGGGAGCCATATAGACATCCAGTTTTTTCATCTTTTCAGCCATTTGGGTCATCAACAGAGTTCTGAGGCGGTTGGCTTGGATGTATTCCACGGCCGGAATAAAACGTGCCTGGCGGAAAATGTTGGGCCATGCTCCTTTTTCCTGGCGTACAAGAAGGTCGTCCCTCCCGCTCCGCGTTAGTTCGTCGAAAGCGGCCGCGGCTTCGACATTAAGAATAAACGAAAGCGACCGGACGGGAAGTTCCGGTAGCTCCAAAGGGATAAGCTTCACCCCCAGAGACCGAACGACATCCAAGGATTTTTGGTCATGGTTTTTTGTTCTGTAATCCCGTTCGAAAGCTTTTTTTAAATAACCAACTCGAAGTTTCGATACAGGTAAATCCGGATTCCATTCAAAAGGAAGATCCATCACGGTCAGGTCTTTTCCATCCGGACCGTAAATGGCGTTAAAAACCAGCGCACAATCCTCGACTGTACGGCAAATCGGCCCGATCTTGTCCATGCTCCAACTCAAGGCCATGGCACCGTTCCTGCTGACGCGCCCGAAAGTCGGGCGAAGCCCGGTCGTTCCGCAACGCGTGCAGGGGGAAACGATCGACCCCCAGGTTTCAGTGCCGATGCCGAAAGCGACGAGACCGGCGGCCGTTGCCGAAGCGGAGCCCGCTGATGAACCGCTGGAACCGCGCTCCAAATTCCAGGGGGAACGGGTCCTGCCTCCAAACCAGACATCCCCCATAGCCAGGGCGCCCATGGTCAGTTTGGCAACCAATACGGCTCCGGCTTCTTCGAGACGCTGTACAACGGTAGCGTCCATGTCAAAAACCTGGCCCTTATAGGGTTCGGCCCCCCAGGTTGTTCTGATACCTTTGGTTGCCAGAAGGTCCTTAGCACCCCATGGAATACCATGAAGAGGGCCTCTATATATTCCAGCCGCCATTTCTTTGTCGGCCCGGCGGGCTTGTTCCAGGGCTTTTTCTTCAGTCAGCGTTATGACACATTTCAGCTGGGGACCGTATTTTTTCAGACGCTCAAGGTAAATTTTTGTCAGTTGTAGAGATGTTATTTTTCGGGATTTCATAAGAAAGGCGAGTTTGGTAACAGGGGCGAAAGCCAAGGATTCCGGGCTATCGGAAAGAGGGATATTCCAGGATTCCCTTACGGGAGTAGGATTCCGTTCGGCTGATGCCGGTTTATACAGGGAGGGCAGGGGATAAAAATGAAGGGCCGGTGGAATTCCGTTGGGCAGAGATATCTTGCGTATTTCTTCATAATCTTCCAGATTGCTTCTGAGATTATCCTGCATCATCTTTTTTTCTTTCCTGGTAAATTTTAATCCCGATATTTTTTCGGCCCGGGTAATATCCGTGAGTGAAAATTTTCCTTTTTTTCCAAGAAAATCGAGAAAAAAGGCTCCTCCGATAAATAGAATGACAAGCGAGACCACCAGGATGATGAACCCGGGCGGGAAAAACTTTTTTACGGTATCATTATCTTTATCCATGGTTTATGCTCCTATCAATCTTTTTGCGATGGCTGTTGTTTTTTTTCCCCCATGTTTTTTTCGTCAGGGATCCACGTTCCGCAGTGGGGACAAGTTTTCATGATCTATGCGGTTACCGTTCCATTTTTGCAGCCCGCTCCAACATGCCGCCTTCCCTGGCGTCGGCCCGTTTGAGAAGCAGAGCTAAAATCAGTCCGATGATTCCGAGTCCGGTGAACATGAGGAGGCTGCTGGTGTAGCTTTTGGTGACGTCCCTGAGGAGGCCGTTCAAAAAGGGAAATAAAGCCAGGCCGATGTTTTGAACGGCCGTCAAGAGGCCGAAAGCGGTACCCACCCGTTCCTTCCGAACGACAAGCGGAACAGAAGGCCAGAGTGCGGCGGGAACGAGCACGAACGCCGCTCCCAGAGCGATCATCGGAAAAACGGGATTGATATGTGTGATTCCCATGATAAGATGGCTGGGAATCATAATCAGCGAGCCGAAAATCATGAGAGTGGCTCTTTTCCCTATCTTGTCGACAAGGCTGCCGGCGAAAGGCGCAAAAACCATGGAGGCGAAGATGATGATGGAGGTGATGCCTCCGGCCGTGCTGAACATATGAAAAAAGTTGCTGAAGACTTGGTGGAAAAAACCTCCAGTTGATTCGATGACTCTAGGAATATTCCATTTATCGACAAAAAAATCCGTGGAAAGGGCGGTGAAGGGGAATATGGCCGAGTAAAATGTCATGCAGAGTAAGGTCACATACCAATAGGAAGGTTTAAACGCTTTGATGTCGCTGAAAACAATTTTCTCTTCAACGCTTTCGCTCTTCAGGTTTAGAATTTTTTCTCCTTTCCGGTCAAGGATGATGTAAAAAATGTTTCCGATCAGAGAGATAACGCAGAAAAGTACAGCCGTCAGCAGGGCATAACGAAAGCTGCCGAAATGGCTGGACAGAAGTTCACCGGTGTTGAAGGCAAACAGTGTCCCTAACCGGCTGACGGTTAAAGCGATCCCGAAAGAGAGCGCCAGTTCTTTGTTCTTAAACCAGCGGGCCAGGATCGTGCTTTGAGCCACAATGAGAGGTTCGGAACCGGCTCCGAAGATGAAACGGCCTATGAAATAAATGGGAATGTTTTGGGCCGCCCAAACTATGGCCGCTCCTGTGAGCACCAGGAGGGAAAAGATGAGGCTGGATTTGCGAGTTCCCAGGCGGTCGATGAGGATACCGCCGAATAGTACAAATATGATGGCCGCGATATGGTACATCGTATAGAATGTGCCCAGAGTACCCCTTGCCGTACCCAATTCTTCGACTAGCGTCGGGGCGATAGCTCCGATGATGTCGTAGGCGAAGTAGCTGCCGAAACTGAGGGATGCGACGAAAATAAGCACGGTAAAACGGAAGAAACGTTTTGAGGGATGAAAAAAACCCGTTGCTTGAGATGCTGATTGGACCATGGGACACCGTCCTAAATTAGGATGCGGGTCAACCCGCGTCTTCGAACGAAAAACCGGGGAGGCTTATGTCCTGAAGATCTTTTTCCCTGAATGAATAACACACGATTGAAGCTAAGTCAACAAGGTGACGTTTCCTGTGACGTTTCCCAATGGGACACGTTATAATCTATAGTTTGTTCCTTTAGGGAATATCCCTATTTAAAAAAAAAAATTAAAAAAGCCTTGACATCAAAAAAAATTAGGTATAAATTTTTTGATGGAAAATACAATATTTTGTAGAATTTTAAGCTAATAACACCACATATGGTAGAAACGGTGTTGGTTTTTTTCTTTTTTCAAAGCGGCCAACGATCGAAATTCTTTTATTAAGAAGGAGTTACATGGAAAAAATAAATTATGGGGAAAGGAGGCAAACATTGCAGAGGAGCGTAACAAGATTAAAGAAAAGAGATGGAAGCGTTGTTGACTTCGTTCAGGATAAAATCACTCAAGCCGTAAGAAAAGCCTTGGAATCAAACGGTGTGGATGACCCTATTCTTGCCAAGTCCGTATCCGATATCGTGACGTTTATGCTTGAGGAAAAATTTGGGGGATATACCATTCCTTCCGTCGAGCAAATCCAGGATATCGTCGAGATGGTTCTTATGAAACAGGGACATCTTGAGGTTGCCAAATCATATATTCTTTACAGGGAGAAGCACAAAGAAATACGGGAAGCGAAAAAGACGGGAATCAACCTGGAAAGATTGATCAAGGATTACATCAAAAACGTCGATTGGAAAATCAAGGAAAACAGCAATGAAGGCGTGATGAGTTTTTCCGGATTGAATGCCCGTATCTCGGGAGAGGTTTTGTCCAATTTTGCCCTCAACCAGATCTATTCCGAGAATGTGAAAAAAGCCCACGTGGAAGGAATTCTCCACATTCATGACCTTTCATATCCTATTGTGGGCTACTGTGCGGGCTGGTCTTTGGAAAATCTTCTCAGAAGAGGATTCGGCCATGTCCCCAATCAAGTGCACTCGTTCCCGGCTAAACATTTGGAGACGGCATCTTTACACATGGTTAATTTTATCGGAACCATGCAGGGTGAGTTCGCCGGCGCCCAGGCTTTTTCGAGCGTTGATACACTTCTGGCTCCTTTTATCCGCTGGGACAAGCTGGATTACGCCAGTGTCAAGCAGGATATTCAGAAGCTTATTTTCGGGCTCAATGTTCCTTCCCGCTGGGGCTGGCAGACTCCCTTTTCCAATCTGACCTTTGACTTAACGGTTCCTGGTGACATGAAGGATAAAAAAGTCATCATCGGTGGAGAAGAGCAGGAATCCACCTACGGCGAATACCAGCCGGAGATGGATATGATCAACAAAGCTTTTCTGGAGCTGATGATAGAAGGAGACCAGCAAGGGCGCGTTTTTACATTTCCTATACCCACCTACAATCTGACCAAAAATTTCGATTGGGACAATCCCAACAGTAAACTACTGTTTGAAGTTACCGCCAAGTACGGGATTCCTTATTTTCAGAATTATATCGGCACCAATATGGATCCGGGGGACATCAGAGCCATGTGCTGCCGTTTAAACCTCGACTTGAGGGAGTTGATGAAGCGGCCCGGTAACATGTGGGGAGCCGGTGATTCAACAGGCTCGATAGGTGTCGTCACCATCAACCTCAACCGGATCGGCTATCAGTCCGAATCCAAGGAGGAATTTTTCGACAACCTTAAGAAAATCATGACCTTGGCCAAGGAGTCGCTTGAGACCAAACGTGAGATCGTCAACAATATGCTGTCCAAGGGGATGATGCCCTATACTCAAATTTACCTTGGGCATTTTATGAACCATTTTTCCACGATCGGGATATGCGGTATGCATGAAGCATGCCTCAATTTTTTGGGCAAAGGTATCGGTACCTCCGAAGGAAAAGAGTTTACCATCGAGGTTCTGCATTTCATGCGCAAAACAATCCAGGAATTCCAAGAGGAGACCGGCAATATTTATAATCTGGAAGCGACACCGGCGGAATCAACCTCCTACCGGCTGGCCCGTCTGGATAAGGAGAAATATCAAAATATCGTCACCTCGGGGACGGATAAACATCCATATCTTACCAATTCCACGCATCTAAATGTGGATGCCACAAGCGATATTTTTGAAGCCCTGATGCATCAAAAAGACATTCAGTCTCTTTATACGGGAGGCACATTATTCAATGCTTTCCTTCCCGAATCGGTTGATGGGGAGACCTGCCGGAAGCTGGTTCAAAGAATCGCAGAAACACAGCTCCCCTATTTCAGCATCACGCCCACTTTCAGCGTCTGTCAGAATCACGGCTACCTGAAAGGAAAACAAAGCCGATGTCCCACCTGCGGGGAAGAGACGGAAGTTTATTCCCGCATTGTCGGATATCTTCGTCCGGTGGGAACCTGGAATGACGGCAAACAGCAGGAATTTCAGGAAAGGGTGACCTATTCCATTTAGGAGCGAACATGGAATACCTTCTTTTTACCTTCCCCAACTGTCCTAATTGTGAGAAGCTTAAGGAAGTCCTGGCTGAAGAGAGTTTTGAGGTCGAGGAATTTAATCTGACGGTCAAGGAAGGAATAAAAAAAATAAGGGAATTTTTGCCTGTTGTTAAAAGGGATAAAAAAGGGGGTATTATCATTCCGACGCTGGTGATTCGTGAAGAAAACCGTGCTGAAGTTGTCAACAGTCCGGAGGAGTTTCAGGATTGGTTGAAATCAAGGGGCTAGAAAAGTTCGGACCCAAGGATTTTCCCGGACACATCTCCTCGACGGTTTTTCTCGGCGGATGTAATTTTCGCTGCCCCTTTTGCCATAATCCGGAGCTGGTCCTTGAACCGGAAAAGCTTCCTTCTTTTCCCCCGGATTATTTTTCCACTTTCCTGGATAGCCGCAAAGGATGGCAGGAAGCCGTATGCTTTACGGGAGGCGAACCCCTTTTAAACGAGGACCTGGATGTTCTTCTTCATCTTGTCAAAGAGAGGGGATTGCTGGTCAAACTTGACACAAATGGCTCTTTTCCCAAGAGGTTGAAACGTTTGATTCAGGAAAAGCTGGTCGATTATGTAGCCATGGATGTTAAAGCTCCTCTGCAAAGGTACAGGGAGGTAACGGGAGTGAAGGTTGATACGGGGAAGCTGGCCGAGAGCATCGATATTATCCGGGATTCGGCCCCTGACTATGTTTTTCGGACGACAGTCGTTCCGGATTTGCTCACCAAAAAGGACATTCTTAAGGTTGCAGAACTTCTTAAAGGCGCATCCCGTTATCAGCTTCAGCAGTTTTTACCCGGCAAGACGATAGATAGCCGTTATGATTCCATGGATCCTTACAACCGTGAAGAGCTCGAAAACATATTGGAAGCGGTCCGCCCATTTTTTTCTCAGGTGGTTTTGGAGGGAGTCTAGTATGGAATTGAAGGTGGAGCGCATTAACGGTAAAGCCAAACTTCCGGTTTTCCAGCATGACGGGGATGCGGGAATGGATTTATATTCTGTGGAGTCCTGCAGCCTGCGGCAGGGAGAAGCCAGAGCCGTATCCACCGGAATCCGTATAGCCGTACCTCCAGGATATGCCGGCTTGATCTGGGATAAAAGCGGGCTTTCTCTCAAGGGATTACACAGGCTGGCGGGTGTTATTGATTCGGGATACAGAGGGGAGGTTAAAGTTGTCCTGGTCAACCTCGGCCGGGATACCTTTACCATCGAACAGGGAAAAAAAATCGCCCAACTTCTCATCCAGAAGATTGAGACGGTCCGCGTTGTCGAGGTGGAGAATTTGGATAAAACATCCCGGGGGGAAAACGGTTTTGGAAGTACAGGAGAATATTAACCTTTTTATCCTGCATTATTCATAAATTTGGCCGACAGCGACAGATAATTTCAACCAAAGATGCGCATTTTCCGGAATTATGTTATCTTTGATTCTTTGGTCTTTTGAACATGAAACCTGATCGTTTTACCGTAATTCTTGTTAGGCCTCAGAATGCGGACAATATCGGCTTAACGGCCCGCTGTATGCGGAACACGGGATTCCGCCGCTTGCGGATCGTCGGCATGTCTTCCCTTCCCGAACAATCTTACCGGACGGCTGTCCATGCACATAACATCCTGGCGAACACAATTTTTTTTGAGGATTTTTCCGCGGCGGCCGCTGACCTGGATATCATTTTGGCGGCGGTTTCAAGGACGCGCAAGCATTATATCCGATTCTCACTTGATGAGGTCGTTCATCGAATGGAGCAATATCCTCCGGAAGTGTCCTTCGGGCTGGCTTTCGGCAACGAACGCACCGGATTGACCAATGAAGAGTTGCATCAGGCGAATTTTCTGTTTTCCCTTCCCCAGGCTTCAATCCAACCGTCATACAATCTGGCATCAGCCGTCCTGTTGACCCTGTATGCCTTTTTTTCCCGCCGGGTGGAACCTCTGAAATCCCCTTCTTGGGCCAGGCCCCTTTCTCAACGGGAACAGCAGGAAAACATTTCCCTTATCCTGAAAAAACTGGAGGCAAAGGGTTTTATACACAAAACAAACAAAAATCATGTAACGGACATGATATACAGCCTGTTCGGGCGTATCGTCCTTACAGAAAAAGACAGAAAACTTTTACTGGCTTTATTTTCTAAAGGAATAAACTTCAAGAATCAACCTGAGATTGTTGATGTCGAGAACAAAAGCAAAAATCTTACCCGAAAAAGGAGAAAAAATGAACAGTGATATGGTTGTGACCTTCCATGGAGGAAGCCGCGTTAATGCCCGCTATAAGGGTTTTGTCATCGAAACAGACCAGCCTGTCTATTCCGGAGGTGATGGCTCCGCTCCCGCCCCGTTCGACCTGTTCCTGGCTTCGATCGCTACCTGCGCCGGGTATTATGTTTTGGAATTCTGTAAAAAAAGAGGCATTTCCTGGGAAAAAATATCTCTTGTTTTAAAAAAGGAGATCGATCCTGAAAAGAAGAGGATTATCCGTTTGGTTTTAGAAGTGAAGCTTCCAGCGGATTTTCCTGACAAATATTTAAACGCCGTCATAAGAGCCGTGGATATCTGTTCGGTAAAAAGATATATTATCGACCCTTTTCTTTTTGATACGAGGCCCATTAAAGAGAAAGCCTCTGATTTTTCGGGCCTAAAAAACCGCTGAAGGTTGTTATAGTTTCCTAGCCTGATCTATTTTTCTTTTTTGTAATGATGCGGAGGGCCTTGGGAAGGACTTTAATATCCACCTTGTTTTTTTTCCCAAAAAGCTCACCATTGTATTGAACAAAAAGATCTTTTCCCATAACAATGATTCTTTTGGCTTTGTAGTGACGGCGGAAGCCATGGAAAAAACCGGAGTAAATCCAGGCAAATCCCAGGATAAAAATAATACCCGGCATCTGGAAAAAGGAGATGTCGAGATATCCGTCATCGATCTCGGCCTTGGGCGCGATACGCCAACTGTAGCCGAAATGTTTGGTTTTATTGACGATGCAATCCAGGGCTTTGATTTGAAATTTTTTTGTTTCAAAATGGTTTCCCTTATCGTCTACTCCGTCAAACATCTCGATATCGAGATGTTTTCTTTTGATGAAAGCCATGGTCCTTGCGGCCCATAGATGGCCTAATAAGCCGGGAATTTTTCGTTGCAGCTTATAGTAGACTATCTGTGCCGCTGCCCCTATGCTGGCGAAAACACCGGTTTGCCCCTCGATATCGATCAGGTCGATTTCCTTGGTGTTTTCTTTTTTGAGGTGCTTGATGGATTTCCTGATGTTTTTGGGAATGCCCAGCGTGTAGCAAATGGCATTGCCGCTTCCGTAGGGGATGATGCCGAAGGTGATATCCTTGGAGCGTTCCGAACGAACGATTCCCTGGATGACTTCAGCGACGGTTCCGTCTCCGCCCACGGCGATCACGTATTCTATGGATTCATCAAGGTTTTTCAATATGTCATGCGTATATTTTTTTTGGCTCCGGGTATGGATCAGTTGGCCTTGAAGATGTTTCCGAATATACCGGCGCAGTCGTTTCCTTCTCGGCCACTTCCTGTTGGCGGCTTTCGGATTGACGATGGCAACCGTGTTATCCCTGTTCATATTTCTTCTTTGTTGTCGGATGGTTTTATTTTGCCAGAAAATGGAAGAATGGGCAATTATTCTCTTCAGATTTCGTTGATCCTCTAACCTGCAATACTTAGTTATATTCTTTTTCGGGAAGAATGGTCTGCTTGAGCCCGTCCATAAGGTTGAATGTCGCCCGGAATCCAAACTCCTTTTCAGCCCGGGCCGAGGAAAACAACCATGGAGTCCTTGTCATGGTTTTCCAGGCCCGCAGACCGAACATCGTGGAAAAAAGCCCTGTTTGTTTCAGGAAATCCGTGGCGGCAGCCGCCCCCAGGATGAGGGGTTCCCCCAGAGGGAAAAAAAGGCCTTTCTCCAGGATGATATCCTTGACTGCGAAAATAAGCTCTCTCCAGGAATACTGCCGTCCGTCAGTCAGATAATATACCTTGTCCACGGTTCGCGAGAGGGATGCTGCAGTGACGAGTCCGTGCACCAGGTCGGAGATGTATATGAGACTTGTTTTTTTCTCCCCGGACCGTAGGACGGGAACCATTTTTTTTTTAATTAGCCTGATGAGCATTTCCGTTTCCTGCTGTCCGGGACCATAAACATTGGGCGGTCTGATGATGGTGAAAGGGTATTTGCCCCGGAATTCCTCCAGGGCTTTTTCTCCCCGAAGTTTTGACCGGCCGTATTCCGATGCGGGGGCCGGTGGAAAACTTTCATCCTTAATGATTCCCGGCGGGCTTGGTCCGGCCGCCGCAATGGATGAGACGTAGACAAAACGCTCCAGATCCGCTGAATTTTTCAAACAAGCCCTGGCCAGGTTCCGGGTAAAAAGATGATTAACCCGTTCATAAACATCTTTGCGGGCTGAGCGAATGCGGCCCGCAAGGTGAAATACGAATTTTTGGCCCGCCGCCGCCTTTTCGAGAAGGCTTTGATCTTCAAGATTGCCGGAAACTATGTGAACAGGAAGCCGGCGGAGTTTTTCTTTGCGGCTTGTCGGTCTGAGAAGGCAGGTTACGGACCATCCTTTTTCCGCCAGTAATTGAACAAGGTGGCTTCCGATAAAACCGGAGGCACCGGTAACGAGAGCTTTAGGCATGGCTTTTTTGCTTTTGCTTTTTTTTGAAAAGTTTTCTTAAAAGAGGGAAATTGGCGACAAGGATGAGAACGGCGAACAGGGCCACGAGCAGCCAATCGGGGAATTTGAAGGTTTTTCCAATGAGAGCGAGAATGAAAAAACGTGGTGTTCTAGACAAAAAAACGGCCGACAGGTACTTGAGAACAGGGTAACGGGCCATGACAACGAGAAACCGGAATGGGTAGAAGGGAATGGGAGTAAAGCCGGCCACCATGAGGGCGATAAAAGGGGCTTTGTTGAAAAGACTGATCAATTTCGAGACTGTTTTTTTTGCGCTCAGTTTTTTAAATAGTTTGCTGTCCGTGACGTATTGAAAGACGGAATAATTCAAGGTTTCGGTGAGAAGGGTTCCAGCGGAAGTTATTAGGGCCACGGTTAGGGCGGGATAAAATTTGCCGAAATAGAGGATGACCGGTTCGTGGGGAACAATCGCGATCAGGAATTCAGCGGGGAAACAGTAGAGAAAGAGAACCCAGAGATTTTTACTTTGCTGAATGGATTCCGAGCTGAACCATAAAACGAGCAGAATACCGACCAGCAGGAGTTCAACAATGAAGACGAGAGTCTTGAATATAGGAAAAGGCTTTTTTTTGTCGGGAGCCGGCGGTTGGATATCTTGAGTCGGCTCCACGTCATACAGACCTTATGCTGTCAAGAATGAGATACTTGACGGGTTTTTCCGAATTGGCCCGGATGCTGGTAAAGCATGCGGTACAGGTGTTGGTTTCCAAAAATTCTTTCTTGATTTCTTTTTGCGAGCTGTATTTTTTGATGATCAGGCCGCAGGGGGAGAGAGAGCCATCCGGATTGACGACCAGAAATTTCTCTCCGGCCCGGCAATTGGGGACTTCCTGGTTTTCAAAGAAGGCGATCATATTTTTGAATGTATAATCCGAAGTATAAATATTTTTATGCCTTTTTTTGAATGCTAAAAGGTTTGCGATAACCTCCTTGAAAGCGGGCATGTCGGTTTTGGAAATCATGTACTCCATTTTATCCGTTCGCAGCCAGGTGTAGGTACTGTAATTCATGTATACTCCCCATTCCAGGGCCCGTTGGGCCATAGGCACCAAATCTCGAAAATTTTGGCTGTTGACGACTCCGCTCAGGGCTATGCCCTTGTTTTTTTCCTCGCGAATATCTTCCATCAGGGATTGGATCTTGTTGTAGAGGCCGGGGACACCGCGGAAATCGTCATGACGTTCATCGGGAAAGTCAAGGGATATGGAAAAGCCGTCTACGCCGGCCTCTTTCAGTTCGTAGTATTTCTCTGTCGACAGCAGGGCGGCGTTTGTCGTCAGAACGATGTAGGGCGTTCCGTTTGGGTTTTTGATCATTCGGATAATATCAGTAAGATCACGGCGCAGCATGGGTTCGCCCCCGGAAATTTGGGCCACAACGGGATTCAATTCGCGGGCGATTTCGGCGTATTTTTCAGGAGCGGCCCGTTCTTCATCTACAGGCCCGCCCAAATGGCAGTGTTTGCATTTGGCGTTGCAGCTGTATGTTATTTCGAATGATACGCAAAAAGGACGTTTTGTAACATAATTTTTGATACCTCGGCCCGCAAGGGCGAGATTTGTTCTCAAGGAACTCATGAGTTGATACTCCTTTACATTAAAAAAAGTATTATTACCAGTTTACCTTTTTTTGTTCAAGCGATGAAAAGAATAAACTTTGATACCGATCAAACCGGCGGCAAAAACAGCGGCCGCAATCCATAACTGGGGAAGGAAAATCAGGGTTAGCGTGACCACCGTAGAATTACAGAACTTTCCGGCCGGACTGTAGTTTAACAGGAAAACCGTCTTGTCGACCTTATAAAAATAATTGGGAGAGATAAGATCGAATTTCAGAAACTGGTAGCTGAGATAAAAATCGACAAAGGCGAAATCCACAATGTATAAAACGACAGGCAGATAGAGACGGGGATTAAACGTCAGGAAATTGACAAAGAAAAAAAGAATTTCCACCCGGTCGGCGATGATATCGATCTCGGCTCCGAGGATCGTTTCCTGTTTTGTTTTCCGCGCGACAAATCCATCCAGAACATCTCCGAACCAGTGAATTCCCAAACCGATATAATTATAGGTGGGGCTTTTTTCGATGAGGGCCAGGGTAAAAAAAGACAAAGATCCCATAAGTCTCAGAAGAGTGATGATATTGGCTTCGCTGTAAACACAGTGTGGATCTTTTGCTTTAAACGGCCGGCAGTCCATTTTTTTTCTGAATATGATTTTATTTAAGACATATACATATACTAAAAAGGAAAGGATTTCAATGTGGTGACATTGAATTTTCGGTATGTGTATGAATATAATGAAACATCCAAAAATAGGCCGTTGAAATGACAAAAAATCAGCCAGCTTTTCTGGATAAGGATTTTGAGAGGGTTTTTTCCATCAAAGGCAGGCGGTTTCGGCTTCGGTTGGAAACGTCACATAATCCCCGAGATTACCGGAAATACGAAGACCTGCGGCAAAAAATATGGGGAGAGTCTGCTGATCATCTGTCGGGATCCAGGAATATGATGTGTGAAAACATTTTCCATGAGGGCGGGAGCCTTTTCATCGGGGCTTTTACAGAGGAAGCGGACCTGTCCGGTATTCCAGGCAAAGAACACCTGGCAGGATTTTCATACGGATTTATGGGCATCGGAGACAAAAAAACGGGATACCGGGACATTCGGAACGTTCGCTTCTATTCCCAATATACGGCGGTTCATCAAAAATACAGGAATTGTGGATTAGGCCTCCGAATAAAGGAGTTCCAGAAGGACGTTCTCTTGAATCTTTTTGGCATAAGCGTTGTTCTCTGTACCTTTGACCCCCTGACCGGGATCAATGCCCGAAGAAATGTCCATCATTTAGGAATGGAGATCACGGAATACAGGAAAAGTCCCTATGGTGAGTTCGGGGGGCTTTTAAACAGGAAAGATCTTCCCAGCGACCGCTTTTTTGCCTGTTGGGATCTGACAAAAGTCAAAAAACGGTCAACTCGCAAAAAAGACTTTTTTCCGGAACATATGGATGTCATCTTGAGCTCCCGCAGGATCGCTGTCATGGGGAAAAGAGGAAGGATTTCTCTAGAGATACCCGTTGAGATGGACCTTCGGGCCGCAGGAGACCGCATTTTTGTCGAAATTCCCCTGGATTTTTATCGCATGCTTGAGGAAACGGATGTTGAGGATAAAAAAGTTCGCCGAATTCCCCTGGATTGGAGAGCTTCTTCCCGCAAAGTTTTTATGTTCCTCTTTGACAGAGGGTACCAGATCGTTGATTTTATCCGGGCTAACCTGGAAGGGCGAAAAAGAAATTTATACGTTCTGGAAATCAAACCTGAACGATCTTTGTTTAATTCGAATTAAATAATAAAGATGCTTAAATTATAATAATTCTTGATTGAGTTTGAATCATGGCTTATAATAAATTTTGCAGGATTTTAAAGAAAGCCGGTATTTTAGACTCAAAAAAATGGACAAGAAAAAAATCGTTTTCAGACGTTTGAAGGATGAGGGATTCAAGATAACCCCCCAACGGGCGGCTATCATTGATTTCCTGTTGGACAATGGCAACCATCCGTCCGCCGAGGAGATCTATAAGGGCATAAAAACCGAGTATCCCATGGTGTCTTTTTCTACGGTTTATAATACTTTGCGGGTTTTGGAACGTATCGGATTTATCAAGTCCCTGAATATCACAGAGAACCGCGTCAACTTCGATCCGGAAACATATCCCCATCACCATCTTTATTGCGAAAGGTGCGGAAGGATTGTGGACGTACAACTGGATGCGGATATATCCCTCCTCAAGAATAATACCGTAAAGGTCAACAGCTACCGGATTTATCTTTACGGGATTTGTCTTGATTGTCTACGGAAAGAGCGGGAAAAAACCGTCTGATCGTGAAGGAGAAACAATATGGAAAACGTCAGCCATCAAGTTCTGGACGGCATCAAAGGAGCCATAAGGCTTGAAATCAACGGCCGGAAATTTTTTAATCACGCGGCCGATGTTACGCACAATGAAAGAGGCCAGAAAATGTTTCGCTTTCTGGCCGCAGAAGAGGTCAACCATCTGGAAACATTCGGTAAGCTTTTCAGTAAGGTGCTTAAAAGTGAAGACTGGAAGAATTATGTGAAGAATGAAGAAATCAAAGGGGAAGCTCCGCTTGTTGAGAAACTAAAAGAACGGATGAAGGGAGAAGCGGGTAAAAGTGAGGTGGAAGCTTTGAGCATCGGTATGGAACTGGAAAAAGAGGCCATTCAATTTTTCCAGGAATCCGCTAAAGCCAGCGATGATCCTGAGGCAAAAAAGATCTTTCTCGAAATTGTTGAGGAGGAAAAATTCCATTATGACCTCCTGCAATCGCAGTATGACTCCGTCATGCATAACGGTATCTGGCTGGGCGGAGCGGAGTTTCAGATGGACGGCAAATGGTAAAGCCTTCAACTTGCCTGTATAATTCACGAACCAAGGAGTTTGGCGGGGCTATTTTTGTGAACAAATCAAGATAAGGGGGATGGGATGAAAAAAATACTGATGGGGATTTTTTTACCGTTATTTCTTTTCTTTTTCTTTTCATGCAAAAAAGCGGCAGAGGTTTCGGAAGACGAGACGGCCGCCTTTGAAAAGGCAACCGGCCTGAGCGCGGAAGTGATTTTTTTTGAAAATATCAGCGCGGGGATTGCCCCCGTAGATTTTGAGGCCCATACGGGAGCGGTTTATAAACCCAGTTATAACGAGGACCCGGCTATCCCCGTACAGTGCTGGGTGGAAACCGGATACGGTACTCAAAATGCCTGTAAATACTGTCACACCAACCATCTGGCGGAAAAAAAACACGGCAACAATCTTCCCCTTGCCGAAGACCAGATCCTATATAGTTTTCCCTCTCCAAATCTAAACAAGGTTAACTGGAAAAATATCACTCATCCTGAGGATATCAACAGACGGCTTAAAGAAAACGGCATCGAGCCGATTCTTCCAGAAAATCCTGAAAATCTGGATTATGTTCGGACCGACAACTGGCGGGCGGCTTACCACGCGGCCCGGCCGGACGGGGATGATACCTGGAACAACTTAGGCCAGGGGAATTCCGAATTCCAGCTTTTTCCTGCTCTAAATCCTGATAATCTTTTTCCGTACAAACCCGGAGATCCAACCTGGGGAGGTGAACACGGATATATCGATGAAGAAGGTTTTGTCAGGAACAAGGAAGACATCTATACAGGCTGGCGGGCCGTCAATTTTTTCCCCTATGCCATCTTTACCCCCCTGACCGGATCGGTAAGCGGCATCTATATTCGCCTGCCCCGCGACTTCATGACAAAAGACGGAAAGATCAACGTGGAAATATACAAGCGGAACCTGGATTTGCTGGAAAAAAACATTAAGAATGAAGCACCGGAAGAACGTTTTTATTTCGGTGATGCCGGGAATATCGAAGTGATTAAGGGTTTTTATCCGTTTGGGACCGAATTCGGTCACCCTCTTCATTACGTGGATTTGAACGCGGACGGCGAAACCGGCCGGAATCTCGACGGTGTAAAAACAGAGAAATCTTTTGATTATGAATTTCCTGGGACAAGGTCCAAACGGGTTAAAGAAATCCGCTATATGTACAAATGGAAAGATGTCAGACTGGAAGACGACGAAGAGGAAGAAGCGTCTGAGCAAGAAGCAGAAGAGCCTAAGTACGTTATCGGTAAGGAATGGAAGGGATGGATAGACAACGGAGCGGGCTGGATTCTGGCGGCTTTTATTGAGAACAGATCAGGTGATTTGAGACCTCAGACTACCGAAGAACTCCTGCAGTGTCTCGGTTGTCATTCATCCGTGGGGAACACCATTGACGCCGTCTGGTCTTTCCAGCGTAAAATCCCCGGCGGCCGGGGATGGGGAGAAATGGATTACGGTGATTATAAGAAATCTTCACCTGGAAGAACACGCCTTCAGGATTATGAAAAACCGGATGCCGGTATGGGCGAGCTGGCCTATTTTTATTACACCGTGGTCGGAGCGGATCTTTTCGGTGTGATGCCGGAGGAAATCAAACGGGAGCTTCTCGATTACGCACGGAAGAAGAACCTTGGTAAGAAGCTGGGTCTTACGGTGGAGGAGGAGCTTATTTTTGACGATGAGGCCTTGAAAACAACAGACAGGGAAAGGAGGAAAAAAATACTTGAAGAAAGAGCGGAAATCATGAGACATTACGCCCTTTCCCAGTCTTATCTAGCGCTTGATGCGGAAACGGGAGAGTATACCATAAAAGGTTTCATTTTTTATCCGCTCCCCCAGACGATGCGGAGCAACATCGCCGGGTATCGTAGAATTGTGCTCGATCAGAGCTTCAACCTGGGAAAAAATGTTTTCGGCAGCCAACCCGAGTCTATTCCTTTTACCTTCCGGTCCGATGGTACTATCCTTGACGGCGAAGGCAACCTCATTCCGCTGGGAGCGGTTATCGAAAGCAGGCCTTGGGGTGAAGATGGTGTCGGCATCACACCCACCGGAATCGTCAAAGTCAACGAAAAGGGTGAGCCGGTTGACGCCGAGGGAAACGTGGTGGATATTAATAAGGAGCCTGAAAAAGCTGTCGGACATGTATCGACAGGGGGTACTTTTGAAACCCGTTACAATCCGATCATTAAAAGAACTCCAGTGAAAAAAAAGAAATAAGTCTATAGGACTTTGTGCGGGTGCCGCTGTTTTCCCCGTGTGAAGTGGAGGAAAAATGAATAAAAGAATATTTTCATTGGGTTTGGTTTTTAGTCTTTTTTTGTTATTGATGGGTCCAAGCGCCTGTCGGAGCCGCCTGAGCGAGGAAGAGCTTGAGGCCAAAGCACGGGATATTCATGAGAAAATCCTGACGGTGGATACGCACTGCGATACCCCCATGCTTATGGTCCGTTCGGACTGGGATATCGGAGAGCGGCATGAGCCGTCGGAAAGAAGGGCCGCAAGGATAGATCTTCCCCGCATGAAGGAAGGAGGGCTAGACGCCGAATTTTTTGCCGCTTTTGTCGGACAGGGGAAACGGGATGAGGAAGGATATTCCCGGGCTGCATCCAGAGCTGATGCATTGCTGGACGCCATCCATAAAATGTGTTCCGACTATCCGGATTTGGTGGAATTGGCCCTGACTCCGGATGATGCCTACCGCATAGAGGGAAAAGGCAAAAGGGCCGCTTTCATCGGGATGGAAAACGGTTACCCCATTGGAATGAACCTTTCGCTGTTGAAGAAGTATTACGACAGAGGGGTCCGCTATATCACCCTCTGTCATTCTTCCGATAACGATATCTGTGATTCCTCAACGGACAGAAGAGAACCTGAAGATAACGGCTTGAGTAATTTTGGTACCAAAGTTGTAGCCGAGTGCAACCGTCTGGGTATCATGGTTGATGTTTCCCATGTGTCTGATAAATCCTTTTATGATATCCTGGCCTGTTCACAGGCCCCGGTTATCGCTTCCCATTCAAGTGCGCGTGCCTTGTGCGATCATCCCCGAAATCTCAGCGATGAAATGCTTAAAGCCCTGGCTGAAAAAGATGGAGTGGTTCAGGTTTGTTTTGTCTCGAGTTTTGTTAAAGAAGAGGAGCCCAATCCGGAAAGGGACGCCGCTATTGCCGCCCTCAGGGAAAAATACGGGTCATTACGCTCCATCACGAGTGAAGAAGAACGGCGCAAGATCCAGCGTGAATATGAGGCGATATTCGAAAAGTACCCTCAAGATTTAGCTACCGTGGAGGATTTGGTCGACCATATCGACCATATGGTAGCTGTGGCCGGTGATGAGCATGTCGGCATCGGAACCGATTTTGACGGGGGGGGAGGGGTGGAAGGATGCAGCGACGTCAGCCAAATGGTCCGGGTCACGGAAGAGCTTGTCCGCCGTGGGTATACCGAAGATCAGATCCGCAAAATCTGGGGCGGAAACATTATGCGTGTTTTCCGCAAAGTGGAGGAAAAAGCGCGGGAACTTGCGGTAAAATCCTCTTCTTAGAAAAAAATCGTTTGAATTGATCGCCTAGTATTATTGTCTGCAGGTGTAAATAATTTTTACATTTTTTTTGCAAGTTTCCCTCTCTTTTCATTTTTCCCCTGGGAAGAAACCGTTTTTTTCCCTTTATAGTTGGCATAAAACTTGGATACGGTAAGAGTGTTGCATTCTATCAGCTTGTCTTCAGGAAAATTTTTGTTATGAAAGGGTTTTCTTATTGGGCCGGAATTCTCGGGATATTTCTTATATTGCTAGGATTCATATCCTTCCTTCATTCAAATTCTTCCATTGTGACGGACCGTTTCGACTATAAGGGAACCCTTCACATAAAATCTTTTGCCGAAAATTTCAGAGAAGAGATGGATCCGGCAAGCCCGGATTCATACATTTTTGTTTCAGAACAGCTATACGATGGACTTGTACGATTAGAGAAAAAATTCAGGATCGTTCCTTCTCTGGCTGAATACTGGAAAATCTCACCGGACGGTAAAAATTACACTTTTTATCTAAGGAAAGGGGTGAAATTTCATCACGGTTCTGAGATGACGGCGGAGGATGTGAAATTTTCACTGGAAAGACTGGTTGATAGTGAGGTGAATTCTCCATATTCTCAATTTTTTATACGCAGGATTGCCGGAGCTGAAGATTTTTGGGAGAACCGCTCCAATGAGGTAAAAGGATTTAAGGTCCTGGATAAATATACGTTCGAAATCGAATGGACCAAACCTTATTCCTCGGCACTCTACTTGATGAGCATGCATTTCTGCAAGATTCTCCCTAAAGAAGAAGTAAAGGATAGAGGGAAAGGATTTTTTCGAAAGCCATCGGGAACAGGGCCTTTTCAGTTTACATATTGGCTGAGAACTCCCAAACTGGAGATTGTCGGGATCAGGATGGAGCGATATAATGCTTACTTCGCCGGAAGACCCTATTTGGAGGCCATCGAATTCTGCCCTCTTTATACTTTGGATCATTTTGTCGGGAAAGAAATCGATATGACCCCCGTACTTTCTCGGAAGCTTCTTTCTCCTGAGTATTACATTTATCAGGATTTATGCCTGCATCCCGTATATCTGGGAATGAGCTGCCATATCTTTCCGTTCAACAATCCACAGGTTAGGCGTGCCGTTTCTTTTGCCATCGATAAGAAAAAGCTGGCTGAGGAAGTTTATGATGTGCGCTATTCTTTTCAGGTTACGCATAACTTCATTCCTCCCAGGCTTCCGGGATTTTTCCCCAGGGAAGTTCATAACGGATGTGATCCCAACCGGGCAAAGGAGCTTCTCCGGCAGGCAGGATTTTCAGACTCAGAGGAATTTCCCGACCTTACCCTGTTCATTGAGGCTCCCCGAACAGACCCTAAAATAAGGGCTTACAGGGAAATCCGGGACGAGCTGGGTAAACTGGGCTGGAAGCTGCGAGTGAGGTATTACAGAACGCCTGATGAAATCAGGGATTATGACAGGCCCTATCTCGTATTTTTTGGAAGGATGATGAATATCCCTGATCCTGAGGATATTATTCGTCCCCTCTTTTTTTCCCATTCTTCGTATAATATATTAGGTTACGAGGATACGGAACTGGATGAGCTTCTACAAAATTCGGAGGTTGAAAATAGTTGGAAAAAACGGATAAACCTTTTCAGAAGGATGGAGGATATTCTGAGCGATGATCTACCGGCCCTTCCTTTATTTATCCGGCAGAATAGAATGGCTGTCCAGCCCTGGGTTAAGGGCCTGGAAGTACCGCCTCTGGGTTTACATTATATCGACGCCCGTAAAATATGGCTGGAGAAATAGTGTCTGAATGATATCGTTGCATATGTCTTTGCGAACACGGTTTATGGCGACGGTCATTGCTCTTCTCACCGTCCTTGTAGGCGCCATTCTCGTTTTTGTTGAAAAACATGAAGTTCGTTCCATGCTGGAAGAAGAAAAAAGCAAAGCGGTTTGGATTGCCAGTTATATCGCCCTGCAAAATCTTGATCCACTCCTTTTTCTCTACGACCACGAAAGCGTTGAAGAAAACATTGAAGGATGGATCGATGAAAAACTCATATACATCGCTTTTTTTGAACGTAATAACAAGCCTTTCGCAGCCACACAGGTTGTCAAAAATAATCCGGAGCTGTACCGATCTCATTTTCTAGACCAAGAGGTCGGTCAGGAGGGATATTTTTTTGACCTGAAACGTTTGGATTTGATAGGTTTGGGGAAAGAACAGCAGGTCCTTGAGATTGAGTCCCCGATTTTTGCGGAGGGATCTTCCATGCGCTGGGGGGCGATCAAGGTAGGATTTTCGCTGAAAGATTTACCCCAACAGATTCGAAAGACGCGTCTGACTCTCATAATTATCGGCAGTGCCGGGCTACTTGTCGGTATCCTGGGATCCCTCCTCCTGGCCCGGGGAATAACAAGTCCATTAAAAAAGCTGGTCGAAGCCACGGTTAATATATCAAGAGGAGATTTTTCCCAAAAAATTGATATTTCTGCCCAGGATGAAGTGGGAGACCTGGCCCGAAGCTTTAATGAAATGACCCATCGCCTGCTCCTGGCAAGAGAGAGAATGGAAGCCACCAACCGGAAGCTTATTCAGGCGGAAAAACTGGCTTCGATTGGGCGCATATCCGCCGGAATCGCCCATGAGATAAGAAATCCTCTGACCTCGGTGAAGCTGAATATTCAAAAAATCTTTCAAAGCGAAAAACTCAGTGAACTGGAAAAAGAACACCTGAGCCTTTCCCAGCAGGGTATTCAGCAGATTGAGAAATTCGTCAAGGAACTTCTCAATTATACGCGGGCATCCGAGCTCAATCTTGATTGGTTTTCCATAGAGGAAATTGTCGAAGAGTCCGTCAAGATGATGGACGATTCTTTGGCCCTGAAAAATATTCACCTTATTCGGGACTATCAGGAAAAGCTTCCCCAGGTTTATGTTGATGGAGACAAGATCCGGCAGGTGGTGCTTAATATCCTTCGGAATGCCTATGAAGCTGTTGATGACGGAGGCGAGATCCGTATCGTTCTTGACATGATCAAAGCTTCCAAAAAAATCAGGATCGAAATTTCCGATAACGGTCCCGGAATTCGAGATAAGGATAAGGAATTGATCTATGAACCTTTTTTTACAACCAAAGCCACAGGTATCGGTTTGGGGCTGGCCAACGCCCGTAAAGTTGTGGAGCAGCATATGGGAACCATCAGCCTGATCAAATCCGGGGAAAAGGGGACGATTTTTGAGATCTGTATTCCCTATGAGGAACTAAAATGAAATCCATATTAATCATTGATGATGATCATTTGATACGGAAGACCTTGTCTTCTCATCTTTCCAAAAGAGGGCTGGATGTCCACCTGGCTGAAAACGGTGAAACGGGCCTTCTCTCGTTCGATGAAAATTCACCCGACCTTGTCATCCTGGATATACGTTTGCCTGATATCGACGGCTTGGATGTCCTGAAGAACATCAAGGAAAAGGGTGGGGATGCCGCTGTTATTATCATGACCGCCTATGATGACATGAAAACGACGGTTGAAGCCATCAAACTCGGAGCTTTTGAATATCTTGTTAAACCGCTTGACTATGTCGAATTGGATTTAACGGTCGATAACGCTTTTCAAGTCAGGAACCTGGAGAACAGGCTCAGTTATCTTGTCGAGGAGAAGCAAAAGGAGTACACCATTGATAACATCATCGGCCGTTCACCGCAGATGCGCGAGGTTTTCAAGCTGATCGGATCCGTAGCCGGCAGCCGGACGAATGTCCTTATTCAAGGTGAGAGCGGAACGGGGAAAGAGCTGGTAGCCAAGGCCATCCACTACAACAGTCCCTGGAAGGATGAACCGTTTATCGTCATCAATTGTTCGGCCATCTCGGACACGCTCCTGGAAAGCGAGCTTTTCGGCCATATGAAGGGAGCCTTTACGGATGCGGTTACGGAAACGAAAGGAAAATTTGAAATAGCCGGGAAAGGAACCTTGTTTCTGGACGAAATCGGAGATATTTCCCCCAATCTCCAGTCCAAGCTGCTCCGGGTTATCGAGACTCGTGACTTCATGAAAGTCGGCGGAGAAAAAGTCCTTAAGACGGAAGCGCGCATCATCGCCGCCACCAACCATGATTTGATGTCCCTCATCGAAAAAGGGACATTCCGTGAAGACCTCTACTACCGTTTGAGAGTGGTCGAGATCTTACTTCCCCCCCTAAGAGAACGCAAGGAAGACATTTCTGATCTTGCGGCCTATCTTCTGGAAAAGATCAACCGTGAACTCCGCAAAAATGTCAGAAAGGTCCCCCCGGATGTTATGAATTTTTTGGTCGACCTTCCCTGGAAAGGCAATGTCAGAGAATTGGAGAATGCCTTAACCCGGGCTGTCATACTGGCCAAGGGGGACGTTGTTCTCAAAGAAAACCTGCCTATCGAATCCGGGGAAAAAAAGCTTTATCCCCGGGAATTGGTCTCCCTCCGGGAAATTGAAAAAAATTACATTCAGTATGTTCTGAAAGCAACCAAGGGAAACAAAACTCGCACGAGCCAAATTCTGGAGATCAGCCGGCCGACCCTGGATAAAAAGATCAGGGAATACAATCTGGATCTTTGAAGCGATAAGAGCTGTTCAGTTTTTGACAAGTGTTTTTACAGGCCATGTAAAATAATTTACTCTAAAGCCGGGGGGCCTTTATTTATAATTCCTTAATAATAAATGATTTACATATATTGGCACAAATTATGCTACTAAAAATATTGAAATGATTATTCGATGTCAATCGGAAAGAGTAAGAAATATGATGATGAAAAATGTTGCTGTGGTTGATGATGATGCCATTATTCGAAAAACCCTGCGTCTGATTTTAAATAAACAATATAACATTTTTACGGCCAAAGACTTTTTAGAAGCGATGCAGCTGTACCAGGAAAATGCGATAGATCTGGCCATTGTTGACTTCAGGTTGGGACAGGGAACGGGTTTCGACGTTATCGAGGCCTACCGAAAGGCCGGATTTAAGGGAAAAGCATTGCTTATAACAGCTTTTACCGAATTTGTCGATAGTAACGAGGCAAAAAAACTTGATATAGCCCAGGTTTTCAGCAAGCCCCTTGATCTGGAGGTTCTTACTCAAACGATTGAAGACTTGCTGGCCAACGGACAGGGAAATTTAAAAAGAGCTTAGGAAGGAAAAATGCCGGGTGAGATAAAAACGATATTGCCAGCTTTCCCGCAAACGAGGCATGTTCATCTCCATCCGGCCTGGTATTCCTTTATTCGTTATTGTGAAACAATCGGATTTGGTGAAATCGGGAAACTTAAGATCCAGGACGGACTTCCCATGATCGCCGAAGAAGTTAAAAGAAAAATAAAATTTACAAATGAGGGTTAGAATGGAAACTGAGAAAGGAACGGCTTACCGGGAACCGGATTCTTCGGATTCTTTTCTGTTTGATCAACCAGCGGAAACCGGCATGTTCAGGGAAGAAAATTTCTTTGCTGAAGAAGAAAAACACCAGGAAAGCGCGGCCGCGGTCTTTCAAAAGCTTCTTGAAAGTTATATGCAGGATAAAGATCACCTATTCAGAGAGTACAGGTTCAAGAGAAAACTTTTCCGCATCTTTGTGGATTATGTCTGCATGAACAATTCTATCCCTTTGAAAGAACGTTTGGAACAGGTGGAAAAAGGAATCATCATCAGGGTATTAAACCGGGTTAACGGCCATCAGAAAAAAGCTGCCCGAATACTGGGGTTAAAATACACGACTCTTAACGAGAAACTTAAAAAATATCATATTCACTTCCAAAAAAAACCTGTCGTCTTTTAGTCATAAATTTTGCTGTTTTAAAAGAGGGGGGAATTTGAGAGCCGAATTTATGCTTAATACAACCTGTCTTATTCATGAAATACTGGTGGATTAATTATTTTTATTTGACCATGCTTTGTTACTTGAAATGGACACAGTCGGCATTCAGATTGATATTCATGAAGATTAATGGTGTTTGAATTAAATGCCGGTATTTTATGAATAGGACAGGGTAGATTCAAGAAATTGAAGTTCCGTACGGTAAATTGAATTACATGTACGTCCCGGTACAGGCAGCGAACTTTAGTAATGTCTTGATATGATTACATTTAAATATGTTTCTTGGGCTTGGCATGTATTTTGCTCTATTTTTAGCGAGTGGAGAAGATATGATATAGAAAAGATTCAAACGTATTAACAGATATAAAAAAGTCTGACAGCTGACTTTAAAACAAAGAGGCTGTTTGAGGCTTCACGGAAGTCCTCAAACAGCCTCTTTTTTTTTGTAAAAGGAGGTGATGCCTGAAGAAAAAAGAAAAAATGAAGTTTTAGGTAAGGAGCGTGGTTCACGCTTCAGGAAAAAGGATTTGAGCAAACTTTCCCTTAAAAGAGGGGAAACAAAAGGAGAAAAAGTTGCGTAAAACATTAGTTATTCTGTTCGTTCTGCTGCTCTCCTGCACGATGATGGCCCAGCAGAGAACCGGAAACATCATGGGAAAGGTTGTCGACACCGACAACACTCCTCTTCCCGGTGTTACGGTGACGTTGACCGGAGCTTTAACGGCTCCGATGACGAGTATCACCTCTGCCGAGGGCGTTTTCCGTTTCATCTCCCTTCCGCCCGCCAGAGACTATACGGTCAAGGCTGAGCTGGAAGGCTTCAAAGCGGCCATCCAGGAAAATGTCATCGTCGTGGTCGGCGCCAACGTCGAACTGACGATGGTCATGGAGATGGGCGCTATCGAGGAAGAAGTCACGGTTACGGCCGTCACGCCCGTTGTCGACACCAAAAAGACATCGGTGGGAACGAACGTCACACAGGAGATCCTGCAGGAACTTCCGACAGCCCGTGACCCGTGGGTCATCCTGCAGATGGCACCGTCGGTCATCGTCGACCGTGAGAACGTCGGAGGCGCGGAGTCGGGACAGCAGTCCAACTACGTAGCCCGCGGCGCCGGCACCTATGACAACAACGTCTGGGCCATGGACGGTATCGTTATCACCGACCCGGCGGCCATCGGCGCATCGCCCAGTTATTATGACTTCGACGCTTTCGAAGAGATGCAGATCACGGTCGGAGGCGCGGACGTCACCGTTCAGACGGGCGGCATCGCCATGAACATGGTTACCCGCCGCGGCGGCAACAAGGTCACCCTGGGCGGCCGGTTCTACATGACCGACAGCAAGTTCCAGGCAGACCACGTGGATGCCGTCGAGGAATACGAACTGGACGGTGTCAACAAGGTCAACAACAACAAGGATTACGGCTTCAACATCGGTATTCCCCTGGTCAAAGACCGGGCCTGGTTCTGGGGTTCTTTCGGAGTCCAGGACATCAAAACGACCACGGTTTACGGGACCAAGGATGACACGCTGATGACCAACATGGCGGCCAAGCTGAACATCCAGATCATTCCGGAAAACCGGTTCGAGGCATTTATCCATGTCGGCAAGAAGGAAAAATTCGGACGGTCCGCTTCCGCCGCGCTGCCCGACGGCTACATGCAGGGCGGCCGGTATCATTTCGGATCGCCGATCCTCAAGTTCCAGGA
>JAFGMO010000007.1 GCA_016927475.1 Candidatus Aminicenantota bacterium
GACTCAAGACATAATCTTTGGATATATAACTACGGGGAAAATTAGCCCTGTGATCAAAGTCTGAAATTTGTGTTATTGAACGCTCTTGAATTGTTCTTCACTTAAAGTCCTAATCAGATATTTTTTAAAAGCTTCATAAAAACCAATGATTTGTTTATGTCCTTTGCTGTTATTTTCTTCCAATTCTACTGCAATGACTTCATCACGAAGGAAGCGGGTTCGCTTGGCTAATTCAGTAGCCAGAGAACGTGCGGTTTGTACTTTAAGTAAGGAAAAGGAAAAGAATAGTTTAAAGAGTTCTGTGAATTTATTAATATTTTCGACTGGCGGTGTAGTTTGTAGTTTTATGGCAATCACAGGTCGCCCGATCATAGCCTGCGCAATTTGCTGTCCATTTCTGTAAAGTCGAAATTCGTAGAAATTGGTTAAGATGACGTTTGGAAATGTTGAACAATAGCGTTCTAATTGTTCGCTACTCTCGATGTTATCAAGATTGATTACAGAAGGATCTTTTGCTTCAATATAACCCGTTATATGATTTCTTCCGTCCCATATGCGAAAATCGGGATTTCCAGCTTCGGTTTTTTTGGGAAGAATAGTTACATCTATATTTTTAATATTTTGAACATCGGCAAATTGTTTAATTAAACTATCAAGATGTTTGTAATAGCTTTCTTCTCGTGCATCGCCATGTTTGGATGTGGCATTTAGATTTCGAAGATATTTTTCTAATATTTTTTTCAAATTCTATATTCCTTAAAACGATTATATATTTCTGAATAGTATCGGACAATTGAAAGAGAAATATTCCTAGCCGAAATAAATTTTCTCCTTTTTCCCCTTTGTTTAGATTTTAACAATTTTCTTAAATTATATCGTTTATATCATATACAAGCTAATAAATATTTCATATATTTTTTTCCATTGATTTGGTCAATTATTAATATATAATATTTTTAGTGGGAAGACTAAGATATAAAGAAGCAATTGGAGATGTAGCAAAAAAAGGGAAACCGCCTATCGGCAAAAAACCTTCAAAAGCAGAGTTGCAAAAGCTTTATGTTGAAAACTCAAAATCCTTACGAGAAGTAGCAGATCAACTTGGATGTACAAAAGATATGATAAATCGTGCTTTAAATGAATATGGAATAAAGAAGAGACCGAATATAAAAAGATCAAAGTTAAGGTCATATGATAAGTCATATTTGAAACAGGAAGTAGAGGAAAAGGGGATTACTAAGGTTGCCAAAGATTTTTCTGTAGATATTAGAACCCTAAAAAAATATATTTAGTATTAAAAAGAAATTGTAATTGTGTCGCATAAGAAACATTATGTCAACTGTTAATAAGCATTTAGAAACAATGCAATTGTAGACTTTTCCCTTTTTGTAAACTGAAGATTAATATAATCTATCTTTAATTATGCAGATATACTTATCATATTTAAACTCACAATCAAGGAAGCTATCGAATTCTGAAACAGATAATTTCAATTGCTTTGCCATGAAGCTATATGTTCCTGGAGGGATATATTTTCTTCCCTTTGGGACTGTTATTCGAGCAATTTTTTTGCTATTCTTTTTTACCCATCCGGTAAATTCTTTTCCATCTCTAAAGGAAATATTTAATTTTTCTTCACACTTCTTTTTTACATCCAAGGTATTATAACTAGAATTCTTCATGCATAACTATTCAATAATTTCTATAAGATATGACTTAAACTTCAACCACTCTTCACTAAAATCATTTTCTGATAATAATTCGTAATAGCAGGACTCAATTTCATGTTTTAAGTTCTCAATGGCTTTAGTTGGAGAATCAGCAAATCCATATAGAGGCAAAGTTATGCTTTTCGCTATAAACCCATCGCCATCATTCTCAATTGTAATATCAATTTCTTTTTTCAAGCTTTTTGAAATGAGAGAATCAATTTTTTTTGTAGCTTTTAGTTCTTCTGTAGAGGTAGTAGGTAACCTAATAATAATTTTATCATCTTCCTCGGTCGAAGTTTGATGTACATCTAAGAGCATATCATCAAAGGGGAATGGATCCTCATATATTTTATTTAGCGATTGATTAAACACTATTCTCTCTCTTCCTTCAAATTTTGTTTTGACAATTCTTCTAAGGCAACGATGTGTTTACCTAACCATTTATGTATTCTTTTTGCACTTTCTAAGGATAAAATAACACCATTTTGTACAAACCTAACAGTACTTTCTTTTAAATCTTCAGGTTTTCTTTCGATCTCATCTCCTACTTTTCCATTTTCATCAATTTCAAAAGCCTGGGAAATAGGCAAACCATGACGTTCAAGGTAGAAATTTATTATAATTTCTCCTTTCAAATTTATACCCCCAATTGCACCATTAACATAAATTGGATTATAACATTTATCAAAAATATACTTAAACTTAATTCTGTCTCTATCACTCATTTTCTTTCCTTTTCGGTAGGTTCAACTAGTTAGATGATATATTTTTGACGATATAAAATCAATATATGATATGGAAATTTTATTGCCAAAATTTTGAATAGACAATTGCTTTTATAATATTTCCTATAATAATCCGGAATTTTTACACACTATAAAAGCGACAAATACTGAACAACCCCTAATTTTGAGACACCAAAAAAAGTGGATTTTCCGGAATTTTGTAACACAAAAAGGAAACCGATAAAAAAAATTTATTGTAAATAACAATAAAAAACAATGATTTTTTGTTGTCTATGGGAAACTAGGATCTCCTGCAAAATGCAGGATAAATGCAGGACAAAAGTTAAAAGACATGGATTTTTTTTTTATAAAATATGGATTGTTGGAATTCCTTTAATTCCGGAGTTTTTGGAGTCCATAAAAAGGAAAAACCATTGAACTTTATCTTGGAAAAAATGTTAGCTGTTCAGTTAAAAAAACTAAAAAAAACTACAAGATTTAGTTGAGTACTATTATTATTTTTCGGTTAAAAAAACCAAAAATAACCGAAATTTGGGATAGGATGTCATTAAGCAATCCAATCAAATTAAACAAAGAGATTGAATATTTCCCTTACAATCCGCAATTTCGTCACACGATAAAGGGTATTTATTATGATTAGCCCGGAATTTTTGCACACGATAAAAAGGAATCAATTCAGCAATATCCCGAATTATGCAACACTAAAAAAGGGATGTCCTGTAAAAACAGGGAAAAAACAGGACTTCTTTTACTTCCGATAGAAAATAGAACCACCTGTAAATAACAGGCAAAATACAGGTCAAATGTCTAGAAACAGTTGGTTCCATAGTTAAAAAATGCCTAGAAAAACAAATTTGATTCCTGAGTTTTTAGCCACCATAAAAAAGGACTAAATTGCTTAAAAAAAGCATTAAAAAAGCAAAAAGTAAGATAAGTTGTCTCACTGAACTATCGAATCAGATTAAAAAAAGGATCTGATTATTTCCCTCACTTCCCGGAATTTTGGGACACCCTAAAAAAGAGGGAAATTCATGATTACCCGGAATTTCGTTACACGATAAAGAAAGTAATAATCTATAATTACCCCGAATTTTGCAACGCCATAAAAAGGGATACCCTGTAAAAAACAGGGAAAAAACAGGATTTCTTTCTCTTTCGACAGAAAATAGAACGTCCTGTAATAACAGGTTAAGAACAGGTCAAAAGCATGAAAAGAGATTTATATGTTTGTTTGAATGCGACTATTCCGGAATTTTAAGACACCATAAAAAAATATTGATGTTATTTTTTATTAATTTTTTTCCTTAAGCCTATTCATAAATTTATAGTAAGTGTACCTTATATTTCTGTCTGTTTTAAAGCGATCATTTGGATTTTTTTTATTCCATTCTTTCAATACTTTTTGCCAAAATTTCATTTTGTCACTTTTTGGATCTCCCCCAAGCCTACCAACAAGAAGATAAAGTTCCATATGTTTTTTTGATAGATCTTTTTCCCCCTTTCTCCCAAATGCAGACTTAATTTTGAAAAACAATTCATTAATTTCTTCCTTTTTAAGTGGCCGTTCGAATGATATATTCACTCTCTTTTTTATATTTAATTTTCCAAAAGAAATATTTGTCTGAATATTGTACTTTAAAGAAATTGGTTTGATACCAGTAAAAACATAAAGGATAAGAGACAATTGAGTGAATCCGGTTTCTTTTGATAATATTCTTGTTTCTTCCTCCAGGTCAGCAAGCTTTGTTCTCGGAAATATTGAAATTTTTTCAATATCTCCTGTCCATTTATTAATAATCTTAAGAGGGATAGGCAAGAGACGGAAATTCTCAATTTTATTAGAAAAATGCCGTCCTGTTAGTTGAAAAAGCTTATTATTTTTTTCTTCAATTTCCTTCTGTATCTTTTCTATAATCTCCTCATTATCATTCCATTTTGTTCTGAATATATCACCTTCTTTGTTTGCCTCGGCTTTTATCCATTTTATGGCACTATCGGGATCTTCAAAAAAGGGGGGAGTTTCGCTTGAAAAAAGTTCTTTCCTTAGATTATTGATATAAGGATTAATCTTTTTTAGCAGTTCATTAGATAAAATTACTGTCTCAGGAATTAGTTTAGTTAAATCATGATTTTGAGGATTTTGTGCTAAATGATTTGCAACTTTCTCGATAATTTCTATAGATGAATCAACCTTATTCTCTTTTATTTTTCCATCTTCACCGCAAACAATATTAAAAGCCTCCTCAACAAAGGGCTTTAAATCTTTTCTAAAACTTTCCTTTAGAATTTCAATCTGTCGATTTCTATCATTTAGATATATGTATTTAAATATTTCTGTCATTTCGTTGCACCGTTTTGACAATTAAATTTTGCACTTCTATTCTAACACTAATGACAATAATTTTACTAGGAGAAAAAAATGACCAACAAATTAAAAGAAAAAAGAAAGGAAATGAAACTCCGGATGATCGATGTTGCTTTAAAAACCGGGGTTGGAGTTTCCACAATCTGGCTCATTGAGAATGGATATTCTGAGAGAATTTCCAAAGAGACAAAGCAAAAAATTGCGGCCGGATTGAATACGACGGTTGAGGAACTTTTTAATTATGAGGAGAAATAAAATGAACAAATCGCAAGCCATAAGAAAAAAATGTCTGGAGTGTGCTGGAGGCAGCCCAAAGGAAGTTACCCTATGTCCCTGCATCAATTGCACTCTTTGGCCCTATAGGTTCGGTCACTCAATGAAAGATAAGCGATACGAAGAAAGAATGGATAAGGCAAAACATAAATATCCGGATGAATTCCAGGAAGTACAAAGGCTGATCTCAGAGCAACAGAATAATGGCTGATCTTTTTCGAATATGTGCAAATACGTGCATTTTCTCTGAAAAATAGCTTGAACATGAATAATGACATTTCAAAGGTTTTTACTGAAAAAATGTTACATATTTGTATTAAACAGCAAGTCTCAATTTGTGAAAGTGAAAGGAAAACTAAATGAATCAAAAGAAACATCAAAAATACGATTTTGGAAAACCCAAACGAATATCTATTTATATATATCCAGCTCAACTACAAATAATAGAAAGCATATGCAAAAAGAGAAATAAGACAAAACGAATGATATTTTTTGAGGCTATCCAAAATTATATTGGAACTTATTTCAAAGGAGATGTTTAATGAGCGATGAAAAAAAGAAAGGAAGAAGGCCAGACACCAGGTTTTGGATGTACGCCGAAAACTGGCTTTTTGGTTCAACGAGATCTGAGCTGACTAATGAAGAAAGGGGCATATTTGTTGATTTTCTCAGTTTGGCGTCAATGCAAGGTGGTTGCATTGAAGTTTTTTCAAGAGGCCAATTGGCAGCACAGCTTCTTATCAGCCTTGAATTACTAGATAGGTGTATTGATAAGTTTATAAAAACAGAAAAAATCAAACGAAGTTACAAAAAAAGAGAAAAAAAAGAAATTTTTTGCATCAAAAAATGGGAACTTTTCCAGCCTGAATATTTATGGAAGAATCCCAGTAAATCAACAAGAAAACATAGCAACGGAAAAGGACAAAAAAATGATGCGCATGTCGACAATATAAGAGAGGAGAGGAAAGAAGAAAAAAACACAAAAAAGGAAAATGGAGAAGTCGATCCGATTCCTGTTCCTTCTGTTGATAATTCTCCACTCCATCCCCCTTCAAAAACAAAACAAAGATTTCTTTTATCTCTTAGTGAATTTAACGGTTATCCCTTTAATCATGAAGAAGATTCAAAGCTTTTCGATTTTTCCTATGAAAAATTTCCAAACATAGACTTGATAAAACAAACAGAAAAGAAAATTGAGTGGTGGAGAACAAATCCAGGGGTTTTGAAGAACAATCCAAGAAAACAGCTTTTTAACTTTTTCGAAAAAGAATATGAATTTCAGACAAAAGGTAAATTCAATAATTATTCCGATGATGGCGAGGAATATGCAAATAAATTAGAGGCGGATATGCTCTAATGAAAAGAAGCCTTTTATTAGATTTATTAAAAGAAATAAAGATGTAAACCTTAGGATTCTAAACGTATTAGGTGTAAAAGTGAATCAATCACTCCTCACAGTGAAAGAACTCAGTTCTTTTCTTCACGTGCATCCTAATACAGTCTATAAGTGGACGGATGAAAAGAAGATCCCTTTTATCAAAATAAACGGTCTTGTCCGGTTTAAAGAGAAACAGATTGAAGACTGGCAAGACCGGAATGAGTCACAAGTTTATAAAAGCCCTTCCTTTCTCCCTAATCTCATGATTTCCCTTCCTGAATTTGATAAAATGCTCCTGAAAGGAAGGAGCGCTTTGAGTAAAAATTCAAAGCGCTGGAATTATGGTTTTGGGTCTGTTTACACAAGAAAGACAAAACAGGGAAAAGTACGCTGGTACATCGACTATCGAAACGAAAACGGAGAACGGGTTCAAAAAGTCGTTAAGAATGCACAAACAAGGGATCATGCCGTGATTGAACTTCGGGAAAAAATCGCTGAATGTTTCATGAAGGATCATCCATCTCAGCAAAAAACAAAAAAAGTGAAATTTTCAAAGTTCGCCGAAATGTACATCGAGGATTATGCAAAAGTGAACAAGGCAAGCTGGAAAGATGATGAGTACAGAATTTCAAAGTTCGCTGAATTTTTCGGGGATATTTACCTTGATGAACTCCCGCCGGTTGCCATCGAAAAGTTCAAAATGGAAAGGTTGAAACAGGGAGCAGAAAAATCCACAGTGAACCGTTATCTTACCATCCTTAAGAGAATGTACAACGTTGCCATCGAGTGGGGTTATACGAAAGGAAATCCGGTAAATGCTGTAAAGTCCTTTCCTAAAGCAGATAAGCTTAAGGAAAGGATATTACCCCAAGATGAAGAAGAACGCCTCTTAGAAGCCGCCTCAGCGCATTTAAAGCCGATTATCATCATGGCCCTTAATACGGGAATGCGGAGGGGAGAAATCCTTAACCTGAAATGGAACGATGTAAATCTTGAGGCAAAAGAGATAAAGCTGGTTAAAACAAAAAGCGGAAGATCAAGAATCGTTGACATCAACTCGGTACTTTTAAAAGAACTCTCCGGCCTGTTAAAAACAGGCAAAAAACAGGACTTTGTCTTTCTTAATCCCAAAACCGGAAAGCCCTACAATAAGCTTCAAACTTCCTTTGATGGAGCTTGCAGGAGGGCGGATATTAAGGGATTACGTTTCCATGATCTAAGGCATACGTTTGCCAGTCGCCTTGTTGGAAAGGGAGTGGACCTCATCAAGATCAAAGAAATCTTAGGTCACAGCACGGTCAAGATCACAGAACGTTACACTCATTCGGACCGGAAAGAAAAGAAAAAAGCCGTTGAGCTGCTGTGTAAAAAACCGGACAAACCGGCTGAAATCCAGGAAAATCTGTTACATATCTGTGACACCAAGAGGAACAAGAAAAATGAGACCGCTGTATCTCCTTTTTTTACAGTGAATTAGATGAAGGAAAAATCCCTTAAGTACCGGTCTTACAAACCGGGTGTCACTGGTTCGATCCCAGTACCGCCCACCATCTCCCCAGTAATCCTCTACAGCCTCGCTGATTTAAACTTTTGATAAAAAACATAAACTTTTTCCTCAGGGAAGATGAAGTATTATTTCTTTTCTTCAATGATGTAACCAGCCATACAACTCAGGACGTACTCAGGAATCCGCCTCCTGCGGTCCCTTCCCGATCATCATCTTTCCCTTGAAATATTTCCGCCGGATGGCCTTGGTTTCTTTGGCCCAGTTTTCCAAGCCGACGGCTTTGATCCGGCAGAGATTAAAAAGTTTCAAGTTGTGAGGGAGGGCATCAGCCCGGTCCGCACAGGGATGCAGTTTGTCGCAGGGGAATTCATCACAATCGCAGCAGAAATCGACGCCCTTGCTTTCCACACAAACCTTTGTGGGACAGGGATACGGTATAAACAAACAACCGCTGACCCGACATCCCCGGCAGGTGATCTCTTCGGGCTTTTTCCCGAAGATGGAACCCAGCCGGTTTTGCAACTCCGGAGTCACATTCTTCTCAAAAATTTCGCAGTTGAAACAATCGATACCGCAAGGCGAGGTGAGTTGTATATAGTCCATGTTGATTTCTCCTTTCAATTCCGTAGATTGAGTCTAAAGCAAGCTGAATATTTCATTCCTATTACTGGTATTGAGAAAAATCTAAGAAAAAGGGGAACCGTTTTCGCTTTTTTACTCCAGGTCGGCCAGCCGTTCTCGAGCGTCCTTCGTCTCGACAATTCCCGGGTCAGCGTTTTTCCAAAGGTCGAGGAACTTTCGGTAAGACTCGGCCGCCTTGGTCTTCATCGCTTTTTTCTCGAAAATTCTTCCCAGCATATAAAAGCTTTTGGCGTATATATCGCCGTAATGGAACCGGCCGGAGGTCAGCTCGATGATGCCTTCAAACTGTTCCTGGGCCTCGTCGAGGTCCTCTCTTTTCCAATAGGCCCAACTCAAAGAATCCATGAACAGGGCATGATCCGTAGGCCAGCCCGCTTCAGCCGGCAGCAAAGCCAATGCTTTTTTAAAAAACTCGATGGCTGTGCCGAAGCGGCCTTTCTTCGACTCCACCATTCCCTTGAGGTGATTAATATAACGGACATGTTTGGGAATCAATCCCCGGTTGACGACGCCGGTCAGTTCATCGATAGCGGCTTCAGCGCTTGGAATGTCTCCCTGAAGAATAAAAATCAGTCCTTTGAGGTATAAAGCGAGTGTTTGTTTTGAGAAACTCCCCTTCTTCTCAGCTTTTTTCCCTTCTTCTTCACAGATTTTCAACGCTTCTTTTGTATCGCCCCTGCGCAGAAGAGGATAAACTCGAAAAAGACGGCTCACTGTATACTCATCTTCATCATTTATTTTCAAAGCCGAATCCCCCGCTTTTCTGTAATGCTCCACTGAATCTTCGAATTTGCCTTCATATAACCTCAAAGTCCCCAGACACTGGTGTCCCCATACGGATCCGATTTTCTCTTCCGTGTCCATTAGCTTCAAGAAAACATCCTCTGCCTTTTCATACTCCCCTTGGCAGAGAAAAAGGTCTCCCTTAAAACTTAAAAAGGAGGGATCTGCCGGCGACATCGCCAACGTCCTGTCAATCTCCTTTAAGGCCAGGTCATATTTTCTCTGAGACAGGTAGAGTCCCGACAAGGAAAAGCGGATTAAGGGATGGTCGGAAACGGAATCGAGATAGTTGTTGAGGACCCGGGCTGCTTCGTTATGTTCATTACGGACCATGAGAAGCTCGGCCTTCCAAAAATCGCGATAAAAACTCTCCTTTTCGGTGTGTTTTTCCAACTCTTTCCAGGCTTCATCATAACGCTCGAGCGTATAAAGAGTCACGACAAGGTTCGTCCTGGCGCCGTGTTCATCAGGGTAGATAGCCAGCAATTCTCGGTAAGCCGCGATGGCTTTATCCCAATCGCTCTCAGAGGACATTCTGTAATGCTGGGCTTCGATTCTCAGCCGCTCCCGTTCGGAGGTTTTATGCCTGTACTCAAAGGCCTTCAAGGCGTATTTTTTCGCTTCCGTGCTGTAGCCGAGGTTTTCCCAGGCAATGGCGAGCGAGCGGTAGGCTGTGGCGAATTCGGGATCCAGAGCAACCGCTTTTTCTGTAAGAACGATGCTCTCACGGTATTTACCGGCATCAAAAAGCTTCCCGCTTTCGACATAATATTTCAGGGCTTCGGGAGAGTCGGTGGTGATATTCATCACATTCTTATCGATATCATCGGCGATGGCCGTCTTAGAAAAATCAAAAGCGGCCTTGACCTTCCTTGTCAGATCATCCACCATGGAGAACAAACTTTTTTCCCCGACACCCTCGACGCGTTCCGAGGCCAGCGTCTCCCTGGATTGAGGTCTTTGAATCTGAATGTCGATTCTAAATGTTTTCCCGGCTTTGAGGAGTTTGCCGACGATAACATGCTCGACCTTACTCTTACTGGCGACGCCTTCGAGGTCGGCAAAGGAAAAGGTCGCCGCATTTTCCCGGTTCATTTCTTTGAGGACATGGAAAAGCTCTTCCCCGCTGAGAACGCGAAGATGCCGTGATTGAGAAAGATCGGTGATCAACAGATCGGATAGGGCTTTTCTCCAATGATCCAGGGAAGAATCCCCCGTGTTATTCTCAAAATACATGACCGCGATAGAAGGCTTATTCGATGAGACCGTTTCTACGGTCCTTTGTCTCCAAGGGCTCCATATCATCAGCCCGATGATAACTACAGCCGTCACAACGAGAGCCGGCAGAAGGAATTTCCACAGGTTGAACGAGACCGTAACCTGGCGGGAGGTACGAGGCTTTTTTTGGGGAATAACCCGGTCCGTTGTGGGAAGCCCCTGCTCGATTTTTTCAAGCTGTAACTTGATCTCTTCGGCTGTCTGATATCTTTTCTCTTTCTCTTTTTCCAAACACCTCAGTATAAGCCGGTTCAGGTCTGCGGGAATTTGAGGATTCCACTCTTTGGGATCAGTGGGCTTTTCGCCTTTTTGTTTGAGCCCCGTGGCAAACGGCGTGTCGGCTTCGAAAGGCAGGCGGCCGGTGAGCATCTCATAGAGAATGATTCCCAGCGAATAGATATCCGACCTTCGGTCGATGTCCTTGGCCTCCACCTGTTCCGGGGACATATACTCGGGGGTTCCGATCATCATACCATGTCCCGTGATCCCCTTACCGCTGGCCGAACGGGCGATGCCGAAGTCCATGATCTTGGCTTTTCCGTCCTTATCTATCATGATGTTGTTGGGCTTCAGATCCCTGTGGACCACTCCAAGCCTATGGGCCTCTGATAATCCTTCACATATTTGTTTGGCTATGGAAAGAGTGGTGGAGACTGCCAGCTTTCCTGTTTGCCGTATGAGAGCTTTCAAATCCTGTCCTTCCACGAATTCCATGGTGATGTAATAGTTCCCTTTTTCCTTGTTCAGGTCATACATTCGGCAGACGTTTTTGTGGGTGATGTCGCGGGCAGTTTTTAACTCGTTCCGAAAGCGCTCGATGGTTTTTTTGTCCGCCGCGATCTCCGGCTTGATAAGTTTCAGAGCGACCTTGGAATAAACTTCTTTATCGAGGACTTTGTAAACCCGGCCCATACCGCCTTTGCCCAGTTCTTCGATAATCTGGTAGCGGCCGGCAAATGTGGAGCCTGTCGTCAATTCTTCGGCGGGAGCTTCAACGGTCTCGGTGACGGATATTTTTTGGGGCGAAAGCGGTGCGGCACATTCCTTACAGAATTTGGAATCTTGAGGATTGTTCATTCCGCAATTCGGGCATTTGTTTTCCATAACATTCCCCTGAATTTTTCTAAAAAATATCAAGTAAGACAAAAAGAGTCAAATAAAGAATGCCGCAAGAAAAAAAATACCGATAATTGAACCAGCTTGAATTCAAAAGATTTTGTATCTCTATCCCTTTACCTCGTTTAGGTTCACTCGAATCTCAGAGAATCCACAGGATTCATAAACGCGGCGCGTGCTGCTTGATAGATAACGGTCAGCGCTGCGATAAACAACGTTGAAACTCCGGCCAGAACAAAAATCCAGGCCCCGATGGAAATCCTGTAAGCGAAATCCGTAAGCCACCTTCTCATTACGAAGTAGGCGACAGGCCAAGCGATAACGTTTGCGATAACGACCAGGACCATAAACTCCTGCATAAGCAGTCTGATAATACCCGGAGCCGTTGCTCCCAAAACTTTCCTGATGCCGATTTCTTTGGTTCGTCGCTCTGCCATAAAAGCCGCCAATCCGAACAACCCCAAACAGCCGATAAACACGGCCAATACGGCAAACAGGGCGAATATTTTCCCCACCCTTTGCTCCGATTGATACATGGCCCCGAATCTTTCATCCATGAATGCGTAACTGAAAGGAGCATTCGGCAGGAATTTCTTCCATTTTTTTTCAAGAAGGCCGATGGTCTTGGCCATATCCTCAGTTTTGACGCGGAAAGAGATACTTCCCGTGCTTCTGCCCAAATACATCACGAGCGGACCAATATTTTCTCGCAGGGTTTCATAATGGAAATCCTCTACAACGCCGATCACCCGGTGAAGCTTAAGCCCTTCTTGAAGGCCCATAACCCGTCCCACCTTGTGCTCCAGCGGCCGGTCCCAGCCGAACTGTTTGGCCATGGCCTGGTTTATGATGGCAGCATCCACATCCGTGGAGTATTCCCTTGAGAAGTCTCTTCCCTCAACGATGTTCATACCCATTGTTTCGATATAATCGTGATCGACAATCCAGTTTTGCATCGGAGAAGCTCTTTGGCTGTCTCTAACTCCGTCGGGAAAAACGCCCGAGTTATCCCTGCTGGATGGGGTTACAGGTAAGTAGTTCGTGACCGTACCGCTGACAATCTCAGGATAAGCGAGCATCTCGTTCTTAAAGGCCTCCGTCTGTCTCCCCAGGAGATAAGTGTCGTTGAGGATGAGCACCTGTTCCTTATCGTACCCCAGTTTTTTATTCCGAATGAAATGGAGCTGGTCGGTGACGATAAAAGTCCCGATGATCAGGATGATCGAGGCTGTAAACTGAAACACCACGAGTCCATTTCTGAACCACCCGGCCTTCACCCCAGTCCTCAACGAACTTTTAAGAACATTAACCGAACGGAATGCAGAGATAAAAAAAGCAGGATAACTTCCCGCCAGGAATCCGGTTATGATGGTGACCACAAACACGATAAAAATCATGGAAATTTGACTCAAATCCGTCATCCCCAAGGTTTTACTCGAAAGCTTATTGAAAGGAATAAGTGTAAACCTGACTAAAAAAAGAGCCAGGATCATTGATATCACGCTCAATACCATCGATTCGGTTAGAAACTGGCCGACCAACTGTTTCCGGAAAGACCCCAAAATTTTGCGGATTCCCACCTCCTTAGCCCGCCCTGCCGAACAGGCCGTGGATAGATTCATAAAATTGATGGCGGCGATGATAATGATAAAAAACGCAATGGCCGAAAAAATGAGCACATATTTGGTATCACTGTTCGGCTCAAGCTCCCCCAATAGGTTTGAGTGCAAATGAATACTTTTCAGGGGTTGCAAAAAGTATTCGGTCAACATTTCTCCCTGCTCGGCATATTCTTCTACGGAGGTTCCCATAAAGGCTGTCATCTGGGGATTTACATATTTTTCTATGAGTTCTTCGAACTTGACTTCTAAAGTTTTATAGTCCGTCCCTTCATGTAGACGAATATAGGTCGGATAGTTCATGCTTAGCCAGATCTGATTTTTACTGTCCGAAAGAGACTCCATGGAAAGGAGGATGTCATAATGGAAATGGGAATTCTCCGGAATCTCTTCGAATACACCTGCGACCTTGTAATCCGTTCTGTTATCCAGTCTAAGAGTTTTTCCGATAGGATTCTCTTCCCCGAAATATTTTTGAGCGGTTTTCCGGCTCAGAACCAAGGTGTTCGGTTCTTTGAGTGCTGTTTGGGGATCTCCTTTAAGAAGGGGCACCGTGAAGATGTTAAAAAACGAGGCATCCGTAAAGACAATGCGGCTTTCCTTGGTGGCGTTATCCCCGTACTGAACGATAAAGCTTCCCTGGTCACGAAAACGAACAGCCTCTTCGATCTCTGGGTAGGTTTCGAGGATGACCTTAGCCATGGGAGCCGGAGCCGCGCAAACATTAAAGTCCCGGCCCCCCCAGTGTCCGGAAAAGGCGATTCTGTATATTCGGTCGGCATCTTCGTTGTAATTGTCGTAGCTCAGCTCATCATGCACATAAAGAAGGATCAAAAGACAGGCGGCCATTCCGATGGCCAACCCGGAGATATTGATGAGCGAATACCCCTTATGTTTGAAAAGGTTTCTAAAGTTTGTTTTGAAATAATTTAACAGCATCTTCTTCCCCCGTCTTGCCTGCATGATCTGTTGGTATCGGCCAAATTAATGAATGATGCAGGCTGAAGTCAAATCATATGTCTCAATATGAAAGAATACGAAAAAAAAGTCAAAGATTTGGTTCGCCCGGAATACAGCTTGGCAAACTTAATTCGGGTTATCACGGTTTTGGATGCCTGCCAATATTGTGGAATCCATAAATCAGCTAAGCAGCACCGTTCTATGTTTTTCGGTAAACATCTTTTCTATGATTGACGGTTTCAATCCAGATATTTTGCTTCTCATCCACAAAATTAATAATCCTGTATCGACCGACCCTGTAAGAATATTCTCCTTCAAGCTCACCCATGAGTTTTTTTCCCAAAAAAGGATTTTTCTTTATCTCCTGAAGCGCTTCCTCGATTTTTGATTGAATTTTCTTAGGGGCTTTGCGAAATCTTTTTTGAAAAGTATTGGTGAGGAAAAACTTTGTCATTAGGGGCTGTTCGGTTATTTTTTTTCTATAAATTCCTCGTAGGAGATAAACCGACCCTTGCGAATATCCTCCTTCGCCTGTTTGATATCGCTGAGTGTTTCTTTATCTGCCATTATTTCCAGAGTTTCCACCTCATTAGGGCTCAAAAGAACAGCCTTAGGTTTGGACCGCTGGATAATGATGTAACGTGACCGGTCCTCGTGGACCTCCTTGACTTTAGAAAAAATGGTTTTTCTCAATTCAGAAATTCCGATTGTTTTGTCCATACTGCCCCCTGCAAATATTGTACAATACATTGTACGATAATGCTAGGTTATATGTATTTTTATGTGTTTTTATTTGGTCTTTCGAATGACTGAACAATTTTCCGCTCCAATCTATTCGCTCTGGAAATACAGAAATATAGTTGGGAGGACCAAATTTATTGATAAGACTAAGAATAAATATACTCTTTATCCTATGTGAAGGGGTAATTTTTATATTTTTTATTCAATAAGACAAGCCAGCCAAGCAATACAATTCCAAAAAGTTTACCGAAAAAATCGCTTTAAAAGCTGATTGACACTATCTTCAGCAATAAACGATAATAAATACATGAGAAACCTACTGATTGGATCCGTCTTTATCATCCTGGCTGCATTCTCCTTCGGCCAAAAACTTCAGCATGAAACCGGAGCAGTGAACATTGAGGTCCCCGTCCGGGTATTCAAGGGCGAAACATTTATCGACAACCTGTCCATAAAGGATTTCAAAATATACGAAAACGGTGTGCTGCAGAAAATCGAAGCCGTCTATCTCATTTCCAAAACGAATATCAACAAAGAAGAATCGGTCCTTCCTGCAGATGAAGCTCGAAAAACTTACACCCCCCAGGTAAACAGGCATTATGTTCTCGTTTTCGAGGTCCTTGATTACCTTCCAAAAATGGGCGAAGCAATCGACCATTTTTTTCGAAATGTTATGACAGCGGAAGACACGTTGACCCTTATGACTCCTCGAAAATCCTACAATTTCAAAAAAGACGCCCTTAAGAACCTACCCCGTGACGCCATCGTTCAGCAGGTTATCGGGCTTCTAAAAAAAGACACCACACTGGCTAATACGGAATATAAAGCCATGGTCAAGGAAATCGAGCAGCTGTATACACAAACCGGAGTTTTCCAATGGGAAACAGGGGATTGGAAAAATTTCATTCGGGACATTCTCAGCCGGCTTGAATCATACCGTTTTGTGGATGAGAAAAAACTCTTGGCCTTCTCAGATTTTTTGAAAAGCAAGCGAGGTCAAAAAAATGTCTTTTTGTTTTTCCAGAAAGAGATGATTCCCAAATACAATCCCTACATGGAAATCCTCATGACCAGCATGACCAATCCGGAAAAACCCGATGCGGCCCTGGATTTTTTAGAATTGACGACATTCTACCGCAGGGATATCACCTTCGACGTGGAGAAGATCAAACAATATTTTTCCGACTCCTCCATTCAGACACACTTCCTGTACCTCACCAAAACACCTGAGATCGGACTGGATGTCGAACGCCGGGAAACACTGTCAAAGAGCAATGTTCATTACGTAGAACAGTCGGAAGACATCTTCAGCGCTTTCAGCGAAGTGGCCAAGGCAACGGGTGGGTTTTCTTCAAGTTCCGCAAACACGGTCTCGGCTTTCCAAAAAGCGGTCGACGCCTCCGAAAATTATTATCTTCTTTATTATTCGCCTAAGGACTATAAGGAAGACGGGACCTTTAGAAACATAGAAGTCCGGGTCAAAGAAGGTGGTTACAGGGTAACCCACCGGGCTGGCTACTTGGCCAAATAACCTTTTCCGTAAAGGTTTTTTAAAAGGATTTCAGCATGAAAACCCAAAAAATATGGATAATGTTTGCACTATTTGTTTTTATCGTGTCCGGCCATACGGTTTTGTTCTGCAACGAAAGACCAGAGCCTGAAAATTCTTTGCGAACCCTGACCCTAAAAGGAACACCCTTTGAAAGAGGAGTGCAGCACGGCCAAGCTCTCAAAAAGGATATTCACGACCTTGTTGCCCTCTGGAAGTCCGACCTCGAAAAAACATACAAAACGGACGCGGATGTTTTTATACAAAAATTCCTTAAAAACACCTCTTTCGACAAGGCCATAAAAAAATGGACGCCCGGCCTCTGGAATGAACTGGAAGGAATCGCGGAAGGGGCGGACATAAATTTCGATACATTATTCGCTTTTCAGCTTGTCGATGAAATGTGGGTCCTGGGACGTAAGATACAGGCTGAGCACTGCACGACCATCGGCGTCAACAAAACAAAAGATTTTCCTGCCATTGTCAGTCAAAACCTTGATATTCCCCCTTTCTACCACGGCTTCCAAACCCTTCTGCATATTAAGGATACGGAACATGATATGGAAACAATGGTTTTTACGTTCCCGGGTTTTGTCGCCGCCAATGGGATGAACAACCGGTCCGTGGCCGTCGTCGTCAACGCCGTAACCCAACTGGAAAGTTCAAAGGACGGTTTGCCGGTTGCCTTCGTCATAAGAGGCATCCTGATGCAGCCGACATACGAGAAGGCCGTTCGGTTTATCAAAACCATCAAACACGGCGCTCCGCAGAATTACATGATCGGCGGCCCGGGAGAAATGGGTAGTTATGAATGTGCAGTCAACCATGTCAGACGTTTTATTCCATTCAAGGATGCCTCATTTGCCTACCACACCAATCATCCCCTGGAAAATTTTCACTTCAACTCCGAACTTTTAAGATATCTCGCCAAAAAAAATATCGACCCGGAAAAATTTGAATTTCAATGCATCCGTTTCCAAGCCCTTCGGGAGCTTCTTAAAGACAATTCGGTAAAAATCGATATAGAGTTTCTTCAAAACATTTTCAGCAACCGGGATACCCACATCAACAATCAGGGGTCATACGGATGCACGATTTTTGTCCTTGGTGAGAACCCGGAACTTCACATCTCCCCCGGACGGCCGGATGAAAAACATTTTCAAATCTTCCGCTTCCGGAACCATTAAACGGAATCAAAAAGAATTTTTTAAGGAGGCCACAAATGAAAAAGATCAGCCTTAAGCTTTTATTTTTGATTTTATGCCTGGGGTTTTTTTTGGGAAGTTGTGATCAACTTGCCGAGCTCGATCTTGGAATTCCGGGTCGTATTCCGGGCCTTGATAGAATACTCCGGGCCGAATCCCCCCTCAGCACGGGGATCGCGGATGCCGTGACCGAAGTTCCTTATCTCGACAATTACAATCCTACGGATGCCTTTCCCATGACGATACTTCCTCGAACTAGGGAAGGCGGATTCATTCTGGAGAATCCGGGTATATATCTCTTTGAATGCCAGAGCTACTGCCTGAGGGCGGGAACATATGCCCCGGGAGAAGCACGCGGCGGGCAGGGATATCTTTACGCCCCCCTTAAAGGCCCGCAGTCGGATGTCATCCGCAGAATTCTCAAGAATTCTTACCTTCACCCGGAAATCCCTCAAGAAGATGTCCAAACACTCCTCTGGGCCGTCATCGCCAGGACAAAAATCGAGGATATGTCGGCCCGGATGAAATACACGGCCGCCCAGCTTTTGACCCCGGAAGACATATTCCGCATCAACGGGGGAGCGTTGGGACTCATCCCGGCAAGCCTGATCGATAAAGCCCTTGCCGGTATGCCTCCCGCTGCACAGCGCATCCTGGAAGCGGAAACCCGTATACGGAGTATGCTGACCGATCTCCAGGCATCGTACGACGAACTGGAGAGAGTGGCCGTTCTCACCGGTGATCCCCCATGGCAGGAAGGAGACCGGGAGGTACCGTTCGGTCGCTGGTCTTTCCATCCCGACGGATACTTCATCCGCTATTTTCCCCGGGGATACAAAAGAATGCTGGTCGAACTCTCTCTTCCCGAGCTCATCAAGGTGGAAAGGGATGCACATGGCCGCATCCTCCTGGTCGCCGACAACCATGGAAACCGCCTTCAAGCAGAGTATGACGATGTCATCGAGTCACCGGACCTTGCGGCAGGATCTCACTTCAACGGATATTTCATACGCTCCCTCAAGTACACGTGGATGGATCTTGAAAATCCCGAGAAAAAGAAACAGACGGAATGGAAGGAGCCGGGTTGGACCTTTGTCGGTATCCCTTCCGAAGAAGGAACATCGAGCGGGATATCTTCTTCGGAAATGGAAGAATATCTTACCGCTGCGGAAAAACACAAGGAAGAACTGGACAGCCTGCTCCTGGGTATAGAAATCCTGAAAGGCAAAAAGCTTCAACCGGCAAGCCATCATTGGCAGGAAGACATCCTGACCCTCGGCCATTTCACAACAACGCTCGAAAAAAGCATAGATTATTCCTGGAATGCGGATACGGGAACGACACATCCCGCAGATCTCCTCCGTAAAGCCTGGATGGTCACTTTCTGTGATTCGTTAGGCTTAAGGGAAGAAAAACCCGTTTTCGACCTTGCCGACGATCCCGTCCCGGGAAACGGAGCCAGTCAGAGGGAAGGGGATTCCAACCGGGACACGGACAAACAGAAAGAATGCGGCGATCAGCAGTCGAAATGCCTGGATGAAGCACGTGACAAATTTGACAACATGGTTAAAGAATGCCTTAAAAATTCGGGTTTGAATCCGGAAGGCTGCGACACGTGGAAACTTCGGGAATGTGTCATCGAGGTTTACAACGGAGACAGGGACGTATTAGACCTTAGAAGCTGTATTTTTGATGCCTGCACGGGTGGTTTTGATGAAACGATCGACTGCATCCGGTCTAAAATGGGATGGTATTACCTGGCCATAAAAAATTGCAATAAAAAGTACAATGAATGTATGGGAAAATAATCCCTTAATGGAAACCGGCTTGGTAAACCTGATTCCAACTTTTTAAAGCGAATAATATTTTTGCCTGCATTATTCAGGTTAGGAGCCTGTTTGATTTCCAAAACAGGATTATCGACGTTGCGAGGAGGAACGATGCTTAAAGTCAAAATATTTGCCCTGGGAATGGTCCTGGCTTTTATGGTTTCCGCGGCGGCAGCGGAAAACATTGCCACGGCGGATGACCCCGCCCGGGAAGATCTCCCGCCAAGTATTTTACCGGTCATCATCCTTCAGGGATCTGACTACGAGATGGGTTTTCAATACGGTCAGCAGGCCGCCGCTTATATCGGCAAAACCCGGGAAGCCAAATGGGCATCCGCCCTTCAGGATTTCAACCGGGACGATGTGATCAAAGCTCTCAAAGCCAACCAGCACCACATCAAAAAATTCACTCCCGAATGGATCACGTTTATGCGCGGCATGGCTGATGGAGCGGCTGCGGCGGGACGCCCTGTGAGTTATACCGATATCCTGCTCATGAACTGCACCATACCCAGCCCCAAAACCTCGACTTACCCGCCGGGAGCCGAAAAGGATACTCTTCCTCCCAAGCGCTGCTCCGTTTGTTCAGCCTGGGGTAGTGCCACCAAAGACGGCCGCCTCATCGGCATCGATACTCTGGATTCCGGGGAAGTCCCCCACGCCGTTATCATCGCCGCCTTCCCCGATCAGGGCAACGCTTATCTCTGCGGTGCGGACGCCGGAGAAATCGGGGATCATTTTTTGATGAATAATAAAGGTTTTTTTCTGGGTAATTCCGGCGGAGGGGGCTCCCCCCGGGATGAAGACAGCAACTATGGCATTGCCTGGGCCTGCTCCCTGCCTTACCTCGTCCGGTTCTGCAGCAGCGCCTTGGAAGCACGGGACCTTATTTCGAAATGGCAGATCAACATACCTGAAAACTTCCATTTCGTCGATGTTAAAGGAAATGCTTTTGTCGCAGAAAAAACATCCGCCCTTCAGTGCGTCCGGAAACCCGGGGACTTCGGGGAAAAAGATTTTCTCTTTTCGACGAACAACTACCTTTGTGCCAAGATGAAGGTAACCAAAGAAGGGGATTTTATCAAGGACCACGGCGGTTACGGCGCTTATGCCGCCCCACGGAATTGTATGATCTGGGACATGCTTCACAACTACCACGGAAAAATCGATGTCCCTTTTGCCAAAATGATCCTTCGCTTTCCCGGAAATCCGCCACCCTATCCTCCCCAGGGAGGCTGGGAAGCCATGTTCTGCCGGCCGACAAACCTCTGGACAGCCGTTGTCCTGCCCGATGACGGGGACGAAGGCGAAGCACACATCTGTACTGGCCCGGCGGGACGGGTTTTACACTCATCGATCGCCCACGACGGATCTGTAATGTCTCCCACCTATATGTACCCGGAGGGAACCCATACTTTCTACCGCCTTCGCCTGGCCGCAAGTCCCAAGGAACTTGTGGAAGCCGCCCGAACCTCGTCCGCTGAGGAAATATCAGCCGCCTATGGGAAGCTGATGTTTCTCAACTACCGCGATAACGGGTATGCCGGCCTGCAGGCCCTTTACGGAAAAGCCGTGGCCGAATCCCACCTAGCGAGGAATTTTTTCAATCAGGCGCTCTTGGCCGGGGGAAACAAGGCCCTGGGTATTTTTGCCCGGGCGGCATCCTTATACACCCGGTCACAGGCCCATGCGCGGCAAGTCACTGAGGCATTGGTCCCTCCGCCGACCAGCCCTTCCGACCTGGGTTTAAAACCTTTCGGCGGCAACTGGGCTGAATGGGAAACACGGACCGGAAAAAAGCGGTAATATTTCTACAGAGACCCGACGGCCTTCCAGACATCCTCAGTTTGTATCTCCTCAATGGAGTCGCCCTGGAGTACTTTTACCCGGCCGTACGGCCTCCAGGCCGGAAGATTTTTTTCCAAATAGAGGGCCACAACGTTTGCTCTGCAGGAAGCGGCCAGGTGCGTCACCCCCGAATCATTGCCCAGATAAAAAAGACAGCGGGAAAGCAGGGCGGCTAAGCGCTTCAAGGGAGGGCAATGTTCTCTTCGCCAGCCGGAAGGCAGACGGCTAAATTTCGGTTCCAGCCATTCCTCAGCTTCTCCGGTTACCATCATTCCTTTCATTCCCTTTCGGCTCAAACGCTCGGCAATCTCCAGGAACCGGGACAAAGGCCAGCATTTTTTCCTGCTTCCGCTTCCGGGGTGGAGAACGGCATATTTCCCCGCCTTGCTGAATTCGGCATTTTGACGAAATCCGGAAGTATTTCCGGACGGAACCCGGGGGAAAAAGCAGTAATCCTCGAACGCATATAATTTCTTCCCGTCACCACCCAAAAATTCAACCGTTTTATCAAAAAAAAACCGGCTGATGGGAAGACCGGAATTCGGATCATAGGTAATAAAACGGCCGTAATTAAATCCCTTTCCCTTGGACATCCATCCCAGGATAGCAGAAAATTTATCCAGCCATTTTTGTGTATCTTTCGGGTAGGGAGTCGGTCCGAAAAGAGGGCTGAATTCTGCGCTGCTGGACGGCACGATCGTTTCAACAATTTCCGTTTCCTCGAAAAACCTACCGTAGGTTTCCCGGCAGAATAGATTAAGCTGAGCATCAGGCCGGCTTTTACGGATTAAATTCAAAGAAGGAAGAGTCACCAGCAAATCACCAAGTCCTCCCAAACGGATAAGAAGAAAGGGCATTTCACTTCTCCCTGCGGTATATATGTTATCATATCACCGTACCATGGATAAAAAAACCTCTGAACTCCTTCTGATCAAGAATCCTTATTCCTGCCGGCAATCCGGGCTTTTACTCCCAATAGAAAGGCCGACCCTGTCCTATATGAGCTTTTAATAAAAGCACAGGATTCCGGCGCTGAAATCCATGCCATGGGCATCTATTATGATCCGGTCTCCTTGACCGTCCGGATGTTCGACCCGGACCTTTCGGTTGACCTTTAAGTTAAAAATGTTTGCCCGCTTCTCCTATTTCTGTTAGTCTCTAGGCTGGAAAAGGCATATGAACCGGGCCCCTTTCACCCACCCAGGAAGCACAACCCCCGAACCCTCAAACCCTTCTCACTTCAGAGAATGGATTTTCCGGATTCTTTTCTTTCTTTTTTTATTTGCTGTGTTTTATGCCTCTCCCGTCGTCAAGCTGGGGGATTCAAAATACACCATGCTTCTCAGTGAACACCTTCTCCTTCACGGAAGCTTTCGGCTCGACCGCTATCTCTGGCCTCATGTCGACTCCCGGAGTTATCCGGAGGTCCCTCCCGGGGAACATTGGCCGCGGCATTTCATTCGGCTCAAAGAACACGCATATTATGTTTATCCCCACGGCACAGCTCTGTTTACGGTTCCTTTGACCGGGCTTATGCGTCTAGCCGGATGGTCTGCTATCGATAAAAACGGTCAATACAGCCTTGAGGGGGATAAAAAGATGCAGAAGTTCGCCGCCGCTTTTCTCTCAGCTATAGTCTGTGTCCTTTTTTTCATGACGGCTCGCCTGCTTCTCAAACCAGCCCCCAGCCTGCTTCTCGCCCTTGCCGGCGGCCTCACCGGTCCCCTATGGAGCACGGCGTCTCGATCATTGCAGTCTCATACGTGGAATGCGGTCTTTCTGGCCGCGGTTTTATACGCCATTCTTCGTGTGGAAACGGGCCGAGGAAAAATGCGGCCGGTCCTCCTGGCATCCCTTTTGGCCGGAGGGTTTTATGTCCGCCCCACCGCCTGGGTTTATATCATTCCTCTTACCATATGGATGTTTTTCCGCCACCGGAAACGAATTTTTCCTTTTCTGGCCGCCGGAGCATTCTGGTTGGCTTTGTTCGTTGTCTACAGCTGGTCGCATTTCGGAACACTGTTGCCGACGTACTACCGTTTGGGCACCGCCATGAGCACGGAATTTCTCGGAAAAGGTCTGCAGTCCGCCATGATTTCTCCATCCCGGGGGCTGCTGATCTATTTTCCGGCCGTGCTTATTCCTTTTTTGCTTATCTCTTTGACCTTTCGAAGGCTGCACTTTAAAGCCCTTTTTTATGCAGGAATGGCCGTCCTTCTCCTCAACCTGACCGTCATTTCTACTTGGTGGTGCTGGTGGAGCGGCGGAGGAGGAACTTACGGCGCCCGCTATTGGACGGACACCGTTCCCGTTTTCGTCCTTATGACTATTTTAGGCTTACAAGCTTTTTTTGACGACCAAAAAAGAAAAGAGCATAATCCGCGGTTGAGCATATTGCCGCGGTACGCATTTCTCACAGCAGGCTTATTTCTTCTTCTGGGCTCCGGTTTAGTCATAAACGGAGCCGGCGCCCTTTCAAAATTCGCCGGCCGCTGGAACGATCAACCCGTGCCCATCGATCAAAACCCCCAGCGCATATTCGACTGGAGACATCCTCAATTCTGGTGCGCCATTTTCCCCACAAAGATCTCCGGCCGGATAGAGACGGCCGGTGGAGGGCCCGTCGCCGGCGTCAGGATCTCTTTCAGCCAGGGAGGCGGCCAAACATCAACGGACGCTCAAGGGTTCTATCGAAAAGCCATCGGATACGGATGGTCGGGAAAAGTCCGGCCCCTAGGGAAACGCTACCGCTTCACGCCGAGATTCCGTGAATACGACCGAATCGCAAAAAACCGTTCAGGTCAGGATTTCACCTGCACCCCTTTGAGGCGTTAGTTTCTTTCCTTCGGCGAAGCCGGATCATGCCATTGCAAAGTAAAGACGAACAAGGTATATCTATAGTGCACTTTTTATAGGCAAAACATGAAAAAATTGACATCTGTTCTTTGGATTTCAGGCTGCATCCTTCTCTCCATTGCCGGATTCGTTCTTTTCTATATTCTCTACGCGCCGGATTTTAATATGTATTGGTTTATCCTTTCTCCCATCATCATCGCGCTCTATCAGTTTCCGGCGGTCGCCCTTTACTGGCTGTATAAAAAAAAGAAAAATCAGAAATAAGAAGTTGTCTCGAAAATCATCTTAAAAGCTCCAGGGTATATAAGCCAGCTCTTCATGATCAAAGATAAGGGATCCCCAGTAGATTTATGAAAAAAGTTTTATGGATGGACATGTCAAGAAAAAAGAACCTATTCATACCTCAAAGAGTCTACCGGATTGGCACAGGCCGCTTTGAGCGACTTGTAGGATAAGACCGCCAGAGTGATAAATAGGGTTAATATCCCCGCAAGAGGGAAAAACAAAGGATTGATGGAAACCCGGTAGGCAAATCCTTCAAGCCACTTGTGCATGGCAAACCAGGCTAAAGGCCAGGCCATGAGGTTGGCCGCAGCGACCCAGCGGACAAAACGTTTCGACAGAAGGATTACGATGCCCGAAATGTTTGCCCCAAGAACTTTACGCACACCGATTTCTTTGGTGCTTTGCTCCGCTGTGTAGGAAATCAATCCGAAGACACCCAGACAGCTGATGATGATGGCCAGAAGGGCAAAAGCAGTGAACATTTCTCCCATTTTCGCTTCGAAACGGTAGTATCGGAAGAACCGCTCTTCCGTAAAAAAATATTCAAAGGGATACAGGGGAGCAATCCTTTCCCAGGTTTCTTCGATAAAAGAAAGGACGTTGGAAGTCTCTTCAGGCCGCATGCGAACCGCTGCGTATGCAATCCGGGAAGGCCTGATATTTAGGGCGATCGGACTTATTTGCGAATGCAGGGAATCATAAAAAAAATCCTCAACCACTCCGATCACCAGTCCCGGTTTTCCGCCCCCTCTTGTGATTCGTTTTCCGATGGGAGAATCCCATCCCATCTTCCGGGCCGCGGTTTGATTCAGGATGTAGCTTTCTTCCCTGTCAGAACCCCTTTCCTGCGAAAAATCGCGGCCTTCCAGTATATTCAAGCCAAAGGTGCTCACAAAATGTGCGTCCGTGACGATGGTTTGGATGTAGACCTCTTTTTCGCCTTCGGGAGTTTCCAGGACAAAATTGCTGGCGTTCGAACTGCCGCTTCCCGGTGTACCGCTGGCACAGGTAACTCCCAGAATTCCTGGATAGTGTAAAAGAGCGATCTTAAAAGGTTCGGCGTTTTGACGCAGAGGGCTGTCCTGCAAAGGGATAACGACAATCTGGTCGCTGAAAAATCCCAGGTCCTTGGACATCATAAAACCCAACTGTTGATAGACGACCAGCGTGGCGATGATAAGGACGATCGACACGGTAAACTGAAGAACCACAAAAACCATACGAAAGGAAAGCCGGCGGCTTCCTTGAGTAAGCTTTTGCCGCAGCGCATGAACAGGTTTTGATGCCGAAAGAAATATCGCCGGGTAAATACCCGCGGAAAATCCCGTAATCAAAAACAGTACCAGCAGCATCAAAACAAGCATGGGCTCTTTTGACAGGTCAAATGCGATCTGCCTGTTCAAAAAGGAACAAAACCGGGACAGAACAAGATAAACCAATCCCACGGCCGCGGCAATCGCCGCCATGGAAAGAAGGAATGATTCCGTCAGGAATTGAAGGACAAGTTGGGATCTTCGGGCTCCCACGACCTTCCGCATGCCCACCTCCAGGGCCCGGCCGGCTGAGCGGACCGTCGCCAGGTTGATGAAATTCATATAGGCAAGGACCATGATAAACAGGGCAACGGCTGACAAAGCATACAAATAACCTCTCTCATAAGTGACGGCGTCATCATAGTTCAAAGAGGAAAAATGGATGTCCCGCAAAGACTGCAGGCGCAATTTCTGTTTTTCGGCAATCTCGGATCCGGCATATGTCTCCTGGAATTCAGGCAGTTTTTTCTCCAGCTCGACCGGGTTCATCCCGGATGTCAATAATATATAGGTATAGTCATTTGAAAATCTATCCCAGGAAACCCAGCGGTCCTTCTCTTGGCTTTTAAGCGATTCAAAGGAGACCAGCATTTTGATTCTCAAGTGAAAATTTTCCGGAATTTTTTTTAAAACGCCCGTAACCGTAAAATCCTTGTTTTCATTAAGTCTCAAAACCTTACCCAGGGGATCGGACCGCCCAAAATATTTTTCCGCCGTGTCCTCGGTGAGAACGATACAAAAAGGCCGCAACAGCGCCGTATCCGGATTCCCCTGTTTAAAGGGAAGGTCAAAAATCGAAAAAACTTCGGCATCTGCAAAATGCAGGGATTCATAAAAACGATGTTCACCGGAGCTCAATAATTGTGAACTGCGGCAGGAAATCCGAGTTGCTTTTTCCACCTCCGGGAAATCACGGCGCAGGGCCGGAGCCAGAGGCAGCATGGTGGGAGCCATGGGAAAGATGCCGTCGTCATGCACGTTGTCGAGCACAACCCGGTATATGCGGTCTTGTTTCCGGTTAAAGGTATCATAGCTCAACTCATACCGGACAAACAGAAAAATCAAAATCACACAAGCCAGACCTATCGCCAAACCCGTGATCTTGATAAAAGAATGAAGCTTATCTTTACGCAAAAAACGAAATGTGGAAACAATATAATTCCGAATCATTTGAAAACTCCAGTATGTGTGATGCCGAATATAATGGGGCAGGCCGGTAAAAACCTGCCACCAAACCCAGAGGCGGGCATAAAGCAAACCGCGAGTGGAAGACAATTCCTCATAAATTTCCACGATATTGTCTAGAAGATAATAAGCGTCATTCCGGGGCAGGGTGCGCCGCAAAATCTTTAAGGCCAGTTTGGGAAAACGTTTTTCTGATGCAATCATTTAAATTTTAAACTATTTCACTATTATATACGTTCCAAATTGAAAAATGTTTTACAATTTAAAGTATTGTTTTATTCCTTACTACGACAACTCACCATTATCTTATTATATGTATTCATTTTTTCATTCGCGGGATGAATAACTAAAACAAGATTGGTAAAAAAAGGTTTCAAAATCGCATTTCTGCCCTGATTTTTATGTTGATATTTGAGCTAAGTTTCTGTAAATAATTTTGATGCTTGCGTCCCCTTTTTTTTATTCGTAGCGGAGGGCTGAGGCGGGATCGGTTCGGGCTGCCTTCAAGGCCTGCCCGCTGACCGTCAGCGCCGCTAGAAGAACGGCCGATACTCCGACCAAAAGAAAGACGCCGATTCCGACGGATACCCGGGAAGCAAAATCCTGAAGAAGCCTTTTGGCCAAAAAATATCCGGCCGGCCAGGCAAAAACATTAGCCAGAAGCACCCAGCGGACAAAATCTTTGGTCATGCTGACGACAATATTCATCTCGCCGGCCCCCAGAACCTTGCGGATGCCGATCTCCTTGGTCCGCCGTTCGGCCAAAAAAGAGGCCAATCCGAAAAGCCCCAGGCAGGAGATAAAAACCGCCAAACCTGTAAAAAAGTTAAAGACCGTAAGCATTCGATGCTCTTCTTCGTACAACTCGGCGTAGGTCTCATCGAGAAACTGGTATTCAAAGGGGGAAACGGGATTGAATTTTTTCCATATCTTCTCTAGGTCCGATATGGTTTTCGGAACGTCGGCTCCGCGAATCTTGACCAGAACGAGCCCCCTGTCCCTGGCCGCGGCCATTCCGGTGATATAAAAAAAACGGGGTTCAACCTCATGGTGAAGAGAGCGGAAGTGCGCATCGCGGACGACACCGATGATCACGGCCTTTTTGTCTTTTGAAACGGAGAACCATTTCCCCAGCGGTTCTTCCATCCCCATGGCTTTTACCGCCGTTTCATTGAGAATTACGGCTCCTCGTTTATCCGAAGGATTCTCCCGGGAAAAAACCCGGCCTTGAACCAAATCCAGGTTCAGAGTTTTGAAAAAATCATAGTCTACGCCGCAGTAAACCATATCCAGGTCTTCCTCGCCTTCTCTGCCTTCCCAATCAAAATTCCCCGAACTCCGCGATGTTGTCCGGCTGAAGGGATAACGTTCGGCCGAGACGGAAATTACCTCGGGATTCGACAGAAGGTCGTTTTTGAAAGCGTCAAAACGGGAAGCAACGCTTCCTTTGACAGGAATTTGGATGACGTTTTCCTTGCTGAATCCCAAATCCACGTGGGACAGATAAAAAAACTGCCTGGCCACGACCACCGTTCCTATAAGAAGAATAACGGTCAAGGTGAACTGAAAAACGACAAGGATTCTTCGGAGGGTCAATCCGCCCTCACGGGATCCTTTTCCCCCTTTAAGCATCAGGGAAGGCCTGAGTCCGGAAAGAAAGACTGCGGGATATCCTCCGGCCAGAAATCCCGTCACCAGAAAAAGGACGGCCAGACCGACAAGAAGGTCCGGCCGAGTCAGGTTCAAGGACATCTCTTTGCCGCTGAGGCGGTTAAGAATAGGAAGAAGCAAAAAGGACAACGCCAGGGCCGTCAAAAAAGATATTCCCGTCAAAAAGAAAGATTCCCCCAAAAACCGGCGGATAAGCTGGCCACGCGAGGCACCGACCGTCCTGCGCAGGCTGACTTCCTTGGCTTTGAGCGCCGAGCGGGCTGTGGACAGATTGCAAAAATTGACACAGGCTATCAACAGCACAAAAACGGCTATGGCGGAAAACAAAACAACCACGCTTCGGTTGCCGAGAAGAACCGTATCCCTTTGGTAAGTCCTGGCATCAAGATGGACACGGGCGAGGGGCTGAAGACGAAAGGACGCCCCATCCTCCACCTGGGGGCACTTGTTGTCCCGGGCCAGTTGCGTCATTTTCGGTCCCAGCTCGGCCGGGTCCGTATCCGGACGAAGAAGAACGTACGTATTAAAGTTGAAGGCCCCCCAATGGACGCCGTAGCCCGAAAGTTCTTCGATGAAGGCAAAGGAGCTGACAAAATCAAAGCGCAGGGTGGAATGCCGGGGAATATCTGCAATAACGCCCTTGACAACGGCTTGTTTCCCATCGACCTCGATGGTTTGGCCTACCGGATTCTCTTCCTCAAAATATTTACGGGCCAAACTTTCGGTGATGACAATATCCGTCGGATGAGAAAAAGCCGTTTCCGGATTTCCTTTGATAAAACGAAAGGAAAATACTTCAAAAAGGGAAGGATCGGCGATGATTCCCCGGCTCTCATAAAACGCCTTGTCCCGGTAGCGGAAAACCAACCGGCTGTGGTCGGCAATACGGACGGTTTTCTTGACTTCGGGGATTTGTTCTTCGACAACTTCAGCCAGGGGACGAGGCGTTCCCTCCATCCCATTCCAACTGTATTTGGGCCAGTCGGACACAATACGGTGAATGTTGCCGAAATGTTCATGGAACCGGTCAAAGTTCACCTCGTCCCGAACCCAGAGCAGGATGAGGATACAGCAGGCCATCCCCGCGGCCAGGCCGAAAATATTAATAAACGTATGTGTCTCCTGTTTTTTCATACCGCGAAGAGCGGTTTTGATGGTGTTTGCAAACATGTTTTCCTCCATGAAAAGGCCTGTCCCGGCCTAGAACCGGGACAGGCTTCGTGAAATTTTCAAGGTTGTTTTTCAATGACTCTAGCCTTTGCAGGATCATCCGTCGGGACCTCGAGTTCGGTTCCAAAAACGATGGTTCCGTCGGAGCAAATGAGAGCCGCTTGCCTGGCGATAAAACATCTTTCCTTGGGCAACAGCATAATCCGCCCGACAAGGACCCAGTCTTTACCGTTTTTGCTTCGTGCGGCCTGGGCCAGGCTGAAATCCTGCTTGGCGGCGGAGGATTTTGAAGGCATGGAATGCAGGACTGTTTGAACGCTCCAGCCTTGAACATTGGTGGAAAGAACGGGGTAATAATGACGGGTCCGCCTCTCGTCTTCACGAAGGAGAAGCTGCTTTTTTATCCAGGCTTTTCCGTACAGAAGCTGGTATCCGGCCGGGTCGTCAAGAGGAACTAAGATCAGGCCCTGGGCTTTGATGTTCCGGTCCGGATCGAGGATAAGCGCTCCATGCCCGACCAGGCACTGACGTTTTTTCAGCCAGATAATATCCCCTAGCAAGGTCCATGAGCGATGAGGAATTTGCGCTTCGGCCAAGGCGACATTCACCAGGTTGGAATATTTATCCCGGCCGGTTTCCTTTTCTTTGCCGGAAGGAGTGGTTTTTTCAGGAAGAACGGCCCTGGACTGCTCGAAATTAACCAGGTCCTTTTCGAACTCACTGACGGAAAAATATTTACGGGCCGTATGAATACGAAGCCCCGGCTTCAGGGTGTAAACGGCGTTAACTTCTAGCTCGCCGTGATCCGGCAGGGTTAATTCTTTCCCGACCTGCCGTTTTCCTTTAAGCTTACCTAAAGATTGTATCAGACTTTCCAGTTCTTTGGACAAGGGCTCAGGCGAAGTTTCCTTCTCGGATATACTCTGGGCTTTCCCCGGTTTGATGTTCACGAATTGAAGAGTGACAAGGGAAAGCCTGTCACCGCTCCGCTTGACGATCATCCGGCTGTCTTTTTTTTTGAGGAGGAATGTTTTATTTTCTTTCTTGTTCGTCCTCAGGTTCCGGAATTCAACTTCTCCCTGGATAAGGTCTTCGGTTATATCCAGCTCGTCCGGCTTAATCCAAATCATAAAATCACCCGCGCGGTGCATGATAATCATCTGCCGCTCGTCCCGGGTTACACCGTAAGAAGCGGGAAGCGTTCCATCTGCCGACCGGGAAAATCGTGATATTTTGCCCTCGAACACTTTACGGACGGCACGCTTCACAGCATTTTCGCTTTGCCAGCCGGAAAGACCCAGGTTGATGGTGTTGAATTTTTCTTCGGGAAAACGGCTATACAGGTTCTCATCGAGAAGCCGGCAGCCGTAGACATAATATTTCAACCCGACAGGAATCTGCAGGGCACGTGCTTTTTTCATCCAGAAGGTGGCCTCCTCACGGACTCCCTTATCTTTATCCGACCGGCCGGCCTCCTCGATAAGGTTCATGGCCGAAGATGCTGAAAAACTTCCCAAAAGAGAGACAATCTTTTTCCGGACGTCGGCGTCAGGATCACTTTGAAGAAGACGCTTATAGATGGGCAGAACGTAGTCTTCATCCAATCCGGCCATGGATTGGAGTGCCAGGAGTTTTATTTCCCGCATGTTTTTTTTCTGCGTTCTGAGGGCTTCGTCGATATAGGATTTGTATTCCTCATGTCCGATCAATACCAGCTGGGCGGCGATCTCAACACGCAGAGCCAGGCCGTCGTCCCGCCACAGGCTTTTCGGGAAATCCTGAATGAGGACGTTTAACTTGCGTACCGCTTCTTCCTTGAGAGTAAGAATGTCCTCCTCCCCTCTACCCTTTTTAGACAGCATGTCCAGACTCTGGGCCAGCCAGTAGAGGGCTTCGTCTCGAAGGCGCCCTCTGGGAAAATCGTTCAGGTAATTTTCAAATCCCTCTCGGGCTTTATCCCAGCGCCTTTTAAAAACATGTTCCTTGGCCTGGAAAAAGCGGTCCATTTCTTCGTCCCCTTCAAGAACGAAGAGGTTTTCCATGGATATGTTTTCCATCCGACATTCTCCGGCAAGGCCGTTTAACGCCCAAGCCTCAGCAGCGGTAAAAAACCATATACAAATCCATCCCCAGATGAAAATTTTTCCGTTTTTTTTCATATCAGCCTCCATATCAGATCGTGGATTTTGAAGTCAAAAGCTCCCGCATCCTGAGAGAAACCTTCTTTTCCCGGATCATGCGGACCAGGTATTGGGCCGTATCCCGGTCATCGGGCTTCAGATTGTCCATGGACATCAGGATGAATTCCAAATCCTGAAGAAGCTCCAGTATCTCGGGGTCCCCGTTCTGTGAAGCCATTTCCTTCAGCAGCCGTGTTCGAAAAAGCATGTCGCTGATGATCTCTTTTTCCAGGCGCCGGATTTTTTCCGGTGTTTCGACACCGTCCCTGTTGAGGAAATTGACCAGGACCGGTTTGACATTGTCGACATAGGCTGCCAGGGAGGGAGCCGAAGAGGTCTCCGGCATGAAACCCTGCCGGCCGGAGTTTAAGACCATTTTTCCGGCGAAATAGCCCAAAACGAAAACGGCTAAAAAAGAGCATGCGGCCAGGATCCATTTCCGGGCTGGAAAAAATCCCCTGGGCCGGCGGCGGCTCTCAATTCCCTTAGAGACGGCTTTCCAGGACTTCTCCAGGTCCGGAGGAGGAATGTCCGCCTCTTTCATGCGCAGGCCCATAAGAGAAGCCGTTTTTTCATAACGGCGGGCGCATGCGGGACAATCCTTCAGATGTTCCTCGAGTTCTTTCCTTTGTGCGGGTGTGAGCCTACCGAAGATACCGATAGCCATAAGATCTTTTGCATGTTGACAGTTCATGGTTTCCCCCAAACGGGTTCCAGTATTTTCCTAAGCTTTCTTTGGGCCCGGAAAATCTGGGTTTTGACATTACTCTGGCTGCACCGCAGAGTTTGGGCGATATCTTTGATATCCATATGCTGGGTAAATCTCATTTCAAAAACGAGACGCTGTTTGGGAGAAAGGATAGACAAAGCCCGGCGGATGCTTTCGCCTACTTGCTTCTGTTCCGTGCTGTCTTCAGGAGATGGATTTGCGGATGGGAGCTCCTGCGGCATGTCGGATAGGGAGAGCTGGTCGTGCCGGTGTTTTCTTCGCTGCTTTCGAAAATGGTCGAGGGCACAGTTGAGACAGATGGTATTGATCCAGGAAGAAAAAGTATGTTCCGGACTGAAGCGGAAAGTACGAAGGCTCTTGAAGGCCTTGATGAAGGTATCCTGCATGATGTCCTCGGCATCCGCCCGGGATCCCGTCTGCCTGTAGGCGATACGGTAAATCCGGTCACCATGCCGGTCGTAAAGCTGACGAAAAGCTTCCGGGTTTCCTTCTTTGGCCAGCATGATATTCATGTGCTCGTTCATCTGCGGTGCTTTCTTGTCTTCATTCATTTAAGGGAACGTTTGGCTGTCCAAAAAAGTCTACATCATAACCGTCCGTTTTTTCCGTTTTTGATTGTGGAGGCATGTATTTTTTATACCATATACGGCGTCCGCCGTCTTTACCAGCCAAACCATTCTTGCTTCTCCTTCACACTTTTTTTGTCATCTTCTTGTCTTGACAAAAATTTTGTCATTCTATAAAGAAAAAACAACGACAAATCTTGGAAGGAATAAACATGAAGGGGAAAAAATTTCGCACCGTGATTCTAGTTTTTTTGATAGCCTGTCTTTGTCTCGGAGTCAACAAATGCAAACCTGACCAGGACGATGACGGCATTCCTGATGAAGAAGACAATTGTCCCTATGTAGCCAACGCGGACCAGACCGATTCTGACCTGGACGGTCTGGGGGACGCCTGTGATAACTGCGCGCACATATCAAACGCGGACCAGCAAGACAGCGATGGGGACGGGATTGGCGATGCCTGCCAAACATTCAACAAGGTATTCGGCGGAGCGGAAAACGATTTAGCCTACGATGTCGCCCAAACGGGGGACGGCGGATTTTTTATCACCGGGGAAACAAAATCCATCGGCAGCGGGGATTATGATGTATTGGTTCTCAAACTGGATCGTTATGGAAACCTCGAATGGAAAAAAACCTTCGGCGGCACCGGCGAGGATTGGGGCATTCAAGGAGGACCCAACTCGACAGGAGGCTATACCATCGTTGGAAACACTGAGTCTTACGGCGCCGGGGAGTGCGACGGATGGCTGATCGAAACGGATGCCAACGGCAACGAACTGAGGAAAAAAACCTTCGGCGCGGACAAGGATGATCTTTTCTTGGATGGGATTTGGAATCAGAAAATAGCGGTCGCCGGAAGAAAATACCAGTCGGGAACAGATAAAGACTGGTGGTTTCTGGGAGCCGATAAGCAGTTCGAGAAGTTGTGGAGCGTCTGTCCCCCAGAGGCCAATGTCCAATATGCCTACGGTGTGGACGAGACACATGACGGAGGATATATCCTGGCCGGATACAGTGGTTATAACACCACCTTTGACGGCTGGATAGGTAAATTAAACAATTCCGGTGTCAAAATCTGGAGTGAATGGCGCGGCGGTCCGGACAGGGATTTTCTTTATGATGTTTATGCCGCTCCGGATGGCTCTCTTTATTTTCTTGGGGACACATGGTCTTACGGCTCAGGAAAAACTGATTTCTGGATGATGAAAACCGACAGCAACGGTTTGGTCGTTTGGAACAAATATTTCGGCGGAAACGAAAACGACTATTCCTACATGATGGCCCATGGGGCAAACGGGACGGATTATTTGTTTCTGACGGGAGAAACCAATTCTTTCGGCGCGGGAGAATTTGACCTGTGGCTTGTCAAAACGGATATGGACGGCAACAAAATCTGGGATAAAACATTCGGAGGTTCCGAATATGACGCCGGATACGGAGTCTGCTGTACGGATGACGGCGGATGTATCGCCGTGGGAGGAACGGACAGTTGGGGTTCCGGTAAAGCCGACATATGGGTCATCAAAACCGATACCCAGGGCAACACTCCGGCGACACCCACGGTGGAAGCCTTCGCTCTATCGGTTTCTTCTTCGGGCACTTCAGATTCCGGTCCAAGACGGTCCCGCAGACATTAAAACCGCCTAAATCATTTTATTATCACCGAAATGCGGATTTCCTCAGCATCAGTATTTAACCTGCTTTATTCACAATATGAATAATGCAGGTTAACGTTGACCGATACATTGAAAAACCGGTAATCAGTGTATTCGATGACCGTCTCCACCCAATAAAGACTTCGCTTGGGCATGGAGAAGGAATAGGTGATCTCAAAGTCCTCTGATTTGTCTCTCCAAATATTTTCCTTAAACACGGTCCGGCTCGGAAAACGGAGGCCTTTTTTTTCTATCCCATAAAAATGGGTTAGGATGACCTTTCTTCTCAGGCCGGTATTATTGAGGTCCTCCAGTCCGAGAATCGAATCCTGGGCTACATCGATACGGAGAACGGCGCCGGATTTTTTTTCGATCCAGATCTTTCCGTAGTTGGGATTTTCCTCGGATATCTTGATGGGAATGGCCTCGATGATAATCGCATTCCGGTCCCCGATACGCCCCTCGCCGATGACACTGTAACGGTAATTCTTCTGTTGTTCTCGGCTGAGAAGACCGACCGGCCCGAACACGGCCCGTTTGGAATAAAAACGTTTTGCCTTCAGCGGAACATCTTTTTCTTCTATTTTCCGGCCGTTCTCTTCAACAAGGGTTCTTTTTTCCCTGATGCTGTTTTCCTCTTTTATCAGCTGATAGTCGTATATATAAAAATTTTTGTCCATCTCTCTCGGCCGGGGTTTTTTTCTGTAAAATTTTGGAGTCGACATGGGATGTTTGGACCTCAGAATTCTGTTGTTATCCTGTACGTTCGGAGGTGGGGATTGAGCCCGGCCGGAAAAAAAATCATCTTTTTTGTTCCCTTTTGACATTCGTTCTTCGATCTTTTCCAGGCAGACAAAATCCAAAGCGGCTTCGGTCAGGGCCGAGCAGTAAGCTGCGCTCATCGACAGAATTTTGTCCAGGTCGACGCCGGGGATCTCTCGCGTTACCGGCCCTATACGTTTTTCCTCAGCCCAAACGGCCGGAAAACTGAGAAGCAAAATAAGGAGGCACGGCAAAATGTCCTGAATCTTTCTTATTCCTTTTTCTCTTTTCACTTTTTGATCTCCACTTTTCGAATCTTTGCTTTGATTTCTTCCTGGTCCGGATTTACTTCCAGCGATTTCTTCCAGGCCTTCAGGGCTTCATTCCCGTCGCCCAACGTCAACAAACAGTCACCGACGGCATTAAGAATAGGGACCACATTCCCTTTCCGCGTCAGGGCTTCTTGATAGTGCTCCACCGCCTTCTCGAAATTTTTTTCACCCTGATAGGCCAGTCCAAGGTAATAATAAAGCTCGAATTGATCCCAGTCCCATTCGAGAAAAGGAACCAGAACACACCGGGCTTCGGTATGTTCATTGAGAAAAAGAAGCGACCGGGCATAGCATAGGGCAAAATCCAGGGCTTCCGGTTCGGAACGGTAAGCTTGGGCCAGAAGCGGACGGGCTTTTTCCGGCTCCCCCTTGTTGAGATACTGATTTCCCCGGATAAAAAAATAAACCGGATCTGCCAAAGGTGGTCCCTCCTGGAAAAAAACCCAGGTTTCCGGGAGCGATTTGCCAACCACCGTGAACGTTTTTTCAGCGGAAAATACCTCATCCACCTGCCCGGTCCGGAGCGACACTTTCAGTTCATACTCTCCGGGAGCCATTCCCTTAAGGGAAATATCTTCCAGGAAATGTGGAAGGGTTTTGCAGCCGGAAAGAGGTTTTTCGTAAGTGAGAACGATCCGTTCGTCCTTAACGACGGTGAACGACACCTTCCCTTGCTCCTTTAAACTGGGATCCAAGGATGATATCTGAAAAAAAACAAAAAGTGGATCCTCCTGGGAAAAACGGTTGCGGATTGAAGGGTAAAGCTGTATATTTCCGGCTTTAAAGGGATGGGTACCCTTATCTTTCCCCTCAACCATTTCCACCCTGTCGGCCAGGATGACAGGACCCAGCCCAGGTATGCGGGGCCCGTTCACCGTAAGATTTTTCTCGATGGATGTGAATTCCCGGGTCACCGTATTCTCCAGGTGAATATGCAGCGTGTAGCTGCCGGGAACCAGCGGAAACATATCATAAAGATGAAAGGGTCTGCTCCCGATGGTCTCTAATTGTTCTTCCTTCAATTCGAGAGGTAAGATCTCTTCATGCTGGAAAACGGTTTTGCCTTCCGCTCCCTCGACACGAACGGTTTTTTTGAGGTTCGTGAAATATTTATCCTCGAAAAAATCAACCGAAAGCTTTTCCGGCTCCACTGAAAAATGCACATAAGATAATCCCGCCTCGTCTTGAAGAACCTCGATCAAGGACCGGCTGTTCATGTAATGGGCTGAATAATCCACCTCAACGGTAGCCTTATGTTCCAGGAAATCATATACATAATCATCTTTGATATGCTTATAAGGATAGGTTCGGACCTGTTCAACAAGGATTGAAGAAGCCATTCTGTCCCCGTTGAACTCCAACATCAATCTTCCGTCACTTGTCGGAAAAGAAGACCAGGAGGCATAGGCAAGCTCAGGACCTTCGACGTTTTTCAGCAGCTCAAAGGCCAGTTTATCAGCAGCGTTCGGATCATCCGTTCCCATCGTTCCGTAGAGGCTGACCAGGTGCGTCAGGCTCCTCGGTCCATCAGAAATAGGAGAATAAATTTCATAAGGGCCTACACCGAACCGCTTGAAAAAGAGAAGCCTAAAAAATGTCGGCTGTCCAAGCCCGGGATTTCCCTGGTAGTACCATAGCTCACATGGATAGGTCGCACCCAGCTTTCCGCCGTATCTTACTCTTTGCTTCGGTTCTCCGAGAGCGATGTAGATCCGCCCGCGGTCCGTCCGCCAGCCGGGCAGGGGCGTTCCCCGGCCGAACATTTTATTGGCCTCTTCAATCCGTCTGTAGTGCCTCTCCTTGAATTCATTGCGGACGGAGCCCGGTGTCGGGTCCCTTTGTTTCCAGAACTCTTCCATAAACAAATCCCGTTCCCGGTTGGTTTCCAGCTTGGTAAAAGCCTCCTTTTCTTTGGGGCTTATGATATAGACAACTTCTTCTTTTAACCATTTTTCGTAAGGCTGGGGAAGCTCTGGTTTTTTCCCCGCATCTAGATAAAAAGCGGTAAGGACCAGAAATACATAACCGGTTGTAACCGCACAAAAAAGTTTTTTATTCATCGCTTGTCCTTTCCAACAAACCTGTTCTCAGTGCAGATATCATGCCATCTTTGGTCAGGAATGAAAAATCCTTGGAGTGTCCTCAATAGGTGACATTCGTATATCTCACCGTCCCTCCGATAGTAAGAACGGAAAGCAAGTCGATTGATTATATTTTTTTTTTCATTATTATATAAAAGTATTAAAAAAATCCATGAATCCAAAAATCCCTAAAAAAAACACGTCAATGGACCTGAAAAATACAATTGACAAGCTTGACAAAAAATACAAATTTTCTAAAGAAAAACTTGGCCGAACATTAACTGAATTACATGAACGGGAAACTGAACTTACAGCCATTCTGGATTCTGCGACAGCTGTATTTGAGAAAACGACTTTTGAAGCGGCCGCCCGGGAAATCTTTCATTCATGCAAAAAACTTTTAGGCGGTGATTCCGGTTACGTAGCCCTTATAAACAGAAAAGGAGATGAAAATGAGGTTTTATTCCTTGACCAGGGCCCTTATGAGTGCAGCGTAAATCCCGATCTTCCCATGCCGATCAGAGGACTGAGAGGAGAAGCCTATAAACACGGGAAGGTCATATATGATAACAACTTCTCTCAAAGCGCCTTCATGAAATATATCCCTGAAGGACATTCGCAACTGAAAAATGTTTTGTTTTCCCCTTTAAATTTGCACGGGAAAACCATGGGCATCATGGGGCTGGCCAATAAACCGGGAGGATTCAACGACAATGACGCAAGATTGGCCAAAACATTCGGTGAGCTCGCGGCCATCGCTCTACTTAACAGCAAGAACATCGACCAATTGAGAGCCCTCCATGCCGGTGTGCAGCAGTTGCAAAGATGTGAGTCGGAAGTTGAATTCTGGCAGACGGCTATGAAGGTCACTCAAGATATCCTTGATTTTGATTGTTGCGTCTTTTATAGCTTTGAACATAATAAGCTGACACCCAAAAATGTCTTCCCGAGTGATTTTTCCGGAAAGGTAAAATCCTATCCAAAAGGACAAGGACTGACTGGAACCTCCATTGAAAAAATGAAAACCATCCGGGGAAACGACTTCAGTGCTTGGAAAGATGAGAAAAAAAACCTGGGTTATCGATTAAACTCCTATATGAGTGTCCCCATAGGAGAATTAGGAGTGTTTACGGTATATTCCTCTTACAAAAATGAATATAACGAACGGTCAACAGAGCTCGCTGAAATTTTGGCGGGACATCTAAACGAAGAACTGAAGCGCATCCGGTTGGAAAAAAAGCTGAAAAAGCAGGCCATACACGACTCTCTAACCGGCTTGTACAACCGCTACTATTTCAACCAGATCATTGACAAAGAAGTCAAACGGGCGAAAAGATACCACAATCCGATTGGCCTGATCATGATCGACATCAACCGGTTTAAAGAAATCAACGATTCTTATTCACACTTGACCGGAGATAAAGTTTTGATGGGAGTTGCCAAAATACTTGAAAAAAGTGTCCGCGGTTCCGATACGATTATCAGGTTTGGAGGTGATGAATTCCTCGTCATTCTTCCTGAAACGAAAGACAAAGCGCAGCAGATAATAAACCGCATCAAAGACAATCTGAAAAAATGGAACAAGGAACAAACATTGACCGGTTTCCCTATTGATCTGGCGATAGGGGTCGCATTTTATGACCCGATCAAAAAGGATAAAATAAAAGACTGCCTCAAAAATGCGGACAATATCATGTATGAAGACAAGAGAAAGTCCGGTTGACGGGACAAGGGATAGCTGTTAAGATTTTCTTCGTTCGAAAACATCATTCGATAAAACCATGAATAGGGGAATATGATGCGTTACAAACACTTCTGCCTCATTATTATTTTTTCTATCGTATTTTTTCCCGTCTTCGCTGAGGAGGAAAACAGCGTCACTCAAAAAATCAGCCTCATCGAAAAAGCCGGTGACCTTGGCATCCATCGATGGGAATACTCGGCACAAGATATCAAACAAGAAGATTTAGCCGAACTGGATGAAACCGGATGGGTCGAGAAGGCAACCGGAGACTCTATCCGGGAAAAAGTCTTCTGGCTGAGGCAAAAGGTCACACTTCCCGATTTCCTGTTCATGAATGATTCCGGAGAAAAAACCGTAACGCTCTCCCTTAAGTTCAGGGGATTGGGAGTATTCAAAGGACGGTATTACTGCAACGGGAAGGAAATGGAAACCCTGGATCTTAAATTTGGCAACCAGTCATCGGAAGTCGAGCAAAAATTTCCTCTTAGGGAGAAAGCTCTTCCCGGAAGCATCATTCTTATTGCTTTTCGGTTGGAAAACATGGGAAAACTTCCCTTAGTCGGGAGAAATACCGTTGAACCCGGGACATATTTCCAGATTCAGGAAGCCCGGTTTGAGACGGCGGATATTGAAGAAATGGATCATCTTTTTTCCCGGTTCGTCCTGGACCTCAAAACGGGGAAAGCCCTTTTGGACCTCTCTCCTGAAGAAAATGTCCCCTCCTATAAAAAACGCCCCATATCTCCGGTTTACCGGGATTATGTTTCCAGCATGCCTTTTAAAGAGCTTCAACGGATATTCCAGGAAGCCCTGGCTGCATTTGACCCGGATGTTATTCGGCCGGGAAAAGCTTCCTCTTTAAAAACAGCCGTCTCCCGTTTTTATAAGAAGGTCAAACCCGTCTCCAAAATGGCGGAAGAATACACCTTTTATTTAACAGGCAATTCCCACATCGACCTGGCCTGGCTTTGGCGCTGGCGGGAAACCGTGGAGGTTGCCAAGGAAACCTTCAGCACCATCCTGGACAACATGGAAGATTATCAGGACATCGTGTACGCGCAGAGCCAAGCCCAGGCTTATAAATGGATGGAAGAATATTACCCGGAGGTCTTTGAACGCATAAAAAAAATGGTAGCCCGCGGCCGTTGGGAGATTGTCGGCGGGATGTGGGCCGAACCTGACTGCAACCTGATCGACGGCGAATCGTTTATCCGCCAGATTCTTTACGGAAAAAAGTATTTTTTGGAAAAATTCGGCGTCGATGTACGCACCGGCTGGAATCCCGATTCCTTCGGCTATAACTGGAACATGCCCCAATTTTTCACCAAAAGCGGCTTTAACTCCTTCATCACCCAAAAAATCAGCTGGAACGATACAACCGTTTTCCCCTATTTCCTTTTCCAATGGGAAGGAGTGGATGGTTCCCGAATTTTAACCTATTTCCCACCAACGGGATATGTCGGCCGGATTCGGGCGGAAAGAATCAATCCGGGTCTTAAAAATTTTGAAAGAAACACAGGCATGAAGGACGTTCTCATCCTCTACGGACTGGGAAATCATGGTGGAGGCCCCAACCGTGAAATGCTCGACCGGGCCAAACAATACAAGCAACAAAATATCTTTCCCAGAATGAAACATTCATCGGCTTCCGAATATCTGGAACATATTCGGAAAAAAACGGAAAATTCTCTCCCGGTTTGGAAAGATGAGCTTTATCTGGAATACCACCGGGGAACTTTTACAACTCAAGCTGAAACAAAAAAATTCAACAGAAAATCGGAAGTGCTTCTTGGTAACACCGAGAAAATTTCATCATTGGCCTATTTCTTGGGAAATCCCTATGATTCGGAAGAGCTGAAATCCGCCTGGGAAAAAGTCTTGATGAACCAGTTCCATGACATTCTACCGGGCTCGAGTATCACTCCCGTATACAGGGACGCCCGCCTTTCCTATAAGGAAGCCATGTCTTCCACCGGAAATGTTCTTGAAAAAAGCCTGGATTTTCTTTCCCAGCAGGTTGATACAACAGCGGGCGGAAATGGAACACCTTTACTTGTCTTCAACACCCTTTCCTGGAACCGCGACGGCCTTGTCCAAACATCTCTTCTTCAGGATCCTCCCAACGTCCGGGTTTTGGACCCATCCGGACATGAGGTCGCATCCCAAATCATCAATGAAAAAGGCCGAAAGGACATTTCCTTCATCGCGGAAGATGTTCCAGCTATGGGGTATAAAGTATATACATTGGAAAAAGCTTCCCCTGCAGAACTCTCTTCTTCCCTCCAAGCAGGACCAAACAGCCTGGAAAACCGGTATTTCAAGGTCACCCTTCATCCGGAAAGCGGAAATATCTGCAGCATCTTCGATAAAATCCATAAAAAAGAGATCTTGGCTCCTGAAGCAGCCGGAAACCAGCTTCAGCTTTTTGAAGACATTCCTTCTTATTGGGATGCCTGGAATATCGGCTATACTGGGCGTCAATGGATGCTGGATAAAGCAGACAGCATTGAGCCGGGAGCCAAGGGGCCGGTTAAAATATCACTTGTGGTCAAGAAAAGCTTTTTAGGCCTTTCCAAGTCCAGGCGGGATCCTACCTCTTCTTTTCCGTCATCCTTTTTTTCACAGGAAATCATTCTCTGGAAAGATATCCCGCGCATCGATATCCGGATGGAAGTGGACTGGTGGGAAGACCATGTATTGCTTAAAGTCGCTTTTCCGGTGGATATAAGATCAGGAAAAGCCACTTATGAAATTCCTTTTGCCGCCATAGAGAGGCCGACTGGAAGAAACACACCCTGGGAAAAAGCCCGGTTCGAAGTCCCGGCTATCCGCTGGGCCGACTTGTCCCACAGCGGGTACGGCATCAGCCTGCTGAACGATTCCAAATACGGACACGACATCAAAGATAATATCATCCGGCTTACACTCCTCCGGTCCCCAAGCAATCCCGATCCCGTAGCAGATAGAGGACGGCATGAATTTTCCTACGCCCTCTATCCTCATAAAGGAGACTGGAAAACCGCCGGTACGGTCTTAAAAGGATATGAATTTAACGTCCCCCTTTTGAGCCTGCAGATTAAATCCAGCAAAGGAACAATGCCGCCCGAATTTTCATTTCTCAGGGCAGATCCAGCAAACATTATCTGCGCAGCCATCAAAAAAGCGGAAGACAGGGATACAGTGATATTGAGATTGTATGAATCCCGTGGAGAAAAAACAAAAGCCAGTTTGAGTGTTCTCGGTCATCCGAAAAAAATATACGAGCTGAACCTGATGGAAAAAAGAAAAGGCGCCGTCTCTAATAACGGAACCATAATGAATCTTACATTCGGGCCTTTTGAAATCAAAACTATTGAATTGGAATATGGAGAGCGGCCTTGGCGGTAAAAAACCGAAAAAAATTCCGAACGTCATTTCTCACATATATAAACCTGTGTTATCAACAAGCCGAGGATTAAGGCAGGGCCGGTTGACGCAAAAAAAGGGCGCGCCGAAGCGAGGAGCCGGCCTGTAAGAATGCAGGTTAATCGATAAAATAAAAAAGGTTAACCTGAATGTTTCAGGGAGGAATAATTCAGTAATAAAGGAGGTACGACAAAATGACTATCAGAAAGATAACGGTTGGCTTTTTCCTCATTGTTTTCTTGGCCCTCGGGGCCTATTCGCAGGAAATCGACCTCATCAACCGGGCAAATCAGGCAAAATGGACAAATTCCGCCAGCATATCTATTCCCTTTGGAGCGGACGGTCAAGCCAACGGAAGCGTTAAGCACACCAACAACGCCCGTCTCGAAGACAACAAAACTTATCCCAGGATCTTGTTCACCCATCCCAATTGGGCACAAAACGGGATGATGATAGGCAGTTTTGAGAACATCAGCATTCCCAGTACAGGCGGCAGAATTTATATAGCCGGAGGCTTCATGGAAGGAGCTTCAGGAACAGATGGCGTTACCTTTTCAGCCAGCTTCATCGCACCAAACCAGCTCGACAGACAGCAAAATCAGCTTCGCAGACGGCAAACCCGCTTTACAAAAAGAGAAGCCATGGAGGGTGTCAACCTGGCCAAATTCACGGCACGATATGACGGCCGCATCGACCGGGTTGAAGGAGACCTTTCGAGTATCGCGGGACAAACAGGAACCATTATTCTCAGCGTGAACGCCGGGAACAACGCCAACAGCGATTGGGCGGTATGGACGGAAGCCCGTCTGGTACTGGGGGGAGGAACAACACCAACACCTAAGCCTGTTCAACCGGATCAACCCCAACCAGCCGGAAGAACGGATGTAAGGATGGTCGGTGCGATCAAGGAACACAGCAGCAGGATCGAACACAGCCTGTTGAGTCCCAACGGCCGCTATCTTTTAACCATAGATGCCGGCCGGACGGCGATGATCTGGCAGCTCCCTTCAGGAAAAGAAATCCTGACTTTTGGGGCACAATATTCCAATCCCCCCGCTTTCAGTAGCGATTCGCGGCATGTCGCCGTCGGAACGGGAAATGGAACCGTGGAAATCTGGGATGTGAGCAGAGAAAATAGAACTCAAACTCTGCACGGGCATTCCGGCCGGGTGCATTCGGCCCGATTCAGCCCCAACGGCAGTTATCTCGTCACAGCCGGAGCCGACGGTTCAGCCAGAGTATGGGATATTCGAAGCGGACAGGAAATAGCCCTCATCAGACATTCCGACCGACGCGGAATAGCTGTTTATTCGGCTTTATTTATGGCGGACGGACGCCGGATTATCACTTCAGGTGAAGATGGTGTTTCCAGAATTTGGGAAGTGAATCTCCGGTAACGGCCTCAATGCGGTTCAAGAATATTCCCCTGGTTCTCTTTCTTTTCGCCTTCATAACCGGAATGGGAGGGACACCGGAACTTTCTCCCGCTCTCCCCTTTTTACAACAGCAAAGGATTCAGCCCAACCCGACAAAAAAACTCATTTCCGTTAGAAACCAAACGAAAGAAATCGTGCATTATTCCATGAAAGCCATCAACCGGGTGGGTGAACCTGACGAGAAAAATCTTGAACCCGGTGCCGTTGATCAATACTTTTCCTATGTTCCCATGGATATTTTTTTCACCAACAATCAAGGAAAAAAGTATAAATACCGCCTGGGACTGGGAATGGCCTATTCCTTTCGCTACGATGAAAACGATGATCTAGGCCTATATGAAGGAGCTCACGGCCGGACAGATTCCGAAGACCTGGCCCCATTCGTTCCCACTCCCTTCTTCGTTATCGAAAGAATGCTCTTAATGGCCGAGGTGGATAAGAAAGATATTATCTACGACTTGGGCTGCGGCGATGGTCGTATTGTCATCAAAGCAGCAAAAAAATATGGAGCTAAAGGGGTTGGCATCGATATCGTCCCTGAAAGAATCAAAGAGGCACGGGCCTACGCCAAACTAACAGGAGTATCCCATCTGGTCACCTTTCGGCAGCAGGACGTTATGAAATCCAACTTTTCGGAAGCAACGATCGTCTGTTTATACCTGCTACCCGAGTCCAATGCTCTTCTCGTCCCCCTCTTCGAAGAACAACTCAAACCGGGAACATTGGTGTTATCACATAATTATCACATCCCGGGATGGGAACATAAAGAAATCGACTATGCGGAGCTGGTGAGCCTCCAAGGAGAAGAGCACTCGATATATCTGTATAAAAAATAGCGCCCCCGACGGGATTTGAACCCGTGTTGCCGCCTTGAAAGGGCGGTGTCCTCAACCAAGCTAGACGACAGGGGCGCAACGTTTGGTGAGCCGTGCTGGACTCGAACCAGCGACACCCGGCTTAAAAGGCCGGTGCTCTCCCTCTGAGCTAACGGCCCACAAAAAAAGATTGTTTATTTATAAAAGAAAGTAATTAAAGAGTCAATATGTATTTCAGATAAACGGAAAATTCAGCTAAGAACTTCGAATCTAACGATAATCCATCTTCCCCTGTGCGTTAGGTTCAACGTTTCGTCCTGGACTTCGTATCTTCTCATATAGATTTTGTAATTTTTAGATTCACCTGACTTTGTATTTATTTTAACATCAACTGTTTTGAACTGAACTTCTCCATTAAAATCCCTGACGTTGGGAAGGTCTCCTGTTCCGAGTGAAAAGATCGTGATTTCTTCTTCCCTGGCCGCGGCAGCTTTAGCTTCGTTGTAATCTTTCTGCATCTGCGAGTGTTTTTCTCTTTCTTCCTCATATTTTTTCTCCATCTCGTCGACTTTACTGCGTGCCGCTCTTCGTGCTGCTGCTGTTCTGGCATATTTCAGCTCATCCTGAGCCGCATAGACAGCTTCTTGGGCATCGAGAGTGGGACCAACGTGTTCTTCCAGAGCTTTTTTTGTTTCTATCTCTTTTTTATTCAGTTCCGGCAGCGTAACAGGTTTGACAACCTCTTCAGCGACACTCAAGATCTCCCAATTATCGACATTAATCTTGATCGGCTCCAAGGCCATAGTGGCCAGCGTTTGGTTGTCATTTAAAGTAACGGCATGAAAATATCTCTTTAGTAAGCCTTCTTCAGGTTTGGATGAACAACTCATGATGGCGAATAATAGAATAACAATGCCGGCTGCGGACAGATATTTTTTTGTCATTATTCCTCCTTGCTGTTGCGATAATTCAGTTTTTTTCAATTTTACTTTTTTTTCTGACAAAAAAGCAAGTTTAAATCAGATTAATTTATGAAAAGTATAAGCAATAATGATATTTCCTCACATCCAACCGGTTCCTAAGGATTTCCTTTGGTGAGTTTTGATCTTTCCAGAAATCAAAAAATAAGTTTTTTTTACCATTTATGTATGATTATTCCAAAAAATTCTTGATTTCCCGAACCTTCAAGCCCTTTAAGCCCTTCCATCTCTTTCTGAATTGTTTTTTTTACTTTTTTTGTTGACAAGAACATGATGTCCGATTAGAATCAAGGGTAATTATAAGGTATAGGTTATTATTCCTATAGTTACAGTAATAATTATTGCAGGAAGATTTTTTTGTCTCTCATTCTCTTAGTCGCAAAGTTTTCTTTTGCCGAAACCTTATAGTCATCTTTATCTTAGAGGAGATTTATCAATTTCAAAAAAAGTTGAGTTTTCTCTCTCGCACAAACGTAAAATCGCTTATCCCAAAATAATTTCAATTTTCTTTATTTGAAGGAGGATCCATGAAAATCCAAGAAAAGGTTATCAATGAAGAAGATATGGATAGAACCTTTTTAAACGACATCAAAGAAGCATCCGGAAGTACTGAGATAGACATCTGTATCCAGTGTGGAACATGCAGCAGCTCTTGCCCTATGGCCGTCTACATGGATTATACACCCCGACAGATCATATCCATGGTCAAAAATGGAATGAGAGAAAATGTATTAAAAAGTTTCACCCCATGGCTCTGTGCTTCCTGCTACAGCTGCCAGGTCCGATGTCCCATGGATATCAATATTACCGATGTCATGTACGCCATCAAGAGAAAAGCTGTCGAGAAAAAAACATATCCATCCCGATTTGCTATTCCGGTCATGGACAAAGAAATGCATAAAATCCTCACCCATAACGGTCGAAGCTCTGAAGTACTCTTAATGCTCAAACTTTTCTTGAAAACGAGAAACCTTATTGGGCTTATCAAGATGGCACCTCTCGGCTTAAACCTATTCAAAACAGGGCGGATAGGCTTGAAAAAAGAGTCCATTAAAAATAAAAAACAACTGCGCCAAATCCTGAAAGCCGTAAAGGAGGAAAGCCAATGAGCGAATACATCTATTATCCGGGCTGTTCTCTCAAAACAAGCGGAAGACACTATGATGAATCGATAATCACTGTTTTCAAGGAACTTGGCATCGAACTGAAGGAACTGGATGATTGGAACTGCTGTGGAGCCACCGCATCTCCTTCCGTTGATGAGGCTAAAACATCCGCAATTACTGGACGAGTCCTTGCCCTTGCCGAAAAATCGGGAAAAGACATCCTTGCGCCTTGCGCGGCTTGTTACATGAGTCTCAAAAAGTCGAAAAAATTCTTAGAAAATGGCTCCCAAAAAGCAGAAAAAATACTCAAAGCATTGGAGGATGCAGGTCTTCCCTACAAAGCAAATGTCAATGTCAAGCATCCTGTGGAAATCCTGACCAAAGAGATTGGAATGGGAAAGATAAAGGCTAAAGTAATCCGGAACCTCAATAATATCAAGATTGTGAATTACTATGGATGTCAAATCGTTCGGCCGTTCACTGAATTCGACGACCCCGATTACCCCACTCAAATGGATGATCTCATGGACGCTTTGGGCCTCGACGTTGTTGACTATTCTGCAAAAACCAAATGCTGCGGGGGAGCCTTAACAGCGAATCTTGAAGAGCCCGGCTTAAGGTTAAATTACATCCTGCTGAAAGAGGCCAAGAGAAAAGGGGCGGACGCCATCGTGACTCTTTGCCCTCTCTGTTTGTTTAACCTGGAAATCACACAGAGGAAAATAACGAAAAAATATAAGGAAGAAGTCAAAATACCCGTTTTTTTCTTCAGCCAACTCATGGGGCTTTCCATGGGTATCCCGAAAGAAGATCTTGGTTTCTCCCGATCTATGATCCCGCTGAAAAAATTCTGGGAGAAGGTTGAAAATGGAGGATCTAAATGAGTAAAAACGGCCAACCAAGAATCGGAGTTTTCATCTGCCACTGTGGCGCCAACATCGCCAACAAGGTAAATGTCTACGAGGTCGCGGAATTCGCCTCAAAACTGGATAATGTAGCCGTAGCCAAAGAGTATAAATTTATGTGCTCGGACCCGGGGCAGGAACTCATCAAGAAGGAAATCAAAGAAAAAAAACTCAATCGTATCGTAGTAGCTTCATGTTCTCCTCTTATGCATGAACCGACGTTCAGAGGTGTGACGGCAGAGGGTGGTTTGAATCCCTTTTATTTTCAGATGTCAAACATCAGGGAGCACGTCTCCTGGGTAACCAAAGACCCGGATAAAGCCACAAAAAAAGCCAAAGCTCTGATTTCCGCTGCGGTACGCCGAGTCGCTCTTCACGATCCGTTGACCAAAAAAGAGGTTCCCGTACGTCCTGAGGTGCTCATCGTCGGAGGGGGCATTGCGGGTATTCAAGCTGCATTAACCTATGCCAACTCCGGAAAAAAAGTTTATTTGGTTGAAAAGCAGGCCTCTATAGGCGGCCATATGTCCATGCTGGACAAAACATTTCCTACTCTGGATTGTTCTGCCTGTATCCTGACTCCCAGGATGTCCGAAGTGGGAAAACATCCCAATATTGAACTCCTGACCTGGAGTGAAGTGGAAGAAATCGAAGGATTCGTGGGAAATTTCAAGGTAAGGATTAGAAAGAAAGCCCGTTACGTCGACGTGGATAAATGTAACGGTTGCGGAATGTGCTGGGAAAACTGCCCGACCACTATCACTCCTTCAGAGAGAATTATTCGCAAGAAGGATTTGATCATCAAGACGGTAGAAAAAGAGCACTAAGATGAAGTTGAGAGAAATCGTCAATCTCCTCGATGCGGAAATTATGAGTGGGGCAGAAAATATGGATGAGGAGATCAAGCTGGCGGGAGCTTCTGATTTGATGAGTGATGTATTAGCCTTCGGACAACCGGGGCTCATCCTTCTTACAGGTCTCACCAATCCTCAGTCTGTACGAACTGCGGACATTATCGAAGCAAAAGCCATAGTATATGTTCGCGGCAAAAAACCCGACGCGGACGGAATTGCTCTAGCTCAAAAGAAAAAGATACCCATTCTTTCCACCCAATTCATGATGTTCAAGGCCTGTGGCATTCTATACAGGAACGGTATAACCGGAGTCAGTGACCCTAAGGATAAATCTTGAAATGGAACCAGAAAATGGTTTTATACAAGAATTCAAGGTTAAAGGAGGAGACTTCAGTAAGGCGGGTTCCATCTCTACCGAAATCAAAGAAATCCTTCAGGAAGTCGGCATCGACTCTTCCATCATCAGAAGAGTGGCCATTGCATCCTATGAAGCAGAGATGAACATGGTTATGTATTCGAGAAAAGGCGAAGTATCTTTTATCCTGGACTCGGTTAAAATTTTAATCAAAACATCCGATGAAGGCCCCGGCATCGAAGATATCGATAAAGCCATGCAAGAAGGTTTTTCAACCGCGACGGATGAGATGCGCGAGATGGGATTTGGAGCCGGGATGGGTCTTCCCAATATAAAAAAACATTCCGATGAATTCAAAATTACTTCTGAGATAGGAAAGGGAACAAATCTGTCCATCACGTTTTATTTGGAGCAACAAAACAAACAATGAATCAATATTATCATTCCATCCGGATCGATGAGGACAAATGCGACGGCAGAATGAAGTGTATGCGTATCTGTCCCACCCAGGCCATACGCGTGAGAAACGGAAAAGCAAAAATTATCGAGGAAAAATGCATCGACTGTGGTGAATGTATCACTGCCTGCCCGAATCAAGCCATCATTCCCCAAACCGATCCTTTCGGTGAACTTTCAAGATTTAAATACACCATCGCCATCCCTTCCCCCTCACTTTACGCACAATTCGGCAGAGAAATCCTGCCGGAAAAAATATTGGCAGGATTGCAGTCAGTAGGATTTAACGAAGCTTTTGACCTCGCTTTAACCTGTGGTGAAGTAAGCTTCGCTATCCAGGAATATCTCCGCGACTACGACGGGCCCAAACCTTTAATCTCCAATGCCTGTCCGACTGTCGTCCGGCTCATACAAGTTCGATATCCCGGTCTTATCGAAAATTTAATCCCGATCGATACGCCGCGCGAGATTTCATCACGGGCTCTCAAGAAACAAAAATCCAAAGAAATCGGGTTGGACCCTAAAGATATCGGCACATTTTATATCACTCCTTGTCCGGCTAAGATGATCTCCATCAAACAACCTGCAGAGAAAGGAAAATCCCATCTCGACGGAGCCCTCTCTATTGCAGATATTTACGGACCCTTATTATCCGCTATGGAAAAGATGGAAAAAGGAAACTACAGAAAAAGCCTGGAGAGCATCTGTATTCTCGGAATCGGATGGGCCATATCAGGAGGAATCTGCCAAACGTTAAGGATAAAAAATTCCCTGGTCACGTCAGGCCTGTCTGAAATATTGAAGGTTTTTGACGACATCGAAAAGGGAAAATTGAGAAACATCGATTTCATCGAAGCGTACTCATGTCATCAGGGTTGTGTAGGAGGTTCGTTGACTGTGGAAAACCTCTATATCTCTTACAACAAAATCCTCAAGCTGATTAATACCCTGGAGTTTGAAAAAATAAAAGCCTGCCCGGATATCAGAGAGGTGCGTAAGCTCTACGAGCAAAACTATTTCTTCATGAACGGAAAAATTGAATCCCGCCCCTTAAAACCGCTTGATGATAATATAGCCATAGCCATAAAAAAGAAAAAAGAGAAAGAAGCCCTGTACGAATCACTACCCAAAATAGACTGCGGAGTATGCGGTTCCCCCACCTGCCTGGCTTTTGCCGAAGATTCCGTCAGAGGAGAGGTAAACATCACGGACTGCATCCTCAGATACCCGGAAAAAATTAAAGCCTTAACAAAAAACAAATCCTTTACGGCTTTCTCATCGAAAAGAGACAAATCCACTGCCGCCCGGGAGGCGGATAAAAAAGGACGGAAACATGAAACTTAAAGAAATCATTGAAAAACTTCAACTAAGAGTGATTACAGCTCAAGGTGGATTCGAAACAGAAGTGACCGGCGGATACACAAGCGACTTGCTCAGCGATGTTATGGCCAACAGTCAAAAAGGAAACATCTGGATAACTCTACAAACCCATCAAAATATTATTGCTGTGGCCAAGCTCAAAGAATTATCAGGAATCGTCCTTGTGAAAGGCCGCGAACCTGACGAAGAAACCACAAATAAAGCCGAAGAAGAAAAAATTCCTCTCCTCAGCAGCAAAGAATCGGCTTTTTCTATCACGGGAAAATTATATAAATTGATCAGTGAAAAGAAAATTGATGCTTAAAACCTTTAAAGCCGACCTGCATATTCATACATGCCTGTCCCCGTGTACTGAATTGGATATGTCCCCGAGCAACATCATCGCCAGCGCCAAGAATAGCGGGATCAGCATCCTCGGCATTTGCGACCACAACTCTACAGAAAACTCCCTTGCCGTCATGAAAGCAGCGATAAAAACAGACATCAACGTTATTCCCGGCATGGAGGTCACCTCTCAAGAAGAAGTCCATGTGTTGGCCCTCTTTGATGATTGGGAAAATGCGAACAAGCTTCAGAACCATGTGTATAAAAACCTCCCCGGCGAGAACGATGAAAAAACCTTCGGAATGCAGGTTCTTGTCAATGAAAAGGAAGAAGTTTTGGGCTTCAGTCAAAAACTCCTGATAGGGGCTACGATCATTCCTCTTGATGAAATCATTCGGCTTACACACCAATATGACGGCATCGCGATCGCCTCGCATATAGACCGGGAGGCTTTCAGTATAATCGGCCAACTGGGATTTATCCCTGAAAACATCGAACTGGATGCTGTCGAGGTCTCATCGCGCATCTCCATTGAAGAAGCCAGGAACATCTACAGCGACAGATATCCCATAACCTGTTCCTCGGATGCGCACCATCCGGAAGACATCGGAAAAGGACAAACATCCTTTCTCCTGAAAGCGGGTACGGTTGCCGAAATCAAGAAGGCTCTTAAGAACAAAGAAGGGAGAAAAATCGTCGGCTGAGGAAACAAATGGAAGATCTTTCCTTACATATACTGGATATTGCTGAGAATTCAATAGCAGCCGATGCTGATATGATTGAGATACATCTCATCGAGGAAATAAAGAAAGATCGGCTTTTTTTGGAAATTAAGGATAATGGGAGAGGCATGGACCAGGAAACAGCAAAAAAAGCGGTAAATCCCTTTTACACGACCAGGACGACCAGGAGGTTCGGATTCGGGATACCTTTCCTTGCAGAGTCAGCCAAAGCGGCCGACGGAGATTTCTCGATAGTTTCGAAGGAAAACGTGGGCACGAAAATCACCGCGACTTTCAAACACAGCCATATGGACAGAAAACCGATCGGCAACATCGGAGAAACATTGACAACCTTGGTTATGGGAAATCCCGAAGTCGATATCCTCTTCATCCATAAAATGAACAGTTACAATTTCACCTTTGACACACGAAAAATCAAGAACAAACTCAAAGAAACACCCATAAATTCTCCTGAAGGAATCAAACTATTGAGGGAGGATTTAAAACGATATAAAAGCCATATATAGGAGGTTAAACATGAAAGATGAAAGATTGATCGAAGCGATTGAAAAACACAGTCAGATAGAAGGATCGTTGCTGAACCTGCTCCAAGAAGTGCAGCAAAAATTCAACTACCTTCCGAAGGAAGCACTCCAAGAAATATCAGACGAGATGAATATTCCCCTTTCCAGGCTTTACAGCATTGCGACATTCTTCAAGAATTTCAGCCTGACCCCCAGAGGAAAACACAGCATCCATGTATGCATGGGTACGGCCTGCCAGATTTGGGGAGGACAAAAGCTTGTCGAGAGGGTCGGAGAACTCCTGAACATCAAACCAGGGGAAACAACAGAAGATCTTAGTTTCACCCTTGATACGATCAATTGTCCGGGAACCTGCGGTCTTGCTCCTGTGGTCATGATGGATAAAGAGATCCATGGAAAAGTCACACGAGATAAAGTGGCGGCTTTAATCAAAAAATACCAAGGGTGAACTAAGGAGGGAAATATGCCAAAACTAACTCTGAAAGATTTACAGAAGAAGAGGGAAGAAGTCAAAAAATCAGTCATCCTGCGTGAAGGAGGAGATTACAAGGCAAAAGTCACTGTTCACATGGGGACATGCGGTATCGCGGCCGGAGCCCGAAAAATCATGGACTCTCTACTGGCTGAAGTGGAAAAATTCGATGCAAGGGATGTTCTTGTCACAACCTCCGGATGCGCCGGACTCTGCAGCAGAGAACCGATGGCAACTGTTGAACTCGTTGGAAAAGCTCCCGTCAAATATGTTGATCTCGATGCTGAAAAAATGAAAAAAATATTCGAAGAACACGTCCAAGGAGGAAATATCGTCACAGAATACGCCTTGGCATACGGCAGCGAAAAAACTTCTTATTAAGGAGGTACAAAGGTGGCTTCATATAGATTAAACATTATGATTTGTGCAGGAACAGGCTGTGTCTCAAACAGGGCTTTTCAGATCAGGGAAGCTTTCGATAAGGAAATCCGAAAAAACTCCCTCGAGAAAGAAGTTCTGACTGTCATGACCGGATGCAACGGTTTCTGCGCGGCGGGACCGATCGTCATTGTTCAACCTGAAGGTATTTTCTATCAAAAGCTCACGGTAAAAGACATCCCCTTTCTCGTTGAGGAACACTTTTTAAAGGGAAGACCGGTCAAAAAATTTATGTATACCCCGCCGAAAGAGACGGAGCCCATCCCAAAAATGAATGACATCTCCTTTTTTCAGAAGCAGGTGCTCATCGCTCTGAGGAACAAAGGGATCATCGATCCCGAAGCTATAGACGACTACATCGCCAGGGACGGTTACGCCGCTCTGTCTAAGATCCTTTCCAAAATGAAACCACAAGACGTTATCGCGGAAATCAAAAAATCCGGCCTGCGCGGGCGAGGGGGCGGAGGATTTCCGACGGGTTTGAAATGGGAGCTTGCGCGAAAGGCGGAAGGGGAACAAAAATATGTCATATGCAACGCAGATGAAGGTGATCCGGGAGCATTCATGGACAGGAGCATCGTGGAAGCCGATCCTCATACTATTCTTGAAGGCATGACCATCGGCGCTTATGCCATCGGAGCAAGCAAAGGATTCGTATATGTGAGAAGTGAGTATCCCCTCGCCGTTGAAAGAATGCATAATGCAATCGCTCAGTCAAAAGAATACGGGCTTCTTGGAGATAACATACTGGAATCCGGCTTCAATTTCGATGTTGATGTTATCCAAGGAGCGGGTGTTTTTGTCTGCGGCGAAGAAACCTCGATGATCGCCTCCATAGAAGGAAAAATCGGGGAACCCAAACCAAGACCCCCTTACCCGGTGGAAAAAGGACTTTGGGGCTCTCCTACCAATATCAACAACGTTGAAACATGGGCCAATGTCCCCGCGATTATCCTCAGAGGCTCAGACTGGTTCTCAAAGATCGGAACAAAGACGAGCAAGGGAACCAAGGTCTTTTCCGTAGCAGGCAAAATAAAAGATGCAGGCCTCGTTGAAGTCCCCATGGGACTTACACTGGGAGAGATCATATACGATGTCGCAGGCGGGATTCACAGCGATAAAAAATTCAAGGCCGTCTTGATCGGAGGTCCCTCTGGAGGTTGTCTCCCGGCTGACTGCCTGGGACTTCCCGTCGATTACGAAAGCCTGACCAAAGCAGGAGCTATGATGGGTTCGGGAGGTTTGGTCGTTGCCGATGAGGACAACTGCATGGTGGAAATGGCCAGATATTTTCTTAACTTTACTAAAGATGAATCATGCGGTAAGTGTACACCCTGCCGTGAAGGCAACGCGGCCATGTTGGATATACTGACCCGGATCACTCAGGGTGAGGGCACGATGGAAGACCTAGATCTCTTGGAAGATCTGGCACATGCTATTAAAGACACGGCTCTTTGTGGACTGGGAAATACCGCTCCCAATCCTGTTTTAACGACCCTACGTTACTTCAGGGATGAGTATATCGCCCATATCAAAGACAAGAAGTGCCCGGCCCATGAATGTCGGCAACTCAACACCTACACTATCGACGAAGAAAGATGTGTTAGCGAAGGGCATGGATGCGATGTCTGTCGGCGGAATTGTGCTTACGACGCCATTATGGGAGAAAAAGGGAAAGCTCATCGAATCAACCAGGACAAATGTGCAAAATGTGGCGTATGTTATGAGGTATGTAAATTTGCGGCCGTAAAGGTCGATTAAGGAGGTACCAACTATGGTTAAACTTACAATTGATGGAAAAAAGGTAGAGGTTGAAGAAGGCACAACCATCCTCCAGGCGGCAGAAAAGCTGGAGATCCCGATCCCTACGCTTTGTTATCATCCTCTTCTCGAACCTTACGCGGCCTGTCGTGTCTGTATGGTTGAATTAAAAGGGGAAACATGCAAGCTGGTTCCTTCGTGCAACACAAAAGTTGCAGAGGGAATGGAGATAGAAACAAAGTCGGAAAGAGCCGTGAAGGCAAGGAAACTTAACCTGGAACTGATCATGGCCAGGGCGCCTGCTGCGGAAAAAGTACAAGAACTCGCTAAAGAAATGGGTATCGAAAAGACCCGCTTCGAAATCATTGATCCGGATGAAAAATGTATCCTTTGCGGACTCTGTGTGCGGACGTGTGAGGAGATTGTAGGGGCCAACGCCATATCCTTTGCGAATCGAGGAAAAGATAGAATGGTATTCACTCCCTACGGTGAACCCTCCGAAGCCTGCATCGGATGCACAGCCTGTGCATTTTTCTGTCCCACCGAAGCTATAACATTTGAAGATATCCATAAAAGATTGGTGGTCCACGAGGAAATGGAGCTCGGTCCCTCGACAGCGGTCCGCGTTCCCATCAGACAGGCCGTACCCATGGTGCCTTTCATCGATGAAGACTCCTGCATCCACTTCAAGACCGGAGAATGTAAAATCTGCGAGAGGGTGTGCGAAAAAGAGGCGATCAATCATGAAATGGAAGATGAAGAGATCGAAGTTGAGGTGGGATCGATTATTTTGGCCTCGGGCTTCAAGTCATTCGATGCCAGCCGGATTCCCGCGTACGGATATGGAAGATATGAAAATGTCATCACGGCACTTGAGTTCGAAAAACTGGTCAACGCATCAGGCCCGACAAGCGGAAAGATTCTCATGACAAACGGTAATGAACCTCAAGCCGTCGGGATCGTGCACTGCGTCGGTTCCCGTGATAAAAAATACAACGAGTACTGCTCACGGGTTTGCTGTATGTATTCGCTTAAATTCGCGCATCTTCTCAAGGAAAAAACGAACGCGGAAGTCTACGATTTTTATATCGACATGAGGTGTTTCGGGAAAGGTTACGAGGAATTCTACCACAGGCTTATGAAAGAAGGAACGAACTTCATTCGGGGAAGAGTGTCTGAAGTAACAGATATGCCTTTGACTGAAAAAGAAGAAGGAAAACTGATCATTCGTGTTGAAGACACCCTGCTCGGCGAGATACGAAGAATCCCTGTTGATATGGTTATCCTGGCAACAGGTCTTGAGCCCGGAATCGACCAGAATGAAATTGCCAAGGTGTTCAATATTTCATGCAGCCAGGATTCCTTTTTCCTCGAAAGACATCCCAAACTCGCCCCTGTTTCCACTTTTTCCGACGGCATTTTTCTAGCTGGTGCTTGTCAATCTCCCAAAGATATCCCGGATACCGTAGCTCAAGCTGGAGCCGCCGCTTCACAAGCCTTAGCCCTGGCGGATAAAGGAACGTTTGAGCTAGAGCCAATTACAGCCGTTATCAACGAGGAGCTCTGTGCCGGATGCCAGCTCTGCGTCAGCCTCTGTCCGTTCACAGCCATCAACTATAATGCGGAAAAAGGAATTTCTGAGATCAATGACGCTCTTTGCAAGGGTTGCGGTACCTGCGTTTCAGCTTGTCCCAGCGGGGCCTCCCAGCAGAAGCACTTTCGAGATGAACAGATCTTCGCGGAAATCGAAGGAATATTCATCGAATAATTTAAACTGGAATCTCTACAATAATTTATCTATAATATAGGTTTAGTGGGTTTTATGGAGAAAATCAACGAAATATAGTCGAGGAGACCGAGAATGACCCATGAAAATTTCGAACCAAAACTGGTTGGCTTCTTGTGCACATGGTGTTCCTATACAGGAGCGGATCTGGCAGGAACGGCTCGAATGGATTATGCCCCCAATATGCGCGTCATTCGAGTGATGTGCAGCGGACGAGTCGATCCCCAATTCGTTTTGAAAGCATTTAAAGAAGGAGCGGATGGAGTCCTTATTTCCGGATGCCACCCCGGTGACTGTCACTACCAGGAAGGCAATTACAAGGCACTGCGGAGACACAGGCTTCTCTCCAAATTGTTGGAACAACTCGGTATCGAAAAAGAGAGGTTTCGGCTGGAGTGGGTTTCTGCGGCGGAAGGAGCCAAATTTCAAAAAGTATGCAATGAATTTACCGAAGAAATCAGGAATATGGGACCTTTAAATTTAAACGGAGGCATTCATGAGCAAGCAAAAGCCTAAAGTAGCTTTTTACTGGTGCGCATCCTGCGGAGGGTGTGAAGAGGCTGTCGTCGATTTAGCGGAGGACATATTAAAAGTCGTAGAAGCCGTCGATATCGTGTTTTGGCCGGTTGCCCTCGATTTTAAGAAAAGTGATGTCGAAGCCATGGAGGACGGATCCATCGCCGTAAGTTTTATCAACGGTGCTGTCCGGCTGTCCGAACAAGAAGAAATGGTCAAGCTCCTCCGGCAAAAATCCCAGCTCGTCGTTGCCTTTGGAAGCTGTTCCCATCTGGGAGGAATCCCCGGATTGGGAAATTTCTGGAACAAAGAGAGCATATTCAGGCGGGCTTATGAGACAACCCCCTCCACCGACAATCCGGATAAGACCGTTCCCCTTGAACAAACGGAGGTCGATGGCAAGGTTCTGACTCTGCCCAAATTTTATGATACGGTTTACGCTCTGCATCAGGTTATTGATGTCGATTATTACCTTCCCGGTTGCGCTCCCCCCAAAGATTTGATCATGAATGCGGTGGGAGCCATTCTCGAGGGAAAACTTCCTCCCAGGGGATCCGTTCTCTCCCCCAATAAATCACTCTGTGATGACTGCGACCGCAACGACAGCAAGCCCGAAAAACTTAGCATCACCGAGATCAAGAGGCCTTGGGAAGTCATTATCGATGCAGAAAAGTGTTTCCTGGCCCAGGGTATCATCTGCATGGGCCCTGCGACAAGAACGGGATGCGGTGAAAGGTGTATTGAAGCCAACATGCCATGCCGGGGCTGCTTCGGTCCGACCGACCAGGTTTTTGACCAAGGGGCCAAGTTTCTTTCCGCCATCGCATCCATCCTGGACACGGACGATGAAAAGGAAATCGAAAAACTTGTCGACTCCATCGATGATCCGGCCGGCACTTTTTACCGTTTCAGTCTGCCGGCATCCATCCTGAGAAGAAAAAGAATGGAAACAATACAATGAGTGAAAACATAAGCGTAAAAGACAACCATATCACCATCGATCCAATAACGCGGCTTGAAGGTCACGGAAAGATCGAAATTTTTCTCGATAACAAAGGAGACGTCGACCGGGCTATTCTGCAGATTCCCGAGCTTCGTGGTTTTGAGCAATTCGCCGTAGGCCGCCCCGTCGAAGAGATGCCTAGAATCACGCCTCGCATTTGCGGCGTCTGCCCGACGGCCCACCATATGGCGTCAACCAAAACCTGTGATGCCGTTTTCCACGTCGAGCCCACACCGACGGCAAAAATGATCAGGGAACTCATCTACAATGCCTTCCAGTTTGAAGATCATACCCTTCACTTTTTTTTCCTTGGCGGTCCCGACTTCGTCGTCGGTCCCCAGGCACCCAAAGGAGAAAGAAATATCCTCGGTGTCATCGGAAAGGTAGGGCTGGAGATCGGCGGTAAGGTTATCCGGGCCCGCCGCGAGGCAAGGGATATCATCAACTATCTCGGTGGAAAGATCATCCACCCTGTCTGCGGACTGCCGGGCGGTGTGTCAAAAGGACTGGATGAAGAACACCGAAAAGAATTTCTTGAATCCGCAAAATTTCTAGTCGAGTTCGCCCAGTTTGCTCTTAAAATATTTGATGACATCGTCCTCAAGAATAAAGAATATGTCGATGTCGTCGTCGGCGACGCATACCAGATAAAGACCTACTATATGGGCCTGGTGGATGAAAACAATAAAATCGATTTTTATGACGGAGACATCCGTGTTGTCGATCCGGAAGGAAAAGAATTCGTTAAATTCAAACCTCGTGACTATCTCAAACACGTTTCCGAACACGTAGAACCATGGTCCTACATTAAATTTCCCTTTTTGAAAAACATCGGTTGGAAAGGTTTCACGGAAGGAAAAGAAAGCGGAGTCTACCGCGTCGCTCCTCTAGCCCGCCTGAACGTCTCTGACGGAATGAAAACACCCCTGGCTCAAGAACACTACGAAAAGATGTATGAAACTCTCGGCGGAAAACCATCCCATCATACCCTGGCCTTTCACTGGGCCAGGCTGATCGAAGCGCTACAGGCCACCGAACAGATGGTTTATCTTCTTGAAAACAAGGATATCACCAATCCCGATATCCGCAATATCCCCACAGAAACTCCCGACGAAGGAGTGGGTGTCGTCGAGGCCCCACGGGGAACGCTTTTTCACCATTACAAAACCGATAACAGAGGTATCGTCACCGAGGCCAACCTCATCGTGGCCACGGTTAACAACTCCGCAGCCATCAATATGTCTATCGAAAAAGCAGCCAAGGCTTTTATCAAAGGCGGAAAAGTCACTGAAGGACTCCTCAATATGGCGGAGATGGCTTTCAGACCGTATGATCCCTGCCATGCCTGCGGAACACATGCGCTTCCCGGTGATATGCCCCTTATTATCAACATCTATAATAATCAAGGCGAACTCGTCGAACGCTTGAAAAAAGACTCGAGATAAATCAGAATAAAAGTTAAGACCTCCTTTAGGGCAGTTTTAAATCAAGGAGATATACTTCTAAAAGTTTTTATCTGAAGGATTTCTCAACCCGGAAGATTGTCCGTTCTTTCCTCGGAACCGGGTAATGGGAACAAATGATGTTATGTATTGCAAAAAGAGTATTTCTTTTTATGCAATTGGAGCCGGGTATTATACGAAAAGGAAACTGAAATATGCCTAAGGTGGCTTCCATTCTCATCATCGATGACGATCCGGCTATTCGCAATTCGTGCCAGGCAGTCCTCGAAAAAGAAAACTATAACGTAGAAGTTGCTGAAAACGGACAGAAGGGTCTCCATTTATTCGCTAAAGCTATGTTTCACGTTGTTCTCCTTGACCTGAAAATGCCGGGAATAAGCGGCATGGAAATTCTAAAAAAAATCAAAGAAAAAAGTCCTGAAACTCCGGTTATCATCATTACGGGTTATGCCTCCATTGAATCCGCTGTTGACGCAATGAAAAATGGAGCTTTTAACTACCTACCTAAACCATTTATCCCCGCTGAACTCCGCCTTGTCGTTGCCAAAGCCGTCGAAAACCGTCAATTCTATTTTGAAAAAATTTATTTACAGGGAGAAGTCGACAAGTTGGCTTCGATGGATATGGTTGTCGGCAAAGGAAAAAATCTGAAAGATACCATGGAGATTGTAAAACGCGTCAGCCCGTCGGAGAGCACCATCCTCATCACCGGGGAAAGCGGCACGGGGAAAGAACTTATTGCTCGACAAATCCATCGCTTAAGTCTCCGCAGCAACGCACCCTTCGTCGTTATTGACTGCGGAGCCCTCGTTGAAAGCCTGTTTGAGAGCGAGTTGTTCGGACATGTTAAGGGATCATTCACCGGCGCCCACGAAACCAAACACGGCCTCTTCGAGGTAGCGAACGGCGGTACGATATTCCTGGATGAAATAAGCAATATTAGCTTGAACATTCAGGCAAAACTCCTGCGCGTCATCCAGGAACGAGAGATAACCCGTGTAGGAAGCACCAAGCCGATCAGGGTTGATGTCCGGATCATCGCCGCAACGAATGTTGATTTGGCCCATCTGGTAAAAACTGGAAAATTCAGGGAGGACCTTTTTTATAGGCTTAATGTCGTACCCATCCATCTTCCGCCCCTCAGAGAAAGAAAAGAGGATATTCCCGCGTTGGCCGACTATTTCCTGCAAAAATACAACCAAACGGCAAGAAAAAAAATATCTGCAATCTCTGATTCTGTTAAGCGCACCCTCTCAGAATACAATTGGCCCGGTAACATCCGGGAACTTGAGAATACGGTTGAAAGGGCTGTCGTACTCTCCCGGGGGGATACCATCGAACTTCAGGATCTTATCTACCATGGTATAAGCGCCGATGTTTCCGCCATACACTCTTCCAGCGGAAGATACAAATCTTTGGAAGAAATCGAGAAAGAGCATATAATTCATGTCTTACAGGCTATGGATGGAAACAAAAGCCGAACGGCGAAGATCCTTGGTATCGACAGAAAAACTCTTATCTCAAAGATAAAAAAATATAAAGTTGAATAATCCATCCTTTTGATCCTTCGTTTTCAGAAAAAAGCGGACATTCTTTCCTCTTTTTTTTCAACTCGGTTTTCTATAAAATATCAGTAACCAAAAAAACACATTTGGGGATCAAAAGCATGGGTCAAAATGGTACATTACCGTGGAAAAATTCCACACTTTTTTGAGAAGTCTTTCCTTGTAAAAAAAAAGAGGTTGTTATCCTTAACTGGTATCTTATTCAAAATAAAACAATTATAGCAAATGTAGTTGTTCTTCCATTGATAACCTTTAGGCACATATTTTGCATAAGAATTACACTCTATTCCAATACAATATCGTGATTTTTTCCAAGGAAGGATAAATATGAGCCTCAATCATAACAACAAAGGAAACCAAAATGAGAATCGTTAAGCTAAAAAAAGAAAATCTGTTTCCTTTTCTCGAAGTCATTTCAAAAGAAGCCGATCTTTGGGCTCCTGTTAAAAAGTACGAAGATAAACATGTCTTCAAAGCCGTCGAAGATTTCTCCGAGATCGACCTGGACTACCAGCGAACGATTATCCCCCCCCGCAGAATACTTCTTCCCCCAAAAACCAACATGTTCGAAGCGACACAGAACACGTATAAAGAAGACTTTTCTAACGTCTCAAAAAAAATCATATTCGGCATTCATGCCTGCGATGTGAATGCACTGGTCATCATGGACCGCTTCTATAATTTCGCTTATGATGACCCATATTACACACGCGCACGGGAAAACACTCTCATTCTCGGATACTCCTGTTGGCCTGATGAACACTGCCTTTGCAAATCAACCAACACCCATATCGTCACCGAAGGATACGATCTGTTTTTCTCCAAGCTCGACACACATTATTTGGTCTGGATCGGTTCTTCCCAAGGAGATGACCTCATCCGAAAACAACCCTCCCTATTCAATGAAGACATATCAGATAAAGACATCCAAACATACCTGAACTGGCAGAAAGAACGCGAGGACGCCTTTCAAGCAGAAATCGATTTTATCGATATGCCCGATCTGATTGAGTTGAAGTACAATGATCCTCTCTGGGAGGAGCTGGGAAAGGCCTGTCTCGCCTGCGGTTCCTGCACCAATGTCTGTCCGACATGCAACTGTTACAATGTTTATGATAAACCCATCCTCGGTAAAAATGCTTCAAAAATTGTCCGCTGCTGGGATGCCTGTACCCTGGAAAACTATTCCGAAGTGGCCGGCGGTGAAAATTTCAGAGAAAACAGAGCAGACAGGTTGAAACTTTGGTATACCCATAAACTTCAAGCCTATATATCCAAATACGGGAAACCCGCCTGTGTCGGCTGTGGAAGATGTATTGTCTCCTGTCCCGTGGACATCAATGTTCTTACCGTGGGAAAAACCTTAAGCGGAGAAAAGGTGGATGCTTTCTGGAAACGATTCAATCTCCAGGTTAAAAAAGAGGTGAGAAAATGAAAGGTGACGCTAAAACAACGGTACACGCCAATCCCTTTATGCCGGAACCGGCCCGAATAATCCGTACCCAAATGCTTACCAAAGACGTCAAATTTTTTCAGATTCGGCTCGCCGACATGGAAAAAGCCCTAGCTTTTCGCTACTCTCCGGGACAGTTCATCATGCTGTCAGTTTTGGGGGCAGGCGAAGCCCCTTTTAGTATTTCCTCAACACCTTCAAGACCGGGTCTTCTCGAATTCTGTATTCGTAAAGCCGGAACGGTAACCAATGCTCTATTCCGCTTCAAGGAAAACGATCTCGTTGGTTTGCGTGGTCCTTATGGTAACGGTTTCCCCCTGGAAGAGATGTTGGACCGGGACATCCTTATCGTCATGGGTGGATTAGGAGCCGCTCCTCTGCGATCCGTCCTTCTCTATTGCCTGGATAACCGTGACAAATTCAGACGTGTTATCCTTCTCCACGGAGCCAAAAATCCTGAGGAAATGATTTTCCGTGAAGAATTCTATTCGCTGAAGGAAAGAGAAGATCTTGAATGTTTCCTAACCGTCGATTCCGACACAACGGGAGAGTGGAAAGAAAATATTGGTGTTGTTACAGCGCTCTTCGAAAAATGCCGGAACATAAACCCTGCCGATACGGCGGCGCTTGTCTGCGGGCCGCCTGTCATGTACAAATTCGTCCTTAAGGAACTGGTCAAACTCAACATTCCCAAAGATCAAATCCTGATGACGCTCGAAAGAAGGATGAAGTGTGGCGTAGGAAAATGCGGGCATTGCGCCATTGACTATATCTATACATGCCTGGACGGTCCTGTTTTCACTTACTGGGACGTCCTTCACATGCGGGAGCTCATATAGGGAGGTTTTTATGGAAAACAGTAAATTGAAGATCGGAATATACGAGTTGACGGGCTGCGCCGGAGACGCTCTTCTTATTCTCGATTGTGAAAAAGAGCTTATCGATATCTTCAACGCCGCCGATATCCAATCTTTTGTCATGGCTAAGAGTGACAATATTGAAGGAGATCTGGATATCGCCCTTGTAGAAGGATCCGTTACTACGGAAAAAGAGATCGAAGAACTCAAAGACATAAGGCAACGATCAAAAATTGTTGTCGCCATCGGCTTGTGCGCGACGGTGGGCGGCATTCAGGCTAGATTTCTTGATCCCAAAGAGTGGAATGAAAGATTTAAAAAAGTCTACGGAAATATCGAGATGACCCACACAAAGCCGGTTCAATCCAAACCGATCGATGCCTATATCGACGTCGATTTTTATCTTCCCGGCTGCCCTATCGGAAAAGAACAATTTCTCATCTTTTTTACCCGTATTCTCAAAGGAAATCCTCCCGAAAAATCACAAAATCCCGTTTGTGTCACCTGCAAGTACAATGAGAACGATTGTTTGTTGAAAAAAGGAATTCTCTGTCTGGGGCCGCTTACGGAAGACGGTTGCGGGGCCATCTGTATCAATCATAACCTGCCCTGCGCGGGATGTTGGGGTCCGTTAAAAACAGGCAATAGAACATCTGAATATTACCTTTTAAAGGAAAAAGGATTCGACGTGGAACATATCAAGAAAAAAATGGCCAACTATTCCGGGACAAAGATCGCATCTTTCCTCAAAGAGTTGGAAAAGGAGAAAAAATGAAAACCATAAGTGTTGAGCATCTTTGCCGCGTTGAAGGAAACGGCGGAATCAGCGCCACCATTGACGGAAAAAAGGTTACAGAGGTCAAATTCAACATTTATGAAGGCCCCCGCCTGATCGAACAGCTCACCATCGGACGGACTCCTGAAGAAGACGTGAGCTTGGCTCCCCGTATTTGTGCCATCTGTACATTGTCTCATAAAAATGCGGTTCTCAGGGCCATAGAAAAAGCCCTTTCAGTCAAAGTCCCCAAAAAAACCATCCTAATGCGAGAATTAATGCATATGGGAGAAATCATCGAGAGCCACTCCCTGCATATTTTCCTTCTGGCTTTACCGGATTATTTAGGTTATCCCAACGCCATCGCCATGGCGGCCAAATACGATCTTGAAGTTAAGATCGGTTTGGAAATGAAAAATTTCGGAAACCACATCATGAAAACCATCAGCGGCCGGTACATCCACGGCGAAAATCCTGTTATCGGCGGTTTTGGCAAATTCCCCGATAAAAAAGATCTCCTCTGGATCAAAAGCCGGGCTCAACAATTTATGCCATTTGTCCTGAAAACCGTTTCCCTCTTCTGTGAGCTCGACTACCCGGAAATACCGGAAGATGAAACGCTTTATGCCTGTTGTGATCCAGGAAACGGGAAATTCGGATTTTGGGGAGAAAAAATTCTTCTTTCCAACGGCGAAAGCATTCCAGCGGACGATTATAAAAAGTTAACCAACGAGTTTGTGGTTTCCCATTCCTATGCGAAACACAGTCTCTATAAAGGAAAGCCTTATTCCGTCGGCGCCTTAGCCCGGATCAATAACCTGGGCGAAAGATTGGATGGTGAAGCCGGAAGAAAATTCAAAAAATATTTCAACGAACACTGGAAGAAAAACCCTCTCTATCATAATGCCGCCCAGGCCCTGGAGATTCTCTATTGCTTCGAAAGAATTCCCGTTCTTGTCAAAAAAATCCTTAAAGACGAGAACACACCAAAGATCATCCCTTACTCCGTCAAAGAAGGAAAGGGAACGGGACTCGTTGAAGCTCCACGCGGGCTTCTTATACATCATTATGAAATCAAAAACGGCCTCGTCTCCAACGTCGATATCATCACCCCCACCGCCCAGAATGCGGAAGACATCGAAAGATACTGCTATATCGCCACCCAGAAGCTTCTCGATGAGGGGCAAGAAGAAAAAATTAGGGACAGGATGGACCTTGTTGTTCGAGCCTTCGATCCTTGTATCAGTTGTTCCGCTCATTCCGCACAGGTCAGACAGGGCAAAACGGATGAATGGAAATCCAAGCTGGAGACAATCCTGACCCATGAGGAACCCGCATTCCTCGGAATAGGGAATTTCCGGCAAGGCGATGATGCCGTTGGGATTTTCATCGGCAAACAGCTGCGGGATGCGGGACAAAAAAATGTATGGCTCGAGTCATCCACCAATGAGATGGAATCTTTCTGGAAATCCAACGCCGGAAAGCCGGTGATTTTTCTCGACGCCATTGATTTTCAGGAAAAACCGGGAACGGTCACCTTCCTCCCACTCCTCTATGCGTTGAACAATTCGTCTCTCGTCCATAAGTTTTCGCCATTTGTCACCGGACCGCTGAAATACAATCAACTGAAAAAATCCTACATCCTGGGAATTCAACCGGCCAGCCTTAAACGAGGAAAAACAATAAGCCCGTGTGTAAAAAAAGCTACAAGGGAAGTCTTGGAAACACTAAAATCCCGGCAGAAAAAAAACAGACATTTCAAGGATAAAGAATGACTGTTGAGTTGATTCCCCCTTATTTGAATAAATGCCCAGGGGCGATATCAAAAGTGATCCAACGGATTACTTTTCCCGCCTTATTCTTCCTGCATAACAAAAGATCGCCCCTGGGCACCCCTCCCTTTCTCCCAGCACAATGATCCGGGACGCTTATACACTTTAGGAATTTCTACGAAGGAAATCAAGAAATTTTTAAAAATCGGGGACAAAAATTCATGAGAAAGACCGCTCGCTTTAAAAGGGAACATGTCCCAAATTTCCAACATGACTGGGGAATTATTCCACACCATGAAGATTTCATTTTGCATACCAAAAAAATGCTTTTTTTCGGACGTCTTATTTCTTTATTATGTTCAACTTATAATCTATGTTATTCAATCCTTTTCTTTTGGTTGGCACATTATATGCTGTTATCCCTCTTGAAGAACATGGGAAAAATAAATAGGGATAAAAAGATACTGATCATCGATCCGGATAGGAAAGAACGTAAATGTCTGCAACTTTACCTGAAGAAAGAAGAATACCTTGTGGAAACGGGAGGAAACCTAGCCGATGCCATAAAAAAAATTTCGGAACATTGTTATGACTGTCTCATCCTTGACGTCGCCCTCCCGGAAATGAAAGGGTATGATGCTGTACCCATTTTAAAACACATCGATCCTGACGTACGGATCATTTTGACAACAAAAAAAAATTCCAAAAAACTTGAATCCAAAGTAAGGGAACAAAACATTTTCTTTTACTACATAAAGTCTTTTGGAAAAGACGAATTAAAACTGGCCATCCGGAATGCTTTTGAACCAATATCAATTGAAAATAAAGGAGAAAAAAATGAAGGAGAATAAAAAAATTTTGGTCATCGATGATGATCCCGATTTTCAAGAGGCGGTGACTTCAATCCTCAAGTCCGCGGATTATGAAGTCGTAACCGCTTCCAATCCTGAAGAAGGCAAAGAGAAAATTTTTTCGGAAAAACCGAACCTTATTTTACTCGACATCATGATGGACAGCCTTTTTGACGGGTTCTCACTCTGCCACACCATCAAAACCTCCAAAGAATTCAAAGAATTCAATGATACGCCGATCATTTTTGTTTCAGCCGTTAAAGAACAAACAGGATCCCGGTTTCAATTTGATGGAGACGAAGAAGGCATGGTGGGACCGGACGATTACATCGATAAACCCGTTAAGGCGGATAAACTTCTCGTGACAATCGAAAAATTCATCAATAAATAGTTCAGCAGATCCGCTTAGCTCATAAGAAAGCTGTCATGTCCGAAAGAAAACCCTTAGTCCTCATCATTGACGACGAAGAACCCATACGCAATGCCTGTTCTTTTATCGTCAAGGGGATGAATTGTGATACCGCTCTAGCCGGAGACGGAGAACAAGGGCTGAAAATGATCAAGGAGATGAAACCGGATATTTCCATTATCGATCTGAAACTGCCTCAAATGGATGGATTTGAAGTTCTGGAAAAATCAACAGCTCTTTTCCCGAACATGGTGGCTATTGTCATCACCGGCTACGCTACCGTTGATCATGCCGTTGAGGCCATGAAAAGAGGCGCCTTTGATTTTATTCCAAAACCCTTCACTCCGGAGGAGCTTCGCGTCATCATCAAAAGAGGCCTCGACCGAAGATCCCTGCTTCTCGAACGCGAAACCTTACGCAGAGAGAAAAAACTGCTGGAAGAGAATTTTATCACCATTGTTTCACATCAATTGAAAAGTCCTATCGCAGCCATCGTTCAATATTTTGAAGTCATTCTGACTGGAGCAGCCGGAGAGATTTCCAAAGAAACCCTAGACATCATCACAAAAGCCAAAATCCGTGCGGAAAGCCTCCTGAACATGGTCAATGATTGGCTGGACCTGTCCCGAATGAACCATCAGCAAATGGGAGAAGACATCAAATCCGTCCCGCTGGGAAAACTGCTCGAAAAACAAGTGGGCTTTTTGGAATCCCTGGCAGGAAAAGAAGGCATTTCCTTGATCCTTGAACCTTATACCGGAAGCGATGTCGTCCAAGGTAACGAAACATTCCTCGATCAACTTTTTTACAATCTCATCAGCAACGCCATCACCTATAATAAACCGCATGGATCAGTTACCATTTCACTCAAAACGGAAAAAGATGGAGTTTTTGTTTCCGTCAGTGACACCGGTATAGGTATTCCCTCCGAACATCTGCCTCTTATCTTTGAACAGTTTTACCGGGTTCGCCATAAAACGAAAAAAAGCAAAGGCACGGGTTTGGGATTATCCATAGCCAAAAAAATCGTTGACTCACATCATGGCCGGATCGATGTGGAAAGCAAGGAGGGGAAAGGAAGCACCTTTACGGTATTTCTGCCGAAAACATTCCATAAAACTACCTAACCTGAATTATTCACGAGCCGATCTTGCCGCAGCTGCGAGGTGTCGGCCAAATTTAGAATAATGCAGGTTAAAACTCCTTCTCGATATTTTCCGATAAGTTTAGTAAAATATATTTTTATCATGAAAACTCTTGTATTAGGCCTGGGAAACGAACTTTACGGTGATGACGGAGTAGGACTCCATGTCGTTCGCTTTCTTCGGGATGAAATCAATTCCCTCGCTTTTCGCCCTTCCTGTTATCAAAATGTTTTTTTCGAAGAATGCGCCCTTACAGGTCTCGCCTTACTGGATGTTATCGAAGGATATGACCGTTTGATCATCGTCGACACAATCAAACGAAGCCATCCGAAAGCCGGAAAAGTCTATCACATTGACGGGAAAAAGTTGAGGCATATACCCGGTCCCTCCCCTCACTATGTATCCATCCCCCAAACTATTGATATCGGAAGAGAAGCCGGTCTAAAGATGCCAGAGTCCGTCGAGATCATCGCCGTGGAAGCCAAAAACATCTACGACCTTGGAGAAGGATTGACCGAGGAGATGCAAAAGTCCATTCCTGAGATCATAGAGACAATAAAAAAAACTTTACAAAAAAATCCAGATGAAAAAGGTGAATCCATGGAGAAAAAAGAAGTCCTCGTTCTGAAAGATCTTCTCGGAAGCAACAAAAAGATCGCTTCCGAGATCCGAGAACAACTTCAGAGTAAAGGAATCCTGACGCTGAATTTTTTAAGCTCTCCCGGAACAGGAAAAACAAGTCTCCTGGAAAAAATCGCTGATAAATTGTCTTCAAATTACAAAATGGCCGTCATTGAGGGTGATATCGAGACCGAAAGAGACGCTGAGAGAATAAGAGCCAAAGGCATTCCGGCCTGGCAGATAACCACGGGGGGAGCCTGCCACCTTGAAGCTAAAATGATCGGCCGTCTGTTTCCTGAAATCCCCCCTGACCTTGATTTTCTCTTTATCGAAAATATCGGCAACCTCGTCTGCCCGGCAAGTTATGATCTAGGCGAAAGCATCCGTTGTGTTCTCTTGTCCATACCGGAGGGAGATGACAAGCCGAAAAAATATCCCAAGGCGTTCACGACATCCGATTGTCTGATTATCACCAAAGCCGACCTGGTACCGGCTCTTCCCTTCAGGATCGAACAAGCCAAAAAGGAAGCCCTTGAAATGAATCCCCGCTTGAAAACGTTTGTCACATCTTCAACACAAGATTCGGGAATCGACGAGCTGATGGACTATTTTATCAGCTCGCTGAAAAAACTTCGGCAAAAAAATGCATGAACTATCCATCGTAGCCAATCTCTTCGATATTATGGAAGAACAGGTCCGGGAACAAAAGGCGAAAAAAATTACGGGTGTAAAGCTTCAGGTCGGACGGCTTTCCGGGGTAGTCCCGGAATTCTTGGAAACCGCTTTTCACATGTATAAAAAGGGGACCATCGCTTCGGAAGCCCGGCTGGAAATCGAAAACATAAACCTTACTTACCGCTGCTGCAGCTGTGGAAAAACAATGATCAAAGATGATTATATTTTGATTTGTGATGCCTGCGGCTCGACGGACCTGGAAATGTTGGCCGGCACCGAACTCTTGCTCGAAAGGATGGAGATGGAGGTTTAAAATCGTCTCGCGGATCACCTTTCCGCTTTTCACCACTAATGATATAATATGTGCAACAAATTGGCGATAAGCACCGATAACCAACAGGGAATGGGGCCGAAACTCGTCACCGGTCGGTTTCAAGATTAATATTTTTCCAGGTTTGATCATTCCGGAAAAGGAGGCAAAACAATGAAATCTCTATCACAAATCGCGAAACAGGCAGGCCTTAGTGAAAAAATGCTGGAAAAGACTGAAAAAACCATCATTGATAAGGGCGTATTCTGCCAGGAGGCCATTCGGAATGAAATCGACTGGTTTTTCACTACCCTTGGAATGAACGCCTATTATTTCAAAACCACTCCCCTGAAAACCATTGCTTCTCATATCGAAGCCATAAAAGCGGCTGAGATCATCGCCGATATACAGAAAGAAAAACTCCTTAAAATAGACCTGGGAACTGAGGGAGAAAACGAAGCCATATATCTCGTCGATGACTATCACCACCGTGCTCTGGAAGTGGAAAAAAGAATCGAGCGGAAATACCCCTGCTTCCGTCTACAATCCTACCGGACAAAGGGAAAAGCACTTGGAGTTGAACATCTCCGAATGTACCTGGTCTATAAACCAGGATTCCCATCAAAACAATCCCTGCCCGATGAAACGGATATTCAAAAAATTGCCTCCCGATCCTTCCTGGATACAGCTACAAAAGAAACGCTCAAAAGATATAAGAGAATCCTCAATGCCTGCAAAAATTGGGAAACTCCCTTGATCAATGTCTCCCATAAAAACGAAAGCGGAGAGATCCGCATCATGGTGGCGGTTCCCACATCTTCCATCCGTCATTTTTTCTCCAATGTCTCCGATGTCATTAATTCCCATGGACTTGTTTCCAAGCGCAAATATGTCGAACCTTTCAACAACGGAAAAACGGTTTATGTATTTTATCTGGATGAGGGCATAGATATAAACACAATCCAAAATCTCGTTGAGGATATAAGCCTGATTTATGTTATTCATGACAGCCCTCTCTCCGATCTCTTCAGAGAAGGACAATTGACCACACAAGAAACGGTGTTTGGGGTATCCGCATGGAGTTTTTCCCACCAATTTTTAAGCGAGTATGATGAAGAATACCTCAAGCTCATCCGATATCTTAAAGATTCCCCCGAGCTTTTGGGTATCACCCGAAACCTGCGAAACCGTCTGTCCGATGTCGCCTATGATGAATCCCGCATATGGGAAGCCCTTACCAATAACATCGCTCATTTGAAAAAGGCTTTTTTTATTTTTAATAAAAAATTCAATCCTCGTGTCAAGAACCACGATATCCGGGAAGACATGACTGAATTCAAGCAAGATATCAACCAGAATATCTCCGTAGAGATCGACCGGAACATTTTCCATTCCATATGTCTTTTTATCAATTCCATCCAGAGAACGAATTTTTATAAAAATGAAAAAACATCCATCGCTTTCATGTATGATCCCCATTTTCTCAATAAGTTGGACTATCCGGAGGTTCCCTTTGGTGTTTTCCATATCATATCAACGGAGA
>JAFGMO010000063.1 GCA_016927475.1 Candidatus Aminicenantota bacterium
CTTTATCGATCTTCCGTATTTCTTCCATCACCTTCATGCCGTTCATCCCGGGAAGCTTCATATCCAGAAGAACGAGCTGTGGCGGATTTTTTCTAACTTCTAAAAGAGCGTCCTCCCCGGATCCAGTTACCATCGTCTCATATCCCTCTTCCTTTAGAGCATTGGACAAGATAGACTGCATGTCCTCGTTGTCATCAACAATCAAAATTTTATCGCTCATTATGGGCGGCTAACAGGAAGCAATATTTTAACCCGGGTGCCTTTTCCCAACTCACTATCCATAGAAAGGATACCGTTGTGATTCTCTATCATCATCTGAGCGGTTGGAAGACCCAACCCGGTTCCCCGCTTTTCTCCTTTTGTTGTGTAGAAAGGCTCAAAAATTCTCTTAAGATCATCAGGGGAAATGCCCGGGCCGTTATCGATAATATCAATCTCACAGGTCGGAGCTTTATTCAACTTTGAAGAATGGCGTGCTTTGATTTTTACTTCTCCCCCGTCAGACATCGACTCGACCGCATTGAGAAGAAGGTTGAACAATACCTGTTGTATCTGATTTTTATCCGCATCAATAGTAATGTCTTCCTCTGTGAACTCATGTTTCAACCGAATATCCCGAAGCGGCCCCCTCAATCCCAGCAAAGTCAATGTATCTTTGATTAAATCGCAAACATTCATCTTTTCGATCTTCAGTTCAGATGGCCGGGCAAAACGAAGAAATCCATGAATAATCGTATCGGCTCTGAAAACCGATTCTTTGATTTTCTGGAAGGCCACCCTTATATCTCCGTCGAGAGTTTGTTCGCTCCTCGATAATTTTCTTTCGACATATTCGATACCTCCCAAAATGATTCCCAACGGATTTTTGATTTCATGAGCTATTCCCGATGCAACCGTTCCCAGTGCGGCAAGTTTCTCAGATTGAATAAGACCCCGCTGTGCTTCCTGCAGTTCCTCGTAGGCTTTTTTCAGCTCTTCCTCAGCCCTTTTTCTATCCGTTATATCCACGACCATTCCGGTCAGAATATCCCCAGCAAGTTTGGCATTCACCAGCACATTCTTGGTATCATTTTTCTTTGTCAAAACTTCCAGTTCAAGGTTATCGGCCTTCCCTTCCTCCCGAAATCTATCCAAAAGAACATTCATATCCTTTACAGGCTTTACAATTTTTTTCAATCCTATCTTATTAATCTCTTCAAGAGAATTATAGCCGCAAATATTAAAAACTGCCCTATTTACATATAAGATTTCCCCATTCATGCTGATTTGATAAACACCAACATGGGTGTTGTCGACCAGGTCTCTGTATTTTTTTTCAGATTTTTTACGCTGTTTGATTTCTTCGTTGGCCTTTTCGTAAAGCCGGGCATTTTCAATGGCAACGGCAATCTGGTCTGCAAGTGTCTGAAGAGTATAAAGATCGGAACGTGAAAATGCATATCTCTTGGAGCTCTGAACATCAAGGACTCCGATAATCTCTGATTTAACTTTAATAGGCACCGCTAATTCTGAACGGGTATCAATTTTATCCAGAGAAGAGACGTAGCGGGGTTCCTTGCTTACATCCGGCACAAGGATTGCCTCGCCTCGAGAGGCGACACGGGAAGGAATTTCTTCCCCAGTAATTTTTAAGGTAATCTGGCCTTCTTTCATCTTCTGGGTTTCCAAGGCCGCCGCTTTTAAGACAAGTTCATCTTTCTCGACAAGCATGATAATCACATTATAGAAATTAAATGTATCCTTGATCAGCTTGACTGCTTCCTCCAGAAGCTGGTTAACTTCAAGAATCGAAGTCGTCCGCTGTCCGACTCTTTCAATCAACCAAAGACGTGTAGCCCTTCTCTGCAAGGCCTCTTCCACTTGCTTTCTCTCGGTTATATCCGTATTGGCCAGGACGCACTCGACAATCTTTCCTTCATGATCTCGAAGAGGATAATATCGGGAGACCATATAGCGACGTTTTCCGTCTTTCCCTTTAAAGGTCATATCCTGGCTGACGACGGAATATCCCTGCCAAACCTGGGCCAGCTTGGCTTCTACACGCCTCCTCTCTTCTGGCACTTCAAGAAGTTTGTGAAAAAGATGGCCAGTGATCTCTTCCGCTTTGTATTTAAAAAGCTGCTCACAGGCGAGGTTCCAAGTTTTTACGATTCCAAATTTGTCCACGGAAAATATCGGGTTCGGGGAATTTTCCACGGATTGACGATAGCGTTCCTCACTTTCTTTGAGAATTTGCTCCGCTTTCCGTATTTCTGTAATATCCTGAATGGCCCCATCGATATAATCGATATTTCCATCTTTATTGAGACAAACACGCCCGGTATCACGGACCCAGATTACTCTTCCTTTTTTTGTATGAAATTTCAGCTCGTTGTGGACAACTCCCTTACAGCTCCTCCATTTCTGAAGCTGTTCCTCCCTATCGGGAGGACTCTCGTATACATTCACTGAAGAAATGTCCAACAGGTCATCGACCTTTTTATAACCGAGGATCGAAGCTAATGCGGGATTGGCGTAAATGATCTTTCCGTCCTTCGTCGTTCTGTAAACACCGATGGGAAGCTGCTCAACGAGGGATTTAAACAATCCTCCGTTCTGTGAATCTTTTTCAATTTTTTTGATTCGGTTGCGTAGTTCTTCCAGTTCCTTAATCAAGTCAGCTTTCTTTTTATCTTGATCTTTCACTGATGAATAACCTTAATTTTCCAATATTTCGTCTTGCCTATTCGGAGAAAATATGCGCTCCTGTTCGTTTCCGAGCACCCAGGATTACATCATTATGAAAGAAGCATTCAAATACCCCATTTCTCCCCTACTCCATAATGATATATTACCTATTCATAAACCGAACTTATTTCATCTCCATTTTAATTAACCTGCTTTATTCACTCTTTGAGATCCCCAATATTTTGCTCACGAATTTTACAAGATCGGTTGAATTGATCGGCTTCTTGAGAATTTCATCAAATTGCAGGTTTTTCAAACGCTCCAGGTCAATTTTTTCGAAAGCTTCCCTCAGCACAATAACTCTGAGGTTGGCTAGATTTTGCTTTCTATTGACGTATTCAAGAACTTCATATCCATTAACCTTGGGAAGCCTCAGTTCAACAAGCAAAATATCGGGCTCAATCGTTTCGATTTTTCGGACAACTTGTTCTCCGTCCGGCAGGATTAAGATCTCGAAATTCATATCAGAAAAAGCCATCTTAACAATTTTCTGAGTGATGACACTTCCGTCCGCCAGTAATAAGCGGAAACCGGTTTTTTCCTTATCTTCCTCCTCTCTTTTTTGACCTTCAGTTTCAGATTTTAACGGAGGAATCTCCAGTTCTGTTTCAGCCAGGGATTTTAGTGAAGGAAACTCAGGCTCAGCTTGAGGTAGAGGTTTTAGGGGAGGATACTCAGGCTCAGCTTTAGCTGGAGGTTTTAAGGGAGGAAACTCAGGCTCGGCTTGAAGTAGAGGTTTTAGGGGAGGAAACTCAGGCTCGGCTTGAGGCGCTTCGGTTTCTTCCCTTTTCGGTGGAGGAGTCACTTTAGATAGATATTTATCTTCTTTCTGGGTATCAACTATAATTCCTTTTTCTTTGATCTCATCTGAAAAAAGATGAACCATAAACCGGGCAATATTTCTTGAATTGGGCAGATCTTTCGTAAAACCACTCAAAAATCTCTCTAATACTTCCTGAAATTCAACAGCACTCTGGTATCTTTTCCGGGGATCCATGTCCACGGCCTTTAGAATAACCTGCTCAAGCTCCCGGGGCATATCGGGATCTACCTGGGAAGGTGGATTGATCTCACCTTTCCTGATCTTATTAAGGATTTCAAGATCACTCTTCCCGGAGAAATATCTCTCTCCAGTTATCATTTCGAACAGGACCAATCCTAAGGAATAAATATCGGATCGATAGTCGATTTCAGATCCGCTGAACTGTTCAGGTGACAGATAGGGAATTTTCCCCAGTATTCCACCGGGAATGGTCTGGTGGATTTTTGAAGCAGCTTTGGCCACACCAAAATCGGTCAGTTTTACTTCTCCCCCGAAAGAAAGAAGGATGTTTTTCGGATTGACATCCCTATGAACGATTCCTAGAGATTTTCCAGCGGCATCGTGTTTTCTATGGGAATAATCAAGAGCTTCACAGATCTTCATCCCGATATAGACGGAATATTCGTAGGGCATTCTTTTTTCCGACTTTCTGAGTTTATTGATGATAATACCCAGGTCTTTACCTAAAACGTACTCCATGGCAATGAAGTAATATCCGTCTATTTTACCCAGGTCATAAATATGAACGATATTGGGATGGGCGAGCTGGGCGGAAAGCTTGGCTTCATCGATGAACATAGTAATGACACGTTCATTTTCCTCTACCAAATGAGGATGGATGCGTTTTATCGCCACCATCTTTTCAAAACCCTCAACTCCTTTTCGTTTTGCCTTAAAGATTTCTCCCATTCCCCCGCCGCCAATTTTTTCCAAAAGAATATATTCACCTAGTTGTGATGGGACACCTTGAGGAGGAGTTAAAGGTCTTGTAACCGGTTTCTTTTTCTCTTCACTGGAACGGAGGCCATAATCGCTTAGGATTTCTTCGAATTTGGTTTCAAATCTTTCCTTGGCTTCTTCCTCTTCACGCTCCCTTGTTTTATCCCTGACATCTTCTTCGAGGATATCAGTCTTAACTTCATCAGGAACGGGTATGAAAGGTTCCTCCTCTTTTTGCATTTCAGGCGGCTCAGCCAGGATCTCCCTAGGTTTGGCGGAAGCATCCACGGATTGTGAAGAAGGCTGGAATGAGGATGCACTCATTTCCACTACAGGTTCAGAAATTTGCTTATCTTTAACAGGGATAGAATCTAAAACCGCCTTCTCTTCCACTCTTTCGCCTAAGAGTTTGACTATCGTCGCAAGAAGCTCTCCCTTTTGATAGGGTTTTTCAAAAAAGGCAGAAGCCCCATAGAAATGAATGGCTTCATGTTTGCATTTGATACCTCTGTACACTCCCGTCACAATAACCACAGGAACTTTTTTTCCATCTTCTCCAACAATCTTGTTGCAGAGTTCAAATCCGTGGAGTTTGGGTAAAAGAGGTTCCAAAATGACTAGGTCGGGATCTTTCTCGCGAAAGGTTTCCAATCCCTCATTACCATCCATAGCTGAGATAACTTCAAATCCCTGCTGCTCTAAAAATGAAGTGAGCATTTCTATGCTCTCTTCTTCAAAATCAACAATAAGAATTTTTTTATTCATGACGCAGAAAGATATTAGTTTTCTGAACCAGCAAAATAATATGGAAATACGCCCTTTTTTCAGGCGGTAAATTACTATTTTTCACCCTTATATTCACCGTGATCTTTTCCCATCCCAAAGGCCATTCAAGCACTGTATATTATTATACTCTTTTTTTTGGGAAAAACATATAAACGCCATTTTGTAAAAACTGCGGCGCTTCATCCTCTTTTCTCCTACTTATGGCACATGAGATATGAAAAAACAGCAAAATACACCCTTATTATAACACTTATTTTTGGGGAAATGTCAAAAATCAAGACCTAAATAGAGAATCCAGCTCTTTCTTTATAACCGAAATCTCCTGATTGATCAAACCATTGGTTATTTGGAGAAAGACTTTCTGGAGCATTTTTTCAATAACATTCGAGGAAAGATTCTTCAAGAGTTTATAACTGATAAGATCAACAGCTTCTTCTGAAATTTCAGAAGCGGATTTGCCTCCAACCACGATGTCCGCCTTCTTGATCTCCTCCGTAAGTTTTCCAAAAAATTGTTTAAGCTCGGGAGTGACAATGGGTACTCCTGAAGATATAGACGGTCCGGCTTTTTCTGCAGAAACGATAGGTTTTTGCGTCTCCCTCTCCATTTCTCTTCGGGCCGATTGCATCGCCGGGCCTTCCTGAGGCGGACCGGATATGGATTCCGGTACTTCCTCTTCGGGAATCCCCATAATTCTGCTGTAAAAAATCCTGACGACTTGGCTCATAACCATCTGCTGCGGAACACTTGCAGGACAAACAGTGATCAGATAAAAATGCATTTCTTCAACAGGAAGGTACCTGAGGATGATCTTATGACCTTTCTCTTTGGTTTCTATAGAAATTTCTTCTACCCCCGCGACTCCAAGTTCTTCACGAATAGTTTCCATAAATGTATGTGAAGGGAAAAAAAGGGATGCCAAATTTTCAGAATTATATTCGTTTCCAATAGAATCAATAATCATCCCTTCCGTATCAATCATTACAACCTGATACAGTTTCCCACCTTGGATCATTGTTTTTATTTTATCATGTACCTCGGACATTAATTCCCCTTCATTTCGCGTATTTTGCTTAAGAGGCTGCTGATCATCGCCGTAAAAGCACGGTCGAGGTTCATCCCAGAAACAGCACAGGTAGGATAAGATGGGTACTGCTGAAGGTCTAAACTCGCCGACATGTACTCAACATCATACACCTCGGCCACATCCTGTTTATTGTATAAAACGATTATCTCAGCCTTTTTCAATTCGTCGATTTTTTCCATATATTTATTGAATTCCTCAACAAATTCCCTATTGTGCTCAAGCTCCTTTTTCTGAGAATCGACAACAAAAAATACGCCATCGACTTCTTCAAAAAGCATCTTTCGCGTACTTGTATAATAATCCTGACCCGTGGCCGTGTAAATCCTGATTATGATATTGTTGCTGATCTGGATAGGGACAAAATCGAAAAGAAGCGTTTGCCCGAATGACGTTTTTATGGAACGGATCCTGTCGGTTATTTTCATTTCTTCGGGCACTAGATTTTGAAAGAGCCACTGCAAAGAGGTCGTTTTTCCTGCAAGAGCTGTTCCGAAAAACAAAATCTTTATATAGATTTTGTCTCCGATTATGTTCATTTCAATTCCTGTTTGAATTTCGATAGGATATCGTCAATGGTTTTATCATCCGGCCATCGAAATTTTGATTCCTCCATGAGTTCCTTACGTATCTCCCGGGTATCTTCCATGATCTGGGTAATAGTGTCGATAGCTCTCTTCGCCTCCAGTCTAATCATACCGAGATAACTATCCTTACCGGCAATAATCGTTAAGAGCCCCCTTGGCATACTGCTTTGGCAAAGCTTAAGATCGCTGTACTCGACGATAATACTATCCAGGTTCTGCCCTAATTCCAGTCCTACTTGAGCATAAGAATTATAGCAGGCTGCGAGTAGTGCTCCCAGGTCCTCAGCTTTCATATCGAACTTCCCGGCAATTTCGATAGGGATACCATCGATATCGATTAAGATAACACCGATAACACCAGGAACCCTCTTCAGAATGCCCGAGATAACATCTTTTATCCTTGACATCCCATCTCCTCCTGTTGAAAAAACATAGTTTTCAATAAACCTTCTTTACTATTTTATTAATAAGTTTTTCTATCTTAGTTTTAAACGCGATAAAATTAATACCTTTTTCCAGAACAAAACAGTATAGGTAATCTTCGTTAAATATAAAAATATCCTTGCGTTCAGAAGCCAATCGAAAATACCACCGTTTCCCAATATTGAGATTTTTCTTGTTTAGCTTTTCAATAAATTCCTCAATACGCGTAAAAATTGAAGACGGAAAACTCAAATTCCTGTACCTTGCATATCCGACAAGATTTCGCTCCCGAAAAATGGCCGCCATAGACAATTCTTTTTCGGCTGAGATTTCTTTCAAAAATTTTACCAATTCGGTAGGTGTTTGTTCAATATAATTTGAAAGATCAAGCCGTCTTTCCCGTTTTCCAATTTCAATGATCTTTCTCAGTTCTTTTTCCCGTAACTCCAGGGTTTCCGAAAGATATGACTGGGTGATTTTTTCTTTGACCTCCAATTCATCCCCGATGGCCTGAAAAGCAAGGTAAACCTGACTCTGCTTCATCTGAAATTTGAATAACCTGACACCTTTACTGTTGTTTTTTGTGTCCTCGATGAGTTTTTCCTCTAACGCCGTATCCGCCAATAGCGGATCCAAAGTGTAGAGCTTCGCTTTTTTGAAAGAGAACTCCTCCCAGATCTCAAAGCTCTTTTTCAGGTAGGATAAGGGATTTCCCTCATAGGTGGCCACCCATCCCCGGTCTATATGCTGAAGCACTTCTCCGAAAACTTCAGCAGTGGCATTAAAAAATATGATCTGGACTGGCGGGGCTCCCAAATCCTCTTCAGCGATGGATTCTATAAAGGCTTCCCTCAATGAAGGAAGATCATCTGTATCGATCAGCTTGACACCCTTAAGATACCTGGATTCCTTAGGAACATCCCCGCAGAGAATCAGATTACGGTACTGCGGAATAAAATCCCTAAAGCCAAAAAACAGATCATTGGCATCATCCAATGTCTTTCCGCTGATAACAAATCTGTTTCTGTGCCAGATCGATGCAAAAATTAGCGCTTCTTTTGACATATCACATTTTTCAGATTCTTAAATTCTTAAACAAAGGAATCGTTTTTTCAATGGCAATACCAATAAAACCGGTCTTCATACTGGATGTACCGAGAACCAATACATAATAAGGTCCGCTGTCTATCCTGTAAATGAGGATCTGGTTTTCCGAACCTTGAACAAATATCTGAAGAGGATCTCCAAAATTTTCCCTGTCTGAAAGGCTATTGACAAATGCAACCAACTCCTTGATTTCATCATCAAATTGACTTTTCATTTCCGAATTGTTGAATTTCGAATCAATAACATCACCTTTGCCTGATAGAATGACAGCACCTTCACTCCCAGCAACACTCAAAAGACTATTTAATATGGCATCGGTTTCTTGGGACACTTTTTTTCTTTCCTTATCTTAAAAGATAAAAAATTTCTTTTATAAAGCCTTTCCTTTTATAATTGTTGAGAGGATTTTTTCAAATCTACTTATCAATTCTTCCGTATCTTCAATCTCCGCCGCCCGGTTTGGGGGAATTCCTGAGAGCATGGCCAATCTCATTCGCGCTTCTACTCCGCCTTTTTCTTTCGCGATATCATAGAATTTCAGCAACTGTTTACCCATGTCCAACCCCTCCTCTTATGATACCAAAATAGGTCGTCATGTTTTTATTTATTAAAATTTCTCATTCATCCAGCAGAAAAACCATTCCTTGTTTCCTGCATTTAAATGAAAAAACCTCCTTGCAATAATCATTAAAACTATGCAATATCTTCCACCAGAGAAGGAAGAATCTGATTAAGCCGAAGCCGTATCATACCAAAAGGAGCTTTATCCTCACATATCAGAATAAGATTGAAACTCACTTTTTTATCGGAATAGCATCGTACGAATATATTTGCTTTCTCCAACGTCGAAATATCCACACCATAGCTTCCGCCCAATCCAAGCTCCTCTGCCGTCCGTTGAGCATTAATAATGAGATTATTAGCTAGGGCTCCAACCATTTCCATTTCTAAAGTGCTTCCTCTACCTGAAGCTAGAAGTTCTCCATCCTTCGAAAAAACTCCCGCACCTAAGAAACCTTCAATCTGTTTGAACACATCAAGTTTATCAACAATAGACATCAGTTTGCCTCCTTATTAAAATGCTTCACCTTCATAGTTTCTTCCAAAAAAAAGCAGGAGCAATATTTATGCCAGAAGCATATCGTATTCTATTATAATTATTTTCACTAGTTCAAGGGGAAATATTGTTTTTTTCACAGTTTGTTGTTTTCAGCATTGTTAAAGTAACCTCACATAACTGTTAAGATAAATGAACACTCTTGCTATCATATGAATTCAAACACTCCTGTATTATCAGGCGAGCTTATCCTTTGTATTAATCCCCGGCTGATGCCGGAGGAGCTTTCCAGGTAAAAAGAACAGCAGCCGTCATCAGCAAACCGGCGCAGAGGAGATACATGTTTTTATAGCCGTAAAGGTCCGATATCCAGCCAAAAAATGCGGAACCAAGGCCCATTCCTATGTCAAAAAGGGTTAAATAGAGGCCTATAGCAAGCCCTTTGTGTTTTTTTCCAAAAACATCAATAATGTAGGTGCTAAGGGCGGGGAAAATAAGCCCTTGACCAAATCCTCCAATAAAACCCGCCAAGCAAAGCAACCAAAAAGACCTCAATTGTGAGATAAGGACAAGATTCATACCAATGAGGCAGGCAGCGGGAAGGATGATTCGTTTTCGTCCGTATCTATCCGACAATCCCCCCAGCCCAAATCGGGTCAATATGGCCGCCCCCGAAAAAAGAAGAAAAAAGGGACCGATTCGCTGGATACCGAGGGACTGGCTGAAAAGGGCGATAAAATAGACGACGGCCCCTCTTATGGATCCATGGGCTACGGGCATGATTCCTATGAAGAACAAAACCCCCAAGGAAATTTTACGAATATGAAAAAGAGACTCCTTTCCCTTTTCAGGCCGACTCCACAGACGCACAGTTTCAGGAGTAAACAGTATCAAAAAAAACGCTGCAGCAAGAAATGCCAGACTAGTGTTGAATAAAACGTGAAATCCCCAACGAAGAATGATTATTTCCGCTAAAATTGGACCACAGGCAACCGATAAAAGCCCTGCCACGCCGATAATCCCCATAGAACGGGCTAACCTCTCTACCGGAGCAAGGTCCGAACAGATAGTCAATGTTGCGGTCATGGAAATACCCCAGCCAACCCCAGTTAAAGCCCGTAACAAGACGGGCAAAGCGCCTGCATCCTTGATAAAATGAAAAAAAGGAATAACCAGAATCAAAAAACCGATCCCGGCCAATGATATTTTTTTTCGTCCTCTAAGATCGATCAAACGGCCAAAAAAAGGTCTGACAAAAATTGCCGTCAAACTATGTATTCCCATGATCAGGCCGATCCTTCCACGTTGGGCAGAAAGCTGTTCCAGATAAAGAGGAAAGAGGAAATAAAGCGTCATGCTCATAAAGAGAAAGAGATAACCAAAAAGAGCAATAATAAACCTGCGGTTCCAGATAGTCGCCATTTATAATTCGTCCGTTTCTATAAAAGTAATGTAGTTTACAGAATACCGGATTGAATGTCCAACAACCTTCGATTTCGGGATATGAGGCCAGCATTACTTTTTATATGATGAACAAAGCTGTATAGAGTGCTGGCTGTTTTGGGTATGGGGAAAATAAGCAAAAAGGGGATTATGAAGGAGGGTTATCGAAAACCCTGCCCAGCCAGCAAAAACAGAGTTTGATTATATTATATACAACTCAAGATATATGTCAACAAGAATTTTAAAAAAGTAACACATTTTTTATTTTTTATAAATTTGAGCATTCACATTTATGAAAAATAAAAACATTGTTTGTTTTGTTCACGAAGCAAGCTTGCCGTAGCTGTGAGGCGTCGATGGATGAAGCTGTGCTCTGTACAAACTAGTGTTTGTGCAGGTCTCTATGCATAATCTTTCGAAATTCATGAAGCCGGCTATCCTCCGGAAGCTGCTGAAGTTTTTGACTTATAACTTCGTCGTTCTCATTCTTAAGAATCCCGGCAATAAATTCTATCATGGCCTGCGGGAATATCCCTTCTCTTTCGAAAAACTGTCTGTTTTCCAATAAAATACGGCTTGATTCCACACAACTTCCGGGAAGCGATGGAAATGTTTTCACTTTTTCTTTGTTTGCAAAGGCACCGGCTTCAGCGTAAAGCTTATCGGACAAAACCAAGGCTTTCTCCCTGTTGACGAACGCCCATTCCGTGGCCATGATGATTCCGGCAAGAATAAGATGAATAAGGGCACTTCCATCGGGTGTGCGAAGCTCCACGGTCTGCCTCACGATATTATCGCCCGCAGAAAAATTATCCTGTGGATTGATGACGGCGGCAAGGTTCTTGACATCCGACCATCCCAGAGGAACACGGATAAGAGCATTGCGGTTCATGTCACTCCAGCAAACACGAGTAGGAGCCTCCTGGTCAGGAACAAGCCGAAGATAAGATGAAGCGCTCATATTTCCAAAGGCAGTCAGGACTTTGGCATGTTGACAAAGTCCTCCAATCAAACAAAGGGCATCCTCTGAGAGCCGTTTGGTTTTTTCGTCAACCAGAAGATTTTTATTATCTTTTTCCAGTGTCAGATGAAAATGGAGGCCGTTCCCGGCCAGCCCTTCCTCGATTTTTGGTATAAATGTAGCTACACATCCATGGCGGTAAGCAACATTCCGGATCAACCACCTGCCGATGACAAGGGCATCCCCCATCTCACAAACAGGAGACGGAGAATACTCAACCTCGAGTTGTTCCGCTCTCTTCCCCTGAATTTCTTTCATGTCGCTTCGAATAAAATCGATAGATCCTACTTCGCTGTGAACATACTTGACCGCTCCCGTCACTCTTGAAATCAGACAAAGAATTTCGTTGAGGATGGGACCGCTCTTAATAAAAGGACCTGATTCGTGGTAACCTGTCTGGATATTCAGAGGATAGATATTATCTTCAGCTGAGGAAATAAGAAAAAACTCCAATTCTCCCATGGCATGAAGCTTCCGTCCTGTTCTTTCCTGAAAAAACCGCGATGCATTTCTCAGGATATTATCGGGGGCAAACGGAGCAAGATTCCCTTCTTTTGTCATATAGCGGCAGATAAAATCAAGCCCACCTTGGTCAAATGGATTGAGAAAGGCGGTTTTAAACTCGGGGACAACATAAAGATCCGAACATCCCGGATCAACAACACCTTTAAACAAAGAAGACCCATCCACCCTTTCTCCTTCGCTGAGAAGCAATTCCAGCTGCTTGGGATTGACAACAGGAAGTTTTAATTCCTTTAGCCTGCCGTCCAAACCTGTATAATGAAAATGTAAGCGCTTTATATTCTTCTTCTCAACAACTTTCACAAAATCGGCCCGTTGAAACTCACGGGGAGATTTACCAAGCAAAACGGCTAACGGATTGGCTAATTCGTATGTCGAATCGCTACTCATATTATTTCCTCCCAGGAAAATTGGGAAACGATTATTTTACTGAATATTGCTGCCTCTTTCCAGTCGAATCAACCAAAAATTGACAACTCCCTTCTTTCTTACTATAAACAAAGTGACTCAACCTGTATTATTCACGAGCCAAAGGGCAAGGCCGGGTCGGTTGCCGTAGCTGCAAGGCGCCGGCCAAATTTATGAATAATGCAGGTTAATTCGACTAAACAGTTGCACACATACTTCTATGCACCTGGAATGGCTTGTATCTGCTACAAGGAGAAAGCAAGATGCTTCAAAACAAATACATCATTTTTTTCCTGATGATGGCTGGTTTGTGCACGTCGCTTTTCGCGGCAGTAGAGGCTACAAAACTTAAAGTTATCGTTGAAACCGCAAGCGTTCGATTCAAACCTGAGTTGTCCAGCAGTGTTCTGATTACCTTACCCAAGGGAAGCATTCTGGAAGCTGAAAAATTTCAAGATGGCTGGTATATCGTTTCCGTTCGTTCAGAAAAAACAGGCTTTCTGTTAACGGGATATATTCACGCTGAAAGCGTAGAGGAAATAGGCGAAACAAAAAAGGTTGTTCCCACACAAAAACCGCGAACCGATATAAAAATACCGGCTCCTCCCCCCAAAAAACCGGAAACTCCGGCACCGGAGACCAAGCCGGATAAAAAAGCAAAGGCGGTTTTTCCCAAACAGCTTTACGGCATCAAACTGACTGGAGGGTATGTTTTCCTGTATCCTGAAGAAATCAATAACGCCATCTCGGGACGAAACGCTTTTTTGTTTTCCACTTTTCAAGCGATAAGTCCGGACATATCCATCAGCGGGGATCCTTTGGAAATCAAGTCCGGTTATCATATAAAAAGTTCTTTCGAAATATGTCTTTTTTCTTCCCTTTATCTGGAAGCGGGCTGCGAATATTTTCGTTCTTCAAAAAAGAACGAGGTTTTGGCGAAACGGATCTTCTACAACTTCGAGTCCTCAGTGGTTGACCATTCACGTATCTCGCTTATTCCATTGACATTAACCCTGAATTACCACTTTCCCCTGGAAGAAGGCCTGGATTTTTCACTGTTTCTCGGAGCGGAATACGGCTTCGCCCGCTACGTCGATTCCCGGGAAACAACCATCATTTCGGGATTGAGCGAGAGTTGGGAGCGCCGAGAGATCCGGGCTTCCGCTTCAGGACTCGGATTTCACGGGGGTTTCGGTTTTTCCTTTCAGCTTTCCCCATCCTTATTTTTTGTTGTTGAAGGGCGGGGACGCCTGATGACGCTTAAAAATTTTGATGGAACGGTAACCACTTCGGACAATACCGGTCTCTCAGAAACACTTGAAGGAAAATTATATTCATATACAAGGTGGTATCCACACGGCATGTATCCCTTCGTGGACCTTTTTCCGAGCGCTCCTTCTGAAGAAGATGATTACGCCGTTAAGGAAGCTGAGATAGGCCTTAATAGTTTATCTTTTTCAGCAGGATTCAAAATCAGGTTCTAAAACCGATCCAAAGACAGGTGATGGCGGAGAGGGTGGGATTCGAACCCACGGTACCGATATAAGTCGGTACAGTCGCTTAGCAGGCGACCCTGATCAGCCACTCCAGCACCTCTCCTTTTCTAAATGTGATAGTTATTCTAACACACGTTTTCCCATCAATTCAAACAAGAAGTCTGATTGAAGTTTTCCAATATTAAACTTTTTTGTCTTTTCGAATACAAGGCAAAAAAATTTAATATTTGGCGGAGGGAGAGGGATTCGAACCCCCGTCACGATTGCTCGTGAAGCGATTTTCAAGACCGCCGCCTTAAGCCACTCGGCCATCCCTCCGCTTTATCATGAAGGATTTATCATTTTACCATTTCCTTCACGGATTCAACAATAATCCATTTGAAAGGGATATGTTTTTAGGATTAAAAAAATCTTTATGATCTGTATTATTAAGGAACGGATATACGTTCCAATCCGTTCATATAGGGCTGAAGGACCTCAGGGACGAGAACCGACCCATCTTCCTGCTGATAGTTTTCCAAAATGGCGCTCACCGTGCGGCCTGCGGCCACACCGGAACCGTTCAGAGTATGGACATATTCCGGCTTTTCCATTGGTCCCGGGCGATAGCGTATTCCGGCCCGCCGGGCCTGAAAATCCTCGCAGTTCGTGCAGGAAGAGATCTCCACGAATTTCCGCCGGTGGGGCATCCAGATCTCCAGATCATATGTTTTTGCGCCGGCAAAACCCAGGTCCCCAGTGCAGAGGGCAACGACACGGTAATGAAGGTCCAGCCTTCGCAGAATATCCTCGGCATCGGCCGTCAGCTTCTCCAGCTCATCATAAGAACTTTCAGGAGTGGAAAAAGTCATGAGCTCCACCTTGTTGAACTGGTGAAGCCGTATCAATCCGCGGACGTCTTTGCCATAAGATCCGGCCTCCTGCCTGAAGCAGGGGGTATAAGCCGCAAAACGGGCGGGGAGTTTCTCTCCCTCCAAAATTTCATCCCGGAAAAGATTGGTTAGGGGAACTTCAGCCGTGGGAATCATATACCAGGAATAACCGCGGAGTTTGAACAAATCATCTTCGAACTTCGGCAGATTTCCCGTACCTGTAAGGCTTTCCTCATTGGCGACATAAGGCGGAATGACCTCTCTGTAGCCTTTTTCCCGCGTATGCACATCCAGCATAAAATTGATCAAGGCCCTCTCCAGAAGAGCCCCAGCTCCGTAATATATGACAAAACGGGCTCCGGCGATTTTCGACGCCCGTTCGAAATCCAGTATTCCCAGGTCCGCACCGATATCCCAGTGTGGTTTTGGGGAAAATGAAAAATCAGGCGGCCGGCCGAACCTACGAACTTCCTCATTATCCTCCTCATCCTTTCCCTCCGGAACGGATTCATGGGGAATGTTGGGTACGGTTAGAAGAAAGGCATGAACTTTTTCATCGAGAACCTTTAATTCCTCTTCGAGGATTTTCAGGTTGTCGGAAACCTTCCGCATCTCGGCGATGACTGAAGCGGCATTCTCTCCTTCCTGTTTTTTCCATCCGATCTCCTTGGAAGCTTTATTCTGTTCGAATCTCAGGCTTTCAACCTTTTTCAAAATTTCGTTTCTTTTTTGTGACAGCGAAAGAAAATCTTTCCAGTTGAGTTTGACTCCCCTCTTTTCAATAAGAGTTTTGACAAGTTGGCTGTTTTCACGGACAAATTTCGGGTCCAACATGCCGCTGATTATATTAAAAAATGCCAAGCCGGGCAAGGATGGGCAACAATAAAGCTGAAATGGAAGGTTTTCATCTTAACCGGGATTTTTCCCTATCATCAAAAATCCATATCTCATCTTATCATCACGGCTTCGAACGGTTGACGCGGCTCCGGACATTCTCTATAGTATTTCCAGAATGACCGGATCGTCAGAGAGTAAACAAAAAAAACAAAAATCGGGACTATCCGATGGATACATACAGGTTTACACGGGAAACGGAAAAGGCAAAACAACAGCGGCCCTCGGTTTAGCCTTAAGAGCGGCAGGGCATGGATTAAAGACTTTTATCGGTCAATTTCTCAAAGGCCGGGATTACGGGGAACTGCACGCTGCGGAAAAACTTCGCCCGCTGATTACTATCAAGCAGTTTGGAAAAAAGGGATTCATCCACGTCAGAGGCGATCCCGATGCCGAAGACATCCAACGGGCCGAAAAGGCTTTATCCGCTTGTAGGGAAGCCATGCTCTCAGGGAAATATTCCATCGTTATTCTCGATGAAATTTGCATCGCGCTCTATTTCCATCTCCTGGCTGAAGAGGACGTGCTGGAGCTTTTGCGCAGGAAACCCAAAAACGTAGAGCTGGTGCTTACCGGGCGTTACGCCCCGGAATCCATTATCGCCGCGGCGGACCTGGTGACCGAGATGAAAGAAGTCAAACACTACTACCAAAAAGGTATCCAAGCCCGTAAAGGATTTGAAAAATAACAGGGAAATTTTATCTGGAACGGTGGACAAGGAACAATTTGAACATCTGATCGAAGAAGCCCTTGCCGGGCTCCCTAAAGAATTCAAGCGGCACCTGGAAAATATAACCGTGATGGTCGAACCTGAAGCCTCACGTGAAACCGTCTGCAGTACCGGAGGCGGTCCCTTCAGCACACTATTGGGGCTTTATCACGGAGTCCCCTTCAAAGACCGTGGCCCTTATTACGGAAACATCCCACCGGATGTCATCGTCATCTACCAGAATCCCATTGAAAAGATCTGCAGGACCAACGAAGAAATTAAAGAAAAAGTAAGGGAGGTCGTCCTCCATGAAATCGGACACTACTTCGGACTGAGCGAGGAAGAATTACGTGATATTCAAAGCCCAAAACACTCTCACAAAAAATAAAGGAGGTCATCATGCCTAAAAAATTCTGCGGAGTATTTGCCGCCCTGACAACCCCTTTTCTTGGAGACGAAACCTCTGTCGAGAAATTTAAGGAAAACATCCAAAAATACAATTCTTTTGACCTTTCCGGCTATGTTGTTTCAGGGTCTACCGGGGAAAGCGTTCACCTCTCCGACGACGAGACCGAAAGGCTTGTTCGAGCCGCGAAAGACAGCGCAGCGCCCGGGAGAAAAATCATTGCCGGAACGGCGCGGGAGTCCACCCGGATGACTATTTCCTTTACCAACAGATTGGCCGAATGCGGCATCGACGCCGCGCTTGTCAGGACTCCCGGTTATTACACGGGGAAAATGAATAAACAAGCCTTCTCCCGTCATTACAAGGAGCTGGCGGATAAATCCCGTGTTCCGATTCTCATCTACAACATTCCCAAATACACGGGCGTCACCATCGACAGGGACTTTTTATGGGACATTTCCTCCCATCCGAATGTGGCCGGTGTCAAAGATTCATCGGGAAATCTGGCTTTCCTGGGAGAGGTTTTTTCCGGCCTGAACGACAATTTTTCTTTTTTACTGGGGGCCGGTAGCGTTTTTCTGCCGGGGATCGTACAGGGCGCCGACGGAGGCATCCTGGCCCTGGCGGCGGCCGTTCCCCGCTTCTGTGTCGAGCTCTACCGTTTGGCCCAAGAAAAGCGTTTCGAAGAAGCACGCGTCCTTCAGCACAGACTTATTCCCCTCAATAAGGCCGTCACACAGACCTTCGGAATTCCCGGCTTGAAATACGCCCTCGATGTTTTAGGATTTTACGGCGGGCCTTCCCGTTCCCCCCTGCTTCCTCTTAACGAAGAGGAGAAAAAAGAAATGGACGATATCCTCGCCGCACTGAAAAAGCTACCGATGTGACCAACCGGTATTATTGTTTTAAAAAAAACATTATCTATTTTCTTTTACGTTCCAGCACCAATGGGAATTGATTTCATTTTTTCACCCAGCTGATGTCGAAATGGCTGGTTTCATTTTTTTTCTGGGCGCTGATCACGATCCGGGAAGCCCCTTTCATCAACATGACATATGCTTTGCTTCCCTGAACCGTGGCCGTACCAACCTGCCAATCCCGTTCGGTCATAGCCTTTTTGTAAAACTCAACGATGTCATTCAACGCCGCTCGGGCCTTGAGTTCGGCGTTTCGAAGCGGATCATTGACGTTGATGTTGAGCACTTCGGCACCAGGGTAGATGGGAATTTCGTTCCACAAGATTTCAGATTCTTTCACTCGCTCAGATGCAGCTCTTCCGGCTTCCCTGCCTGATTTATCCGTTGAGGTTGAAGCTGCGGCTTCTTCAACAGGAGCGGATTCTTCTTTCCTGACAGCCTCCGGTTTCATTTCAGTGACTTTTTCTGATTCCTTTTTCGAAAGAAGAAAAGCCACATCGAAACTGACGGTCTTGCCGCCCTCGATTTGGATTCCTTCGAAATCCTTAATTTGGCTTTCATCCTTATCGTTGACAACCTTCAGCCGGTAGACACCGGGGTTAAGAGAAACGGTTCGCGATCCTTCAGTTGCAAAGTTCGTAATTTTTTGACCATCGGTTTGATAGAGGTGGGCCATGGTGTTGTAAGGCTTTCCATTGAGTGTTGTTGTGACTTTGAGAAATCCGATGGCAAAGTTTGCTGTCCTTTCTACTGTCCGGTCGGCCACGATCTGCACATCTTTTAATTCGATAACCGGATCTCCTCCGGGAATACTTGCCAAAGCTAAGCGCACATCATAAGTACCCTCGAGCAATTCGACTACCCTCTCCCCATGTTGAGTCCAGAAATCACTGACGACTTTACCCTCAGGATTCATAATCTTCACCGAGCAGAAACAAGGTTCTCCATTTGTTTGGGACAAAATCTTCAGGGTTCCACTACTGAATTCGACTGTTTTTTCCACCTGGCCGCCTAGAGGAACTGTAAGGCCTTCAACTATAAGAGAAGGTTCCTCTTCGGTATGTATATCCACAACCCTGATGGTGTAGTCCCCTGGTGCCATTTCCAGGCGGGCGATCCCCATTGTCGGATCCGTCAACTCATTAAAAAAGCTTTCAGATTCCCCGGCACGATGATAAAATATCTTGGCCTCGATAGGCTTGGCGTTTTTGATGACCTTAACGGTCAAAATCCCGACTTCTTTTGGCTCTTCACGTACCACCACTTCTTTTATAGCCATCTGGAAATCGACCGCTGTTTTGGCCGTATAATAAAGACCCCCTCCGGCTTCCGCCATACACTCAAGCTGTAACCGTTCTTCCTCGGTAACATCAAAACCAATGACATGCATGACAAATTTTATTCCCGCAGCTTTGAGTTCCCTAACCAATATGCAGGGATCTCCCTCGCATGTCTCCTTGCCGTCTGAAACGAGGATGATCGTCGTTTTTTCCTCCATCTCTTTGAGTTTTTCGGCTGTTTTTTGGACGGAAAGTGTGATGGGGGTTTTCCCTTTGGGATTCAGGGACTGGACCGTCTCCACAAGCTTGGCTTTCTGGATCAAACTTAAAGGAATCAACTCCTCGACATCGCTGCAATCCCCTTTTCGGCGGTGTCCATAAGCAACAAGGCCGACATGGACATCGTCGGGCAAATGCTGAATGAGGTCCGTTAGAACTTCTTTGGCAATGGCGATCTTCGCCTTTCCCTCGACCTGGCCCCACATGGAACCCGAGGCGTCCAAGATGAAAATAATATTTTGGGCTGAACGCTCCGTTTCTGTCTTAGCTTTTTCAGCCTGCTTGTTATATGGAAAAGCAAAAGAATGGCTTAAAAACAAAATACCACAAAAAAACAAAACCAAAAACGGACAAATAACAAGAAACTTTGATTTCATAATTCCCTCCTGGGTTATGATGAAAAAATTCTATAGCCTTTTTTGGGTATTGAAGGAATGATATTACCGTTGTTAAAAAATAGTGTGGGGGCACCTATTCCCTCTGCTTGAACATTTTTTATATAAAAAAATAACAGTATTGTCAAAAATAAATACTGGTCTTATTTGCTGAAAGAAGCCGTGCACCCGGCTCTGACCGGGCTCCCCCTGCGTTATCCATGCCGTTAGCTCAGGCAAGGCGAATCTGCAGCACAAGAATCAACTCTGCTGCCGCTGCTACCTTCCGGTCCTGACGGGGTTCACAGAGAGACCTTTGCACAGGGCCCCGGCCGTCAACACCACGTGCATGGACACAGACCAGAAAAAGACCGGCCTCGGCAGGGAATTCGACCCCACTGTAGCGGATTGTGGGTTACAGGGCACCGCTAGCTCCCCGCCTAGCACGGCATGTTCATCTTAATGCCTGAAGCATTTTTCGTCAACTATTTGCCCGAAGGGTAAAAAATGCCGATGTTTCTTGTACCAAACACGATAAATGAACCATTTAAAGTTCAGGTTCCCGAAATATCTATA
>JAFGMO010000064.1 GCA_016927475.1 Candidatus Aminicenantota bacterium
ATAGATTCTTGGAGAGGATGCACTTGCAAGAAAAATATGGTACGCCCGGCAGGATTCGAACCTGCGACCTTCTGATTCGTAGTCAGACGCTCTATCCAGCTGAGCTACGGGCGCACCCTTGGTCCTTTTCCCGAGGAAAATGGACGCCCTCTAATATAGCGAAACGGCGATTTTTTTTCAATGGGAGCGTCCCCTTATTTTGCGTTTGAGGCGCTCCATCCGCCGGGAAAAATCCTCCTTAAACGCGGAGCCCGTTTCCATAGAAACGACAAAACCTTCTTCAGCGATCCGCCGGGCCTCCTCATAATTTTTCTCACGGTGTTCCAGATACATGGCCAATTCCCGGAAAGAAAAAAGATGTCCGGCTGACACCTTTTTTTCCTGGGTTAATTTTTTCCAGATAAATACGGCTTTGTCCCAATCCTCGTTTTTTTTGAAAACATAGGACATTTTTTTCATGGTCAGAAGGGACAGCTCCTCAGGAAGACCACCCTTAAGGGCCTGGTTGAAAAAGTCCATGGTTTTTTCCATGTCACCGAGTTTTTCCATGATTTTCCCGGCCCCGAAAAGGTCCAGAGCGTCACCCAGGTTTTCCACATCTTTCCTGGCCAGAATTGAAGCACCCAGGACAACGACCGCCAGAAGGGATAAAATGTCTTCCTGGTTGTGATAGATGATGGGCTCGACCAGGTCATAATTTCCGGTGAAAAGGTACTGATGGTACCGCCAGGGGATCTCGGCGGAAGGGATGTCTTCCTCGCGGAAGCTCCCTACCAGCTCCCGAGCGAGGTGATAAAGACGGCAGCTCTCGAATTTGTGGCTCCAAAGGCTGCGGGCGGGAAACAAAAAATCCAGATGAGGAAGACCGCCCAAAACAAAAGGACGGCGGTTGAGGATGAACCGCGTTTCAAGAAGCGGCAGGTCGAAGGCTTTCCCATTATAGGTAACAACCGATTGGAATTCCATTTCCCTGAAAAACCGGTCCATCTCCTCGATCATCCCCTCTTCCTCGGCCAAGTCACCCAGAAAAAAGCCGGAGACATAAAATTTGTCATCCCTGTAATATCCCAGGCCGACCAGAAATGGAACGGTCCCCGTCCCTCCAGAAAGCCCTGTCGTTTCCAGGTCGAGAAAGAGCGCCGTGGAGAGGTCGAGCTCTTTGAAAGCTTCGTCTTTAGCCAGGCAGGCCAGGATATCCCCCGGAATGTCCAGGCCGGAAGAAATGACAACCCTTCCGTACTTGGTTTCCAGGTTGTATTGATTCTCAAAAAACTTAAAAGGCTCCCGGGGCTGAGGTTCGGGAACCGGTTGCGGATGCCGGGGCTTCTTTTCTTGTTGGGTCAGCTCGATGAGGCGCTTGAGTTTGTCCCTGGTGGAAACGTCTTCACTTTTTTCGATCTTATCCCAAATGCCTTGAATACGGTCAGCCCGGCTGCGGCTGTTACGCTGCTGCCTGATTTTCTCGAGTTTTTCCTTGATATCCGTCATCTTTTATCTTTTTTACAAACAATCCGGCCGGAATCCCTCTTCGATTCCCGAAGCTCACTCAACGGTCCTATCATCGTTATCTTCTTATTATTCACCTAAAAACTGGAGACGAATACGCCGGGAACGGGGACGATTGTCGAAATCGACGAAAACTACCTGCTGCCATATTCCCAGGTCCATTTTTCCGTCGCTGAAAGGGACGGTCAGGGAAGGACCGATAAGGGCCGACCGGACGTGGGCAAACCCGTTGCCGTCGCCCCAGCGGGCATCATGATGGTAGGGAACATTGCTGGGAATAATCCTCTCCAATAACTCGGAAAAATCACGGATCACTCCGGATTCATACTCGATAGTGGTCAGACCGGCTGTCGATCCCGGAGAAAAAAAAGTAACAATACCGTTTTTCAATCCATGCTCCGCCAGCTTATTAGAGACATCGCTCGTTATATCATGCACATCACAAAAACCCTTGGTTGACAGGCTTAAGGTATCGCTTATAATCTTCATTTTTTCCTCACTTGTTCTATGTTACCCGCTTGGATTCAAACAGTAAAGAGCCGGCTGAAAAATCTTCAGCCAAAGAGAAAAAACATCATTCAACAACCTGAAACAATAGCATATATTCATCATATTGGCTTGCCCCTGGTCAAAATACTTTGTACAATGAATCTGTTTTTTGGGTATTCGGGTCGCGTTGAAAAATGTTCAAAAAGTACCTTCTTTACGCTTTAATTATCTTTGCTTTTTCCTTATCTTCCTTTGCTCAAGAACTCCCCGTTATTCACTACGGAACCAAAGAAGGACTGCCTTCCGTTTTTATCGTATCCCTGAGCCAGGATGAGGACAACCGAATCTGGATCTCCCATCACACGGGAATCTCGGTCTATGACGGCTCCCATTTTCAGAACTGGAGCCGTGAGGACGGACTTCTGGCCAACACGCCGAGTACGGTCATGGCCGACGGAAAGGGCACGGTATGGGTGTTATTCGCCGGACGCGGCATCCAATACATGGACAAAAACGGAAGCTTATACACGGTTCCCGACCCGGAAGACATCTTCAAACAGGACCGAATTCCCTTCCTTTACAAACTTAACAACGGTTCCATTCTCGCAACTGGAGGAAAAGGATACTACAAAATCACCAAGGAAAAAATCGATGGCCCGTTCTACCCCGTTCAGGGAAAAAACAACCGGGTTATTTATGTTCTCGACCTTCAATCCAACCGGGGATTACTCATCTCCACAGCCGACGGAGTATTTCTTATCCGGGAAAACACAGCGAGCCTATTATCGCTTCCCTATGAAAAAATAGGATCCAGGGCCATATCCGTCATGGCCGAGGGTAGAGAAGGTGAAATTTTCCTGGCTTCAAGAACGGGATGGCTTATAAGAAGGCGCAACGGAAAGCCTGAAACTTGGGACCTGAAAAATCATACGGAAAACCGGCCCATTTCCTTTTTCGAGATGCGCTGCGACTCCCGGGGCAGGGTTTGGATTGCCACCGGAAGCGGTCTGTTCCTCTGGGAAGAGGGCGAAATTTCCCGTTTTACCGAAGATCATGGCCTTTCAAACATCTGGTTGAACGGTCTTCTTGTCGGAAAACAGGGAGTTCTCTGGATCGCTACGGAAAGCGGACTGGATAAAATAAGCCGTTTTGAGTTCCGGAATTATGTATACAGAAGGGATTTTCCGGTGAATGCTGTCTGGTGCCTGGAATCTTTACCGGACGGGAACATTTGGGCCGGAACAAACAAAGGAATCATCGCTTTTTCCCTTGAAGGTGATTACAAAATCATATCCCGCAAAGACGGTCTTCCTGAAGAAGCCATTATCAGACTCGAAGCGGAAAAAAACGGCCGAGTATGGATCCTGAGCTATGGAGGCATACACTGCTGGAACGGCCGAAAGTTCATATCCTATCCTTATCGTCCTTTTGACATCATCAACCTCTGGGGACTGCTGGTTGTCAATCCCAGGGAGATATGGATCTTTACATCGGACGGCATCTTTATTCTTGATCCCCAAAACAAGACCTTCCACAAACCCGCGTTGAACGACAGAATTTCCGATGTGAATGCGCTGAACAATATCGTTCTTACAAAAAACGGCGAGATATTTTCAGTCGGACACACTATTCACCGCATTGGAAAAGACAGGAGCATTGAAAAAATCGAGCTCCCCGATTGGGGCCGGCAAATCTCCATTTTTAACCTGGTCGAAGACGGTTCCCTTATCTGGCTTGTGACCGATGAAGGCCTCATTTCCTTTGACGGACGGAATTGGCAGCGTTTTCCGGTCTCTAGCATAAAAATTTTTGACATGATCAAATTGGCAGACAATGATTACTGGCTGGGTTGCAGTTCCGGCGTCGCCCATTTTAACGGCAGGAATTTCAATTTTTATGGTTTTCACGACGGCATAGCCGTCGAAGAATGCAACACAAACGCTATTCTTCGGGATAGTAGAGGCCGTATTTGGGTCGGCGGGAAAAACATATCCATCATCAATCCCTCGGCTCTTCGGGTTCTACCCCCCTGCATACCCATTATCACACGCACCCTGGCCGGTGACAAAGAAGACATCTTGCCGGAAAGCATACAGATTCCTTCAAACTCCAGATCTCTCGAAATTGAATTTTCGACTCCCTGCTTTATCAACGAACAGGAAATCAGGCACCGGTACCGGATGGCAGATATAGAATCAGACTGGTCTGAAACCACGGAACATTCGGTCCGCTATGCCCGGTTGTCACCCGGGAATCATTTTTTCGAAGTTCAATCGCGTCAAAAAAATGAAGACTGGAAGGGACCGCCGTCAAATCTGACTATCAATGTTTCTCCCCGTTTCTGGCAGACCATATGGGCTCGAATCCTTTATGTTCTCCTTTTTGTCGCCGCCGGATTCCTGATCAACATCGTTCGCCTTCGCGCCCTGGAGAAGCAGCGAAAAAAGCTTAAGTATCTGGTCGACACACAAACCAAGGAAATCAGAAAACAGAGAGACCTTCTGGCACAGCTTGCCACCATGGATGCCTTAACCAATCTTCCCAACCGAAGGAAATTTATTGAATCTTTTGAAAAAGAACTGCGTCGTTCCAAACGAAACCTTCAGCCCCTTTCTCTCTGTATATTCGACATAGACTTTTTCAAAAAAGTCAACGATACCTTCGGGCACAGCATGGGAGATGAAGTCTTGAAGCTCGTGGCCGACCGCGGCATAAAAGCCATCCGTAATACGGATACTTTTGCCCGTTGGGGCGGCGATGAATTTGTGTTTTTAATGCCTGAGACCGATAAACGCCAGGCCAAAGAAACCTGTCACAGATTGAAAAACGCTATCCAGTCCGAACCCCTTAGCCTGTCCTTGTTCGAGAAAATCACCTTCACTCTTTCGGGCGGCATTTCCACCTGGAATCCTATAAAGGATAGACAAAAAACATCCGACGAGATTTTTAAGGAAGCCGACGAAATCCTTTATAAAGCTAAAAACTCCGGACGCGACAACATACTCCAATAAACATCCCACGTCATCACCCGGCTTGTCCGGGTGATCCAGGCAGATAAAACAAAAGGAGTGGATTCCCCGAATGAATCGGGGAATGACACATTTATGTCCCCAAACATCCAATCAACCTTAATACAGGGATTATATATGTTATCGGCATTTTTTATGAATAACACAGGCTCGCCTGCGTTATTCACGAGCCAAGCTTGCCGTAGATGCGAGGCGTCGAAGGATGAAGCTGTGCTCCGCACCGCGAGTC
>JAFGMO010000065.1 GCA_016927475.1 Candidatus Aminicenantota bacterium
GAAGGAGTACATCTGGGGAGCCTTGCTTAAAATTGCTACAAGAAGCGGAGGAAAAATTAAGAGTCCATAAGCAGACACAAAAGGCAATAGCAACAGAGGTGAGACAATATTGGAAAATTTCTCTAATATTATTCCCACGGGGATTCCTTCAAACACTGAGAAGGGATGAATCAGCAAGTTCCACAAAATCTCCAGAAAATTTCCTCCAAGATTAGACCACCTGTTAAAAAACTCATACTGTCCTCCTACCCCATCAAGCGCTCGAAAATGAGGAAGGATAACTTCAATAGTTAACAAGAGATAGAGGAGAGAAAGAATAGAAGTGATTAAACCGTATTTTTTCTCTTTGAGTTTAAAGAATATAAAAATTCCAAAAAAGAAAATATATATTGATATGTCTTCTTTTACAAATAAAGCCAAAGAGATGAACAAAAAGTAGGTGAATGCTTTCTTCTTAACCGCAATAAAATAATAGCTTGAAAACAAAAACAAAGGCAAAAACATTTCAGGATGGAAATCGTACATCATTCCGCTTAGAAGGTGTCTGAAAAAAAGGTAAATGGCCACAATAAATACCGGCACATATTTTTCTTTAAACACATTTTTGGCGATCAGGTACAAGGGAATTGCTGATAATCCGACTACCAGCACCTGAAGATAAAGCAGAAGCAGGGGGCTTCCTAAAATGAGATAAAAGGGAACAATCAAAAAGAGAATGGGAAAAAAATGGATGGAAAAAAGACTGTCCCAGCTCTTTGCAGTACCGTGTTCAAAAACCAATTCCCCGTTTTCAGAATATAATCTTCCGAATCCGTACTTATGGAAAGGATCAGCCATCACGTCACCCTTTAAAGTGGAATGTATGGCATAATCGAAGACACTAAGATCACAGGCGTTCGTCCTGAATGAGAAATGCTGGAAAGTTCGGATCCCCAGGAAAAAAAGTACCCATACTAAAAAAAAGACAGAAAAAAACCGGTTATGAAGATAAAAATTTTTTATCTTTTTCACCTTGCAGCTTTTTCGCTATTCAGGGACAAGCAATATATTTTTATAATTTTTAATAATTTATGTAAAGAAGAACACTTATTTTTGCTTGTTCATCGAGTTGACACTGATTCATGATTTGCTATAACCATCAGTCAATTGATCGCCGAATCATCATCTGCTGCGAAGAAAAGGAAGCGGTGATCATCAGTTTTCTGCGATCCAGATCGATACAGATTACGGACACTGCATAAAATACAATCCCGCGGAGGGCCGATGAGTGGATTTCTAGAATTCCTAGAGGACGAAGTCCAGATTTTTGCCCTGTCATTTCTGGGCATAGTTTATGTATTCCTCCTTATCTGGCTCTTCCGGTTTGCTTCCAGTAAGGAGAAAACATTCCCGGCCGGGAATTCACGTAAAGGCATAGCTCTTTCGATGCTGAACATCGCCATGCCCTGGGCCATGGAATCCATCCGCAAGAAACCCGATTTTTACATCCAGTTCGTGATTTTTCATCTCGGCGTGACAGCAGCCATTGGCGCATCCTTTATAAATCCATTTAAACGAAAATCTTTCAGGGAAGAGGGAGTAATATCTCTTTTTTATTCAATAAAAAAAAACAGTTGAGGTATAAAATTAAGATTATCCCTTTAAACTGTCTTCTAAGGCGGAACGCCCGCCTCCACCTCATCATATTCAGCAGGAACTCCTGACGGGAGCCAAAGAGAGGCAAGGGTATTTTTGAGGGCCTCGTTGGCTGCTTTTTGCTTATTGGAGGGTGGAGAATATCTTGAACTCAGTGGTTTTGAGGTTTAGATGAAATGGCAATTATCATTCAAAAAACAACAAAAACCCAGGCCGGGACGCCGGTCCCCTCTTCAATCATCATGGGCATAACATAAAGGGTGGCCCCTGATTCAGTCAGCTGGTCCAAACGGGCGATATTTTCCAGCGCCACCTTGTCCGCTGCGAAGAGAATCCGGTGGACCTTGAATTCTTTGGACTGCCCGTAATCATTGCTGGGCGTATCTATGGCGATTCCGGTTATATCCCGTTCGGTGGTCAGAAACCGGGCCGATTCCGGAGAAAAACCGGGGAAATGAAGCTCCGGAATGGCGGCTTCTCCGGTTTTTGACGTACCAATGACCTTTTCTTTATCCGGATAATACCGGGTATCAATCCCGGTATACATGATAACCCAGACATTCTCCGGGATGGTTCCGTGTTTCTTCTCCCAGTTTTTAATATCTTCAACGGTTAAAAGATAGTCCCGGTCCCGGGAACAGGGCTCGGTCACATCGATCTTCTCCGCCAGTCCGATCCATTATTCCAAAGGTATCTGCTCGATGGTCCTTCCTCCTTTGGTAAAATGAATGGGAGCGTCGGCATGGGTTCTGCCGTGTTCGGCCGAACTGTATTCATTGGAAGCATAACAGTGGCCTGCTTCCTTAATCCCCCAATCGCCTTTTTTAAGCTGGAAAGGTTCGGCGTTGGGCCAGTAAATGCTGTTTTTGTTAAACGGATAGGTCATATCCAGAAGTTTCGGTTCCGGACTCAGGGTTTTATCTTCCGGCTGACGGCAGGCGTATACGAAAAGGCCGGTAAAAACAATCAGGAAAAAACAAAAGATAAATTTGGCCGATATTTTCTTAAAAATGGTCATGAAAAATGTTTCATTTCCAATCTTGCCGGAAAATATCATTAAATGACACATAACATTAAAGTCGTCTGTTGGTGTCGGCCAAATTTATAAATAATGCAGGCTTTTGAATTGCACATAAAAGCACAAAGATTACTCGATCAAATCAATGCCGCACAGTCACTTGCAACTCTCCGTATGCCAGCCGGAAACAGACTTGAAAAACTTACCGGAAATCTAAAGGATTTCTGGAGCTTGAGAATAAATAATCAATGGAGAATTGTCTTCAGGTGGGAAGACGATGATGCCTATAATGTAAAAATTACAGATTATCATTAGGAGATAAAATGCTTCCTAAAAATAGACCCCCGACTCATCCGGGGGAAATGCTGCTTAAAGAATTTCTCGAACCTGCCGGTATTACTCAACTGGAGTTGGCTCGCCATCTCGGCTGGACTTATGCCAGAGCAAATGAGATCGTAAACGGAAAAAGGGGCATAACCGCCGAATCCGCACTCGCCTTAGGGGATGCTCTCGGTACCGGACCGGAATTTTGGCTGAATCTCCAGAGGAATTGGAATCTATGGCATAGTATGCAAAAGCATAAAAAAATCCCCCGAATGAAAAAAGCTGGTTCGCTGCAGGTTCCGGCTGGTTGAACCGGATCTGAAAAATGCCCGGGCTCGTGCCTAAGCTTTTTTCACTTACCCTGCCAATATGCCACAATTGCTTATGATTTTCTTTCTCTTTGTTGGTTACTTGTTGACCGGAGGTGTTTTTGGTATATAAGAGTCGCTATTAAGGTGGGAATTTGATGAAATGCAGGGAAAATCAATATCAAAAAAAAACCAAACTCCTATATTTGTTATCTGCTCTCTTGACAAATATTTAAGTACATATAAACTATAGGTAACGCCACATGTAACCTTTGGTCGACATTTATGGAAAAAGCCGGTATTTTAAGCATTCTTCGTAAAGAGAATACAGTCTTTACATTTAAAGATATTCTATTGTCTTCCAACGAAACCAATCCCGCTCTTCTTAAAAGACGTATCCATTATTATGTAAAAAACAAAGAGCTCTATCCTATTCGTAAAGGCATCTATGCCAAGGATAAAAATTATGACCGACTGGAACTGGCCAATAAGATATACACGCCTTCCTATATCAGTCTTGAAACTGTTCTGTCCAGGGAAGGTATTGTTTTTCAGCATTATGACCAGATATTTGTAGTAAGTTACCTAACTCGAGAGATTACCTGCGACGGTCAGAAATATGTATTCCGGAAAATAAAAAACAGGATACTTTCGAATTCCCTTGGCATAGAGAAAAAAGACAATTATTTCATAGCATCCAGAGAAAGAGCCTTTTTGGACATCATTTATTTAAATAAGGACTATTATTTTGACAACCTGTCTTCCATAGATTGGGATCGGTGCTTTGAAATGCTCTCTATCTACAAGAACAAGGCAATGGAGAAAAGAATGAATTCATATCGTGAAATGGCCAAACATGCTTGATCGAAATATTCATAAATCAATTCTTCTTCAGATTCTGAAAGACATCTACACGGATGTATCCCTGGGCCCTTTTTTAGGTTTCAAGGGTGGGACAGCCGCCCATTTATTTTACAAACTTGGCCGTTTTTCAGTAGACCTTGATTTTGACCTTTTAAACGAAGAGAAAGCCGTCCTTGTTTTTGAAAAGATTGAAAAAATTCTTCAGGAATACGGAAACATTAAGGAAAAACATCAAAAGCATAACACCTTATTCTTCATTCTTTCCTATGAAGAAAAAGCGCCTAATATTAAAGTCGAAATCAACCGCAGGAGATTTGGTTCCCGCTATGAGATCCAACATTATCTTGGGATATCCATGATGGTGATGATCAAAGAGGATATGTTTGCCCATAAGTTGGTGGCTATACTGGAGCGCTCCCGGACAGCTAACCGTGATGTCTATGACATTTGGTATTTTTTGAAAAACCGCTGGCCAATCAATAAGGAAATTGTGGAGACAAGAACACAGATGAGCTTCATGGGCTATCTTGGAAAATGCATTAAATTCGTAGAATCCCTTACCGATAGAAATATTCTCTCAGGTATGGGCGAACTTCTGGATGAAAAGCAGAAAGCTTGGGTGAAAAATAATCTTAATAAAGACACTGCCTTTTTACTAAAAATCCGTTTGGGACAGGAGAAGTGATTGTCAGGTCTTTAAAAAAGATTGGAAACATGATGATAAGATGCACCTCCTGCGGGAGTCGAAAGTATGATAGGCTTCCCGTGATGAGGAGAACCAATTGTAATCTCTTTATTAATTCAATAATCTACGAGATCGATCCCCTAATCTGTCCCAAATGCGGTTGGGACCATGCCTGCCTGTTTGTTACCGCACGCAGGCAGGCGCATTATCTCCCTTATTCAGGACTATAAAGTTTTTGACAGAATTATCACGTACCCTAAACTGTCTTTTAAGGCAGAATGCCCGCCTCCACTTCATCATATTCAGCAGGAACTCATGACGGTAGCCGAGGATAGGCAGAGATATTTTTGAGGGCCTCGTTGTTTGTTTTGTGCTGATTCGGGGGTGACGTCTATCTTAAGCTTTCAGGTTTGGACGTCTCGGTGGATTTGTTCGGTTTTTTGAGTTGTTGACCTTGTCGCTCTGGACGTGATGCCTTATATCAGGATGTTAGTGGTTGGATATTGAGAATAGTTTTGGGAGATTTGCTGCAAACACAAAAAGGAAATTCCTATAAAATCACCTTTCCGGGCTGGAAAGAGGGCAGTGAATTCAAGGCCGTGCGGGATAAGACGATGGAGGGGAAATAAACATAAAATCGACGACAAATCGCTCCCCCATCGGACGGGCCAAGCAGAAAATCAACTAAAAAGAGTGTGAATCAAATCCTTTTTTGATCCGGCTCTGGAATTTTATTCCACCAGCCGGATGCCGTCTTTTTCCAGGGTGGTAAGGCGGCGCTTGTAGAGACCGTCCACCGCCTGTTTGTAGGCCTTTTTGCTGAGGTTGAAAAGGGCGGCGATGTCTTCCGGCGAGCTCCTGTCCGTTACAGGGACAAAGACCCCCCTTCCCTCAGGACATCCAGGATCTTTGCGGCGGCATCCCGAATGTGCACCCCTCCCTGTTTCTGAAGCGTCAGGTCCATCCTATAAAGGAAAACATCCACCTCTCCGCCGACCGTGCAGTCCTCAATATTTCTTGTTCACCCAGGTTTAGAGAAAATTCCCATCTCTTTAGAGATACATTGGTTTTTTCATCTTATAAATCAAAGATATTTTCGATTCAGCTTGAATCTCATTTGATATACAATGATCGGGAATTCGATGAAGGAGGTCATAATGGGAATTAAACGAAGGGATTTTATTCAGGCGGCCGGACTGACGGCCCTGACGGCGGCGGCCTCAACAGCAGCTTCGGCGGCAGGAATAACGGGACGACCGGGAAAGAACGGATTCGGACAAAAATATGGGACGTCCCATACACAAAAGCCCTTTGATCCGCTGAACGAGCAGGGGATCCACCCGATATTGATGTCGGACCATCCCTACACCTTCATCGACTCCTGTATGCAGATCTGGCCCGACGCCTCCTTCGCCGACGCCCACCGTTACGGCGTCACCTGCCTCACCCTCACGGCCTGGAATCCCCATGATACCTTCGACAAGGCCCTGGAAGGATTGATGTTCTGGCACTTCATCGCCCGTAAATATCCTCATCTTCCCATCGTTTATTCCGTAGCCGACATCACAAGGGCCAAAGAACAAAAAAATTCAGCATTGCTCCTTGCCTCCCAGTGCGGGGATTTTATCGGTTATGAGCTCCACCGCATCGAGGCCTTCTACCGCCTGGGGCTCCGTTTGCTCATCCCGGCCTACAGCCTGTCCAATCACATCTGCGGCGGCTGCCTGGATGTAACGGACGGCGGTCTCACTTCCTTCGGACGGGAAGTGGTGAAGGAATGCAACCGGGTGGGACTTCTCCTCGACTGCTCCCACCTCGGCCGCCGATCCAGCCTGGACATCATCGAGCGCAGTCGTAATCCCGTCGTCTTCAGCCACTCCTGCACAAAAGTGGTGGCGGACAATCCCCGCAACATCGATGACACCCAGATCAAATCCTGCGCCGCCGGGGGCGGGATCATCGGCCTCTCACCATGGGGTCCCATGGTCCTTAAAACCGGAAAAAAGAAGCGGCCGACCGTGGATGATTTCATCGACCACATTGACCACACCGCCCAGCTTCTCGGTTCCGTCGACCACATCGGGATCGGCACCGATATGAGCCTGGGGACCTACCCCGACCACGAGCATGATCCATGGGGAGGACCGGTGTATAAGGACGTCACCGGCACCTACGACACCCACATCACGAACAATATCCGCTCACCGCAGCGCATGGTGGACGGTTTCAGTTTTTATGCAGAGGTTCTGAATTTTGCCGACCGGCTCAAAGCCAGGGGTTACAGAGAACCTGATATCCACAAGATCCTTGGCGGTAATTATCTGCGCGTCTTCACTAAAGTCTGGGAATGACTCAGAGCTTTTCAGTATGAGGTCACAAATGAAAAAAGCGATTATCGGAAGTCTTTGCCTTATCTTTCTGACCAGCCCAGCGGCGCGGCTTCTGGGCTGCACCATTGTAATGGCCTTCAAAAACGGCATGATCCTGTACGGTAACAACGAAGATTGGAACAATCCCGGCAGGAGAGTAATTTTTATTCCGGCCAGCACCCGGTTCTACGGGAGAATTATCTTTGGTTTCAAAAACGAGCTTGTTCAGGGGGGAATGAACGACCAGGGGCTTGTCCTTGACCTTAATGCAGTGCGTCCGACGGGATGGACTCCCGACAAGGATAAAGCCAGTTTCAGGGGGCATTTCATGATGTACATCCTGGGCACCTGCGCCACCGTTGCGGAAGCGAAGTCTTTTTTTCAGAAGTACAATATTCCAGACCTGGAGAGGCTCCGCATCCCCATCGCCGACAGGACGGGCGCCAGCATGGTGGTGGAGTACGGACGGGGGAATGTACAGTTTGTCGAGCGCAGGACGTGGTACCAGATCGCCACAAACTTTATCATGTCCAATATCAAAAACAGGGACTATCCCTGCTGGAGGTATAAAACCGCTGACAGCATACTGAAAAGGGCGAATAATCTCAATGTGGAGCTAATACGTGATGTGCTGGACGCCTGCAAGCAGACAGGGAAAAACAAAACAGTCTATTCCAACATTTACGATCTGAAGCGGGGTATCATTCATGTATACAACCAGAGTGATTTTACTAATCCCGTCATCCTAAATCTGGCCGAAGAGCTGAAAAAGGGCCCCCGCAACTTGTCTCTCGCCGAGCTGTTCACGCGGTAGAACCAATACAGATTTCGAATTTATATATTTTTTCCCTCAGGGAGAGATTTTTCTTAAAATTGATTTTTCCCCTCATATATCCATTTTAACGAGAATCTTTCAGAGAATAGGACATAATATCTGTTTTTTATTCAATAACATAAATAAACTAAGGTTTATAATCCTGGATCACCCGGACAATCCGGGTGATGACTCTTTTTTGATCAGTAGCATAAATATGCCAGGCTAGATAATTTCTTAAACAGCCAAGTTTTGTAATTTTTTCAACAGCAAAGCTACATAGTTTAAAATTGATGCTCCACGGAGAACAGGGCTGTTTTATTCCATATAATAGCCTATGGAAAAAAAGCTCACCCAATGTCTGAGCGAAAAGGGGGCCGTGGTTCCCATTCCTGTTTTTTTGAGAGGAAGAACACCTTCATTGTAGGTGTCGGAGAAACGAAAGAGCTTTCCTTCTATTTTTTTGCCTGTGGTGAGTGTCATGGTTTTTTCGATGCAAAGAAGGCCGAATGGAATGGAATATTTGCCGCACCAGTAGGTGTTGCGGTAATCGAGATAGGTTTCTCCCCATAGCTCTTTGGTCAATCCTTCGATTTTAGCCTCGTCCATAACGCCGGTGAGATAAGTGCTGATGAGGCGTTGGTCGAGCTCCCTCCCTTTTTTCCAGGCTTCCTCACCTTCTCCGAAGGGTGAATTGTTGAAATCTTTTCCGTAATGATTGCCGTCTGAGGAGATGAGAAAAAATATGTCTTTTCCCACCGTAAGATTTTTTTCATTCATATATCCTGCAATCTTTTCCGCCAGTTCTTCCGAGATGCGCTCCATTCGGGCAAAAGGCATGGGTGTGACCATGATGGGTGTGATTTTGACCTCCGGGTTGAAATACTGGAGGAAAGGCAGGAGGGCTTCTATGGAGTGCTCGATTTCATGGGCCTTGTTGTTGGTGATAAAAAACTCAGGATCGAGCCTTTCTTTAAGATATGCCCGCAGCCCGGATACGGAGATAGGTTTGCTTAAGCCGGGCCAATAGGTGAAGTTTTCTAAAATCAGGATGTTCTGGAGGCCGCTGATAACATTTCGTACCGTCCCGTGTGTGACCCCGAAGATCACGACCTCTTTGGCTTTCAGGATTTTAAACAACGGGTAATAGACTTTTCCGGCATAAAGATAATCATCATGAGGAGAAATGGCAGCCACAAGCCCTTTGGCATTAAAATGTTCTTGTTCTTGAATCTCAAGATAATCCACCAGCTTTTGCATACTCTCCGGATTCCAACAGAACCCCACGTCGTCCCGGACAGTCCGTCTCTCCTGGGCGGTCAGGGATAGACTAAACGTGAAAACAATCAACAGTTTTATGAAATTTCTCATGACGCTCCTCATTTTTAATCTTGAGAATATAAATATGGATTCGTTCCTGATGGAATTTATTTGAGGCTTTCTTTGCTTTCGAAGGACCGGCTCAAGGAGAATTCACTAAAATCCGTATCCCACTCGTCATGAATCATATAATGGGCGAGGTGCCTGCAAAGACCGGGGCCGAACATGAATCCGTGTCCGCTCATTCCGGAGGCGACATACAGGTTATCTATGGGCGTTTGGTCCGCAATGGGATTGCCGTCAGGGGTCATGGTGTAGCTTCCGGCCCAGTGCCGGAGAATAGCCGCTTTTTCCAATTCAGGAACCAGCCTGACCATCCTTTTCGCCATTTCAATGATAAATCCGAGGGAGCTGTCAGTCCTCGTGCCCGGGACATTCGGATCGGGTGTGTAGCAGCCTATGACATGTCCGTTCAAGAGCTGTTGGAAATAACAGCCGTCTTTCCGGTAATCGACCAGCATGGGCCCGATGATTTTTGGTATTCTCTCCGTAATGACGGCTTCATGTCTTTCAGGATAGAAGGGAAGGTCGAGACCTATCTTTTGGCAAAGATCCTTTGTCCATGGGCCCGCGCTCAAGAGAACTTTGTTTGCTTCAATGCTGGTCCCGTCTTCTAACGCCAATAAAAAGTTTTGATTTTTCTGAATGTCGACCACGGGATTATAGAGATAAAAATCTCCCTTTTTTTCTTCAATTTTGTCCCTATATCCTTTGAGGATCATAAAGGGATATGCCTGTCCGTCATCCGGGCAATAAGCGGCACCCAAAAGGCCTTCCGTATTCAGTTTGGGTACAACCGACCGGGCTTCATCCGGACTGAGCAGGGAAACATTGACGCCCTCTTTTTTCTGTATTTCAATATTAGATTTGAATGTGTTCAGAAGTTCTTCGCTGTGAGCCAAAAGCAGATATCCGCTCTGGGCGAATTCCACCGAAAACCCGAATTCATCCTCCATCCGGGAAAAAAGGGATATGCTTTCTTTCATCATTCCGATGGAAGTGGGAGTTGAGAACTGCTGCCGTATGCCGGCGATACAGCGCCCCGTTGAACCAGATCCCATATGCGCCTTATCGATAACAGCTACTTTTATCCCTTCTTCGCTCAAATAATAGGCGGTACTCATTCCTATTATCCCCGCACCAATCACCGCATAATCGTAAGTTTTGTTCATTTTTTAACCTGAAATTAAGGCTTATTTTTTTATCATAGGTTCTAAACTAAGTCAATCAACCTGCATCATTCATAAATCTGGCCGGCACAAATAAATACTATTATAATATATGCCACTTAATCATATTCACTGGCGGTGTTGAGAGCGAAGCATCTTCCATAACCATTTTCAAGAAGATGCCGGCCATATTTACCTTTCAGGCGAGCCGATCTTACCGCATCTGCTTTGTTGCGACGCACTCGCAGTTCGGAGCACAGCTTCGTGCGTCGACGCCTTGCATCTGCGGCAAGCTTGGCTCGTGAATAATGCAGGTTGACTTCACTGCTTGACAATTTGATGAGCAAAAGATAGTCTTATGGACTAAAAATCTTTAATTGAATGCAGAAAAATGGATGATCTGCGCATCGGCTCTATAAAAAGAAAACAAAAAATCACAATAATTGTCGACGGCAAAAAAATCGTCGCCTATAAAGGGGAAACCGTCCTGGCTGCTTTGATCGCCTCCGGATACAAAATACTGAAAACCAATCCCGTGAGTCACGAGCCCCGAGGAGCTTTTTGCGGAATGGGAATCTGTTTTGAATGCACCATGACCATAGATGGTGTTCCGAATACCAGAGCCTGTATGACCGAGGTCCGTGAAGGAATGACCGTAGAGACAAATGATCAAAAATAACAGCAAATACAACGTTATTATCATCGGAAGCGGATTCTCCGGTATCACTGCTGCTGAGATGTTGGCGGACCACAATCTAAACATTCTTCTTCTCGACGAAAACATCCATTTTGGCGGGCAGCTTTTAAGGAAGATCCCGGAGGAATTGGGAGAATATCCTTCCTACAAGCCGGAGAAGATAAAAAGAGTCGGATTTGATTTCATAGACAAAGTCAAAAACGAAAAAATCACCTTAATGAATAAGACCATTCTGTTGGGTGTCTATGAAAACAACGAAATACTTGTCGAATATAACAGAGAAAAAACCTTCACCCTGAAATACGATATGCTTCTTTTTGCTACAGGCTCCAGAGAGAAATTTTTACCTTTTAAAGGGTGGACCCTTCCCGGAGTATATTCCACCGGCATGCTTCAGGTCCTTATCAAAAGTTCCGGTATTCTTCCCGTCCGGAGAATGCTCATGGCGGGATCCGGATTGTTTCTGTTTGCGGCCGCTTATGAATATCTTAAAAACGGCGGTGAACTGCTTGGATTAATGGAGCAGTCCCCGTTCTTGAATAAGATCAAGTTTTTCCCCCAGCTTTTTCACCAGTTCTCAAAATTTGCAGAAGGGGGACGGTATTTATCCAAAATTTATTTTTCCGGAGTCCCCGTAAAATACCGCAGGCATATTATCGAAGCACGAGGTGAAAAATCTCTTGAGGAAGTGGTGGTCGGAAAGCTGGATAGCGATGGGGAATTGATTGCGGGGTCGGAAAAAACATACCAGACGGAAGCTCTCGCGGTCGGATATGGATTTGTCCCCAATATAGAAGCCCCTCAACTTGCGGGATGTGAGCTTGAATATTCCGGGGAAAAAGGTGGGTGGATCGTTCGGGTCAACGATTCCCTGGAGACCAGCGTGGACGGCATTCTGGCCGCTGGAGAGATCACCGGAATCGGCGGAGCACAAAAATCCTTGAATGAAGGAAAGATTGCTGCGTACACCATCCTGGAGAAGTTAGGGATCGGCGACAGGGAAAAAGGGGCGTCCCCCCTAAAAAAATTAAAAAGAGAGAGAAAACATCATATGAACTTTGTCAAATGTTTCAACTCTCTTTACAGGATCAAACCAAAAACGATTATCGGGATTCCTGATGACACCGTCATATGCCGGTGTGAAAACGTTGATATGAAAACCATAAAAAATGCCGTTCAGACGGGTATGGGTTGTTTTGATCCCAACAGCCTTAAAATAGCCACCCGGTGTTCCATGGGGCAATGCCAGGGCCGCATCTGTTCACCTGTGATCTATGATATTCTCCAGATTCTATGTCAAAAAAGTGCGGAAGAAATCGGAATGTATTCGGTCAGGCCCCCTCTCAAACCCGTATCGATCAAGGCGTTAAAAAACCCGCATAATTCTTGATTGACAAGATTTTTCGATTCCGCCTTTCAAAATAGGCTTTTCCTGCAAATATAAACTTTTTTCATTTTTAATACTTTGCGGCTATGCTACACGCGCCAGTACCGTTGTCGAAATCAGTGAATTGCTTGGCGCGAACCAGATTTATGTCGGGCATCGTTTTATGGGAAAGTCCAGACCCGCCATAATGGACTGGCAATATCTGACCGCGGAGCAGGCGGCGGCTGATTTTCATCGTGTCGTGGATTTGTTCAAGAAGATATATAGTGGGAAGTGGCTGAGTTTCGGCAGCAGCAAAAATGGATCGACCGCCCTGTTTCATAAACGATTCTATGGTCCCGGATAGCGGATTAACGGCCCAACAATTATTTGATTTTATTAAGGACCTCGGGTATCTTGCGCTTTATTCCGATGAATATATCGATTATCTGGAACCGTTCTATTATCAGATGTACACGGAACTGGGCTACTACCGGTTGGTTGATGATCATGTATCCCATTTGCTGGTTGATATGCCGGATCCCTTTTATTCCTATTTCGCGCCACCCGGAGTGGAGCTTAATTTTAATCCCTTGACCATGCAGGATATCAATACCTGGCTGCAAACAGAAGGGAATAATATTATCTATATTTATGGAGAAATTGATCCCTGGACCGCTGGAGCTGTCGAGTTGACCGGGCAGACCAATGCCGTAAAGATCATTCAGCCCGGGGCCAATCATAGCATTTTCCTTGAAGACCTTGATCAAAAAGAGCTCGTTTATTCGACTCTGGAGAATTGGCTGAATATCACTGTAAAGAGGGGGAGTGCGGTTTTCAGCAAACATCCTTCGCATAGGGAAATAATCTTTTTTTCGCCATACTGACATTGTGCTTCAACGTTACGGAAAACAACCTGAATTAATCCCTCGATGCGTGAATATCGCAGGTTATGTCGTTGACCTTGTCGTTTTGGGTGTGATAACCTTGGTTCAGGATGTCAGTGGGTGGATATTGAGGAAAATGGTTTGGGATTTATCAAAAGCGCAAACAAGCAACTCTTATAAGCAAAATTTGACGAACTGAAGTTATCTGCTTATTGTCTCCAGGTTAACCTGCATTATTCAAAAGGAGGGGTAAACAATGTCAAAACAAGAGGTGAGCTACAGAGGTATCGCCAGAAACGTACATTGGCACGATTCTCCAACCAGGTACAAAGTCCTCAGTTTCAGAGTCGAAGTTCTCGATAAGGATGGAAACTCGGACAAGCATATTCCCGTAGAGCTGGATCTTATGGATGTGGTGGATATCCTGGTAGATAGCGATGAAGTGGAAATCACGGGAACGATGGGGGAAAATGGTATATTCCTGCCAAATCTCATCCGGAACGTTCGAACGGGAGCAACCATCGAAAGCAGGAGGAAGCGTAAAACCGCCAAATATCTGCTCTCGCTTCTTCTTCCCTTCGTATTGGGTGTGGCCGGTCTGATCCTTTCCAGGGGAAGTTCAAGAGGAGGTGCAGCGGGAGGACTTATCACCGGGGCCATCATCGGCTGCGGCCTTTGCATCGTCTTGTGGATTCTCATGGCCGTTTTCGACAGCCGCAGAAAAGCCTGAGGGGGTCAGAATGCAGCTCTCTACGAAACACATCGATTACCTTCAGCGTTCTTACATGCCGGAAGATCAGGCAGATGCCCTTTCCAAGTCCGGTTGGGCAGCACCTGTGGAGAATACCTTGTGCCTGGTTCGCATCAGCGGACGGATCATCTATGAAAACCCTGCAAACATGGATGAAGATCTGCTCCCGGAGATGGCGGATGTTCTTACGGGCCTTCATGAAATGTCTGCCGGACATATATTCATAGCCCTTGGTTCGGGGGACAAGGCGGAGTTTTTTGCGGGAAGCTGTGGGTATCGTTTGAATGAATCCGGTTCGATATCATCAGTTGGAACAAATCCGGAGTCCCTCATCAATGGCATATGTCCCGGTCTTCAGACGGCATTCCTTTCGCAGGAATACGTCTCCGGCATCATGAAGAATCTCGGTAAAATGGACCATGGGGCGATAGCATTGGGGTCTCCTTCCATGAAACACTTCTCAGATCAGATGCTGGGTTCGCAGATGGACCGTATACTCCGCTCTCTGATGGGGTGCGTCTGGGGATACCTTACCGTAGGGGTTCCCGTTCATCAGCAGGATATTATAAGTATGGCCAACCGGACACTGAACGAAATTCGAATGATATCGGACTCCATGCTTGCTGCGGGAGGGCCAAGTCCGGTTGGAAACCAATACATCAAGACTTTGGAGGCACTGCATAGGAAATTTGAGCATGGGAAATCCTCAGGATTATGGCATTGCGGCGTCTTTCTGCTGTCAGAGAAAGTCGATACCCTAAAGCGTCTGAAAGCAGCCGTGCGGGCAGCCATGAGCGGGGAAAACACGGGTCCCGATCCGTTTACGGTCTTGGATGCGGGAGATATCTCAAAACGGACTCAGATGCCGGCCCTGCCTTTCGCACCGCCGCCCGAGCCGCCGGGCCAGATATCCTATCCTTACCGCTTCCTAAGCCTTCTCAATTCCTCTGAGGTCGCGGCGCTCTCCCAGTTGCCGCGGATCGAGACACCGGGTTTTAATCTTTTCCAGGGAGCCAGATTTGATGTGAATCCCCACGGGAAGGCCGCCACGGGAATCAACCTGGGAAGTGTCATAGAAGACGGTAAACCCCTGGGACCGTCAATGATGCTTGAAACCGATATCTTCAAGCGCCATACCATGGTGGGGGGAACCACCGGGAGCGGCAAGACAAACACCATATTCCATCTGCTGAGCGGTTTTGCGGAAAGAGGCATACCTTTCCTGGTAATAGAGCCGGCAAAGAGCGAATACCGCTGCCTGGATGGTGCCTTAAAATCCGATTCACCGCTTCAAGTATTCACGCCCGGCAGGGAGAATTGTGCTCCTCTGCGGCTTAATCCCTTCGAAGTTCAGCAGGGGATATCCGTCAGTGAACACATCGATCTTCTCCGTGCCGCCTTCTCCGCCAGTTTCGGATTATGGACTCCCCTTCCACAGGTTCTTGAACAAAGCCTTTATGCCGTATACAGGGACAGGGGGTGGGATCTCGTTCGCAACTCAAATAGCAGGCTGGCTGAAGGGAAAATTTTACATGCAGCCTTTCCCACTCTATCCGACCTGGTGGATAAGGTCAGAACAATCACGGCAAACCTGGGATACAGCAAAGAGACAACGGATGAGATTGGTTCCGCCCTCATCACAAGACTAAATGCCCTCCGCATAGGCGGAAAGGGAAGAATGCTGGATACGGAGCGTTCTTTGCCGTCGGAAGTTCTGTTCAGCCGTCCGACCGTCATTGAACTGGAAGGTCTTGGGGCGGACGAAGACAAAGCCTTCGTCATAGCCCTTCTTCTCTTGCGCCTCGCCGCCTTTAGAAGGAGGCAGGGTCCCAGCCACAGCTTGAAGCACATCCTCATCATCGAGGAGGCCCACAGGCTGCTGGCCAATGTATCCATGCACAGAGAAGAACGGGAAGCCGATCCCAAGGGAAAGGCGGTGGAGACCTTCGTAAACCTCCTGGCGGAAGTGAGGGCGTACGGCCAGGGAGTTGTGGTTGCGGATCAGGTGCCCGTGAAGCTGGCGCCGGATCTCATAAAAAACACCAACCTCAAGATTGCCCATCGAATAGTTGATGAAACCGACAGAATAGTCGTGGGAGGCTCCATGATAATGAGCGACGGTCAGGAGAGGTTCCTGGCGACATTGAAGGTCGGAGAAGCAGCGGTCTTTGGTTCAGGCGACGATAACGCCATTCTGGTCCAGGTGCCTCTGGTCGAAAGCATTGATACCGCCAAGAAGCCTTCCGATGAAGCCGTTGGGAAAAGAATGGAGAAAATCCTTGGGGATATTGGACCCTGGGCTGTGCGACATGCTCCATGCGGCACAGGCTGCAGCGGAAACCCTGAAGCATGCTCAAAAGCAGCGGGGATTTTCGAAGACGAATTTATCCGCCATGCCTTTTCAAGACTCGTTTTGTCAATGATCAGCGATAGAGAAGCGCTGAACCGTCTCTGGCCGGATATCCTTCAGCTTACGAGAAGGCATGCAGGGATTCCGGAGAAAGATCTTCTCAAGTGCCTCTCGACACAGGCCGGCCGATGGCTCATCCGAAGAAGGGGAAGTCAGGCTGGTTGGCCTTTTCAGGACACTCAGCGGTTCGAAGACTGCATTCTCAGTGTTCTTCTCGGCTGGATCGACCGGGACAAGGACAAAACGGAAAAAGTTTTTAAAGAACTGGAGAAAGTAATCCTCCAGCTCTGCGCAAGAAAAGTGGATCCGTATCCCGCCTGCGATCGTATCTGCAGTGATAAGCCGGCGGTGTGCCTCTACCGAAGAGCGGCGGCTGATATCGTGGAGATGGGCGGCTTCAGCGATCCTTGGAAGGCGGCGGAGAAACGGGATAGGGCTGAAGGCAAAGGATACAAACACCTATGGAACACCTGCATGGACGCTGCCTACAGGATGATAGAATTTCCCGAACAGGATTGGCCTGAAGAACGAAAGCAAAAAACAGCAAAAGCGGCCAGGCAGGCCGCCCTGTGTTTTGGACAGCAGATGCTGACTGAAGATCCCGAGAAAATCCCAAGAACCGTACGGATTTTGGTCGGTCATCTCATAAGGGAGGCTCGACATGGGTGAAATAGACGATCTTTATAGGGCCGTAGACCGTCAGCTTCGGGTAATGGGGAGGCAACTGGACTCTCTCATGCCGAATCCATACGGGGACCCTCAAGAAAACCTTGAGGATTGGGTTGATGATACCCTGGGAGATATGGAAAATTACCTGGACCAATTGGAGCGGCAGGAGGGCCGGGAAGACCAGGAACAGGAGGGTTCCTCACCGCAGGAGGATGAACCCGAAGATGACCGGGATGAGGATGAGACCGATGATTCCCGGGAGGACAGCGATGAAAGAGGGGACGCGCCTTCAGAACCTCCTGATGATGCAGAGCCCCAGGATGAGCCCGAACAGTCTGATCGCCAGCCCCGGGAATCTCCAACGGAGGAATCCCCTCCCCAAGATGATCAGGAGCCACCCATTGATAAACCTCCTATTCCTGGGGATGAGGAATCTCCCACAGAAGAGCCTGTTCCAGATCAGGAGGAACTGCCTCAGGACGCCCCCAGGCAAGAAGGTCAAGATTCGCCGACAGATGCTCCTGATGACAGGGGTGAAAGCGAATCCGATGATCAGGAAAGGGAGGAAGATTCTGAGCAGGGCGAGGATAGTGATAGGGATAGGGAAGGCGAGGGTGAAGGCGGTGAAGAGCCTGAAGAGAATGAAGAGGAAAATGAAGATGAGGATAAGCCGTCCACGGATGCGATTTTGGTAACAGAGGATGAATCGAGATCGTTCCCGGGCGGCTCAGTTCCGGGAGAAGAACAGGATGATGATTTTTCCCGAGACTCCATTTGGGATGATTTTTTGCCGCCGCCGCCGACAGCGGAGCCGGTGCAAGTTCAGGACTCGGACAGGCCTAAGCCTCCCGAAGACGGGAATGGACCGGATGAAGGTGAGGAATCAGAGCAGCAGGGATCTGGAGAGGAAGGGGAAGAAGAAACCAAGCCGACCGAGGGTGAGGAAGAGGGTGACGGAGAAAACGGTGAGGCTGAAGGGGATGCAGATCAGGAATCCGATGAGGATGAACAGGAAGAGGATGATTCCGGTGATGATGAATCCGACGAGGACAGAGAGAGGGAACCGCCTCGAGAGCCGCCGAACAGCCAATATCCTCAGCAATGGCAGCGTCTTCGTGATATTCAGAGAAGATACCAGGAAATGAGGGACAGCAGATCCCGAGAAACCAGCGGCCGTGGTGATAAAGGAGGGGATAAAGACGCCGACGGACATAGGGGCAAAAGTGAAAATGAAAATAAAGATCCCTCAGAATCTCAGAAAGATCGTCCCGACATCACCGCTCCTGACAAGGAGGGAACGAAACCGGATACCCCGGACTTCCCTCCTCCCGATGATCGTAGTGAACCGCCTGAGGACAAACCCGAACCGAGGGACACACCAAAGTTTCCAAGGGAATCCTGAGGTTGTCAGCCAAGTCGGAACGCTATAGATGATAGGTCAGTCGCTAGTGCAGTGGATCGGTTTTCACGGAACAGGAATCCGGAAGGAGAGAAACTTAGACCGGGTCATCAAAGTTTTTGCGTCGTAATAGTTGAAGGTGTATCATAATGTTGCTTTTTAGGAGGTGTCATACCATGAATAAAAGACTATTTCATATGTTTTTGATCATTTGTGTTTCAGTTTTGTTGATAGGATTTTCCGGCTGTAAGAAAGAAGCCAAAACGCCGGCCGACCTCGTTTTTCTCAACGGAGACATCCACACCGTAGACCCGGACAAACCGGCGGCCCAGGCCCTGGTCGTAACCGGTAACACCATAACAGCGGTTTGTGCCGGCGATGATGAAGCCCGTGAATATGTCGGCGATAAAACGCGTGTGATCGATCTGAATTCCGCCTTTGTTGTGCCCGGGATTATAGACGGCCATGTCCATTTCAACCGGGCCGGAGAGCTGATCAACGACGCCAACTTGATGACTGTCTCCGACGAGAACGGTTTGAAAAAAGAGATCGGCCGGGTGGTGGGAATCCTCGATGCAGGCGAATGGATCACCGGCGGTTTGTGGGGAGCATACGAGCAGTGGGTCCTGGGCGACGCGGGAGAAAAGACGTCGAAAAAGGCGGAACCATGGCGGCCGAACCGCAGTATGATCGATCCTCAAACCCCGGACAATCCCTGTTTTCTCTGCCGGTTCGATTATAAAGAATGGCTGGCCAATACGGCAGCCCTGCGTGAGGCGGGCCTTGAAGACAAGGTTATCGAAGGTTTGGAGGCCGGTCCGGACGGCAAACCAACGGGCATCGTATTTCGTCCCTCGCCCGCTTTCGACAAACTGCAGGAAGCCAGAAAACCCAAGTCGAACAAAAGGCTGCTGGACGAGAACCGGGCCGCTCTCAAGGCGTTGAGGGAAGCGGGCATCGTCGAAGTCCATGATATCGCCGTTCCGGATCAGACCGAGCGGTTTGTCGAGCTTCAGGAAAACGGCGAGCTGACCTGCCGTGTCTGGCTGCGGCCCGACCTGTCGCGGGGAGAGGAGCTTAAAGAGAAAGGCTTGGCCATGGGGCTTCATCCGAAAACGAAGACAAAGGATATGTGGCTCCGCTACGGGGCGCTTAAGGGCTATATCGACGGGATTATGGGCACGCACGGCGCCCTCTTTTTCGAACCCTATGACGACCAGCCGGACAATTACGGGCACTGGAGGCGCCACACCTCCGACGACCCGGAATTCAAGGTCCGGAACATGGAGAAGATGTACAACCTGGTTAAGATCGGACTGGAAGGCGGTTTTGTGCCCAACGTCCATGCTATCGGGACGAGGGGAGTGGCGGAGATGCTCGACCTCTACGAAAGGCTTAAAAATGATGGGACCGACCTGACGGGATTCCGCATCATTCATGCCCAGGTGGTCCGCGACCAGGATTTTCCCCGCTTCAAGGCGCTTAATGTCATCGCCGAGGTCAATCCCTATCATTTATCGGACGATATGCGCTGGATGGAGGAGCGGATCGGCCATGAACGCTGCAAAGGAGCCTACGCCTTTAAGTCTCTTCTAGAGAACGGGGCCATGCTGAGCTTCGGATCGGACTGGCCGGGGACAAGCGCGGCCCTTTATCACATGCATCCCAAGTACCTGATTTATGCCGCCGTAGCCCGGAAAACCATTCAGGGAACTCCGCCCGAAGGATGGTTTCCCGAACAGCGCATTTCCGTTGAAGAAGCTATCAAAGCCTACACCATCAACAACGCCTACGCCTGTTTCGAAGCCGACATGCGGGGTTCGCTGACTCCTGGAAAACTGGCCGACATCACGGTTTTTGACCGGAACCTTATCATGATACCCCAAGACGATATCCTTAACGCAGAAGCGCTCTATACCGTTGTTGACGGAAAAATCGTTTTTGAAAAATAGGTTTTATCCATAAACCGGTACAGGCGATCGGGATTTTTTTGGATGGGGCAGGCTTGAGCTGTACCGCCCCATTGTAAAATTCATCTATCATGGAGGAATCCACACCGTTTTCAGTCGGCCGGTAATGGCCAGGGTGATCTTGTATTTCCCGCTGGAATTCGATAAATAAACCGTAGCCAGGTTGGAGACCGTACCTGCCGGATGAAAGACCGGAATATTGTTGGCGGAAAGAGAAATGCCTTCCAGGTAATCATGGGCGGCCAGGAGCCATTTTTTGCTTGATTCATCGTAATATTCGACGGAACAGCTTTGGCTGTAGATTTTCACCCGGAATTTTCGCCGGTCAAAAACGGCCCGGTATCGTGCGTAGTTGAAACGGGATCTGATTTGCCAGACGGCCCGCTGAAGCCTGTACTTCGGTCCCAGGCCCAGGAAAGACGTTGAGGCCAGGTTGAGAGTTACGGCCAGGATAAAAAGGCAAAGGATTCCTTCCAAAAGCGAAAAGCCGGACAGGCGGCCATTATTTTTTATGAGCGCATCCATCAGCTTGTTTTCCAGGCTAAAATGCGAAGTCCCGAAAGACGGATGACCGGAACGGCGGTAAGCGGTGTGGTCCCGGGATCTGAAAAGGTGCCGGGGAGACGCCGGTCGTAAAAAAGCTCCAGGTTGTTCCCCTCAAGGTTCAGTTTTTTAGCCTGGAGGCTTCCTGCCAGATAAAGGTCCCTCTTGTCCCCCTCCGCCGTTATTCCTTGTCCCGATGAGGTCAGGTGAGCCTGGATTTTGATGTCATCCTGGCCCGTTTCGCCTATAGTTATTTTTCCCTCTTTTTCCGAGCCGTCCAGGAAGTCACAGCCCGCGGAAAACAGGGACAGCCTGGTCCTTGGATTTTTGACGAAAGGAATGCCGTCTTTCCAGGTAACGCCCTGGTGGGTGAGATGGGAGCTTATGGTGATGGAATCGGAGCAAACGATGGAAAGCTGCAGGCCGGAAAGGACAGAAGGTGTTTCTTCATCTGGGGATGGTACGATTTCGCCCGATAGGTTGAGTCGGCCCGCCGAAAGAGAACAAACGGAGCCGTTGATGACGATAACTCCCCGGGGGCTGCTGTCGAATTCCTCAAATCCTTCGGGAGTTTGGAACACGGTGTGCTGGATGACGGGATGAAATCTCACCATCCACCTTCCTGCGTCTGAGGAAAAGGCAATAACCTGGGCGCCGTCGTCTACGGCCAGGATAAGCTCTTCCAGGTCCCCCTGGACAAAGATACCTCCCAAACCTGAACCGTCCCTGATGAGGTAGACCCCTTCGGGCACGGGTTCTTCCGAAGGGGGCAGACCGAGAACGGCTCGAAGCCGTGCGGGGGTCAGGTCCTGGGGTTTGAAAATGTCTATCTTCAAAACCCGGCTTAAGAGAGGCGAGGCATCCGGGGAAAGGTGATCTCCCTGGGTGAAAACCGGAACGGGGGAAGGCAAGGCGGGCTGTAGGCTGTGGAGTTTTATAGAGTTCTTTTTATAAAATTCAGCCTGTTCTTTTGAAGAAAGGCCGGTGTCGATGAGGAAAGGATAGAGGGAAGTGGGTACGTGACCGGTAAAGAGGTCAAGCCTGGCCTCCAGGATTGTTGATTTTTTCTGCCTGAAATTTTTGATGCCTCCTTCTCCGTTGAGAGAGACATCAACAACGGTCCGGAACCACTGTTTTTGATCCTCGTACTGCCGCAGGGCGAGATGGGCTTGGCTTTCCCAGTCTGCCCGGCCGCATTTCCCTTTTTGGATGAGGGGAAACGGGGCGCCGGCCAGGCGTTCCGCAGCCGCAGTTTCTCCTTTTTCCGTTTGATCCCGAAGGTCCGACAGCTCGGTCTCCGTTATGGTCATGAAATTTGGTGATAAGCGGCCTATAAGGTTTTGAAACCCGGCTTTGACCCCGCTTTCGGCGGCGTATTCCAGGATACGGGAATTTTTTCCGGCGGCGCTCAATTCCAGTGTGATTCGGGAACAGGTCAGAAGGCCCAATCCCAGTGTGGTGAATACAAAAAAAAGGAAAACAGTGGTCAGGGTCATGGCGCCCTTTCTGAGATGAGGCAGACCATTATTTCCGCAAGGAAATCGAAATATTTTCCGGGCAGAGGCTAAATTCATGGATTTTCTCCTTGTTTTCCAGTGACGCCAGGCGAATGCGCACAAGGTTGGAAACTTCGTCATAGGAAAGTTCGAAAAGCGCCGCTCCTTCGAAAAGGGGCTGAGCCGAACCGTCGTTTATTTCCCGCCTGACGGTGTCCGTTTTGGTGTCGAAAAACAGGGCCGTTTTTCTGATGAGGGCCAGGGTGGTTTCTTCCCGGGTGTATGAGTTCTCCAGAGGGGCTTTGAGGAAAAGATGCTCCGGGCCGCATCCTGTGACGGATCTTATCTCAATGCCGGCCGAAGAGAATATGGCAATCTTCCGGCCCGCTTTTACCTTCGGCTTGTTTTTGACCTTAAGGGATGTCTGACCCGGGGTGAAGTCTTCGGCCGGGAGGAGGAATCGTTCTGCCTGAAGAATGGTCATGGTGCCGTTTTCCAGATTTATTCCTTTCAGAAGCCCTGCCTCAAGGGAGGGGAGCAGTCCGTATCCCGCCTTCTGAAGGTCTGTCTTGATTTTATGAAGCGCCGCTGAGACGGAAACCATTGTTTCTTGATGTGTTTTAAGTTTGAAAAAAATTCTGCGTCCGGCGGCGAAAACCTCCAGTCCGCCGAGAAGGAGGATGAGAAAAAGAGAGAGACAAAGCAGGCTTTCCACCAGGGAAAAACCGAGGCTTTTTGTGTGGCGGGCATTAAATTTTTTCATCAGAAACCCAGCCCCTTGGAAATGTAGATCGAAATTTCCGTTTTTCTTGATGAAAGGGAAGCGGCGGAGCATTCCAGGTCGACCCGTTTTAATCCCTCCGCTTCATTTTGAATCGTCCATGAAACAAGATATTTTTTTTCATTCACAACAATCACTTCTTGTTCCTTGTGTTCCTCGAGTTCAACATGATCGAAAGGAAGGGATTTGAGGTATTCAAGTTTTGTCGTGGCCAGTTCCTGGCTTTTGATGTGAAAGCCCGCTTTGTCATGAATGGAGAGGGAATAGATGATAAGCTCGGTCATCCCGAGAATAAAGACGGTCATGAGGGCAAAGGAGACAAGCAGCTCGATGAATGTGATGCCTTTGCAGCGGCCTCTCCGGTCTCGATGCTGCTTATTTCTCGCGGTTTGTTTTTTGGGCATGGATTTCTTTTATGCGGAAGACGTGCCAGGAATGCGGATTATTTATTAGGGGAAAGATGCCCCCTTTATGTTGCGATGTCAATAAATGTTCATAAAGAGGCGGATTGGGGATAAGCAAGGCGGCAACCGGAGTTGACATTTTATGTGCCAGGGTTTGTGTTGAAGGAGATTGACGATGGTTGTTTTTTTTGGAATATATAAAGGAATGCAAGGAATTTTTTTTGGTTCGAATCTGAACCTAAAGCCCGGGCTATACGTTTAATTTATAATGAGGCCGTATTGTAAGAATGGAAGGAATCTTTTGACATCTGATGTTTCAGGGACAGGGATTCCGTTTATGATATTGACGCAAAGGAGGAGACCATGATTGAAAGAAGTGAAGAAGAGCAAAGAGTGGAGGCCCTGCGGCAGGTATCGGGGCCCTCGGTGGGACTGCTGGTTACGGGAATTCTGGGAGCGATCGGAGGAATCGCCGGTTTTATCGCAGGCATTATCGGTTGGGGCTGGAGCTCGCGGTGGTGGAGAGATGTTCCTGATTGGTATGAGCAATTCTGGGAAGGATCTTTTTCCATCGGGACTTCGTTTATCGGCATCCTCGTATCGGCTTTTGTCATCTACGCCGCGCTGAAAATGAAAGACCTGGAGCAGTGGGGGATCTGTGTGGCGGCGTCCATACTGGCCATGGTCCCCTGCGTCAGTCCCTGCTGCATCGTCGGGCTTCCTGTCGGTATCTGGTGCCTGGTTATCCTGACGCGGCCGGAGGTTAAAGCCGCCTTTCCCGGCATGACGGCGGTTTAGCTGGTGTTTTGAAAACACGTTTGGAAAGCCAAAACCACAGGCAGGAAAGAGCCCTGCTTCCTCAATTTGTTATTCTTGGGATTTGTTTCTTTATTCTTCTTTTTGCCGTGCTGCTTTCGCCTCCCGCTCAGGATGATGGGCCGGTCAGGCTGGCCGGTATCCCTCTTCCACAAACCTGCCAGTTTCGTGCTTTGACGGGAATCCCCTGTCCGGGATGCGGTTTGACCCGCTCCCTTACGGCCGCGGTCCATGGAAGGATAGGGGACAGCTTTCGCCATCATAGGCTGGGAGCAATGACTCTCGTTTATATCCTGGTCCAGTTTTTCCACCGTCTGGGGCTCATTCTATTGCCGGTTTTCTGGCTGCGGACTTTTGGGGCGGGAAAAATTTTGGACCGGGGGATCATTGTCCTGGCTGTTCTCTTCGGCCTTAACTGGATCGCCACCCTTATCCTTTTGTGAAAGTTTGTTTCTAATCCCCTAGATATATCCTTATACTTAACCGGATCATCAACATTGTCCTTTTATAAAGAAGGATTTTCCACACTTATCCTCTTGTCAAAGCGATCTCGTCCACACTCGTCATCACCCTGTCCTCGTCATCACCCGGCTTGTCCGGGTGATCCAGGATTGTGGATAAGAATGATTACAATAACATCTGGACACCCAGGATAAACCGGGGTATGGCAGGCTTGGACAAGCAAGGGCATTTCACAATTTCATATTAAAAATATTTCTTTACAAATATGTTTGCAGTATAATATGAACCACAGGAGGTTTTGTCGGAGGACAGACTGTTTTTCGGCTGAACAGCCGCCACATTTAGACTGGGGATAACCATGAAATACCATTTTAAAAAAATAGGTCTCTGTGCGTTTTTGGTTTCTATTTTGGTTTTAAAACCCGGAGAAACATACAACCATGTCCGGCTTTTTGACCGGCAAACGGTTTCTCCGGTAGAAAACGTGGTTCTTATTGTCTGGGACGGATCCCAGAGAAGGCATGTGTTCGAAATGCTGGATAACCATGCGCTTCCGCATTTGGAGAATATCATTGAACAGGGAGCTCTTCGATTGATGGAGATCAACACGGAGAACTGCCGCTGTACCGGAGATGGAGACAACTATCATACCGAAACCGGACCGGCTCATGCCGCCATGCTTACGGGTTATGGTTTTCCGGTGACAAAAAACCACGCCAACCGCGCTTCAGTGGAGAAAGAGGATGGTGATTGTACGGCATATTGCCCTGATGGTTCTAATCCGGTCTGTTGGGATCAATTGGGACCGCACACCATTCCCAAGGGATTGACGGTTTTCGAGCGGCTCAAAAAACAATATCCGCGATTGATAACCGGAATGATAACAGGAAAAGATCATAAGTTTTTCCCGTTTCCCGCTTTTCAGAATGCGGCTTCAATGAATGTTGAAAGTCCCGACACGGGTTTAAGGGGAATGGGAACTGAGTTTGTCCTGGATGTTTGTATGATGAACTTTTTCCCCCCTCAAATAGAAACTCCGTTAGCCCTTGATTTTCTTTCTCAATACAAAAACCAGCCGTTTTTTCTGTTTCTCCATTACAAGGAACCCGACGAGGTCGGACATCTCTATGGAGAAAATTCAAATCATTATACCCAGGCCCTGATCGAGGTGGATATGGAGACGGGATTGGTCGTTAACAAACTGCAGGAACTGGGAATATATGAAAAAACCATCGTCCTTGTTACGACGGACCACGGTTTTGTCGAAGGAGATATACAGCATCATGATTGTGTGCCTGATACGAAAAATCTCTGGATTGCCTGTAACAGGGATTATGTCATCAAGAAGCAAGTCCGGGCCGTGCAAACATCCATTGTGCCGACGATCTTTGATATATTCGGGATGGATAAAAATGTCACGCCTCCGTTCAGCGGATCATCACTTTTTGTCCATGAGTATTCGGTGACGATTGAGGCGGAATCCGGGGGAAGCACCATCCCATCGCCGGGGGAATATGAATACGAAGAAGATTCCACGGCTGTGATTACGGCTGTGCCGAATACGCACTACTCCTTTTTGTACTGGAGCGGAAGTTCAAACGGCAGTGTTTCGCCTCTTTCTTTGAAAGTAGACAGTGACAAGACCCTTACGGCACATTTTCAGAGGAACATTTATCCTCCTGTGAATTCTTCCGGAAGAAAGGTAATAAACAGGTCGCTTTCCCTTGTTGAATACATCAACGAGATCACGTGGGAGTCGAATCCCAATAATGAGCATATCAGCCACTACAGAGTGTACCGGTATGATAATGGGATCAGGCATTTGCTGATCGAAACAGATAACAGCGTGGGGAAAATGATAGACCGGAATGTGAAAAAGGACGACGTTATGGTCTATGAAGTATGTGCCGTTAATGTGGAGGACCGCGAAGGGGAACCGGGAGTTGTCGTCATCCAATAGATATTTTTTGTATGGCAGAATGCCTCAAGAAAAAAAGATTGAGGGCACAATATCCATAAATCCATTTTCCATATGACTGCCCGATTCTGCCGTTATTTGTCCTCATCCCAAACGTGATTGCTCGAATCTGTCATCACCCGGTTTGTCCGGGTGATTCACTATGTTAAAAGGATGATGGCAGGGGATATGAATAGAAAAAGAAAAACAAGAATCAAAAGGATCATTATTTTCGACATGAAAATCCTTTACAATACGGCTTCATTCTTCGTCCTCGAACACGTCATTAACGGAAACGCCGAAGACCCGGGAGATTTTAAAGGCCAAGGCAAGTGAAGGAACGTATTTTCCCTGTTCAAGGGCGATTATTGTCTGGCGCGTACAGTCGACACGGTCTGCAAGTTCCTGCTGTGTCATCTCGCCGTGTTCAAACCGCAATTTTCTGATTTTGTTTTTTATCTCAGCTTTCGGCATGGCCGCTCATCTTTCTGTCTAAAAGCAGGATCGCGCCGGAGTTTGAGATAAATCCGACACACAAACCGGATAAAGCCATAACCCATACCCAGCCAACAGGCATCACGGTGGATGATTTATGGATTTTATACAGCCAGTAAAGAAAAGCTCCGCAGCAAAAGGTGAAATATAAAATCACATGAAAGCTTATCATGTATGCCCGCCTGGTTATGTGTTCGTCCCGCTCGTCTTTAATGATGGGGCCTGAGGTTTGGGAGCGGGTCAATAAATACATAGTGAAGTAAAGGATGAATCCCGCTGTTATAATAACCCGGGAGTAGGTCACCCTCTGTTCACCCGATAAAAAGGTTGTGGGTCCTCCGCTGGAAAAGAAGACGATGAGTATTCCGACAAGGGCGCTGCTCCATATTAAGAGCGTCCAAATGGATCTCTTTTTTAGTTGCGTCAAGGTGCTCTCCTTTTTTATTAAGCATTTCGGCTAGTAACCATTTTCATACATAATGTAATAAAATAAATACTAAATGTCAATTATTTATTACTAAATGTTAAAATAATATGACTCTTGGGATGGAGAACACACTATCCGTTTTTTTATTTTCTGTCTGTTTTGGTTCAAAAAATCACATCAGGAATAGATAGCGAAATAAGGTAGATGAATATTGAACCCCCGCATTTTAATATAGAGTGAATAGACTTATATCTTTTTCCAAGCTTTTTCAGTACTCCAAGCGAAAAATAAAAATTTTATTATAATCCTTTCTTTCGATAGCGTAGAAATGCTCATGAGAATCCATACAGCACATATCATAATAAATATTTTCCCCGAGCTTTGAGTATTTTAGTAATTTTCCCTCCGGTCCGTACATCTCTACTCCAAATTCAAAGAGATCTTTTGATTTTCGAATCCTGATAAAATTCACTATGTACCCGTTAGACAACTGATATAAACCCAGTGAACATTGATAGGATACGCCTAAAAAGATTATTCCCTTTCCATAAGAGCCGAAATCATACTCGCTGTCAGGTACATTCTTGGCTTTTTCCATATCATGGAATACCCGGACATCATAAGGTTTTTTGATGTCTGATTTTCTGCGTAAAATTTTTTCACATGTTTTGCCGCTGTAGATAAATATCTGGTTGTCGTAGAAATATTTTGTATAAAGAAAGTCTCCATCCTGTTTGAAAAAGGCATTTCCCGGATTGAAGCCGAGCTGCCGTTCTTCAAATTCTTTGTTGTCGATAAATTCATAATCGATGTAAGATTCCAGGATATTCCATTCCCTGTCGAACTCATGAAATATTTTGAGACTGTTTCCAAGATGTCCAAAGATGATGTAGTTGCCTTTTGAATGAAATATTTTGGATGGAGTGACCCATGTATCTTTTAGCAACTTTTTTGTTGTTTTAAGGTGTTCTCCGTTATCTTTGAACACTGAAATCCGCTCCAGCATATTGTCAAAAGCGAGCAGATGATCTTGAGGGCTGACTGATATGATATGTATGTTTTGAAATTCACCTGGCCCCTGTCCTAATCGACCGATTGTCAGGAGATGCTCACCTTTTTTGTTAAACTTTCGGATTTCATTTAATTGTCTGTCGGCTATATAAATATCCCCTTTACTATTGACTGCGGCATCGGATATGTACCCGAATAAATATTCTTCCGGACCATCCTCTTTTCCGATCTGGATTTTTTTTACCATCGTAATATCCTTATTTTCTTTTGTGTCCCAAATGCCTTCTTGGGGGTTTTTGACGATGGTCACTCCGTTTTTTTCCTCAATCGTTCCCTGCCATTTTTGATGATTCTTGCTGCAGGAGACAACAAAAATGAGCAATAATATCGACACGATTTTCATTTTATTCATCATTGTTCCCATCTCTCTCCTCCCAAATGTTGATTTGGTAGTGTATCAAGATTAATAGGGGGACACAATACCTGCTCTGCTGTTTTCCGTATTCCTGTTTTTGTTTCAGAATAAACATTGAAAATTGATAACGGTAATAAGGGTGATAGATTGAGAGCCCCTCATTTCCCTCTGGTTTGATTGTTCTCTGCGAATGATGGTACAAAGGTGATGTGAACATTCGTTCGTTATACCGGGATTTTTTCAGGTTTTTGGAAGCCCCAACCTTCCAAGCTGATCAATGGACGGCCTATAACGCTCACTATTACAAGCCTCATCGAGAGTTCCTGGATGTATATTTTTCTCATTTTCCTTTATTGAATGAGGCGAACCTGAAAGAGCGGGTGGAAGCGGTCAAGCCGGCCGATTATACCCAGTTGAAGAATATCGTTTCAGCCTGTCCTCCAGAAGACGACATCAGGTATGCCCACAAGGTATGCAGCCGAATCGTTGCTCCTCAGCAAAACCCGGAGGTTTTCCTTATGATCGGATTTTTCAGTCCCGACGGTTTTGTTATGGATTTTAAGGGAAAACCCGTTATCTGCTTCGGCTTGGAAAGATTCAAGGACTTTTTTTTGCTTAAGGTTCTTTTTGCCCATGAATACGGTCATTATCTCTTGAATGAGGGCGCAGCAGAGATCCCCGAGAATAAAGAACTGAAATGGAAACTTCTATCAGAAGGAATCGTTACCTGTTTTTCACAGACCGCTTTTCCCGAATATGATTTATCCTGCCATCTGTTTTTCAGAAGAGACAGGCTGAATTGGTGTCAGGAGAATGAGTCTTTTTTGAGAGAGATCTATTGTTCCGAAAAATATACGACAAGGGAATTGCTGGATTTTGAAGCGAAGGGAAATCCCGACCTGGACCTGCCCCCTCGGGCCGGCAAATATCTGGGTTATCTGGCCGTGAAAAATTATTTAAGCCGGGAAGAAAGACCTGATTTCGGTGCTCTTTTTGAGGATATTAGCGTACTTCTTTCCATAGATTTGTAAGAAGGGTATATCCCTTCTGGTTATCCCTCCATCGAATCAGCCGGCCTTGGCTATTTCCTTGATCCCTTTTGGTCTGACCCGAATATTCAGTAAGGCACATAAGCTTTTTTTTATCAATCTTGACAAGAAAAAATATCCATCTACCTTGAGACCTGTTCCGGTGGTAAGCATTGTTCGTGAATGAAGCAGGAAACGGACTTGACATTTAAATGAGAATAAATTACATTTCGTAATGTTGTTAATTTAAGCAACTATATGAAATATAATTAAGGATAATCAGTCCATGAAGTATATCCGGTTCAAAGACGCGTTCAAGGACTTTACGGTTTTCTCTTTAAACGACATTAGACTGATTGATCCTCATTTTCACAGGCGAAGGCTTATTGAGTGGCAAGAAAAAGGATATATAAAAAAGATCGCCAACAGCCGTTATGTTTTTTCGGATCTCACGATTGATGAAAATATATTATTTGAAATCGCAAACCGTCTCTACAATCCTTCCTATGTATCCCTTGAATCGGCTTTGTCTTATTATCAAATCATTCCTGAAGCTGTGTATGGAATCACATCCATTTCAACGCGCCGGACCTATTCCTTTTCTACGTCCCTGGGAAAATTTCAATACAGGACAGTCAAACCCGCCTTCTTTTTTGGTTACCAAATTGTGACTTATCATTCCAAGGCTTTTAAAATCGCAGATCTGGAAAAAGCTGTTCTGGATTTTTTCTATCTCAATCCGGAGCTGAAATCAGAAGGTGATGTCATTTCTCTGCGTTTTAATGAGGAAGCCTTCAGGCAAAAGTTCAACAGGAAAAAATTTAAAAATTATCTTCGTAAATTCGACAAAAACGCATTATCTGGGCGGGTTTCAATCTTTCTGGAATGCTTGGAAAAAAACGAAGGGAACAAATCCAATGCTGGATATTAAACAGATCGAAACATTTTATCCGGATTCCTTAAAGCCTTTTAAGAAAAACATACTCAGGGAATATCTTCAGTATAAGATACTTGAGGCTGTGTTTGATTCTCCCTTTGGAAAACATTTGTCTTTTATGGGAGGAACAGCTATTCACATCATCCACGGGAGCCATCGGTTTTCTGAGGACCTGGATTTCGATAATCAAGGCATGAGGCAGGACGACTTTATAAGATTGGTCTCTCAAATTACAAAACGAATAAGCCGGCAGGGATATGATATAGAATCAAGAGTTGTCATTAATGAGGTATTCAGGGCTTATCTCAAATTCCCTGAAATTTTTTATAAAAATAAAATAAACCGGCATAAGCAGGAGAAACTATCTATTCAAATCGATACTGAGCCTCAGAATTTCCATTATTCCAAAGACCAATTCATTTTGAACAAATTTGACGTATTCCAGAGGATTAATGCTGTTCCCGCGGATATGCTCTTGTCTCAAAAGATTTTGTGTGTTTTTAATAGGCCTCGTATTATAGGACGGGATTTTTATGACATCATATTTTTGCTGAGAAAAACTCGACCCAATTTTTCTCACCTCAAAGAAAAAATCAATATTGGAAATTCTGATGTGCTTAAAAAAAAGCTGCTTGATAAATGCAGTGATGTTGATTTCAATCAATTGGTTAAGGAAGTGTCACCTTACCTTTTCGATCCTGATGCTGCTCAAAAAATTTCTCTTTTCCCGGAATACATAAATAAAATTGATTTTAAATAGATTTCATATAGGTCTGATACCAAAAATCCGTTTAAGCAAAGTTTTCCAGGGAAACAAAAATTCCATGCCGTTTATTTATAAGGATATACCTCGGCCAAGTTGACTGTTTAAGCTATCTGAATTAGAAAAAAGTTGACAAAAACCTTAACTGTATTATATTATTAATACAGTGATACAAAGCGAGAAAAATGATCACAATCGACACCTCAAGTTTCATCCCATTCTATGAGCAGGTCAAACAGGGAATAAAGAGCAGGATTTCCATGGGTATTCTTAAGCCCGGAGAGCCTCTTCCTTCCATACGGGAGCTGGCGACCACGCTCATCATCAATCCCAATACGGTCGCCAGGGCCTACAGGGATTTGGAAAAGGAAGGATTCATCTACACACGAAAGGGAAAAGGCTGTTTTGTTTCCGATAATTCCTTTGTTTTGGTTAGAAAAGAACGCATCACGATCTTGAATAAAATTTTTGATGAGGCCATCGGCGAAGCGAAAAAGCTCAGACTCGATTCCGAAGAAATCAAAGAAATTTTTGAAGGAAGACTTCGAAGAGTCCTTAGAGAGAAGAATAAGGGGAAAGCGAATGAATGAGATTTTAAGAATCGACAACCTATCCAAAAACTTCGGCAAAAACAAAGTCCTCCAAAACTTCGCCTTGACTCTTGAAAAGGGAAAAGTTTACGGCCTCCTGGGTAAAAACGGAGAAGGAAAGACCACACTCATCCGGATCATCATGGGAGTGATTCCCTATGATCAGGGTGAAATGATATACAAAAACAAAAAAATCAGCTTCAGGGATGAAACCTATAAAAGGGGAATCGGCTTCATAGCCGAAGAGTCGATTTTTTACAACTGGATGTCCATCCAGGAATTGCTCCGTTTTAACGCCTCGTTCTACCCCCGATGGAACAGCTGCAAGGCCGATGAATACCTGGATAGGTTCTCGTTGGACAAAAAAGCCAAAATCAGGCACTTATCAAGGGGAATGAAGCTCAAGCTGGGACTGATCATCACCCTGGCTTCAGAGCCTGAGATCCTCCTTCTTGATGACCCCACTTCCGGGCTGGATGTACCGACGCGGTATGATTTCCTCAAAGAAATCATCAGAGAATTGTCTGAGATGGGGACAACCATTCTTTTCTGCACGCACATCGTCCATGAGATCGAGGGGATCATCGATAATCTGGGAATATTGAAATGCGGACGTCTCATAATTGATGAGGATTTTCAGACGCTCAAAAATTCCTGCAGGCGGGTTCTGCTGACAGGTGATGAATCCATCAAAGACAAAGTCAAAATAGACGGGATTGTTACCCAAAAAGCCAACGGGAAACAGAATGAATGGGTGGTTTATCCCTGGACTGAGGAGAAAAAACGGGCTGTCGAGAATCTCAAGCCCGCCAGCATGGAAGTCAAACCGATGAACCTGGAAGAGATTTTTATCAGTTTTGTTTCTTAGGAGAAAAAGGCCGAGGAGGAATTCATGTTTTTGAGAATATTATCAAAGGAATGGCGGGAGAACATTGTCATTTTTGTTTTGGCCATCCTTTTTATGACCGCTATGGTGGTTTTGAGCCTGACCAACCAGACGGAACTCACCCTTCATTTTTCAGGAATGTTTCTTCTCCTCTTCCTTCCTTTTGCGGCATTATTGATCGGCTCGGGCGGTTTTTATACTGAGTTCAAGGATAATGCCTGGATTTATCTTTTTTCCCGCCCGATAAAAAAAGAGATTCTCTGGATATTCAAGTATATCTCTTTGTTGAGTATCCTCGCTGTCATTTTCGGTATTTTTTTTCTGGCCAAGCAAATCCTTCCCGGTCTTGATGAGATAATCAACGATATCAAGTTTCCCACGGGGTTTCGCAGTGTTCTTTCTTTCTCTCTCTATTTTGTGATTCCCGTTATTGCCTTTACGGTCTCTTTCTCGATTTCCATTCTTTACGATAAGCCTTTCATCGTCTTTTTTGTATCCATTTTTGTCGGAACGGCCCTGGCATTCGTTTACCGCTATTACGTAGAATTTCTCATGAAAACCTATTTTTACATGGGAAGCTTCCGGGTATTGAGACTGTTTTTTGCCTTGAGCTTTATTCTGGCCTCGGTCTTGACTCTTACAAAATCAGACTTTTCTCAGATGGGACGAAAAATCCTGACGTTTTCCAAATTCGCTGCGTTTTTTTTAATTATTTCCCTGGTTCTGGGCACGGTTGTAATCGCTAAAGGCGATCTTTTCAGGGGAACCAAATTATTCTATCCGTATTTTGCCGTCAAGCATAAAGGAGATGTGTTTGCTGACCATTTTTCTTAGGGGATAGTCTGTTACGACACAGAGGCCGATAAGGTAAAAAAAATAACCAGTAAATCTGATTATTTAATGTCCAGCTATTCCATTGCGGGGGATAAGATTGCTTTTCTTGCTTATGAGGGAAGGGGCCGGGGAAGGTGGTACGAGGATCTCTGGGTAGTCAACACGGATGGCACCGGAGAGAAGGTTCTCGTGGAAACGAATCATCCAGATTCTCCCTTTTTTAATCGTGAAATCTGGGGAAACGTACGGCTCTCGCCCGACGGCGGCAAAGTTATTTTTCTTACCGGAATAACGGAAAGAAAATCGGACAAAAACAGAATCACGGTATGGCGTATGAATACGGACGGTAAGGAAATTCAAAAAAAGACGGTGGATTTCCCTCTGAATTATTCAGATTTCCGTCTGGTGGCTTGGCCGGTATATAAAGGGGATCTTTTATTTTTTGTTGAGGACAAATCTCTAAGGTTCGGGAGGATTCCCGACAGACTCGTATGGCTCGACCTGGAAAGCTTGAAATATCAAGTCCTGTTTGACGATGTCAAAGCCGTTCCAAATAAAGATATGTATGTCTGTCCGAAACAAAATTTTATTGTTCTGGTAACCGGGGATCGTTCTATAAACAACGATAAATTAGTTCTTCTCGACATGAAAACGTTGCAACACAGGGTTATCTTTGAAGCGGATAAAATGAAATTATGGACGTTGAAATGGAGCCCTGATGGAGAAAAATTTCTCTTTTCGAGGGCGAATGAAACATATATCTACTTTCCTTCCGATGATAAAATCGAAAAAGTCGGCCGGAGAAATTATGGTTGTGAAATCGGATTAGACTGGCTTCTCGACGGAAAAAGATTTGTCTTTATCAATCCTGTTGACGGCGAGTACTATCTGAGTGTTGTGGGTGAGGATTTAAAAGAAAAAAGAAAAATCAAGATTCCTTATCCGGTTGAAAGACAGGTTCATGTTTGGGGGCTCGAAAACAAGGTTCTTTTTCACTTAAACCGGAGATTGCTTGTCCGTTTCGACCTTGAAACCGGGAAGTGGAAAAAAATCTATTAAGACCACAAAGGAGGGAAGATGAACAAATGTAAAAGCTTTCGGCAAAAAAATAACTCAATATGTTCTTCATTGGTTCTTGCTATGAATATGCTTCTATTGATTTTTCTCTTTCCCGCGGATGCACTGAATGGGATAAAGGAGGATCGTCAAGCAGCAGGCGATGTTGAGATTGCCACCAATCCCAAAACCCCGAAACCCAAGGATGGAAATAAGATTCGGATGGTCTTTGAGGAAGAGCTCTCAATTGGCGTAGAGGAGGGAGATGAAAATTATATGTTCGGCGGACGCGTTTATTTTAATGCTGATGATGAAGGCTTTATTTATGTCACTGATTGGGACAGAAAAAGAATTCAGAAATTTGATCATAATGGACAATATCTATTAACAATCGGCCGTAAGGGACAAGGACCGGGAGAGTTCCGCAATGTCTGGCGTCCCCGATTCGACAAGGATAATCATCTTTTTGTTACGGATATATCAAATAATAGGATTCACTTTTTTGATAGATATGGGAATTTTTTAAGAGACAAAAAAATTCCTCAGGGATTTTCCTGCCAATACATAAATTCAAAGGACATGATTATTGGAAGTTACAACAAGATCATTGAAGAAGATAAAAGCGGAACAAAGTGGTTTATCTCTTTCGGCATGTTCGACGAAAAATTCAATCCCGTGAAAGAAATTCATAAACGAAGCAGCGAATCAAAAACTACAGGGACAAAAAGCAGAGCCCAGTTTACTGCCGATATATGGAGTCAAGATGCCTACAAAGCGGAAATTTGCCATTTTATGACGGAAGACGACATCCTCTACTTCGGCTATCCTGAAAGATATGAAATACAAATTTTCAGTCCGGAAGGGAAACTCACTAAAATAATCCGGAGAGAATATGATCCCATAAGGGTATCCAAAATGCATAAAAAAAGATTTGAAAAATACATGGAAGATGAATTTTTCCGTCTTTTTCCCAGATTTAATGACATCAAGGAAGATGTTTTTCGATTGATGGAATATCCCAAATATTTACCTGCCTACCAGAGTTTTGTCGTTATGGAAAACGGATGGCTGTTTGTTGTGGTGGATTTTATGCCGGAGCAATACACACTTGTCGATATCTTTGACCGGGACGGAAATTATATTGCTCAATTTGACGCCCGGATTCCTGCGGAAAATTTGTTTTTCAAGAACGGAAAGGCTTACGCTCTGGCAACCGAAAATGATTACCGGTTTGTGAAAAGATACAAATACGAGATTCAGGAATACAAAGACAACTAGCTTTCCAGCTTGGCCGACTTATAATATTGGAAATAATAGAGTTAAAAATTTTCTCCCTGGGGGATTTTCGTTAAAATGGATTTTTAGGGCAAAAATCGCGTTTAAGAAATTTCCTACCCTGAACGAATTTTATAATTCATTTAATTTCTTTATGATAGGTCGGCCAAGCCGGCTATTATGTTATTGTCCAGCAGCCAGCTTGATATGGCTTCCAAAACTCCGGGGGCGAATGTTTTTGGAAGAGTAGCATACTCCAAGATGCTGCCTGTTCGGGCTTTGAGGAATAGATGGTTGGCCTCCGGGAAAACGACAATCTTCAAGTCTTCATTCCCGCTGCGGGTGAATGCCTGTTTAAAACCCTCCATGTTCTGCGAGGCATCGCACTGCACATCCAGATCACCGAAAAGCGCCAGAACGGGAACGGAAACATTCTCCCAGTCTTTTCCAAAATCATGCCGGATGAGATATTGATATCTTGGGAGCTGGAAGGCCTTCATGCTTTGTGCGGTTCTCCTTTTGGCAAATTTATCCGGGTCGGTTATTGATTTTTTTGTCTCATCGGGCAAAGCTTCCAAACGCTTCAGGATTATTTTGTATATTATGTCATTGAGCTTTTCCCAGTTTTTTTCTAAGACAAGGTCAAAAATTTGGCGCTGTTCTTCTACGGTTTCGGACACTTCCTTTTCGGTTTTTCCCTCGGCTTCAGCCTCCCGTTCAGCCTGCCGAAGGAGCAGATGGTAACCATCGACGGCAGCTCCCCCTAAGGAGATAACGAACGCCGCTTTGGGATTTTTTGCAGCCACGTTTGCCGCGATCAAGGCCCCTTCGCTGTGTCCCAGAAGACCGACCTTTTCCTTGTCGATCTTATCCTGCTGTAAAAGAAATTCCAAAGCCGCTTCAGCATCTTGAATGAAGTCCGATTCTTCGGATTTGAGATAATCTCCCGTGGATTTTCCAACACCCCTGTCATCATAACGCAGCACAGCGAGACCTTTGCGGCCCAGCTCTTCTGCGATAACGGCAAAAGGCCGATAGCCGGGGATTGCTTTTGTCTCGCCGTCACGGTTTTGCTGTCCGCTTCCACTGATGAGAATAACGGCAGGGCATGGTTTTTCCGTTGGAGGGAAGGTCAGTATGCCGGCAAGCTCTGTCTCTCCGTTGTGGAAAGAGACTTCCCGGCTGAACAGATGGTTCGTGGTTTGTGAAGGAAGAGAGGAATATATAAACAAGAGGAAACAAAAAACTAAAAAAGTGTGGATTTTAATTGTATTTCGAAAAATAAATTTCATGGTTTATTCCTTTCTTGTCTTATTTTAAGACGTTCACATCCATGTATCAAAAGGAAAATATCGCTGAAGAAGTATATATACGGCTTCTACCCTATAACGTTTATTTGAAAAGATTGATCCGAAAGTTATCCAAACAATAGTAAATGGGTGACAGTTTATATATTTACCCTATTTCCTGGGCAAGAAGTCTGGATTAGTATTTGAAGAACTTATGCCCCGCAATCTTTTTTTATTATTCATACCGCATGGAATCGACCGGATTAGCAAGGGCAGCTTTCAATGCCTGGTAACAAACTGTAAAAAGTGAAATAACGAGAGCCAGGAATCCGGACAACAGAAAGACCTGCCAGCCGATATTTATCCGATAGGCAAAATTCCTCAACCAGCTATGGACGGCAAGATATGCCGCCGGCCAGGCGATCAGATTGGCAAGAAGAACCCACTTCATAAATTCCTGGGAAAGAAGAACGATAATTCCTGCGACGGAAGATCCCAGCACTTTCCTTATACCGATCTCTTTTGTCTTCTGTTCGGCTGTAAATGAAGCCAAACCCAACAGTCCCAGGCATGAGATTAATATGGCAATGATCGTGGCAAATATCAGGATTTTTTTCATGCGTTTTTCGGCAAGATATCGATGGGACAGCCGTGCATCGAGAAATTTATATTCAAATGTTTCACCGGGGAAAAGTTCTTTTTGTGTGCTTTTGATATGACCTATAGAGCCTGATATGTTCTCAGGCCGGATCCGGATACAAATATTATCCATGCTCCAATGCATCCTCATCATCAGGGGCTCGATCTCGTCATGAAGAGAACTGAAATGGAAATCCTTTATGACTCCGATGATCTTGCCTATAAAGTCATCCCAGTAAACCCGTATTCCCAGGGGCGATTCGAGCCCCATAGCTGCGGCTGCCGCCTCGTTGATCACACAGCTGTCTTTGAGGTCCGCCGGAATTTTCTCTGAGAAAAATCGTCCCTCAGCCATTTTTATGTCGAAGGTCTTTTGATAATCAGCATCCACTCCCATCACATGGATACCGGGAAAGTTGTTTCCTTCTTGTCTTCCATCCCAGCTAAAATCATAGCCGGCGACAGAGCTTTGTTTGATATCCGGAGTTGTGTTGGCCCGGGTCATGCTCAAAATGTTTGGATTTTTCAAAAGCTCTGTCTTGAATGGAGTAAAGTTTCTGGAAAGCTGGTACCTCATCGGCAGACAGACGATGTTCTCCTTGTTGTAGCCCAGTTCTTTTTTCATCAAAAAATCCATCTGACGAAAAACAAACAGCGTTCCGATGATCAGGAAAATGGATAGGGAGAATTGAAAAACAACCAGAAATCTTCTGAATACGGCACTGCCGCTTCTGGATTTAAAGGTACCTTTAAGCACCCGAACAGCCCGGAACGAAGAAAGAACGAATGCCGGATATATTCCGGAGAGAATACCCGTGAATAGGGTGAGCCCTAATAGGAGAAGGAAAAGGCTTGAAGTGTATTCTATAGTAATCGGTTTTTCTGCAAGTCGGCTGAAGGTCGGGAGAAGGAAATGTACGAGCAGCAGTCCGAATATCATGGCAATGACGGAAAAAAGAATGGACTCTCCCATAAACTGCTTGATGAGCTGGGGACGGTTGGCTCCTACGACCTGACGGATGCCGACTTCTCTGGCCCGGTTGGCGGAACGGGCCGTGGAAAGATTCATATAATTGATAGAGGCGATAAGAAGGATAAATATCGCCATGCCCGCAAAGATGGTGAGGTAAGTAATCGGACCTCCCCCGCCGAGAGAGTAAAGATGAATTTTTGTGACAGGCTGGAGGTAGAGGGTTGAGCTGGCCCGGGGTACATGCTTTTGGATGACTCCGGATATTTTTGCCTCCACTTCTGTGTATGGGACATTTTTTTGGAGTTGGACATAGGTAGAGTAATTGTTGTTTGTCCAATCGTTCATGTTTGCGCCTGATTCTCCCAAAATCTTAAAAGGAATCAGGCATTCGAACTCCATGTGGGAATTTTTTGGAATATCTTGGAGAACTCCTGTTACTGTCATATCGGTGCCCATTTCTCCGATACGAAGCGTTTTGCCCAAAGGGTTTTCATCGGCAAAATACTTTTTCTTTATCGTCTCAGAAATGGCAATGGAATAGGGGTCCTGAAGGACGGCCTGGAGTTTCCCATCAAGTAAAGGGAAAGAAAACATCTCCAGGAAGGATTCGTCCACCAGGGCCACGGATTCTCTTAGATAGTCTTCCTCTCTTCCAACTTTAGCTTTGGTGGTGATGTATCTTGAGGAATACAGGATTTCAGGATATTGATTTTCCAGGTAGGCGGCGAGGCCTGAAGGGGTTACACTGACATGGAATATCTGGCCCCCTTGGGGAGATTCCTGAACGACCCGGAAAAGTTCTTGGCTGTTATCGTGGAGCCTGTCGTACCCCAGCTCTCCCTGGATCCATAGGAATATGATCAGACAGCAGGCTATTCCAATGGCCAGTCCGGTGATGTTGATGAATGAATGAAGTTTTTGCTTTCTCAGGTTTCTGAGAGTGATTTTCATGTAGTTTTTAACCATGACTATGCTCCAATACACTGAATTTATGAATAGAGCCGGCAAAGAGCGGATCAGCTGGCCTGCAAGCCACAAGCGGGCTGTTCCCCTTCCTTTGGTTTTGGTGAGGTGCTCATAGATCTCGATTATGGCTTGGCGGAGGGCCGGACGGTCTTCTGAGGGCACAAAATTAAGCATCAGCCACAAAGATTTGCGTGGAGGAAGATGTTTATTTTTCATGGGTTGTTTTCTCTGAGAGAAGGATGGAAAATCCTTCATACATGTTGTCATGGAGTTGTTTGGCATCAATAAGAGCCCGGTAGCCTTTATCCGTCAGTTTGTAATACTGAATGGCTTTGCCTCCCTGTGTGTGCTTTGGTTTGCCCGTGTAAGTTGTCACGTATCCTTTCTTTTTCATTTTGTTGAGCGTGATGTTGAGAGAACCGAAGGCCCAGTCTTTGCCCGTGTTTTCGTGCAGGAAACTGCGGATGTTGACTAAGTAAGCAGGTTCTTTTAGGCGGATTATCGTGAGCATGAATAACTCTTCTTGTTTTGTGAGGTCATGATTGTTTCTTTAACAAATTTAAAGTTATATTCATATAAACGCTGTTCTTTTTCTGAAGGTTGATAAAAAATTACATTGGCTGCATTTTCGCTTATTGAACAGTGGAGCCTATTTTGAGCTCTGTGGATTGTATGTTTAGATGAAATTTTTGCCGTTGACTGTATTGGATCGCATCTGATAACCTTATTCCATTAGTTTATTCCGGTTAATCGGAAGGTGAAATGAGGAAAATTGCGAGGGATGTGGGGCAAACACAAAAACAAATTTTCTGTAAAGATTAAGCCATGGTTCCGCCGGCAGCCTATCCTTCCGATCTCGGATTGAAACCATTTGGAGGCAGCTGGGCAAAATGGGAAACAAACAGCGGATAAAAGAAATAAACAAGGAGTTCGATTATGCGTATTTTTAAAAAAATTTCTGTGTTATTAATGGTTTTTACGGTTTTACTAAATATTTCCACTTTCGGGCAGACATTAAATGTCGGTGAAATCTCGGCAGAACCAGGCGAAAGAACCGATGGTTTCATTATCGTGCCGGAGGGATCCGACGGTGAAGAAGTGAAGATCCCCCTAACCGTTATTAACGGAGCCAATAAAGGGCCTGTGCTTGCCTTAACAGCAGCTATTCACGGATACGAATACCCACCGGTCATAGCTTTTCAGCGACTGATTACAATGATCGATCCAAAACAGGTATCCGGCGCTTTGATATTTGTTCATGTTGCCAACATTCCCTCCTTCCTGAAACGCACAATTTATTATGGCCCGCATGACTGGAAAAACCTGAACCGGGTATTTCCGGGCAAAGAGGACGGCACGATGTCCGAGCGCATTGCCTTTCAGATAACCAAAGAGGTCATCGATCAATGTGATTATCTTATTGATAACCACTGCGGTGACGGCAATGAAGACTTGATGCCTTATCTTTACTGCCCGCAGATCGGAGATGCAAATATAGATAAAGTTACAAAGATGATGGCAGAGAATTACGGACTTCCCCTGGCTATCAATGAAAAAGGAAGGCCAACAGATATCAAGGAATCCGTGTATGCGGGAAACACAGCCATAGTGAGAGGGAAACCGGCTATCACCATCGAATCCGGAAAACTGGGCAGGACAGATGAAATAGATATAAAAAGAGTTGTCACCGGTACTCTAAACATAATGAAAGTTTTGAACATGATCAAAGGTGAACCGGAGATCAAGGCAAAACCGGTTTGGGTGCAGAAGTATACGATCATCCGCTCCGAGAAAACGGGTATATTTTATCCTTTGGTCAGCAGAGCCGACCATGTGCAAAAAGGCCAACTTATAGGTTATCTCACCGATTTTTTCGGTAAAAGAATACAGGAGGCAAGAGCCCCTTATGACGGAATCGTGCTTTACATCGTAGCCACTCCGCCTATGAGCCCGGGGGAGCCGATGGCATCCATTGGCCAGTTCTGATAAAAATAAGATCTGGACATCTGGCCTCAATGTGTTGGACAAATGCATATTATCTCTTTTATTGAAGACCATGAAGTCATTGACAGGATCATCGATTACCTCAAGCTGACCTTTTAGGCTGAACGTTCTCCTCCTGCACAAGTTCAGCTCTCTATAGCAGCTGAGGAACTATCAGAGTATACGGGCAAAAACGGGGACACATTACACATTTACCCCATTTATTCAAAAAAAATTCAGGTATCGAATGAGCGCTGAGAATTATGCGATCTTAATGTGACTTTTGTTGTTCTTATCGGCATGGGATAAAGAAACATCGGATGTGTTCGATTGACAGCCTGCTAAAACTAAACTCAGTAAAGCCAGGGCCATAATAACCCACCAAAAGCCTTTTGTGTTTTTTATCATCGCCGGCTCCTTTGTGATTATCAATAAATGCCTGTCAGCGTTGAATATGTTTCATTAGGGACTACGGCATAAATCGGCAAGAGGTTTATGAAGAAAAAATGGGTGAATGGGTATTGTGTCCCCAATTATTGTTAGGTCGGAGGAATTAAAATGAAAGCGAAGTCGGCAAGTTGCAAGGGATAAATTAAAACTCATCCCATAGCCGCAGTCCCGGGATAGCGGAGAAATGCCGGTCATAGGTGACGAGCACCGATCCTGTTTCGAGGGCATGGGCTCCGATCCAGACATCGTTGACCGGTATGGAGTTTCCGGACTTTCTGAGCGAATCCTTGATCAGACCGAAAATTTCTGCCGTTTCTATCGTGGCCTCGAGTACGGAGACTGTGGATTTTGAAAAGAATCCCTGCAGATTTTTTTTGTTTGCCTTTTCTTTTTTGCCGGCCCTGAAGCCTGAAAACAATTCCCCCAAGACAAATACCGGCATATAAACATGACTGGCCTGGGCCAGATAAGCAAGAACTTTTTCGTCCCCTCTCAAAAAACCGACATAAGCATTCGTATCCAGGATGATTTTTCTCATTTCCAGTCCTCGGGATGAACGGTTTCCAGGTCTTTAATGGCTTTGAAAAACAGCTTTCCCTCATTTTCTGTCCAGATACCGAAGAGATCCAGGAATTCCTCTCGGTTGTCTTTTTTGGTCTTGTTTATGCCGAGGGCTTCAGCCAGCAGCGCTTTCATCACTTTATTGACGCTTGTGTCCTCTGATTTGGCTCGCTTTTTGATCAATTTTTCAGTTTTTTCATCTATTCCATGGATGGTTATGGATTTCATTTGTCCTCCGGTGAATTAGATTATGATTCATTATGAATCATATTATGAACCACTTTTTCCTTTTTTTCAAATTTTGATTATTATTGTCTGAGGAATTTTTTATAATTGGTGGAAGGACCCGGATGCAGAAATCCGAAATTGTTTAAAAGCACATAAGGTTTCGCGACCTGTGTTCAATGGGCTGAACATTCTTTCGTCAACGATATTTCATCAAGCCGAGGACATAGAGGACGGCCAGGATCAGCGGCTGATGGAGGATGTAGATGAGCAGCGAATGGCGGCCGGCGGTATTGACGAACGTCTGCGGCAAGCGCCGGGGAATGAGACTCCGTCTGGGGGCATAGATCGATCTGCCCATTGCGGCCCCGATCAAAAAAACCCCGAGCCAGGGGATCAGAGGAAAATAATCGAAGGATGAGTAGCCCGGGCTGTGGAAACCAAACGGCAGCAGCCAATCGAAACGGATGGTCATGCCTTTTTTTAAAAAGGAAAGCACTAACCCAAGGCCAAGAACAAAAACGCCCCAGACCGTACAGGTGATTGCTTTGGCATTCTTGAACGCCGCGCCGAATATCAGAATGGAAACAGCAAGAAGATGGAGGATGCCGAACCAGATGGCTGAGGATGAGTCAAAAACGTAGGTGACTACCGTGACGGCCATCGCTACGACAAGAAGCCGCAAGCCCCGGCGCGTGTTGCTCCGGGTCAAGGTGCTGCTTGTCCCCGACAGGACAATGAAGAGCCCGGCGAAGAAGTGCTGGGCCACAATCCAGGCCGTCGTGGAAAGGTCGGTTGACCACCCCAAAAATCTCTTGGTCCCCACATAGGCGCTCAGGTCGTAGAGCAGGTGGTAGCAGACCACCAGGATGATGGAGAAGCCGCGCAGGAAATCAATCTCCCAGATGCGTTTGTATACATCCACTTTTTTCACAAGGCGAGAATAATACGGTTTGTCCCTTTTCGTCAAGAAATAGTCAGAGGAAAATTTCATTTACGCTACCGTCGAAGCCGCTTGCAATTTTATTCCGAGGTGTAAGATATCCCATGGGTGGCTTTTGGATTATCGGAATTTCCTCATAATGTTTTTCAAAGTGTAATGTTTCTTTACGGACTGCCTTTGCCAAGTTGTTGATATGCAATAAAATAGCTGTTAGCGTTACTGGTATAAAAATTGCATTTCCACATACGGAAAGAAAATCATTTTCTTGCCGCAGCCTAGCGACGGCTTTTATGACGAAAGGAGGGATAAGCATGGCAAAATTTTGTAAAACTTTGGCGATCGTTTTTGTTGTCCTGTTTGCCGGAGGCCTGAGCGGTCGGGAAAAGCCGGATTTCTCCGGCAAATGGATACTGAACAAACAGAAAAGCAAGCTGAATATTAAAAGAATTGAAAGCGGTGTGATAAGCTTGGATCACCAGGAACCAAACTTTCATTTCCACCGCCTATTCATCATCGCGGGTAATGAATATTCTTATTTATACGATTTGACCACGGACGGCCGGGAGAAAATCACTGAGGAGGACGGCGAGACCCTGCACAGCCGGCTTTATTGGGAAGAGGACAGTTTGATCCTGGATGTGCATATTATATCTAAAAGGGGAGAAGCCACAAACAAGGTGAAATACACCTTGACCGATGAAGGGAAAACGCTGGTTGCCGAGGAGCAGTTCCGCGGGCCCAGGCTCAGTTATGACAATCTCTGGGTCTTGGATAAAGAGCATTGATATTTCCTTCTGAAGCGGCTTGTCAATTAAAAGGGGGATGTTCCCCAAAGAGATATGTTTGATAAAAAGCAAGCATACCAACGGTTACACATATGATGTAATCGTATCCTTTTGGGGAACATCCTTTTTGTCTCACTTCAATCAAATGCAAAATGACCTATTTAGAGCCCATCTCAACACTTTGAGAGGGAATAAACTCGATAAAACATTATTGTATCGGTATGATTCATAACCCCTACAGGTGGAATCGTTCGCCGGGATCTTGGGCTATAATAAACTCCCTTCCTGGATAGCGCTTCTCCATCTCCTGCAACACCCTTTGATTTGGTGTTCCCAAAGGTTGATGAAGAAAAATTTTCTTCGGATTTAAAGCAGCAATGACCTTACCGAAAAACTCATAATCACTACGCCTCGGCATGGCGGAAAGTTGAATAAAAGCCAAATCGCAACCTTTGGAATGACTTTTAAAATGATGAAGAGTGGTGTCATGTCCGTCTCCCTCCGCACCGAGAAACCCTGAATAAAAAAATTCCACTCCACCAGACCTGATCAAGTAAGTCTGCCACCCCATGCCCTCTCTATCCATTTCTTCTGAGTAGGACACCTCAGCCCCTTTAATCTGAATCATACCCTGCCCTCCAATAAAAAGCGCGTTGCGGTTCCCCTGCAGCTGATCTTTTTTAAAATGGAGATAAGTGATATCATCCAATTGATCATCCAGTGCGTGGACGAATTCTTTGGCATAGGCATCCGCATGGTAGGCCGTGTAAACCGCCATCACGTTTTGATCCTTAAGTTCCTCCGCTGATACGAAACCATTGGCCAGCAGCGGTCTATCAGGACGCATGCTGTGTTCTTCATTATCAAAAATAAACAGATGGTCTTTAGTTTTTACCGCCCAGCCCCTGTCCTTAAGTTTCCACATATAAGCGCTTCCCATATGTAAGTTTCGAAGATAAAGAGAAGGCCCGAAATTCTCTTCTTCCGCTCCTGATGCTCCAGCTTCTTTCAGATATTCGGCCGCTTTCTCATTCCCATGCTTTGCCGCATAAAAGAGTGCTGATTTTCCCTTCCCATCCAGTTTATTGACATCGGAACCCGCATCAATCAAAAGAGCGGCCATTTCTTTACTTCCATTTTCAGCAGCCAAATGAAGAGGGGTCAGCGGGCTTCCTTCGACTCCATCAGGATTGGCGCCCTTGTTAATGAGCAGGCGGACCATGGATAAATAATTTCCCTTCGTGGCATAATGGAGAGCTGTCCTTCCAAATTGATTGTCGGCATCTTTCTTTGCGCCGCAGTCAAGAAGCCATGACACCACTTTCTCATGCCCTGCCGACGCCGCCAGTATCAAAGGAGTGCTTTTCCTCTGATTTTCCGCCTCGATCAGTTCAGGTTTTTTTGCCAATATAGATTTGACTGCCGACAGTTCACCGTTCAAAACGGCCTCAAATAATTTGCCCTTTTCCATATCCTCTTGAAAGCCTTTTTCTCCATCAGTGGAAAGGATATCTGCTTTGGAACTCGATGCTGTTGAATCAATGCTGTGAACCGCTAAAGCCGCGGCTGAGGTCAATCCCAGAATGAAAAAAAATACAGCCGCACATAAACCAGCTGCTGAATGACTTAATTCTTGTTTCATAACTAACTCCTTTTTTCAAGATTTCCGGTCTGAGCGTAGTACCAGCTTCTATTTGCCGGATAAATCAATCCAGATCTGCAAAGAAATAATACATGGGATTCAGAGATCTGTCCTCACACCTTATAAGGTGGTAAATTATTTTCCGTAGGTAATACAGAAATTCACCTTTTATTTTCGGAGAAAACGGGGACGGGCCCGGATATTATTTTTATTTTCAATAACATATTAGATTTTTCCACAAAATTTCCTACTATCCCCTAATCTGAGAAATTTTTTAGTTTAAAACGCTTCTATATTGTCATATTGTCCTGATTGTTTGTATTGTTCCGATTTTTGATCAAGGATATTTGGAAAGTTCTAGGCCAGAGGGATTAGACCGGAAAATCAAATTAGTTTTTAATTCTTTACAGAAAAACTCGAATTCTTTTCCTAGAGGAATTTATGTCCTTTGCATCTGTCGCTGAGCGACTCCCAATAATTTTTATCCATTACGGATAAAAATATGGAAACCTTTTTCAAAAAACCAGATATATATTAATATCCATAGCGGATATTAATCTGTGTTATTCAGGTTAATTGGAGGAAGTTATGCCGAAATTCATGACCCGCAATGAAGAAATCATTCTCCTGACCATCCTTAAACTCAAAGGCAATGCTTACGGTGTGAGTGTCCGGAGGCAAATTTATCAGGATATGCGCGACAAGTGGTCCTTCGCTTCCATATACCAGCCTTTGGATAATCTGGTCCGCAAAAACTATATCCGCAGAATAAAGGGCGATCCGACTGCCAGGCGGGGCGGGAAAAGCAAGTTTTATTACGAAGTCACTCCGGAAGGAAGACAAGCTTTCCTAAAACTCAAAAAAGCCCACGAACAGATTTGGTCAGGTTTTTCGAAGAAGTCTTTGGAGAAGGGGAAATGAAAAGGGCTTTCCCTGATATCCCTCAGTTAGCTGAGCGGATCCCGAGGCTTCTCTATTCTAAAGATTATTATCTCGAGAGATCCGGTGATCTGGAGGAGGCCTACGCCGATCTGATGGAAAAGTCCGGCCCCTTCCGGGCAAAAGTTTGGCTCTGGTTCCAGCTTCTTAAATTATGCTTTGGAATTTTGCGGACGAATATTGTTTGGGGATTCATCATGCTGAAAAATTATCTAAAAATTACCATCCGTAACATCAAAAGACACAAATCCTTTTCCTTCATTAACATGGCTGGATTGGTAGTGGGGATGACATGTTTTCTCCTGATACTGGTTTATGTTTATTATGAACTAAGCTATGACAGCATGCATGAAAAAGCGGATCAAATTTATCGAGTGGCATTCAAGCATCCTGGTACCTCTTATATGGGGTTTGATTCTCACCTCGTGACTCCTTCTGCTCTAGCACCTGCTTTGATGGAAGGTTTCCCGGAAGTCAGTCACGCAACAAGATTTCGAGTGACCGGACGGCTTTTGCTATCCGGGGAAGAGAAAAGCTTTTATGCCGGGGGACTTTTTGCCGACGAACAATTCTTCGATGTTTTTTCCTTCAGGCTTGTTTCCGGATCCAAAAAATATGTATTAAAAAATCCCGAATCCATCATAATCACTCCACAGTTGGCTCGGAAGTTTTTTGGGAATGAGGATCCCATAGGAAAAACATTGGCCTGCAGTTTGGGCGAATTTGAGATTGTTGGCATTCTGGAGAATGTTCCGGAAAATTCCCATATTCAATTCGACTGGCTTATTCCTTTTGCCAGTCTTTTCCGGGCAGAGGAACGGGAAAGCAAGCTTTTTGATTGGATCATGGGGAATTATTACACCTATTGTGTCCTGAAAACTGGCTCAGACAGCCGGGAAACGGAAAAAAAGCTTACGGCTTTTATGTCCAAAATCAATAAAGGCTTAGGCAGAGAAAAAGAAAGGATGTATTTTCTTCAATCCTTAAGAAGCATCCATTTAAAATCTCATATAGGAGGGGAATTCTCTGTCAACAGCGACATCAAGATCATCCGGCTCTTTTTCATAGTCGCCGTTTTTATTCTATTGATCGCTTGTGTCAATTTTATTAACCTGTCCACAGCACATGCCTCCAAGCGGGCTAAAGAGATCGGTATCCGCAAAGTTTTAGGCTCCACACGTTTTCATCTGTTCAGGCAGTTCATCTGGGAATCCATACTTATTTCTGTTGCATCCCTCTTTCTAGCACTCAGCTTTTCATTTCTTCTTCTGCCTGTGTTTAACAGATTCTCCGGCAGAACGGTTGTTTTGAATGCCTTGTTTGATTGGCATCTTCTTTTGGGGATAGCGGCTGTTCTGGTGGCGACCGGACTGCTGGCCGGACTATATCCCGCTCTGGTTTTATCCTCCCTCCAGCCTGTGGACGTTTTGAAGAAAAAAACAGGAGGGATTGTCAAGGGAGGAATGCTGAGAAATATCCTTGTTCTGTCTCAATTCAGTATCACCATTATGCTGATCTTTTCGTCTCTCGTGATAATCAAACAGATGCGTTACATCAAAAACACAGACATCGGCTACAATCGAGAGCAGATAGTTACAGTGAGGGTTGATGATCCAGAGGTCAAGAAAAATTTGGCGTCCCTCAAACAATCGATCCTGGAAAGTCCAAATATTATAGGTGTTGCCACTTCAAGTTCAGTGCCCACAAACGTTGGCAGTGCGTTCGGGATGAAGTGTAAATCTGAAGACGGGGAAGAAATTGAGGTTCACAATTATTGGTTAGGAATAGATCACAACTTCATCGATGTGTTTCAGATGGAAATGGTGCATGGCCGGAATTTTTCTAAGGAGTTTGGCACGGATGCCGAAAGTGCGGTTATTGTCAATGAAAGCTTCGTCAAAGAGGTGAATTGGAATCAACCGGTTGGTAAGAAAATCCCTCTATTTGATATGAGAGAAGTTATAGGCGTCGTGAAAGACTTTCATTTCCATTCACTCCATATGAAAATAAAACCGCTAACCATTTCGATTTCTTCGGACAGCAGATACTTACATGCCCGCATTCGGACTGAAAACCTTCCCGCAACTCTGGCTTATATTAAAGAAGTGTACGACCGCTTTAAGATAAAATATCCCTTTGAGTACTTTTTTCTGGATGACCAATTCAACAAGATGTATCAAGCAGAACTGAAGCTGGGTACAATGCTCATGACCTTTTCGGGATTGGCCATATTTATTGCCTGCCTCGGGGTTTTCGGTTTGGCGATCTACACAGCGGAAAGGCGAATCAAGGAAATAGGCATTCGTAAGGTTCTTGGAGCCTCTATTCCAAGTATTCTGGGGCTTTTTTACAATAATCTTACGAGATGGATTCTTATTGCAAATATTTTAGCCTGGCCTGCAGCCTATTTTTTTATGAGTAAATGGCTGCAGAATTTTGCCTACCGTACAAATATTGGACTGTGGGTATTCGTCGTATCGGCGGCATCGGTAATTTTCATTGCCCTGCTGACCGTCAGCTTCCAATCTGTCAAAGCGGCCACAGCCAATCCGGTCGATTCCCTGCGTTATGAATGAAGCTTAGCTGTTAGATTTCTCTTTTTTCAATCTTTAGTAATCTGCTTTTCTGCATGATTCATGGGAGCCGCAGGTCCAGCAGATAATAAAAATTTATTTGCGAAATCGGCATTCTACGTGTAATATTAATGCCGATTTTGAATAACCTGAATTATTGATAACCCTTGTTTTCGGCAGAAGGTAATTCAGGTTAGAATCCCATCGTATTAAACCACTACAAATTAGGATGATTAGGGGATGAGCAAAATTTTAGGTGTGGACGTCGGCTCATTGACCATCAAGGCAGCCGTTTATGATCCCGGCAAAAACAAAGCCGAGGAAATCGGGATTTTTCCTCACAAGCGCCGTCCCTTACAAAAAACGCTGTCTCTTCTGGAACAGTGGCTTTCGGACAAGCATATTTGTGCCGCAGCCTTTACCGGGAGCATGGGAAATGATTTGGCTGAGGTATTAAACGCCTATTATGTGAACCCTCATCTGGCTTCCGCCGAGGCGAACATAAAAATCTTCCCTCATCTGCGCACCATCCTCAATATCGGAGCCTCCTCCTCTAATTTGATCTTTATCAAGGAAGATAAAAACGGGAATCCTCAGCTCGAAGACATCGTTCTTCCCCCGCATTGTTCAGCGGGAACCGGGTCATTTCTCGATCAATCGGCGTCCCGGTTCGGATGCTCCGTCAAAGAATTCGGCCAAATGGCTCTTGCTTCAAAATGTCCCGAAAACATATCAGGTACGTGTGCCGTATTTGCCGGGTCGGACATGATCGACAAGCAGCAGAAGGGCGCTCGAAAAGAAGATATTGCCGCGGGCCTTCACTATGCTTTTGTCAAATATCTGCTGGGATGCCTCGGTAAAGGAAAAGCCCTGAGATTCCCCTTCTCTTTTCAGGGAGGGGTGGCGGCGAATGAAGGTATGGTGCATATCTTAGAAGATGTGCTCCGCTCTTCAGGAAACGGGGGAGAAGTTTTTATCCCTCTTCATTTCAGGTCAATGGGGGCCATAGGAGCGGCCATTTTGGCGGCCGAAAGGAAAACTTCGTCTGATTTTAATGTTCCGTTTTCATCTCTTCAAAAACGCGTTCAGCATGCAAAAAAAAATGCGGGTCATTGGGGGAAGTTCCAAGACAAATCCCTGCCGCCCCTTCAGTTTAATGACCACATTATCATCAGGAAGGGCCGACTGGACAGGATTCCCGCGGAAAAGGGAAAAGTTCCGGTGTATCTGGGTGTTGATGTGGGGTCCGTGAGCACTTGTTTGGCGGTGCTCTATTACCCTGAAAAATCCGGGGACCATGAATGGAAAATGGTCGCCAAAAAATATCTTCCCACCCTGAGTTCTCCCCTGGAAGCGGTAACCCGAGGTTTGAGAGAAATACACCGGGAGATCGGGGAAAAAATAACCGTCCTGGATGTGGCGGTTACCGGATCGGGAAGAAAATTCATCTCCGATTATTTAGGCGGAGTCAGTGATGTCAATGAAATCACCGCCCACAGAAGGGGGGCCCAAACCGTAGCCGACAGGGTGGGGATTTCTTTTGATGAAATTTTTGAAATCGGGGGACAGGATTCCAAGTATATCAAAGGGATCGAGCATTTTGACATGAACAAATCCTGTGCCGCCGGAACGGGGTCTTTTATTGAAGAGCAGGCCAAGCAGTTGGGTGTTGGGATCGAAAAATTTGCCTCGTACGCCCTGAAAGCGCCGTCTCCCGTTTCCCTTGGAAACAAAAAATGCACGGTTTTTATCGAGGAGGAATTGGCGGCGCGTCAGGGATACAAATCAAGGGAAGACCTGTTGGCCAGCGCCGCCTATGCCGTGGCCGAAAATTACTTGAGCCAGTTCAAGATTGGAGACAAAAAAGGGAAAACCATTTTTTTTCAGGGAGGAGTGGCCCTCAACCGGGCGGTGGCCGCCGCTCTTCAATATTTTACTCAGGCGCGAATCATTGTTCCCGAGCATAATGAGATGATGGGTGCCGTCGGGGCCGCCATCCATGCCCGAAGACAAGCCAAAGGCCGGACGCGGTTTGTCGGCATGGAGCATATCGAAAAAAGAAAATACACCATGAAATCTTTTCAGTGCGAGGGTTGCGCTAATTTTTGCAATGTTTCGATCGTCACCACCAATGACGGAATGACCGTATATGGGGGAGACCGCTGCGAAAAATATTCTCTATCCACAAGCCGCAAACAAACTGTCCCTACGGATATGCCCGATTTGATCAAGGAAAGAGAAGATCTTCTTACGGCCGATTATGTGCCGGCCTGGAAACCATCCGGTTCATCTCCTTTGCGGATCGGAATACCCCGTCTTTTCACCCAATACTACGATTATTTCCCCTTATGGAAAACGTTTTTTGAGCAGCTTGGGTTTGAAGTGGTCACCTCGGGGAAAACCAACAAAAAGATGATAGAGAGAGGACGGAACAATGTGGTGACGGAGACGTGTTTTCCCGCAGAGATAAGCTACGGCCACTTGAAAGACCTTTTGGATAAAAAGGCGGATTTCATATTTTTCCCCAGTCTGATCGATGCCCCTCAAACTTCATGGAAGGAAAGGAAAACACATTATTGCACCCTTTCCCAAAACGTGCCCTTCTCCGCTCCCAGCACTTCTTATGAGCTTTTGAAAGTCGAAAACCGGATGCTGCGGCCCGCCGTTCACCTGCACCCAAAGAGGAATAATCTCGAACAAGAAATGGTCAAAACGGCTCGAAGATTGGGTAAGAGCCGGCAGGAGACGGAAGCCGCCCTGCAGGCTGGATGGAAGGCATGGACGGAATTCAGACGGCGCATAAAAAAGAGAAGGGAAGAGATTTGTTCTTCTTTGGAGATGTATCCGCATCCCGTTGTTATCGTGGGAAGGCCCTATACCCTGGGGGACCCGGGAATCCATATGGATTTGCCGAGGATGATCAAAAAAGCCGGGGGATTTCCCATCCCCGTAGATTTTCTGCCTCTGGAAGATGTGGACATCAGGGATATTCAGGATTTGGCCAATTGGACTTTTTATCATCAGGTGATGAGGGCCGCCGAACTGATAAGGTCCCATCCTCGTCTAAACAGCATATTTTTTTCTGTTTTTTCCTGTGGCCCTGATTCTTTCCTGGAAGAATTTTTCAGGGAAGCTTTAGGGGGAAAACCATTCCTGGGGATCGAGGTGGGAAAGACTACGGCTCCCGCTCACATCCAGACCAGGGTGGAAGCGCTGATGGACAGCATTAAGGAAAAAAATAACATTCCTCCTTTTGAAAAGAAAAGCTTTTTAGTGCACTTTCCTTCCAAAGCAAGAATTCTTTATGCGCCCTACATGGACCATGATGTTCCGGTGTTCAGAGAGGCCATGAAGATATTGGGTGTGGACGTGGAACCTTTGCCCCTATCCAGTCTTCAATCTTTGTCGTTGGCGAACCGGTACATGCCGGAGAAGACCTGCCTTCCGGCCCGGATGACGGCCGGAGATTATCTGGATTTTCTGAAGAGCAATCATAAAGATCCCCAAAAAATCGCCTTTTTCAACCATCAGGCTGATGGGGCCTGCCGCCAGAAGGTTTATTATCTTCTCCAGCAATTGGTTTTTGAACAATTAGGCTATAATACGATTCCCATCATAACTCCTGTTCCAGGGAAAACGGCGGGATACATCGCGCAGTTGGAATGGATTAGGGGAGGGAAAAAGCTTACCAAACGGCAAGCGGCCAAATTTTTTATCCGTTTTTGGAAAAGCCTTACGGCAAATGAGGGCATAAGACAGACGGTCCTCTCCCGCAGGCCTTATGAAAGAGAGAAAGGCTCTATGGATGACGCTTACCTGAAGGGCCTGGAGGAATTCTGCAAAACGATCGTCAATGGGGATATCATGAAGGGAGCCTGTACTTTTTTGGAGAGGGTCTTGAGTGTGCCCATTGATCCCAACCGGGGAAAGGTCAACATCGGCATTGTCGGCGAGGGTTATGTCCGTCTCCATGAATTCAGCAATCATAAAGCCATTCGCCGCCTGGAAGAGCTGGGAGCCGTGACGGTTCTTCCCATGGCTTCATCTTTTCTGAATTATGCGATGGAATCCGTTTTTATGTCACATCGTTCTTGGGTATACAGGATGCTCAGCTTCCTGAAGACCCGTATCGAACATAAGGTGGCCAAACCCGTCCATCCTTATTTGTTATTTCCTGAACCGGCGGCGGGAGATGTCATCAGGGAAGCCGCTTTTTATTTGGATCCCCGGGTGGTCAGTGAAGCCGTGGAAGGAATTGGCATGGCTTCCCTGTATGCGAAGTCAGAGGAAATTCACGGTATCCTGAACTTGATTCCCGCCCACTGTATGGCCGGAAGTTCCCTCCAGTGTTATCTTGAAAAAGTGCACCGGAATTCAGACATCCCCGTCCTGACAATTTCGCTGGACGGTATTTATGACAAAGGCTTTCAGACAAACATTGAGGTTCTCGTTCACAAGGCCGGGTTATATAAGCGTAGCTTGGAATGAATAAAGCAGGCGTACCTGCTTTATTACCTGGATAATAACAACAGTCATCACCCGGTTCATTCGGGTGATCCAGGATTATAGGCAATAATTTTCATCGTTCGTGGGTGCGCCTGCGCATGAAAAATTCATATATCGAGTCTGTCGAATTTTTTTTTGGTGATCTCCGATTTTACGCTGCCGGTATGAGCGGTCGTTGACGGTTCAAACAACATAAGCTTTACATGATCTTGCGGTACCACACGATGCTCCGTGCCTTTAGGAACGATATAAAATTCCCCTGCATGGACGGTCACTTTATGTTCTTTTTCGTAAACATCCAAGGTTCCTTCCATCACAAAAAACATCTCGTCTTCATTATCATGGGTATGCCAGGGAACCTTATCCCCCTCGCATTTCACGAGCAAGATGTACTGTCCATTCAACTCCCCGATAATTTTCGGCGAAAAAGTGTCGTTAAACTTATCGAAACACCGGTTGATATTGACGACATTTCCCATGTTTGTCTCCTTGGTTTGCGTGTTTATAAGACATCATACGTAAATACCGGTAAAAAGATATTCCAGATGGGGAGAAGCCGTAAATCATAATTATAATTGGGACACAATACACATTCACCCTATTTTTCATCTCAATTTTCATAGAATACTTGGAATAAAAATTGTGTAAATAGTTTTTATGTCCCCATTTATTCATACCGCAGGGATTTGACGGGGTCGGCTGTGGCCGCTTTGACCGACTGATAGCTAATAGCCAGAAGGGCTACGGCCAATGCCAGAAGGGAAGATAGGATAAAAATAAAAGGAGAGAGGGAAGTCCTGTAGGCGAAACCTCTCAGCCAGCGGTTCATGATCAATGCGGCTGAAGGCCAGGCGATAATGTTGGCCAGAAGCACCCAGCGGATGTATTGCCCCGACATCATAACCATGAGGTTTCCGGCTGTGGCGCCCAAAACCTTTCGAATACCGATCTCCTTGACCCTGAGTTCCGCCGTGTAGGCCGCCACCCCCAACAGTCCCAGACAGGAGATGAAGACCGACAGCAGGGTGAAAACGCCGAAAACTTTCTCCATCTGCTGTTCGGAGCGGTAAAGCTCGTCGAACGATTCGTCCAGGAAGCCATAGGTAAAGGGATAAGAAGGAGAAAATTCCTGCCAGACCGCTTCGATATTTTTCAACGTTCCTTTGACATCGCCGGGTGCGATGCGGGCAAGGAGATATTCATAAAAAGACGACATCCGGCGTCCCATGAAGAACAAAAGAGGCTGGATGGGATTATGGAGAGATTGAAAGTGAAAATTTTTGACCACGCCGATGATCTTACCCTTGTTTCCCCAAAGCGAAAACCATTTTCCTACGGGGGATTTAAGCTCCATGACTTCCACCGCTTTTTCGTTGACGATGAAAGCTTCCCTCTCATCAGATGCGATGTCCCGGGAAAAGGATCGGCCTTCGGCCATTTCCATGTTCATGGTTTTGAAATAATCGAAGTCAGCCGCCACGAATTTCCAGTTGACATTCTGCTTGCCGTTGTTTCCTTCCCAATCGATGCCGGAGGCCTTGTTGTTCACCCGTGACGGTTTGCTTGAGGCAAAGGTAACACCCTGAATGTTCGGAATCTGACGCAGTTTTTGCTGGAAAGCATCCCTGTTCGTTAGAATTTCCCTATTCACGGGAAGAGTAACAATGTGCTCTTTTTGATAGCCCATATCTTTGGCTCGGATGTAGCGCAGTTGATGACGGACGACAAATGTGGAGATGACCAGAATGACGGTGATGGAAAACTGGAAGACGACCAATCCCCTGCGAAGGGCGCTGTTTCTTGTTTTTCCCGTCCGTCCGACTTTTTGAAAAACGTGAATAGGACGAAACGCGGAGAGATAGAGGGCGGGGTAGCTGCCGGCGGCGATGCCGGAGAAAATGGTTAGACCAAGATATATCAGGAGCATGTCCGGGCGAAAGGCCTCGGTCCAGGAGATTTGTTTTCCCGATAGAGAATTGAAGAGAGGGAGAAAAAAGCGTACGGAAAAGAGGGCCAAAAAGAGTGCCGCCAAAGAGAAAATCACCGATTCTCCCAGAAACTGACGAATGAGGTGGCCCCTGTCGGCCCCGTTAACCTTGCGCAGCCCCACTTCCCGGGACCGGTTTTCCGACCGGGCCGTGGTCAGGTTGATGAAATTGATAAAGGCGAGAAGCAGAATAAAAACAGCCACGGAGGCGAAAATGAACACTTCCTTGATATGGCCTTCGGCATGAAGGTGGATGTCCTTTAAAGGTGCGAGGCTGAGGCCTTTGTTTATTTTAAGCTGAGGAACCCTGTTTCTGACAACTTCCGAGATTTTCTCCGTGACCGCCGCTGCGGAGGCCTTGCTGTCCAGAAGAACATACGTTGCAACGATGTGGTTTCCCCAGTGGATCTGGCTTGGAGCCGCTTTCTCCAGCGTTTTCAGGGAAGCGATCATGTTGAAAAAGACGGTGGAGTTCTGAGGAGGATCCGCTGCGATACCGGTGACTTTAAGGTCGATTTGATTGTTGAGGGTCAGCGTTTTTCCAAGGATATCCTTTGCCCCGAAATATTTAAGAGCGGTTTTTTCACTGAGAACGACCGTATAGGGATCGGCAAGCGCCGTTTCTGAAAAGCCTTTGACCAAAGGAAAGGAAAAGATATCAAAAAAGGAGGCGTCGGCGTAGATGAATTTTTCTTCATAAAAGGATTTTTCGCCGATACGGATGAGAGGTGAGCCGGATCCTATTCGCACGGCGTTTGTGATTTCGGGATAATCTTCGATGAGGACGGGAGCAAGAGGAACGGGCTGGACCGGGAGGTTCGATTCCACCCTGTAGATGACATCCGCGTTTTTATGGAAGCGGTCAAAGCCCCATTCATCTTTGACCCACAGAAAAATCAAAATGGCTCCGGCCATACCGATGACCAGTCCGGCCGTATTGATAAAAGTGTAGCCCTTGTGTTTTTTGATGAGACGAAAAGCGATTTTAAAATAGTTTTTTATCATGGTTAAACTCCAAGTCATGGAAAATCTTATCCATGGAAAAAAGGACCGCAGAGCGTGTTTCAAATACCAGAGTTGGGCCTTCGTTTTCCCTTTTTGTTCGGCGATACCGGCGTATTCCTCCCTGAGGTCTTCTTCGAGGGAGAAGCGATCATCATCCCAGGTAAAACGGCGGATGATCCACTCTTCCCATGCTGGGGGGGAAGGACGGCGGTTGTGTTGATATGTCATGGTTTATCGAAAGAATATTCCCCGAGGTCTCCCCAGAGGCGCCGGTGCAGCCGAATGGACTCTTTTAGGGATTCCTTTCCGGCCGGTGTCAGCTCGAAATAGGTGCGCCGTCTGCCGCCCTTTCGCGGAAGGGGAGCCCCCATTCTTTTTTGAATGAATCCTTTGCTGGCCATCTGTCTTAAAAGGCCGTAAAGCGTCCCGTAGGTGTAATCGAGGCCGGTGTCCTTCAAAATCTGCCGCCTGATGGGGACACCGTAGGCCTTTTCTTTAAGGCGCCAGATGGCCAGCATGACCATTTCTTCAGCTTTGCTCGGTGTTTTGATGTTCATGGTGATCCTTATTTATTTGGGTATCACAAATATATACGCAATATTTTAAAAAAGGTTCCCTTTAAAAAGAATTGATTGAAAATTATTTTGATCTGGATAGTTGATTGTCTCTGATAAACAAAAGGGAATGAATAAGATCTACGATGAAGGTATTTACGGGGACCGGGATATTGTTCTTCCGGGCGGTCCGGATGATTTCTCCGTTCAGATAATCGATTTCTGTCGGCCGGTTAAAAGAATAATCCTGGTACATAGAGGTGAGATTGTCGGATTGTACCAGGGAGTTTAATCCCTCTATGTCGAGGTTTATTCTGAAACCTTCCGATGCGGCCACCGCCAGTCCCTCATTGAGGATGGCCTGCTTGAGCGGATTGATCTTTTCCCCTGAAATGACGTTGTTGGACGTTTTAAGGATCATGGACAGAGGATTGTAAATACTGTTAATCAGAAGTTTTTTCCATATTCTCTGTTTAATGTTTGAGCTGACATGAACATCGATAAAGGATGATGCGAAAATGGTGCTGAAGGGAGAGCTGAAAAATTTTTTTTCTATAACCAGGGTGCCGAGGAAATAACGGACTTTCCCTATTGACATCAAGGTTGCGCCGAATTGGCAATAGCCCCTGAACATCTGTTGGGAAGTGATCCGTCCGGCGCTCCATTCCTCGATTTTCGAGCGGATATGGATGCCGTTTTGAAGGATGAGAAACCGGGTCGAGGGACGGACCTGATGCTGGATCTGCTCTGTCACCTGCCGCAGATCATAAAGTTTAACCAGGGGAATAACCAGCGTATCCTTAAGGTCAAAATCGATGCTGTCATGCACTTCCGGAAAATACCGTTTATCGGTCTGGTTGGTAAGCAGCAATCCTTTGTTTTTGAGGGTCTTCAGATGTTTCTTTTTGACGATGACTTTCAATCGGCAGTCGGGATTTTCCAGCAAAATCCCGGATAATACCGAACTGATCGCGCCTAATCCGATGATAACGACTTTATGGGGCATGAATATCCATATCCTCCGGCTAATATTATTATTAAACCACGAGAAAAATAGCAAGGCATGAACGTTTATAAAGGTAAAGGAAAAATTTTGTTGGCTTTGTGATTTGGTCATATATCCTTGACAGTAGTATGAAAATAACATATCTTATATGAAGGAGATGATAATGGTCAGAAAAACAATTGCCATGGATGAAGATCTTGTTAAGGATTTGAGTATGTTTGCCAGAAAAGAACATCGTGATTTTTCCGGTGCTCTTAGATATGCCCTCCGTATCGGCCTTCTTGCGTTAGAAAATCCCGACCTTACGGTTAAAGAGATAAAAGACATTTTAGAGGCGATGGTCGATTATGAAATGGGCAATGTGGCAGAGCTGGATCTGAAGGACCTGTGATGAGGCTTATTGAAACCTCAAAATTAAAGAGACTGCGCAAGAAAATAAAAGAAAACCATGAAAAGGAAGCCCTGCGGCTGGCTGTTGCGAGAATATGGGAATACCCTGAAGAAGGAAAGAGGCTCAAGGGTGAATTTAAAGAACTGCGGTCCTTCAGTTACACAGCAAAGGGACAGAACAGGAGGCTTATATACAAATTGGAGGAAGGAACCATTGTTCTTTTATCATTCGGACCGAGAGAAGGGGCTTATAAGAAATGAAGGGAGAAAAACACCATGATCACCTTTGACCAAAGCTCCTGTAACGGCTGCGGGTTGTGTGTGAAAATTTGCCATGAACACTGCATGACCCTTGAGGAAAACAACATTCATATTGACCGGGATGTTTGCAGCCACTGCTGTCAGTGTGTTGCCGTCTGTCCGACCCGTGCCCTTGAATGGGATGGGAAAAAGCCCGTTCCTTTCGACAAAAACAACCTTCCCTCACCGGAACAAATCGATGAGCTGCTCATGCAGAGGAGAACCATCCGCTTCTTTAAAAAGGAGAAAGTGGACCGGGAAGACATCGAAAAAATAATCAACCTGGGGAATTACGCTCCCACTCACAGCCCCGTTTTCCGCACCATCGCTGTCGATGATGATTTGATCTTTGAGTTGATCGATGGGGAAGTATACCGCAACAACAAAAAAATTTACCGGTATCTTTTCAAGCCTAAAATCATGAGATGGATGGTCAAGCGTTTCGGCGGCGTCTATTTGTCCGAGTTCAACAAGGCCAGGCCCAAACTGGAAAGCTCTCTCGAACACGGCTGCGCATATCCCAACCGTCCGCCTGTTTTGTTGTTTGTGGTGGGGGATAAAAGAATACCCTTGATGATGGAAAGCGCTCAGTATGTCTTATACAACATGATGCTGGCGGCCCAAGCGAGAGGCCTGGGATGCCGGAATCTGGTGGGAAATCAGATGTTCCTGACGAAAAACAAAAAAGTCCGCCGCAGGTTGGGCTTGAAAAAACATGAGCGTATTTTCGGATTTATGGGTGTAGGATATCCGGCGGTCAAATTCAGCAACAAAGTCCGGGGCAGGGAAATGCCTGTTCAGTGGAATGCCATTCCTTAAAATGCCTTAAAACGGGGTCGCACCGCAGCATTTCATTTGTTGATAATCACTTACCCTAAAAAATCGGTGTAAAAGTGGCGCTAGGCCGGTTTTCAGCGGTATAGAAATGAGGTTCATCACACTAATGATTACCTGGCCCATGACTTTGAATTCATGCTGTAACTGCGAGGCCGAAGGCCGCGGCAGTCCCATGAACACGGCTCTGAATGAGGGGATTGTTTCGTCGCTCCGCTCCTCGCAATGACAGGCTGGATATCCAGCCTGTGCACAACAATATGAGCAGGTATCCAAAACCGTGATGAACCTAAAAATGAGATATAAAATTTATTGGAACAGGCTCTGTTATCTATAATGCAGATCAGCCAAGCCATCAAAGAAACAAGGCAGCAAAGACGCTATTCGTGGCGAAGGGACTCGGCGGGATTCGTCCGTGCCGCGCGAAGCGAATGATAACTGATGGTTATAATGGCAATACCCAATGCCAATACCAGGGAAAGTACGAATGTTCCGGCGGATATCTTGGTACGGTAAGCGAAGTTTTGGAGCCATCGGTTCATGGCGAAGGCGGCGATGGGTATGGCCAGGACGGCCGCAGCCGTCACCCACTTCAGGAAATCCTTCGACAGCAGAATAAGGATACGGCCTAAATCCGCTCCGATGATTTTTCTTATGCAGATTTCTTTTCTCCGCCGGTCTATCAGAAAGGAGGCCAATCCCAACAGCCCCAGGCAGGAAATAGATATCGCCAGCCCCGTAAAGATGTTGAACAGAGCTCCCACCCGTCGGTCGGCATGATACAGCGCATTGAGGGACTCATCCAGAAAACCGAATTCGAAAGGATACTCAGGATTGTGCTCCTTGTATACCCGCTCCACAGCCGCCAGGCTTGATCGGAGGTCGCAGGTGTCTATTTTAACGAACACATACCTGAAGCGCCGCGGTTCGAGCCGCATAACAAGAGGCTCAATCTCCGTGTGGAGAGATTTGAAGTGAAAGTCCTTGACCACACCGACGATGGGAGCCTTAATATTCCACAGCGTGATGAATCTTCCTACAGCGTTATCCTTATATCCTATGGCTTCTGCTAGGGTCTCATTGACGATGAAAGCGGAGTTGATCCTTGTCATGTCTTGATCGAATGGTCGTCCTTCTTTGAGTTCGATTCCCAAAACGGGCAGATAGTCGGGGTCCACCGCAAACTGGTGTACCAGGAGACGCGACTCGGGGTCTTTTCCTTCCCATTCAAATCCTGTGGTAGAGTGGATGGTGTACGTCGGGATATCGGACCCGGCGCCGACCCCGCTGATACCCGCCGTTTTCAGAAGGTCGTTTTTGAAGGCGGTGTAATTCCTGTTTAGGCTGCCCCGGAGCCGAAAGTGGATCACGGCCTCCTTGTCGAGACCGAGGTCCCGGGAGCGCAGGAATTTCAGTTGATCCCCTATGATAAAGGTCCCCGATATAAAAACGATGGACAGGGTGAACTGGAATACGACCAGCGCTTTTCGAAAAAGGGCGCTGCCGGACTTTGTTCCTGATTTTCCCCGAAAAATGACGATGGGCTGGAAGGCGGAGAGATAAAGGGCCGGGTATACACCGGACACAAAACCGGACAGGAGGGCAATTCCCGCCACAAACAGCAGCATCTCCGGCTGAATGAGGACTCCCGGATCGATGGATTTGGCTGTGAGGTTGTTGAATGAGGGCAGAAGGAGCCGGACCAGTCCAAAAGCGAATAGGCAGGCCACAATAGAAAAGAGGATGGATTCTCCGAAAAACTGCCGAATAAGTTCGGCTCTCCGTGCCCCGACCACCTTCCGCAGTCCGACTTCCTTCCCGCGCAGCCCCGCCCGTGCCGTGGCCAGGTTCATGAAATTGATGCAGGCCAGGAGCAAAACGATCAGGGCAACTGCCGTGAAGATGTACACATACTGGGATTTATCATGGGTGGCGCTGTAAAGGTCGATGGCGTAGTCGGACCTGAGGTAGATGTCCTTGACCGGCTGCAGGCCTATTTTCATTCGCGACGTCGGGGAGATTTTTTTCAGATAAGGAGCGACTTCCGCCCGGATTCTGTCCGCATCGGTGTTTTCATCCAGCTGGACATAAGTGTAGTAGTAGTTATTCCACCAGTCGGTGCTGTTGCCGAAAGTGTCGATGACCACCTGAAAGTTTCCCAGAAAGTTAAAACGGATGTGGGAATTGTCCGGAACGTCCTTCAGCACACCAGCCACCAGAAAATCGACATAATTAGAGTAGGTGATGGTTTGCCCGACGGGATCCTCGGTGCCGAAATATTTTTCTGCTGTGGATTCCGTAAGAAGGATATGGGAAGGATCGTCAAGAACGGTGTCGGTGTTCCCGCTGACAAGGGGGAAAGTGAACATTTTCAAGAAGGAGGGGTCGACGAAAAGGAAGTCTTCTTCATAAAAGTTTTTCCCTTTGACCGTGATAAGATTGCGGCCTATGGGCCGGAGGCGGCAGAATTCCACGACGGCCGCGTAATCTTTTTTCAAGGCCGGGCCTATGGGTGCGGGGGTGACGGCCACCTTGAAGATTTCCCCTCCACCCTGAGTTTGATCCTGAGTGAGACGATAAAGATGATCGATGTGCTTATGGAACCTATCGTAGCTCGCTTCGTCTTTTACCCAAAGAAGAATAAACAGGCAGACGGCGATGCCGATGGATAGGCCTGCGATATTGATAAAGGAATATCCTTTGTGTTTTCTGATAGACCTCCATGCGGTTTTGAGATAATTCTTGAACATGATGATACTCCCATTAATGTGCGACCGAATATAAAGCGGCAGAGGTTGGATAATTTGCCGGACATACCACATATATGCTTTGATGCGGCTTTTTTCCTGAAGAATCAGGCGGTATTCTTCTTCCGTGTCACCCAGAATGCCGGTTTTTTTGGAAGAGGATAGAACCTCGAGTATTTTTTCAGCGAATTTGGGAGGTTTTTTCCTTTGCATCAGCTTTTCTCTTTATCCCAGGTCTGCTCTGCGTATCCATTCCAGATTTTTTGCTGCATTTTGTAGGCGTTTTCGAGCGCTCTGTTCCCGTAAGTGGTGACGGAATAATAGATGCGCTTCCGCCCTCCCCGTTCGGGTTTGGTTTCTCCTGCAAACCGTTTGACGTATCCCTTTTTTGTCAGTTGCTCCAGGACAAAATAGAGGGTGCCGTAGGGTAAGGCTTTTCCCGTTTGTTTTTGGATGTGCTGTTTGATGACCACCCCATAGGCCTTGTTTTTAAGCCGGAGGATGGTTAAAAGGAGTGTTTCTTCAGTTTTAGTCAGTTCTTTCATCGGGTTTCCTTTGATGTAAATACAAGTTACTTGTATTCCTTCATATGGATAGACGTGTTTGAGGCGGAAAAGGTTGGCAGATAAGGCCTGGATTTAAGAGATAATACGTGAGATGGGTATTATATCCCCAATTTTTTTCACAAAAAATAGTAAGACAATCCCAAACAAAGATAGTGCCGGGAATCGTTGTTGAGAGCAATTCCGAATTCCGCCAAGGCATCCAGTCGATGTGTGATTTTATATTCGATCCCGGGAACAGCATGGATAAGGGTAATGTTTTGGTCTGTATTTTTAAAGGAGTCAAAGGAGAACTTCAGAGCTCCTGTTATTTCAAGCTTTCTGACCGGCCGGGTGCTGACGATGAGCGTGGCGTCAATACCAGAACTGTTGGGGCCGGTTTTAAAATCCGTCATGTGCCATCCGGCTGATGCCGACATGTTTACGCTGGGGCCTTTAAAAAACCAGTATTCAAGGTCCACTCCAAAGTATTTCAAATCTCTAAAAAGCGCTCCGCTTATTTCCAGATCGAACCTCCTAGCCAGTCCCAAGCCGCCTTTACCGGCAACTCCCCATACCGAATCCCCTCCGTTTTTTCCCAGTATCATGGCCGGAGCGATGGCTAGTTTGAAATTCCCCGGATCGATCGTTTCGGCTGAGTTTAACAAAACACCCTGATATGACATGGCGGATAAAGAACCGGTCACAAGGGAGATGGCGGCAAATAATACCACTATCCTCTTAAGCATTTTTCCCTCCTTCGATAATGTCCCTATCGTATAGGGTTCTCATTTTAGTGTCAATAATTCTGCAATATTCATAAATTTGGGTGTAAAAAGTCATAAAAAGGCAGAGATCTTTATTGAAAAGAAACTGTTATTTTATGTATCCAAGAGCTTTTAATTTTTTTCTTGTTTCTTCATCCATTTGTTTTTTTGGGGCGTTTTGACTCGTCATATGCTTGGAAATGAGTTCTGTATATTTTTCCCTCATGGCCGAGACAATATTTTCGTGCATCCTTAGGACATTTTTCAACTCGCCGGGATCTTTGATGATATTGAACAATTGTTCTCCGTATATATATCGAACCTCATCAGTCGGTCTGCGATGCTGGTTCATTTCGCCGTTTTTTATTTTTTTTTCATAAAAGTAATATTTCCATTCTTTTTCGATCAGAACACCTCTATTATAGTTGCCTCCGCTGTAGGCGAAATACCGCTTTTTTTCTTTGTTGAGTATGAGGCCCAAAAAACTCTTTCCCTGAATCTGGGAAAATTGATCTTTATCAATTTTTGTAACATCCAGAATGGTTGGAAAAATATCGATGAGTTCTATGTAGGAATCCCATGTCTTGCGTTCCGTTTTTATGCCGGGGATGGACATGATCAAAGGAACATGTATCTGTTCATGATATAAAGTTCTGCCGTGGTAGAGCCCTCCCGGATCATCAGGATGTTCATCAAGAAACTCTTCGCCGTGATCGGAAGTAAATATAATTATGGAATTATTTTTATCGATTCCGTAACTCTCCAGCATTTCAAATGTTTGTTTGAGGACATCGTCTGTATATCTTATCTCTCCATCATATTGTGATATCCATAAATCAATGTTATCTCTGGACGGCGATAAGGTTGTTTCATGCAATATGTCGACTTGAGGTTCTATATCCGCTGGAAGAAACATTTTATGGTACGGCGGCGGCGGAACGTACGGGGCGTGAATATCTCTGTAATGCAAATATAAAAAAACCGGTCTGTTTTTCTTTTTTTTCACATATCTTTTAAGTTTATGGTGTATTTTTTTCGCTGTCTCAAAAGTTTCGTTGGGAGGCAAAGAATAATTCCATCCTTCTTTGTTGTCGTCATAAAGATCAAACCCTTGGTCAAAATGATACTCTGCCTTTAAATGCGGATTAAAAACGAATGCAGCCGAACAGTAGTTGTTGTTTTTTAATATCTCCGCCAGAGTCAGGAATTTGGGATGGAGGACGTCTATACCATCCGGATGATCGTATAAAACCCTGTGTTCCAGAGGATAAGTCGAGGTGAAGTAGGAAGGGACCGAGGCCATGGTATATGATTCTTGACTGAAGGCAGACTTGAAGAGCATGCTTTCCGAGGCGAATTGGTCCATAAAAGGACTTGTGTTTTTTTCATATCCATAACAACCAAGATGGTCCGCGCGAAGGGCATCGATGAGGACCCATACAATATTATAGTTTTTGGCAGCGTTGGATTTGGAATCGATAAAATCAGCCGCATTCAATAAAAAAATAGGGATGATTAAAAATATTCCGACATAGCGCCAGATGCTGGTTTTTAAGAACGGTGTATTACAAATCTTGTTCCATCTGATTTTTGTTTTCATAAAGATCCAGTAAAGGAAGCCGATCAAAAGGAACAAAAACAAAACCAGAACGATATATTTTTTGGAGGTATTTAGGAATTCCATGAACTTGATTTTTCCTTGAAGAAGGCCGTTTACTTTTGTGAATAAAACGGAGCGCAATCTTTGAAGAGAAGATAATCTGCTGTGTTGGATGAAATAATAGCTTAATCCCGACACGGCAAGAAAAATCAAGGTTAAAGCGGTTGCTCGATCTTTGTTCTTTTTGACTAAAAACAAGAATAAAAACCATAAAATGTATGAAGAATAGATGAATACAAGGAAAAAAATCACATAAAAATTGAAATTTTCCTTCAGACTGGAAAAAATGAGCCTGGTCATTTTTTGAGGGATATATCTGTTGTTGATGATGGATATGAGAGAAAGAATGAATCCGATAATAAATCCAAGAAGAATTCCCCACAAGGCCGGAGAGAAGAGTTTGACCAACGTCGGCTTGTAAGAATGTCGGTTATCTGAAGACATCAAATCTCGTCTAATGTTTGGTGATTTTATCGATCAATGTTCAAATAAGATTGTAACAACAAAAACGGCAAAGTCAACGCGGCACGACAAGGGAGGCAAACTTTCGAATCTTATAGGGCGTGAAAAAACCGGTGTGAGACATTTGCATCCCACACCAGTCTTCGTTTTAAATAGGCAGCGGGGCTGACGGACGGCAAACCTGAGAGTCACATTGAACACGAGCTCTACTGGTTTGCCCTGACGGTCCTCAAATCCAAATGAGTATTGCGTCCCTAATCATGGGAGGAAAGCCATTGAAAAAATCCATCTTTTGGACGGCGGGGGAAGTTTTGTTATGATAATCAGGCATAAAGTGAAGGGGCTTGTTATGCTCCTGAGTCTCGGGCTTGATCTTGTAAACGAATCAAAAGGAGGATAGCGGAACATGCAAAATCAAATAAATGTCGAGCCCTGGTGGGCTGCTCTTTTCGTATGGACCATCGTGAATTCCGTAAATGTGCTGCAAGCGGTAGGGTTCCTTTCGCGGATTCGTACCGGAAATATGGCTGTCAATCATTTCCTCGGCTATATTTTGATTGCCCTGGCCTTGCCGGCGGCCCTGGCTTTGGTTGCCTTCAAAAACGCTCATGCCGGATGGCTGCATTGGTTCGGGCCGGCGGTTTATATCGTTTTCATTGTGTTTATGGTCATTGTGGAGTACATCCGGCCGGTGGAGTTCCGGTCGCCCGAACGCATCGAAATTCTCGTTCCCTATCTTGTGCTTTTTTTCGGCTCGATTCTGCTGATGGGCCTGCCGATGTACCGGATGAACAGGGGGTTATGGCTTGTGACCGTGGCTACGACGGTCCTCTTGCTGGGCTCCATGATTGCGGCCATGCGCAAGGGTGTCGGCTGAGTGTGTTAAAGTGCTTTATCTGATCTAAATTAATGATAATAAAAGATATTTATTTTCCATTCTCTTTCAACAACAAAAATCAGCAAATCAGAAGATATTTGTTTGAATTTAGAGGAGTGGCAGGGCTGAATTCTATATCAGGAAAAATTACCGGAAAAAAGGAATTTTCTTTAGTAATAAATGTTTATTTTAAGCTTCTTTTATCCTGTTACTCTGTCTCAAATTATGCTTGGAGATGACTGTTAGATGAGTCAGGCAGGCTAAAAGAGAAATCATGGCGACACCGATAACCCCGCTTATGCCGCCGATAAACGGATTGACATCGGGGAAAATCATAACCCAGATGCTGAATGTTTGAGCATTAAAAGTCCCGTGAATAAATGCAGCCAGAAACACACTTTTTTATATTTCAAGGTGAGGTCATTAATAAACCAGCTCAGGGCAATAGTGGCTGACGTAAAAATAATTATTCCAAGAACAGCATTCGTGTATGAGCGATAACCCATGGTTATAAGCGGTGCATGCCACAGGCCCCAGATAATTCCAACAAGAAGATAGGCTTTTGTTTTGCCCAGGGGCATCAAGCGGGGCAATAAAAATCCCCGCCAGCCAAGTTCCTCACCAAAGGCAAATACGGAGTTGATCCAGGGTATCAAAATAACCGATATGAAAAATATGCCCGGAATAAACCCTGGGCCTGAAGGGAGATCAGCCGCTTTCCCCGTCATTTCCGTCATTTGCCGGCTGAATGCTTGTATACTAAAGTCAGCTTTGCCGAAGCCAAAAGCTCAGGACATTCCATAGACTAGGGAAAATAATAACGGTATGACTATCAAAATACCCAATATGGGTTTCCAGCCGCACCAGCGCCATCCATAAGGGATGATTTTTTCTTTAGTGATAAGTTTTACCAATATCGAAGCCAGAAGGGGTACAAACATCAAACCGGCTACTACTAATTGAGCGTAATAAGGAGGCAAGCCATAAAAACTCACTCCTTTCAGTTTCATGGTTATCTCTGCACCCCAGGTGATGATGAACGAAAAACCCAGGAATAGAAAGATTGGCTTTTTTTGGGGTCGAAAAACCCCGATTAAAAGGGAAAACAGACATTTATTTCCATCCAATTTATGTATTATCAATAGGCTGCCCCGGTCTGGCCCCAAAACCAAAAAATAGGTAAATGGTATTGTCTACTATGTCTTCCTGTATCGATGCGGATGGCAGGGGTGGTATGCGAATTGACTTTTTTAACCAGGAATCATTTAATGAAGAAAGACTATATATACATCGGAGAAAACGCGGTGAAAATTCACACGAAATGCCGGTGGGAATGGATATTCCTTCTGACGGCGTTTCTCATCATTCTGACGTCAGGAACAACTGAGGCGGCAGGTCCGGAAGATATGAAAACTTCAATCCTCTCCCGATTCAGCCTGAAAATCGGCGGTGGAATAGGTTTTCTTTCCGGCCGGGGCGGCGACCTGGATTCCCTGAGGCTCGGCTTGAAAGGTTTATTAGAAGTTTGGGGAGCTGAAACCACCTATACTAATACGTTTGATTGGAATCCCATGACCAAAAACTGCGATTTTCCTGTGGAACTCATGGTTTCTCTAAAACCAGGAGTCAGTATCGGCCTGGGATCCGGTTTTATAAACGCAGACAATCAGGGTTCCTACATGTGGGATTACTACAACGCCGCATTTTTATACGGATCGGGATTCATTGACGATAACAATATCAAAACTACACACGATTTCAGGTTCCGGGTCATCCCGGCGTGTGTCAATATATATTTGTCTCAGCCCCTAGGTGCCCTGACCGTTTACTCATTCGGCGGTATCGGTTTCTATTGGGGAAAGATGACGCACTCCTCGACCATCGACTACGAAATCAAGAGCGAAACCTTTTTATCTTATTATACGCCGCCGTTCCACCGAAAAAGAGAGGAGTACGGGAACCTGACCATCGAGGAGAATCTGCGTAAGGGAAGCCTGGGCTTCCAGGGAGGCGTGGGGAGCGAGATTCTTCTCTTCAGGGGTTTAGTACTCGGTCTGGAGATTTATGGCAGGCATCTGGTTTTTTCCCGATGGGAAGGAGATACAACAACCGATTATACTAAGCTCATCAAAACATGGGATTATCTAGACGGCTGGTATCCGGATATAACGGAAACCGGGACTATCACGAAAAAAGGAATCCTGTGGTTTTCCCAAATTTATGACCCGCTTCTAGGTCGGGATATCGATGCTTTCGTGGTCGAAGAAGCCGGGGCTTTAACGGGACCCGAAAGGGAGGCACGAATCGAACTCAGTTCCATCGGCATCCACCTCACGTTACGGATTTATTTTGGACGTTCCTTTTAAGACAATTCACTTCTTTCGGCCACTCTCCAGAGTTTTTGACTCATTCAATGAAGTATAGGAAATTCCTTTTTTTGTTGCTGACGGGCGAGAGCTCCTTTATTCTGCTTTTTCCTCATCATTATTTTTTTTCTCTGATCTTTTTGATAAATCCTGCAGGATTGACAACCGGGCCCGCCTGGGTCTGAACGACGGTTTCTAAAAGACAGCGGGTGATCTCCTTTGGAGTGACGTCGGGATTTACCTGAAAAGCCAGAGCTGCCAAACCGGCGATATAGGGGGCGCCCCAGCTCATTCCGCCATTGATTTCGTAGGTATACACATGCTCTCCCCGGTGGCTTGCGATCGTGCGGTTTCCCGTAGGGACCCTGATCAGGTCATCTTCATGATGATAGATACCCCGCTGATAACTTCCGGGAAGGTCCGGGTCTTTTCCCGGTATCAATGAAAGAACGCCGTACGTCAAAAAAGAATTGTCGCAGGTGACAACATAAATCCCTCGACTTTCAGACTGCAGGAGCACTTTCTTCCACTCTTCATATCCATTCTGGGATGAAAAACCTCCGCTGGAAATACTGATAACCCGAATTTTTTCTAACTCCGGCAAACGTTCGTTCAGCTCAAAAACCCTTCGTATGGCCCGCACATAGTGCAGGTTGTCGTTTTCCCACATGGGGACGGCAAAATATGTTAATTCTGCAGCCGGCGCCACCCCTAAACTTTTTCCGACCGCAATGGAAGCGACCGGCGGCCCGTGCATCTGATAGGATTGACGTCCGAGACCGCCGGCGTCATACCTTACGATCGATGAAGTATATTCTTCGTGTCCCAAGAGCAGTTTTTGGTCGATGATCGCCAATCCCACACCCCGGCCGTCTATCCCTTGTTTATGAAGTGTTTTGATTCCTAAGCCGGGATTTTTGCCCTCTTCTATCATCCTGACAGGATCGAATCCTGAAGGAAGACGGTCCTCGGACGGCCATTCGGTAAGGGTGTCAAAGGTCATGGCGCGGAGAAGCTTTTCCTCTTCCCTGAGATCGAGGGCGGCCAATGATACATTTTGGAAACCCCAGAATGTGTCGAATTTAACGAGGTCGGCTTTCGTCCGCAGCGAAATCTTACTATTCTCACCGATATCAACTTTTTCACCGTTATCAGTGATGCGTAAAAGAGTAAAGGGGGCGGATCTACCGCTCATCTTTCCGAAAAGAATAGATATTTGATTGTATTGAATTTCGAGCAAAAGCATACCGCCGTCTCTACTTTCTTTCCTGTTTTGAGGAGAACCCAAGAGGTCGAAAATTTCTTCCGGTTCGGTAAGCTTATAAGCAATTTTCCCGGAATCGATTCCCTGTTTGATTTTGAATATAAGGGCTTCCCGGTCTTGAGCTTGCCCCGGGTTTATCGTCACCAGAATCGCCATAAATACAAAACTATTTTTAATAAAACTCATGATTGTTTATCCTTTCGCGCATATATAGACGCATATATAACAAATACGTCCGGGACCTTAAAGTGTTTCATTATTTTTCGATATCGAGCGGCATATCATCCTGAAAGCAGAATAACTTTAAACCGCCTCTTGAGTGAATAGAGTTATTAACCTGCTTTATTCACGAGCCAAGCTTACCGCAGATGCGAGGCGTCGATGGCCGAAGCTGTGCTTTGCACCGCGAGTCCATCGCAACAAAGCAGATGCGGTAAGATCGGCTCGCCTGAAAGGTTAATTTTCCTTAAGAATAATAATCGCATACTCCAGCTGTCTGTCGATCCCGTTTCTGATATCTTCTTCTGTTTGGAAAATACGAATATCAGGTTCAATACCGATCCATTCCCATGGGAGACCATCATACCGGCGTAAGTCCGTTGTGCCGACATGAATCAGCTTCCCGCTGGGCAGCAGATAATCACCCGGTGCGCCTTTGCCCGTGTATTGACCGCACGAGCAGCCGGCTGTTGTGTCGCCAATGACGGTTACCTGTGGCAATTGTTTCATGATTTCCACAAACTGTTCTCCGGTACTAAAGGTTGATCCGTTGATCAAGACGACAACCGGATTGAGATAAGTGAAAGGGCCTTGGGGCTCAATCAGGGGAATATCCAGCAGTTCGTCATAGAGATACCAATCCGGGGGATTCAGCGGAGATGTTATAAATCTGCTGATAACGGCGAAAGCATTGTCACTCTCACCCCCCTGATGAATCCTGACATCCAGAACAAGTCCTTTTGTATCTTTCAGATATTCCAACACATCGGGAAAGTCATTGATCAGGTAATCTTCGAAAAATCCCGCCAGATAGGCATAACCTATATTACCCGGGATTATCCCATATTCGACGGTTTTGCTGAATGATAATAACAGCTCTTTGTCAAAATATTTTCTCACTACAAAAGGACTGTAGGCATGCCTGTCTTTAATATGCCGCGGGGGAATATAGGGATAAACCTTACCGCCTCCATGATTTTTATAATAAACGTGCCCGTCTCTTAATTCGAACAACAGGTCATGCAGCACCTGATAAATTTCATCCCCTTTTGCGTTTTCAGCCCGTGAACGATAGTCAGTATATATCGAGTTCCAGTCAATGTTTTTGAAACCAAGGTAAGGATAATAATCATTTATGGCGCTCCAGGCAAACTCAAAATCTTCCAGGTTCTGATTCGAATCGGGAGGATTGATGAGAAGATTTTCGCAACTGAAAAAAAGAACTATGAGAAGGATAAAAAATAGATGGTTGATAATCTTCATTTCAGAATACCTTTTAGAAATGGAGCAACAGGGTCAAAATCAAATTATCACTAGCTGAAAGCAGCGGCTCCCATGCCTTGATCCGTGTCATTTCCAATTTGTAAGCAAGTCTCAGCGATAAATGATCAAATATCAGGTAACGAATTCCCAGTCTGATCGAAGTGTTTGTGCCTGAAAACAAAGTTAAAAGTTTTACGAGAGATTCTTCTCCCTTTTCCATATCCACCGTGCGCAATCCCAATGAAAGAACACCCAATCGAAAAAATCCTTCCGCCTGAAAATGCTTCCCTATCGGGTAAATGGCCTCGGAATGAACACCGAGAGAAAAAAGCGCTGCGAAGGAAAACGAGTAGTCGCTGCCTTCATAAGCGATATTCTGTTTATTATAATAAAAAAATAAATCTGTTGAAGGGCCGAGCGATAGGTACAGATTCTTTTTAAATAACGGGATTTTGGCTAAAGGATAAAGGAATTCTTGACCGAGAGAGAATTGATAGATGTCCGCTGAAACGTTATAGTTTTTTATTTTTGATGAGTTTCTGTATTCCAAGGTTAAAGAATAGGCGTATTTCTCGTGAAATCTTGACCAGTTGACACCTAAGAAAGGCAGGTTGCCTTCATATTTTTCTTTGGAAATATACTCGTCTCGTACGGAGTATCGCCCCAAACCATATTCCAAAGAAATCCCTCTGGGAAATAGCGATTGGCAGCTTAGCGGCTTTTGCCCAAGAGAATATCCGGAAAATATCAGAATCAATACGCCTGAAAGAAGGGATTTTTTTGTCGTGCTTCTTTTAATGTTGCTGACCATCATATGCCTCCCATCATGTTTTTCCAAAAGGGTTTTTTTGTGCGGCCATTTTTCCAGGATATATAAAATATCATGCTGAAAAGGACAGCTAAAAGGATGATGGTAATAAGGGAATCTTCTATGCCGAAATGTCCGCCGATGAGAAGGGAGGACCCTTCCAGTCGGCTTTCAAACGGTCCCTCATAATCGGATAAACTGGATACATTTGAGAGAAAAAACACCTGGGCAAAATTCCAGCCCGCATGAAAAAAGATGGGCATCCAAAGTCGCTTAGTCAGGGTGTATAAGATTCCCAAAAGCGATCCCAAGAGTATCACACTCACAATACTCAGCACATGTACATGCTGGTTGGTTATGTGAATGATTCCGAATATCAAGGAGGACAAGCCAAGAGCACTGACAGTTCCGAGATTTTCTTCAAGAATCCTGAAAAAAACACCCCGAAAGATGATTTCTTCTCCGAGGGCGAACAAAGAGATAGCCGTAAATGTCGGGATGAACGTGGAAAACGTGTTAATTTTTAGAACCCGGAAATGTCCGGCGATCAACAAAATAAGGAGAACGAATGAAATGGACAAAAAGCCGCCGAGGAATCCTGTCAAGCTTTCCCCGAAGATATGCTTGGTGGAGAGTTCCCTAATCTTTCTTCGTTCATAAAACCGGAAGATAAAATAATATGATAGGAGAAGAGCCATAATGGATAAAAAGTACTTGATACTTGTGGCCGCGGTTTCTTCTATTCCCAAAAAATCCAGTAACGGGTCAAAAACAACTTTTTTCCATAAAACGCCTATTGCCAGGCAGGCGCCGCCTCCCAATATCATACGGGTAAGAGGGAAATAGAAGATTTTCGCAAAACAGGATTGTTCTTTCATAGGGCCTCCTTTTAGCCAAGCTGCTTTTCAGCGCTTTAGATACGAATGAGCTATCTTAGAATATCCGGCCTTTATTCCGGTCTTCTTTCCTCAGGACCGTTAAAATAATACCAACCACGATATGTTTGAATGAGAAAGCAGTGCTATTTTAAAAAAATAGTGATTCTTTCCTATGACCAACAATTCTCCGAACTCTTGAACGGGATAGGGAAGGGATTAATGGGGTTCCTGATTTTTAAGTATTCCTTGAATCGCCGCCATAAATCCTGATATGATCTTTTCAGATTAAAATTCCCGATTGTGGTTCAGAGAGGGGAAAAATGCTCTATAAGTATTTGGCAAAAAGACTCGTTTATCCTGACAGGAGGCAGGTAGTTAAAAATCCGTCTGATTGATGCCTGGACGGATCCATCAGATGTGCAGAGCTTTTACGACCAAACTGCGGCACCCAAAGAAATCTTATGGATAAAAGGCGATTTAGAGCGGTTTGATGGTTATAATTATTTCGGCGAAAATCCGGAAAAGATGCTTGAATTTTTGAAAAAACATATGGATTTATAAAACCACTTTCTTGTTGAAAATCACACAAATCTTTGATATGTTTTTTATCGTAAAGGGGGGAGAACAAGCACATTCTATCCCAAAATAAACTTTTTTTATTAAGGAGGGAAAATGGATTCCGGGAAAAAACAAAAAGGTTTGGTCCGTCGAATCACGGTTGATGAAAAGCTGTCTGAAACGTTAATCCGGTTATTATCAAGCCCATTGACGGCAGGAAAAAGTTTTTTTTCTAATAATGAAAAGAAATGGGGTGACGAGGTGGAAATGTGGGTTACCTCCGATACATATAAGAAAGAAATGGGAATTCCACCAAAAGAAGACTTGCCAAAATGGAATGATCTAAAAGAAGGGCAGGTTTACCTATCCGGCCACTTTGAAATTGTCGGAAAACGGGAATCTCCGGAGAAGTTTAAAGTCAATACGAAAGTCAAAGATTTTTTGCAAATTGATGAATTTGTAAAAAAAGACATCAAGGAATTGTACTTTAAAGTTTTAAAGAAAGGGAAATAAAATGACGACTCCGATAAATAAAGAAGATTTGGTCATCCATATTCTTAATGTGGGCTTTGGAGATAATATTGTCATAGAATTCCCGGTTGATGACTCAGATAAACGGTCGTATGCCATTGTTGATTGTTATGATGCTGACAAAACAAAAGATTATCTAAACAAATTATTCAGAATGTCTCCCCATCAGTCAAACCTGGCATTCATTTGTGCCACTCATCCTCACAGTGATCACATTTCAGGTATAGAATCCTTATTGCTTGACAGCACTTTTTGTCCCAAAGAATTCTGGGACAGTGGATTTCGCCATAAATCCCTGACTTACCGAAAGATTTTGGACGCCTTAATAGACAAAAATATTGATATGATCCGGGTCTCATCAGGTATGGAAAGGTATTTCGGCAAAGTCAGAGTCACCGTCCTCAGTCCTTCGGTTGTCCTCCGTAATAAGTACGATACATACGGAATTGATATGAACAATGCCTCCGTAGTGCTGCGCCTCGAACACCATGACGATGAGGTGCTTTCCATGCGTTCCCAAGAATATGAAGCGGATAAAAGTTTGGAAGCTATCCGTACTGCCGGAAAATCTGTTGTTATTTTGGCTGGAGATGCGGAATTTGATAGCTGGGCGCAAATCTCGAATGAATATCCAAAATTAGACAGAACAAGCGAAAACGATCCATTGGTTAAAAAGATGATAAATTATCTTGCATGTGAGGTTATAAAAGTAGCCCATCACGGGAGCATGCACAGTTCCCCTCTCGATATTTATGAAAAAATGCGGCCCAAATTGGCCGTCATTTCCGCTGAACAAAAAATCAGCTCAAAAAGTATTGAGGGACGAACACTGAAACGCGGCTTGTTTCCTCATCATTCAGCAACAATTGCCCTTGAGGAGTGTGACGCAAGAATTATAACAACTGACGGGAGTTATGAATCGGAAAAAGGGGAAGACGGGAATCCCCGGGATGCTTCCCTTTCTCATTCCGGCAGCATCGTCATCGTGGTCCCCCCGGGAGGAAAACCCCGCTATATGAAATTATCTGACAAAAAGGATGAAGTGCCGGATCCTCCCAATGCCATCTGATCTTTTAAATCCGTCTATAAAGGTGGTTTGGGAAACGGCTTTTTTATGAATCGGTTTTTCTTGATAGAATGGTTTCAAGTTTAGAATGGCCTGTTAGACTTTTTAATTCTTCGATATCCCTTCCGGTGGATTTCCATAAAGTTTCTGTGGTTCAGTTTCATGCCGGCCTTAAGGAAGCTGGCTGAGCCATTGAAAAGCGGGAGCAATGAGGATTTTCTGACTTTTGTTTGAAATTAAATGATAGCCTTCGTAATCCCTTATGAGCTGGACAGCGGGAATCTGTAAATTATCTTGAAACTTCTTTAAAACAGGTGATGGTTGGGAATTACTGATTTTTGCTTCTATGAGCAAAACTGGTTTTCCCTGATCGGCAATGAGAAAGTCAACCTCCTGTTTTTCCTTGTTTCTTATAAAATGCAAAGAAAATGTTCCAAAACCCAGATCATTCCATTGTGATACAGCCCGGTAAAGTTCAACAGCCACCATACAACGATGAGGTGATTCCCATGCGTTCCCTAGAGTATGAAGCGGATAAGATTTTGGAAGCAATCCGTACCGCCGGCAGCAATCTGACCAGAGGCGGGTACCGAATCGTATCGGTGCCCGCCTCCGGATTTAATATAGCCGCGGAGCTGCGGTCTTATCCCTAATCCCTCTTAGGAGTTCGGGTCTATGCGCTCTCTCTGCTTATTTCAATGTGAACTTTACTGTCACGGGAAATATCATGCCTCTTTTTTTCCCATCAATTGTTTTTACTTCATATTCCCACTTTTTGACAGCATCGATGGCGGCTTTCTCGAGTTCGGGGATGGATTCCAGAATTTTTGCGGCAATAACCTCGCCGTATTGATTGGTGGTGACTTCCAGTTTAACCACGCCTTCGATTCCAGCTTTTTTTGCGTCTTCGGGATAAACCGGTTCCACTTCTTTGATCAGCTTTGGTGGCTTGATGTCTACGGAAGCTCGAATTGGGACGGGCTCGTCGAGCGAGAATCTGCATGTCACGGTGAAAGTAACGCCTTGCGGTTCCCCGTCGATCAACATGGGTTCGTAAACCCACTGCTTTACCGCATCGATGGAGGCCTGATCGAGTTCGGGGGTGGACCTTAACACCTTAACGTTTTCCACCTGACCGTGGATATCCGTCGTGGCTTCCAAAATGACCACTCCCTCGATTCCGGCTTTTCGGGCTTCTTTGGGATAAACGGGATCAACCGATTTTAGTAATTTTGGCGGTTTGATGTTCTTTTTTTTGGATGTGTCCTTTTTTTGATCTTTTTCTGATTGGGTCTGTTCCGCTAAATCTTTGAGTACGAAATCCGCTTTTGGGCTTGTTGTCTCAAGCTTGTCGATTGCGAATATCAGCCTGGATCCCGCGATTCCCAAAACAAGCAAAACCGCTGCCGCGACCATCACCATGACGGTCGACTTTTTGATGTTGGTGTCCATGATCCTCTCCTTGGATAAAATGTGTTTGACCCGTTCTTTAAGAGGGATGTGGGGAGATACCAGTCCGACGGAAAGGGACAGCCGCTTCCAGAGCATTGTCTTTTCCGCCAGATCGATCAAACACTCCGCGTACTCTTTCGAGTCGTTAAGGAGGAGGACGTGCGTATCGGAAACCTCTTCTCTTGCCCTGGAATAGGATTCACTCAGGACAAAAGCCAGAGGATTCCACCAGAATAGCGACGTAATAAATCTTTGAAGAATACCCATGGCCAGGTCTCCATGGTAAATATGCGATAGCTCATGGATAAGTATTCCTTTTATTTGGTTGTCATGATATTTATTCATAAAATCTTCCGGGAACAGAATCACAGGTTTAAAAACTCCCGTGGCCATCGGGTAGGGCGCTTTAGGTGATGTGAACACCCCGAATTTTTTATTTTTGGGAAATATCTTTTCCACTGAGTGAATTATGGCCTGGAACCTGGGATTGCGGACTTCAGCCATTCCTTTTTTTAAGCTGCGGACAGAGATCGCTCCCATGCCAAAACGTAAAAGCATAAAGAGAAATCCGGTTCCCCAGATGATACCGAAAACATTGATGCTCTTGACAAAAAACGGGCCGGACCAGAACGGCCGTACTTTTTGTGCCTGGTCTGTGCTATTTCCATGAGAAGATATTTCAGCCGTTTTGTAGTCGATGCCGTCTGAAGGTGACATGGATAAATCGTATGTTATGGAAATTACGGTTTTCAGAGACAGAGAATTTAACTGAATAAGCGAACCGGATAGGAAGGGAAGAAGGAAAAGGGCTACCATTGTTATTAAAGCGATTCCGCTTCTCAGAGGAGCAGCTTTATGTCTCAACAGATGAATGATCAGTGCCCCAAAAGCAAGGATCACCAAAGAATGAATAGCCGTGTTCAGTACCCATTCGGCGGATATGATGTTTTCAAAAAAATTCATATTCTATTCCCTTATTTGTCTTTAAGCAGGGCACGAAGTTCCTTTATCTCTTCGGGAGTGACGTTTGTATCATCAATCAGGCATTTGATAAGTTCCGCTCTCGATCCGCCAAAAACACGATTTTTTATGTCATCCAAAATCTCTTTTCGAGTCTTTTGTTTCCCGGCGGCAGCTGAATAGAAATATATTCTTCCTTTTTTCGTATGTTCCAGCCAGCCGTAATCTTCCAACCGGTTCATCTGGACTTGAATGGTGCTTCGCCGGATAGGGGATTTTCTTTTAGCATTGATAACTTCCATGACATCATTGACGGTTACCTCTCCTTTTTCCCAAACGGCTTTCATGATTTCAAGGTTAGCAGGCGATAGTTTGCGTCTCTTTTTTTTGGATTCCATACTTCATCCTTCCTAAAATGACAATTGTCGTTTTTAATATAAACGACAGTTGTCTATTTGTCAAGATTTTTTGTGTCGTTCCTTGATTATTTTAGTTCTGATGCTTTTGTCAGAACTCATCTGCCGTATTTGTGAGTCGAGGAGTGGGCCCGGGTGAATACCGCATCCTCAGGTCAGGGCCAGGCCGGTTCGATTGCCGGTGTGTAAGGACGGGCTGTTTTGAGATATCACGGGTGGAAATAAACAGATTGATCTATATATCGTCCGGATGGGTCAAAACAAAACGTGTTTTATTCATACCTCAAGCAGTCTGCCGGGTTGGCGGTGGCCGCTTTGATGGATTGGTAGCTGACGGTCACAAGGGCTATAGCCAAAGCCGCCAGAGCGGAAACGACAAAAATCCAAACACTCAATCCGGCACGATAGGCGAAACTCTGGAGCCATTGATGCATGGCAAAATAGGCAATCGGCCATGAAAGAAGATTGGCCAGGAGCACCCATTTGAGAAAATCATTCGAAAGAAGCTGGATGATATTTGAAACCGATGCGCCTAAAACTTTCCGGATGCCTATCTCTTTTGTACGCTGCTCAGCCGTAAAGGCCACAAGCCCGAATAATCCCAAACAGGCTATAAACACGGCCAGGCCGGAACAGACCAAAAACAACCGCCCCAGATTCTGCTCGCTTCTGTAGGCTTGGTTAAAAATGTCATCGAAAAATCGATAATCGAAGGGATAATCGGCGGAAACCGCCTCTAACCGGCCTTGAATATATTTCAAGGTTTCAGGGATATTGTTTCCTTTCACTTTTACTGAAAGATAATAGGGATAGCTGTTATTCGAGTAAAAGCATAAGGGTGAAATCTCATTATGCAGGGATTGGAAGTGGAAGTCCTTTAAAATCCCGACGATTTCCGGGTTTCGATCACCCCGATGTTCCAATCGCTGCCCATCAAGCTTTTTCAGTCCAAGGGCTTTGGCCGCCGTCTCATTGAGCAATACTTCTTCACGCTGACCCGATGAAAAATTCCTTCCCTGAGCAAGCTTAAGGCCGTAAAGATCGATAAAATTTTGATCGACAGCAGCCGTATAAATGGTCAGCAGAGAAGCATCCGTAGGATCCGGTCTCGGAAATCGGTTAAACGAGGTTATGCTGTTAGGCAGATAGTTCGAACTGGATGTTTCCAGCACTTGATGATTTTTGAGGAGCTCCGTCTTAATGGTATGAATATGACGCCTTAGCTTTATGTCCCTTAATCTGATGACGATAATTCTGTCCTTTGTGTACCCCACGTCTTTTTTTTGGATATAAACAAGCTGGTTTCTGACTGCAAAGGTCGTAATAATCAGGACAATGGAAACAGCAAACTGGAAGACGACCAGAATGGACCTTGCTTTGTAGCCCTCAGTCCCCCGGCTCAGAGTCCCGCGAAGAGAGGTGATAGGTTTGAAGGCTGATATCATAAAGGCGGGATAACTTCCCGAGAAAATTCCTGTAAAGAAAACGAGGGCAAGCAGAAAAGGCATAAGTTTATAACTTGCCAAAAGACCGAATGGAATGCTTCTTTCAAAAAAACTATTGAATGAGGGAAGGACGATCCAAACGACGGCCAAGGAAAATATGAAGGCGATCATCGTAATCATGATGGATTCCCCCAAAAACTGCCTCGCCAGTTGGCTTTTCTGAGCTCCTACGACCTTTCTTATCCCCACTTCGCGTCCTCTCTGAAAAGAACGGGCCGTGCCTAGGTTCATGTAGTTGATGCAGGCGATGATCAGAATAAGCGTGGCGATCAAGGAAAAAATAATGACGTATGTGATGTTTCCATTGGCCGAGATCTCGCCGTTAATGTGGGAATGCAGGTGGATCCTTTCGACAGGCTGAAGCACCAGCCTGGATTCGATGTGGTTGATTTTAAAAATTTCTTCAGAAAGGGGGACAAGTTTATTCTCCAGGGCTTTCGGGTCAACCCCATCCTTAAGAAGACAGTACGTGTAGCAGTACCAACCCGGATTCCAGCGTTCGGCATTCATCGGCCGCATCTCCAGATATTCTTTAAAAGGCAGGAGGCTTTCTATTCGAAAATGAGAGTTTTGGGGCATGTCCTTAAGTACCCCCGTTACGATCAGATCCTTTTCATTTTCATAATTCAGGATTTCACCCATGGGATTTTTTGCACCGAAAATCCTGCGGGCGGTCGCCTCTGAGATAATGATGGAACCGGGATGATCGAGGGCCGTTTGTGGATCTCCGCGCACTAACTCGAGGGAAAATATGTCGAATATCTCGGGATCGGCAAAATAAAAATCGTCCAGCATGAATGAGTCCTCGCCGTATAAAATAAGCTGATTGTTTATCATGTTCATTCGGACAGCCGATTCAATCTCGGGATATTTATCCATCAGGGTGGGAGCAAGAGGACCCTGCGTCCAGGCGAAATAATCCGAATTCATATAGTTTTTTTCCGGCTGGTGGTTGATGATCCTGTAGATGCGCTCATAACGCTCATGATACTTGTCGCAGCTGAGTTCATACCTCACATAGAGGGACACCAGCATAAAGCAGGTAAGCCCCAGGACCAGCCCGGAAATATTGATGAAAGAATAGCCCTTCTGCTTGCGTAAATTTCTTAAGGTGATCTTCAAATAATTTTTAAACATGACCAAACTCCATAAGAGGGAAAATTTGATGTAATGGAAAAGCACACCGAAGGCGCAGAACCAGTACCAACATCGGGAGAGAAAAGCGCCACGCCGGGCCCTCATATCAAAATAATCGACCTCGAGGGCATTGGCCAGGGCGTGCTCTTTTTCATAGCGGGCTAACCGTGAAATGATCCATCCGGCGATGCGAGGAGGCAATTTTTTTTGAGCTTTTTTCATTTCAGTCAAATTTAATGATCGATTCCACCAACCCATTCCAGGCCAGTTTATGGGCCTTGTAGGTGTTTGGTTAATTCAATCATGTGTTTTCCATAATCTTTATTTTTAATTTAAAAACATACATACATATAGACGCACAATTCGAAAAATGGTTGATTTTTTTTTCAATAATTGCAGACATAATACATATATATTCATTTTTCACTTGAAAAATACCAGGGAAATTGAAGGCTAAAATGAGGGCAACAGGTATTGTGTCCCCAATTATTCATTCATACCGCAGGGAATCGACGGGGTTGGAAGAGGCAGCCTGGATAACTTTATAGCTTATGGTCAGGACTGAAATTCCGAATGTGATAGCAATGGCCAGGAAGAAGAGCCAGCAGTGGATAGAAATATGATAAGCAAAATTCTGCAGCCACTTGTGCATGAGATAATAAACAAGGGGCCAGGTAATGACATTAGCTATAAGCACCCATTTTGCCGTATCTTTCAACAGAAGGGACATAATGCTTTTAACGGACGCACCCAATACTTTTCTTATCCCGATTTCTTTGGTTCTCTGTTCTGTTGCGAATGACATCAGACCGAAAAGTCCCAAACACCCGATAAAAATCGATAAAAAGGCAAAAACACTGAGAATATTCCCCATCTCTTGTTCTGTTCGATAGGCTTTTTCGAATATCTCATCAAAAAACTGAAATTCATAGGGATAATTCGGGGTAAACTCCTTTAATGTATTTTTTATATAATCGATTGTCTCATGAATATTAACCGTATCAATTTTGATAGATAGATAAACCTTCCATGTGGAACTGAGCCCGAGAAACAAGGGACTTATCGGCTGATGCAGAGAATGGGCATGAAAATCCTTTATGATTCCGGTGATTTTTACAGTACGCCTGTCCCAGCCTGGGATTTTAAATACTTTTCCGATCGGAGAATCCCATTGGCATGCTTTTGCCGCCGATTCATTGATCAGGACTGCTCCTTCCGCTTCAGCAGGAAAATCCCTTGAAAAATTTCTGCCCTCGATAATTTCGACCTCGAACACATCGACAAAGTCGTAATCCACAATATCGACAAAGACGGGAACAAACTCACCGGGATTTTTGGCTGGTAGGCCACCCAGGTCGGGCTTCCATCTTATATCATTAGGCAAACTGGCCGAACAGCAGACAGCCAAAATATTGGGATTTTTTTTCAATGTTTCTTTGACCGCTTCGATGTTGTTTCTGATCTTCATATTTTCTTCAATCTTGGAGACAATAATTTGTTCTTTGCTGAAGCCCATGTTTTTGTTCTGGATAAAATGGAGCTGATTTTTGACCACGAGAGTGCTGATGATCAGGATTGCCGTGATGGAGAATTGGGCTATTACCAGTATGTTTCTTAAGCTGAATCTTTTGAAATTATATAAGGATTTTCCACTGAGGATGGAGACCGGTCTGATAGAAGATATATAAAAAGCCGGATAACTTCCGGAAAAGAATCCCACAAAAAATAAAACAGCAATAAGTCCCAAGAAAAGATGTATATTTTCAACAGGATTGAAACTCAGGGGTCTTCCTGTAATGCTGTTAAAATACGGCAAGAGAAGCCTTGCGGCAATAAGGGATACAACCAGGGATACCACAACGAGAATGAAGGATTCGCTTAAAAACTGTTTGACCAACTGTGTTTTCCTGGCGCCTACAACTTTTCGAATTCCCACTTCTTTGCCCCGCTTGATCGAGCGGGCTGTCGTCAAATTGATATAATTGATGCAGGCGATGATGAGGACCAGAAATGCGACCGCAGAGTAGAGATAGATATATTTGACATCATAATGAGAGGCAATATGAGAAGTGACATAGTTATCAAGATGAATGGATGTCAAAGGCTGAAGAAAATATTTTTCCTTGAAATCACCCGCGGTTTCAGCATTTGTATATCTGTACTTCTTTAATATGGAGAAAAGCTTTCTGTCCAAATCTCTGGGATCGGCTTTCTTGTCCAGAAGCAAATAAGTGACGGCGTTGTTTCCCCCTTCCCACGAACTCCCCAGTCTTTTGGATAAAATTAAACTGTTAAACGGCACGATCAGATCCATGACAAAATGAGAATTTTGTGGCATCTCTTCAAAAATCCCGGTAATGACATAATCATTATTTTCTTTTTGGTCCCAGTCACTGCTTTCTTTCAATGTCAGCACTTTTCCCAAAGGATCTTCTTTGCCGAAATATTTTTCCGCTATTCTTTTTGACAAAATGATGGAAAAAGGGTCATTAAGGGCGGTCTTAGGATCGCCTTTTATAAAGGGAATCGAAAAAACATCAAAAGTCTCGGGGTCCGCATAATAAAGGTTTTCATGAATATTTGTCTCGCCGCACAAAAACAGTTTTTCCCCCCGGCCCCAACGAAAAATTCTGGCAGCCGATATAACCTCGGGATATTCTTCCATCATGGCAGGAGCCAGAGGAAGGGGTGCCCCGGCAATGGGATTTGGAAGCGTTTCCGCTTTCCAGGCTATTCTGTAGATCCTGTCGGCATTCTTATGGTACCTGTCAAAACTCAGCTCATACTGCACAAAAATCATGATTAAAATGAATACCGCCATACCCACGGCAAGCCCTGCAATATTAATAAAGGAATACCCCTTATACCGTTTCAGGTTTCTCCAGGCAATTTTTAAATAGTTTTTGAGCATGATAAAACTCCATTTTAAGTTGAATATGATGTTTTTAAGGAGGGCATCCAAACATTGGCCCCAGTACCAGTGACAGGCCGTCCTATATCCGCGTTCCCTATATATACTGGTAAAGACCTCATTCATGTCATCATTAATGGCGTGTTCCGTCTGATAACGTTCGAGGTGCTTGACAAGCCAAACCGCTAACCGGGGAGGTGAAGGGAATCTTGATAATCTCACGAAATATCCATTCGCAACAAAACGAAATTATCGTACTGTTATAAAACATAAACGTTTTATTGATCAAAAAAGTTGACCGGGCTGGATTTTATGTTAAAGACTCAAATGAAAAATCGGGGACAAAATTATCATGCTGCCTTATTTTTAATATTAATGTTGAAGAAAATTTTCAGCAGGGAAATGAGTGTAATGGGTATTGTGTCCCTAATTATTTACTCATACCGTAGAGAATTGACCGGATTAGCCGTGGCTTAATTTAAAAAGACCGGAAGAAAAAAAAGATTAACTTAGGGACAATTTATTTCTTTCTGTATTTCAAGTCCTTTTCTTCAAAAAGTGATATTGATTTTAGCTTTTTCTATTTCCTTAACGGAAAGGCGACCTCGTCCATGATCCACCATTTGCCGTCTACTTTAACCAGATTAAAATAGTCCACCCACATATGATTGCCTGCATCCTCGATGACTTTTACGGCAGCGACTCCTCCTGTTATATCAATATAACCTATTTTGAACTTTATATCGTTTTTTCCGCCCAGCCAGGAGAAAAAATCAGACCTTACATATTTTTCAAGCCGTCCTTTGTGGACGTTGAACAAACGGTAGTCCTCATGTATGATTTCGCTGAGAAGTTGTTTGTCCGACTCGAGTTTTCCTTTAAAAAAATAATTTTCGAGCGCTTTTCGTACTTCCTCTTTCTCTGCGGCATCATCAAAAGAAAAACCCGCGATAAAAAAGGGAATGCATAACAGCACGATCAACGGAAGTAAAACTTTTTTGTTCATTGTTTTCTCCTTAAATATTTTTTAAAAGATTCGTTTCAATTTCTCACAATCATATCCAATACAGAACGGATAAGCGGTTTGGCGGATCGCGGACCCGAATTGATGACGATGGCCAGATTCAATTCCGGATATACCATGAGGAGATGTCCTCCTGAACCGGAGTGGTAAAAAAACTTGTAGGGCTGTTCGTAGGTTTTGTCTATGCCCACATGCCATAAATAGCCATACTGACGATCCCCCCGTGTGGTGATATAACCCTGGGTTGATTTTTTTATCCATGCTTCAGACAGGATTCGCTTCCCGTTCCATATACCTTTGTTTGTATACAAACAGCCCAGTTTGGCGATATCCCGCGCCTTGAGGCGCAATCCACCGTCGGAGCCGCCCGCACATGTGTATCCCGAAGGATCGGTATTCCAGTAATAATTTTTGATTTTCAAAGGACCGAACAGTTGTTTTTCAGCGAATTCATGGAGATAAAGGCCGGTAGTTTTTTTGATGATGGCGGACAGCAATTGGACGTTGCCCGTATTATACAACCAGCGCTCACCGGGCTTGTCCCTCATCGGCCTTTGGAGGATAAACCGTATCCAGTCATTGGTCATCTCCATCTGCACGTGTATGTTGCGTCTGTCCTCGTAGGAAAAAGTGCTTTCATCCCAATCGAATCCGGAGCTCAACGAAAGGAGATGATGGATTTTGATGTTTTTCTTCAATGGATCATTTGTCATATTTTTGTATTCCGGAAAAAAGGGGAGAAGGGCTTGATCCACAGTCTTGATAAACCCTTTATCCATGGCAATACCGAACAGTGCCGAAGTAAAGGTTTTAGAGACGGAATATATCGTGTACCGGTCATCACGACGGGCGCCAAAAAAACACCCCTCATAAATAAGGTTTCCGTCCTTGATCAGGATAAGCGAGCGCAGATACCCGAAATCACTGTTTGAAATGCGCTGAGTTAAAATCTCGAGGTCCTTTTTATCGATCCCGACCGATTCTGCAGAGGCGATCTTTAATCCATCATTCAAGTCGGGAGGAGTCGTGGTGCGGTAGGATGTCTGCTGGGCCTGGCAGGAAGAAATGAAGGTCAAAACGCAGATAATCCCTATTAAAGAGGTCTTCCAAAATCTCAAAACCTGCTTCGAATTGATATCATTCACAAATAAAACTCCCTTCTGTAATTAAAATTCAGCATTTTAGGGATTATTTGCATAATTTGTGCCAAGGAAGTATTTGATGGAGTTGGGCGGAACAGAGAAAAAATGCTGCCTGTAACTCCCGATAAAGATTAGCGTCCATTTCCGCACAAAAATTGTTCGGAAACGGACAGGAAATGTAAATTGGGGATATAATACCCATTACACTCATTTTTTTTTGCTGAAAATCATCTTCAGCGTTTTTACCAATAATAAGGTAAATGGGTATTGTGTCCCCGATTATTCATACCGCAGGGAATCGACCGGATTGGCTATAGCTGCTTTGATGGATTGGTAGCTTACGGTTAAAAGAGCAATCGCCAGGACCGTCAGGCCGGAAAAAATAAAAATCCAAGCGCTCAAACCGGCCTGGTAGAATAAATTCTGCGGCCAGCGATGCATGGCAAAATAGGCAATCGGCCACGAATGACGAATGGTGCACATGGTGGAGGCTCGAGAAAAATACCTTCAGCAGTATAGAATTGGTAAAATAATAACAGCCTGTCTGCCCTGTGCTTTTTATGCTTTAGATTCAAAACTGAGAAGAATAGACCTGGAGAAGTACATCTGAATGATGTATCAGCGGATCGGAAATTGATTGTGAAATGTAATGTGAAGTGTGAAATGTAGCAGCAATGTAGTGTAGCAGCAATGTAGTTGCTAACAAAGAGAGAAAATCATATAATCTACCAATATTTATTTCATTTTAATGCTTGGAGGGGATATGAAATATTCAAATCTGAAATTGAAAAACCTGATTTTTTTCTTTGTTTTCTTTTTTATCATCATTCCTTTTATTCATGCGGAATCTCTGAAATTGCGAGTCATACAGGAAGATGCTGTGTTAAGACTGAAACCTTCAGTGGAGAGTGCAGTTATCTACACACTATCCCTTGGGACTCTTCTTGACAGCAAAGGGAAGACCGATGGCTGGTATTTCGTCAATCTGGCTCCGGATAAGGATGGAATCGTAATAAGCGGCTACATTGAGCAGGAATATGTTGAAGTTCTGGAAATGATAAAGGATGTTCCCGAGGTCAAGGAGGAGGAAGTCCTTGATGCGCAGGAACCGTCCATGATGCCTTTACCTTTAGCCGAACGTCACTTGAGAGAGCTCGCAAAAAGGGCAAGGTCCCATCGCTTCTCGCATGGTCTAGAGAATATTTTATACGGGGTCACGTTTACCGGGCTCGGGATCGCGATAAACGCAATGGCAGAAGAAGATGAGAAAGACGTAAAAAAGTTAGGTACTTATTGCATAGCATTCGGTACGGTCGGGGCATGTTTAGGTGTTTGGGACTTCGCCGTCAAGTCGAGTGTTGAGAAAGAGTATGAAGAAATAATGAAATTAGATCCATTGGAGAGAGAGGCAACCTGTGCGCAGGCTCTTGCCTCAGAGGCGCATAAAGGGAAAATCGGCCGTCTTATATCAGGAGCTATAAACACAGGTCTCATGCTTTATTTTATAATAGGCCAGCCTATCAAGTATACAGGTCTTTGGGATTTGAGTGATTCTTTCAACTGGAATTATTCATTTGCTGCCATTGGGGGAATTGGAGCCTTCTTCAGCTTTGTGGGAAAAAGTATCGAGGAAAGGCACTATTTGGAATATTTAAATGAGAAAGATCTGTACGAGAGAAGTTCGAAAATAGCATTCAATTTTGGATTTGTCAGGAAGGGGGCTGCGATTTCGATTTCTTATACTTTTTAAATCTTCCTCGCTTTCCTTCAAACATGTATTTGAGCACGAAGGTGGGAAACTGTGATTCCAATTTTTCCGGGAACTCCCCTTTCTTTAATACGATATAGGGGGTGCAGAATCCCTCAAACCATGAGGTTGTTTGGTATCTGGGAAAGGAGGAGATCGAGGTCAGAAAGTCGAAATGGATATGGGAGTTTCACGGCGCATTCTCGATGCTTCCCGTCACCATAAATTCTTGTTCGTCTGGCGTTGTTTTCTTTATTGGTTTCAAATCTTTAGACTTGGGATGTCAAGAAAAGATTGATTTAAAACGAGCTGAACATGGACTTCGAGCACGAATTTTTCTAAACTGGAGCTTTACATAATAAAAGGTTCTATCAAGATAAAAAGAGACGAGAGATGTCGAGATGAAAAACTTTTTAAAAAAAATATTCAGGTATGTGTGTCTTACAGCATTGACTATGGTAATGATAACAGGCTGTGCTCCCCGTCGCGGAATTCTTCCGGAGCCGAAACCAGAGCCGGTGGAAGCGCTTCCTCCAGCCGGGTTCGTGATGAAACCTTTTCACCAATCGATGAAAGAGGAGATGCAAAAGTCCTACGATCGTGCTAATGAAATCATCGCCGGCATTTTTACAGGAATTCACCGCAAAGAAAATGGAGGGTTCATTTATTATTTCAGCGATTTCAGCCGGTTCAACAAGGAAACCTTCTCCTGGGGAAAATCCCAGAACGTCATCATGCAGGTTCATCAGAACGCATTCAAGCCGGAAATCATCAGGCAGAATGAATTCAAAAGGCTTGTCGATCTCGACAAAACCGGCATCTGCTGGGATTTTTTTCAGGGAAACCGCAATGTTTTCCTTGTGGAGGGAAGAATGAACCTCATTTTTCTCGAGGCGGGCTTTGACGAGACCACAGGGGATTCCTACAGAAATTTGCTCGATGCCTACCCGATGACCGATGAATGCAGGGCAAAATATATATTCAACCTGATGATCCGGGACAAGATAAAATAATTAGGGATACAATTTCCCTTTGCTTTTTTCCCCCTAAATTTCTAGAGGTGATTTTAAGTGGAAAATAGGTGAAAGGGTATTGTGTCCCCAATTATTCATACCTCAAGCTGTCTACCGGGTTGGCGGCGGCGGCTTTGATGGTGTGATAACTCACCGTAAAAGCTGCAAAGCCTACAGTTAGAACACTGGGTATCAGCAAAAACCACAAGGAGAATTCCGTCCTGTAAGCGAATCCAGCGAGCCATTTATTCAAGATATAGTAAGCCGCCGGCAAAGCAATTAGGTTGGCGAAAAGGACCCATTTGACGAACTCTCCCGACAATAGGACGGTGATGCGTGTGACCGATGCCCCGACCACTTTTCTGATCCCGATTTCTTTGGTCCGGCTCTGTGTGGTATGGGCCGTCAATCCGAGAATACCAAAACAAGCGATGGCTATCGCGAGAATGCCGAACACTCTGACCAAGGCGGCGACTTTTTCCTCTTCTCGATAGAACCTGTCAAAGTACGTATCGATAAAGGAATAATCAATCGGGATTCCGGGGAATAAACTCTCCCAAGTGTTTTTAACGGAGGCAAGCGTCCGACCGATATTGTTGGTGGATAGAGTCAGCGTTATAAATCTGAAGACATCCGGTCTTATGCTCATGATCACGGGCCCGATTTCCCGCTGCAATCCGAAGAAGTGAAAGTCCTTGACAACGCCGATTATTTCTCCCTGGTTTCCTCCGTAGCCTGACCACAAGGTTTTCCTAAGGGCTTCCGTCGGATCATGCCAGCCAAACTTTTTGACGGCCGCTTCATTGATCAAGAAGGATGACCGTGAATCGGAAATTTGTTCTTTTTGAAATGTCCGCCCCGCGGCCAGCGTTATCCCGTATTCCCTGAAAAAATCCGTATCCACAAACAGGTAGTACATCCATTGGGTCATATCATCAGCTTCGCCGACAAGTCTTGCATTGGCGCCCTCAGCGAGCCGGCCGGGAACACCCGAAGACATTGTGACCCCTGTGACTCCGGAATTCCTCAGGAATTCGGCTTTGACTGTTTCGAAATTTTCGCCGATCTTTGCTCCTTGCCGGACAGGAATGACGATTTTTTGCTCTTTTTCAAACCCGAGATTTTTGTTTTTCATATACCTTATTTGTTGAGAGACGACAATGGCCCCGGTGATGATGATAAATGAGACAATGAACTGCCCTACGACCAAAACCCGTCTCAATCCGTTCCTCTTGGAAAGGTTTCCTTGTCTTCTATTCAAAGAAGCGATAGGCCTCAGCCCAGAAAGATAAAAAGCCGGATAGCTTCCGGCGATGATGCCGGAGAAAAAGAGGATCCCGATCATGGCCAGCAGGAGGTCGAGCCGCACGAAATCCTTCAGGGAGTAAGGGATTTCGGTCAAGTGGCTGTAAAACGGGAGAAAAACGCCGGAGATGAGGCAGGCCAGAAAAACGGCCAGCAAAGTGGTCAGAATCGATTCCCCGAGAAATTGGAAAATCAATTGTTTCCGGAAAGCCCCAACGATTTTCCTCAAGCCGACTTCCTTGGATCTGGCGGCCGCTCGGGCTGTTGAGAGGTTGATGAAATTGATGCCGGCAATGATCAGGATGAGTCCGGCGATCACGCCGAAAATAAAGAGATAAGTCGGATTTCCCGGAGGAGCCAATTCTCCATGAATATGGGAGAACAGGTGGATATCCTTCAGGGGCTGGAGAAAATAAGTGAATTTTTGCCCTTCTTTTATATCTTTATGCGAGTTGGCTCCGGTTTCGATCTTCGGGAGAAGCGATTGAACGTCGACATCGGGATGGAATTTTACATAGGTATAAAAAACGTTCAAATACCAATGTCGCCTGGCCCACTCCGGTACTTCATCCCCGATCATGGAAGCGATCATTCCGATTTTTAGATGCGTGTTTTTTGGAGGGTCGGCCATCACTCCGGTAACGACACATACACGCCCGCCGACCTGGATGGTCTGGCCCGTGGGGCTTTCATTTCCAAAATACTTGCGTCCTACGGATTCAGAGACGACTAGGGTCCCCGGCCGGTTTAATGCGGTTTCGGGATCACCTTGTTTAAGCGGAAAAGTCAGGACGTCGAAAATGTCATTGTCAGCCGTATACACATCGTTTTCATAAAAAACCCTGTCCCCCCTTCGAACGAGGATACCCGAAGTATCCCATAAGCGGGTGACTGCTTCCACCTGAGGAAAATTTTCCTTCAAATAGGGAGCCTCAAAATAGGATACAGGGGCAAAAACCCGCTTGAATGAGGGCATGTTGATGTCGATGCCGAGGCGGTACACTCGGTCCGCATCACGGTGATAGTTATCGTAGCTCGTTTCGAAACGGATATGCATCAAAATCATCAGGCAGCAGGCGATGCTCACCGCCAGTCCGGAAACATTGATGAAGGAATACACTTTATGCTTGCGCATGTTTCTTAATGCGATTTTCAAATAGTTTTTAAACATGATCATGCTCCATAAAAGGGAAAATTTGATGTAATGGAAGAGTATTCCAATAGCGTAGAACCAGTACCATATCCAGGACAGGAAGGCTCCGTGCTGATCGCGGATGTCTAGATAGTCCGTTTCCATGGCATCAGCGAGGGCGTGTTCTTTTTCATATTGGGATAACCGGGAGATGATCCATCTGGCGATACAGGGCGGCCGTTTTTTTTGGGTTTTTTTCATTTCAGTCAAATTTTATGATCGATTCCACCAACCCATCCCAGGCAAGTTTATGGACTTTGTAGGTGTGTTTTAAAGCCTTTCTTCCTTCGGTGGTCAAAGAGTACAGCACTTTTCTACGGCCTCCCTGCCTCGGTTCCGGATCGCTTTCTTTGGATCTGACGTAGCCTTTTCTAATGAGCGAAGAAAGGGTGTTACAAAGGGAGCCGTAGTTGATGGACCTACCGGTGATGTTTTTGATATGCCGGCGCAAGGACACGATATAGGCATTTTCCTTCAGCTTTAAGATCGCCAGTAAGATGAGTTCCTCGTGTTTGGTTAATTCATACATTTTTTTTCCATGATGTTTATTTTTAATTTAAAAACATACATACATATAAACGTGCAGTTTGAAAAATGGTTGACATTTTTTCAATAATCGGAGAAACAATACCCATTTACCTTATTTTTGATAATAACGCTGAAGATGATTTTCAACAGAAAAATGAGTGTTATGGGTATTGTGTCCTCGATTATTTATTCATACCGCAGGCAGTCGACAGGATTGGACGAGGCGGCTTTGTAAACAAGAAACGCGATGGTCCCTAAGGAAAACACGAAGGACAATAAGCCCGCCGCCAAAAATATTCCAAAATCCATGTTTGTCCGGTAGGCGTAGTTTTTAAGCCAAAGGTTCATGATGTAAAATGCCACAGGCCAGGTGATAAAATTGCTGACGGCCGTTAATATCACAAAATCTGAGCATAAAGAACGGGATATCTTCATGATGGATGCGCCCAGGACTTTCCTTATCCCGATTTCTTTGGTCCTCCGGTTGGTAATAATCGTCGTCATGCCTACCAAGCCCATACAGGTAATCAATAAGACAAAGACGGCGGATGACAGCACGATGGCGTTCCATCTTTTTTCCTCTTTGTATTGGTTTTCGAGAATCTGATCCTGAAAGGAATAGATAAAGGGCTTATCGACCTGAATTTCCTTCCAGATGTTTCTCAGGTTGTCGATAGTACGGGCAATATTCTCCGATGAGACTCTGAGGAGAATGCGGAACGGACCCGGGCTGAATAAGTGTATCACCGGTTCTTTTTCATGGCGAAGATCGGAATAATGATAATCTTCGACCACGCCGACGATCTGGGCCGGTCTCTCTGAGGAATCCAGGTTTTTTCCTATCGGGTCGTTTATTTCAAAAGATTTGACGAAGAGTTCATTGACGACGACGGGATTAATATCAGAGGGAATCGTTTGCGGGAAATCTCCGCCTGCGAGAAATTCCATCCCCATGGTGGCAAAATAATCATGAGTCACTTGAGAGAAACGGAATTTAAGTTTTTTGTTGTTGTATTGGATCGTTCCCTCTCCTTGCGGCCCGCCTAGGGGGAAAGCACACCCGGATATCTGCCTGACCGATGCAAGATTCTCCGTTTTCTGTTTGAACAGATTAAAGATCCTTTCTGCTTCCTCTGCTCTTTCGAGAGTTTCGACGATCACCACGCCCTCTTTTTGGAATCCCAAGTCCTTGGTGTTGATGAATTTTATCTGTTTGGCCATGGTGAGAGTCGATATGATCAAAAAGACGGAGACGGAAAATTGAACCACGATAAGAATCCGGGTCAAACGATTTTTTCCCCCGAGCTTCAAGTGGCCTTTGATGATCCTCGCCGCTTCGATATTGGCTAGAATGATTCCTGGATAAAAACCGGCCAAAACGCCCACAATGACAGCCGCACCGGTGAAGATGAGCACGTTAGGAAAGGTCAGCACTCCCAATATCGAAAGACTCTTGGCGGCCAAACGGTTGAAAAACGGCAGGAGACAAACAGCCACCGCAACACCCGCAGACATCGAAAGAAACATAATGACGATCGACTCGCTCAAAAATTGTCGCACGATATTTTTCTTTCCCGCTCCCAGAATTTTTCTCATGCCGATTTCGGCCGTCCTGGAGAACGCTTTTCCCAGCGAGAGATTGGTGAAATTGATACAGGCAATTAAAAGGACAAGCAGGCCTATGCCTCCCAGGATATAGGACTTATTGATATGGCTCCCCGGTTCGCTGGTGATACCCTGTGAATGAAGATAAATATCTTTGATGTTTTGAAGCCAGAACGTTATGGTTTCCCCTTTTTCGTTCCAGGCTCCTCTTGCTTTCCTTTCTTCGATGACGCTGCTGAAATACTGGCTGACAAAGGAAGGAAACTTGGCTTCGATGGATTCAGGAGCCGCCTCCTTCTTGAGTTGGATATAGGTTTCACTTCTGGGCCATGTCCAGCTTTGCAGGGCCTCATTGCTTCTGGAGAAAGCGATATTTTCGATACGGATTATCATGTCGAAGACAATCGTCGAATTGGGAGGAGGGTCCTCAGCGATCCCGGTCACAAAAAAATCCTTTTTCTTCTGCCCGAAAGTCAACGTCAGAGTTTTTCCTACAGCGTTGAGATCCGGAAAGTATTTGACCGCTGTGGATCTGGCCAAAACGATAGAGTTTTCAGATTCGAGGACCTGTGATTTATCGCCCTGGAGCAGAGAGAAGGAAAAAAATTCAAAGAAATTTTTATCCGCTAAATGACAATCTTCCCGGAACAAATTATTTTCGTACCGGACAACGGGATTCTCCCTGGAAATGCGCACGGAATGTTCTATCTCCGGGAAATATTCCTTCAAGGCCGGACCGGCAGCGATGGGCATATTCCTGTATGTATAAGGATAATAAAAATCCGTATTGATGACGGAGTAGATTGAATCCGCATTTTCATGAAACCTGTCGTACGATAGTTCATGTTTCACGAATAGATAGGTCCAAATGCAGAAGGCCAGAGCCAGCGAAAGCCCCAAAATTTTGATCGCAGAAAACACCTTTTGGTTTTTGATATTTCTCAGGGCGAGACAAAGATAATTCCTTAACATGGCGTATCTCCAGATAAGGGAAAATTTCAAATACGGCAAAACCGAAGAAAGAATTTGGGACAGATACCAGATATTTGCCTTCTTTCTTCCTTCCGTGCCGGACAGGTAAGCGTAAAATTCAGCCAGGTCACCGGTCAAAGAAAATTTCTGATCATACTCTTTCATCTTCACCAGAAGCCATCGATAGATGCGCGGCGGCTTTTGTATGTGATTCTTTTTCATTTTTTTATCAATCCGATTCGAAATCGGGAACTTTCATCCATAAAGACTTATGAAACCGTCTGGCCCTGTTTAATGCGGCTTTTCCCTTTAGCGTGATGGAATAAAAAATTTTGCTTTTTCCCCCTCTGACTTCGGTCGGTTCTCCCTTGTATAAAGTGAGATACCCTTTTTTTTCCAGGTTGCTCAGGGAGTTATAAAGGGATCCGTAGGAAATTTTCTTTTTCGTGATGTCCATCACTTTTTTCATGATGGGAAATCCATAGGCATCCCCTTTTAGCTGCCATATAATGATCAGCAGCATCTCTTCGTTAACGGTAAGTATGTCCATCTTTCATTTCTCAGTGTTTTGCATATGATCCATATAATAACTACTTACTAGATATTATCATAAGACATTCATCATAACGAAGTCAAGATTTTATTTTTCACTCGTCCCGCAGGACAACCGCCGGATTAAGGAAGGAGGCCCGGATAGCCTGAGAACTGATTGTCAGGGCGGCTACGCCCAGAACGATTGCTCCTCCAAAAATGAATTCAAGTGGTGTCAAAGTCGTTCGATAGGCAAAATTCTCAAGCCATTTGGAGCTGATATAGTATGAGATAGGCCATATGATCAGATTGGCCGTCCCCACAAGCAGCAGGAATTCGCGGTTGATCATTTTGACAATCTCCAGCGATGTGGCGCCCATAACTCTTCTGATACCGATCTCCTTAAATCGGCGGGCGATGGAAATGCCGGTTAATCCGAACAAACCTAATGCGGCAATTAATACCGCAAAAAAGGAGGAGGTGCCCATGATCTGATTCCATCTTTCTTCCATGCGGTAGTGAAGTTTGATATCGTCATCGAGGAAGAAGTACTCGAAGGTTTTTTCCGGTCTGAACTGAGTCCATAATGCTTTGAGGTCATTCAAGGTCTTTGGGATTCCCGTTGGATCCATTTTGACAACGATGAAGCCGATATCATTTTTCTTATCCAGATGCAGTATCATGGGATAAATATTTTCCCGAAGCGAGATGTAATTAAAGTCTTTGACGACTCCGATGATGATGGGGTCTTTAAGCTTCCCATGTTCCATTCCGGTGACAGGTTTGCCGATAGGATTTTCGATCTCAAAAGTCTTAACAAAGGTTTCGTTGACAAGGACCGCGTTGGATGTTTCTGAATTGCTGCCTTTTGAAAAGTTCCTTCCAGCCGCCAGTTGGATCCCCAGAGTATCGAGATAATCGTAATCGATTCGTTGTGTGATGGTAATGACCGGAGTTCCGTCTTTTTTGCGGATGAAGGCCGACAGATTTTTGTCGAGTATGCCGGAAGAGCCGGTAAGGGCTTTTATGTATGGGTGGCCGGCCAGCTTATCTTTGAAAAGATGCAGCAGAGTTTCTCCGTCGTTACCATTGTTTTTACCGGTTTTGGTGTGGATAGCCAGAATATTTTTCTGTTCGAAGCCGAGGTCTTTGGTGATCAAATAGTTTTTCTGTTTGTATATGATCGTGGATTCGATAATAAGAAAAAGGGATAATGCGAACTGAAAAACGACCACAAAGCGTGAAAAATGCTTTTTACCTGCGATCCGGTGTTTTCGCTTGATCACATTCACAAGATCGACCCTTGATGTCAGTAGGGCCGGATAAAGGCCCGATAACGTTCCGATAACCAGCACCATCACCAGTAAAAAGAGCAGGGTGGGAATGTTGTAAAGGTTTTGTTCCAGGGTCAGGTTTTTACCGGCTAAATTGTTGAACAGGGGGCGAAGTATTTCCACAATTAAGATACTGATGATCAGAGCAAATCCGCTGACAGCCAGAGATTCGAACATGAACTGTTTGATCAGGCTGAATCGACCGGCGCCTGCGACCTTGCGGACACCGATTTCCTTAAACCGGTGTGAGGAACGGGCGATCGTAAGATTTATGAAATTAAAACATGAAATCAGCAAAACCAGCAGCCCGATTCCCGTCAAAAGCAATGAGTGCAGAGGATTTCCCGTAGGAGCGAGTCCGCCCGAAGTGCTCTCGGATTTCATGTGGAGATCTTCAAGCGGAATAAAAAACAGTTTAAATTCCTTTGGATCCAGGTTTGCCTTTTGAAACACTTCTCCAAGATGTTCTTCCAAAAAGAGATTTGATTTTTTCTCCAAATCGGCTATTTTTACTTTTGATGAGAGCCGGATAAAGGTTCCGAACTCAAAAATTTGCCAGCCTGAACCCTCTTTTTCTTCATCAGCAAACATGGCTTCCCGGGTGGGAATGATCATATCAAAATGGATGCTTGAGTTATCGGGGATACTGCGGGTAACCCCGCTGATGATAAAGTCGTGATATTGATCCCCGAAGTTGACCGAAATAACTCCTCCGATCGGGGATTCTTTGCCGAAATATTTTTCTGCCGTTTTGGAACTTATCACCATCACATCGGGATTTTTTGGAGAGAAAGGGTCATGACCTTGTTCCAGGGGAAAGGTGAAGGTGTCGAAAAAAGGAATATTCGCAGCGTAGACACGCTCTTTGAATCGATTCGATCCAACCTTAACTTCGGCTTCGGCAAAGCCATAGGTAATCATAGTCTTTATTTCCGGATATTGTCTCGCCAGGGCCGGCCCCAGGTTTTCGGAGACATCTATAATCATCGATTCCGAACCGGCGTAAACCTGGTAGATTTCCCGGCCGTTTTTATGGAATTTATCATAGCTGTATTCATGTTTGATATAGAGAAAAATCAAAATACAGAAAGCCATGGCTACAGAAAGGCTGATGATATTGATGAAGGAATATCCCTTATAACGGGCGATGTTTCTGACCGCTGTCTTCCAATAATTTTTGAACATCTTAGGCTCCTTATCCAACGTCTAAGCAAACATCATGCCAAAAGCATTTTTCCGGAAGGGGCGACGTTATTTGAGCCCGTATTTGTCCGCTGCCGCGACACAACTGTTCAAAAAAGGACATTAAAGGATAGGGATGATTGGAATTATGTTCCCGATTATTTTGCTATGAATTCAAAAAAAATGACGCCTCCGTATATCCCAAATCCAACAAAGGCCAGGTTAAGAATTAGAAGGATAAAGGGGATGTGAAGCTTACGGTCTTCTTTTTGAAGACCGGGCGGAGAGATCTTCATTTTCCAGGGTAAAAAACCCGTGTATAAAGGATCGGCTTTTCTTTTGAGCACCTTAATGAAATTAGCGACAATAAAAATAAGAGGGAGTCCCCCCATGAGGATAAAAACCGCTCCGCAGATAAACCAGCCCCAAACGATACCCGGCTCGGAACCGGGGAATGTGAAGCTGTACTCCAGGAAATTTTCCCCAAGGGATAAAAACAAGGCCGGCCAGGCAAGAACGAGAAGATTGAGCCCGCCCACTTTTCGGGCATTTAGGTGGTTGACGAGGAGAAAGAACAATCCCGCAAACACGGCTGCAAAAAATACCCAAATCCAACCGGGAGCCGGGTGGGCAATCTCATAGGGGCCGCCCGAAGCGACAAATCCTCCAAGGTCCATAACACCTCTCATAGCCATATAAAAACATGTGAGGCAGAAACAAAAACCCCCCACCCCTAAAAAAGTTCCTAAATACCGAAGACCTTTTCTAAAAATATTTTGCGGTTCTTCCCGCCGATTTTGTTCCATTGTTCCCCATCCCTCCTTTCCCTAAAAGACAATCAACAGAAAAAAGCTAAAGCCAGGGAAAAAATGGTTTTGTCTGCATTATAAACAATAATCTCCTTATGTAAATAGATTCCTTTTTAGTAAATTTAAGATTTGCTGATTTATCGTCCTGGAAATCAAAGAATAATTGACTTCCTTCATAGGAAAAATCTATCAGCAACATAACTTCTGGCTTTAAATTGAGGCCGCTTATGGGGGACGCCTGCTGTTTTACCTGAGAAAAAGCAATACTTAAAGGTATTGATTTTGTGAATTTCTTTGTTTATAATCACCACAATTGAATAAGAAACTGCTGTATATTCTGAACCTGAGCATAAAATGTTTCATTATTCTTTTTGCCAAAAATCTCCATTAAATGACACATAATATTGAAATTATCTGTCGGTGTCAGCCAAATTTATGAATAATGCAGGTTAATAAGAGGTAGAAAGCAAGGAAGAGCAGTTGACGGAACTATCCTGTTAAATTAGTATAAAAAGAAACCAGTTGTGGGAAAGAATCAAATGAAAACAATCACTTCCAAAGCTTTAATTGTTCTAACCTCATTAATGCTTGTTTCGTGTGCCTCTGTTCATCATATATATTTGGTGGATCTCACCGCCAAAGAATGGCCTGAAAAGACAGAGATTGTGTTTACAACCTCCGAACCCGTTGTCTATAATGCCACGAAAATTGAGAATCCTCCTGCAATCATCATCAATTTTCCCAATAATAAGATTTTCAGCTTGGAGCAGCAAGAAACAATACAGGAAACTAGCCCTATAAAAAAGATAAGAAAAGAATATATAACATCGGATAACTCAATCCAAAGCCGGCTAAATATGGTCATTATAGAGATGAAAGAGGACCTCCCTTACCGGTTTTCCTCAAATGGCCGGACTATCAAACTGGAAATCATCCATCACAATACTGAAGAAGAAGAAATTTCAAACAAGGAGAAAGAAAACAGGGCCATTGTCGAAAAGAAAAGCCCCTCCGAGATGGAGGAGGGATATCTTATTGGCCCAAGAGATGTATTAAATATTGAGGTGTGGAAACATCCGGATGTCTCCCGGAAAGTTATCGTGAACCAGAGGGGTGAAATCAGGCTCCCGCCCATCAGAAAGCTGGAAGTTTTAGGTATGAATGTCCTTCAGGTGGAAGAGAAAGTCACCCAGGCTTTAAGGCAATATTTGATCGATCCGATCGTTTTTGTGGCCATAGAGGAATACAACAGTCAAAGAGTGATTGCTCTAGGAGAAATCGAAACCGGGATGTACACTCTGCAGAGGAGAACGACTCTTCTCGAATTCATGGGAAAGATTGGCGGCCCCACCAAGGATGCTGACACCTTCCATATCCGATTGATAAAAAAGGACGGGCGGGTGCTGACATATAATTTGAAAGAGCTGATTGATGACCCTATAAAAAGGAATGCCGCTACAATATCGGCGGGAGACACTGTATATGTTCCCCCCTTGGAGGTCAATCGGATATATATACTCGGTGAGGTTGCTTATCCCAAGACTATTCCCATAAAAGGGAAATTGACTTTAATAGATGCCGTCACAGAGGCGGGGGGCCCTACCCGGGATGCGGTCACCAAGAGTGTGATTGTGATCCGTGGCGAAGTGGGTGATCAGAAGGGTATACGGATAAACCTAGACCGGTTATTGAAAGAAGCGGACATCATACAAAATATCGATTTAGAGCCGGGTGATATTGTGTATGTTCCTAAAAAGTTTATTACGAATGTGGAACGGTTTCTTAGACTCATGTCCACTCCTATACTGTTCTGGCTGTACACTTGGATAATCTGATAAGAGGAAAATAAGAAAGAGGGGAAAGAACATGCCCAGAATTGAGATGGATCTTACAGATTATATGAGGGTAATCAGGAAAAGAAAGAGAATCATTATTCTGACTTTTATTCTGGTTCTGGTCTCCACGATTTTTTATACGGTCAGACAGACTCCTTTGTATCAGACATCCTGCAAGGTGAAGCTTGAGCAGAGGAAATCGGTGGCTTCCATTCTAACAGAATTAATTACATGGGCTCCTGGAGATCAAATGGCTTCTCATGCGAAGCTGATCACCAGTTATCAAATCATGGGGAGAGTTGCCGACGAAATGGGATTGATCAAGCCCGACATAAGCGATGAGAGACGGATGGCGGTCATCAGGGGGCTTCAAGGCCAGGTGTCTGCGGAGAGAGTGGGGAATACAAACATGATCTCGATTACCACAATATCTTCTTCCCCTCATAAAGCGGCGGCTTTGGCAAACACGACGGCGAGTGTGTATGTTAAATATCATTTTGAGAATAAAAAACTTGAAGCTTCTAATGTGAAACAATTTGTAAAGGGCCAGTTGGACAGTTATCTAAAGCAACTGCAACAGAGTGAAAATGCTCTTCAGAAATTCCGCCGGGAAAATCCCTTGGTCGTGGAGAGGGACATCACATTTTCCCCTATTATCCAGAATGATCCACGGGTTGCCAGCCTAAAGGATGAAATTGTCAAACTTGAGCTGGATTTGATCTCTCTAGAGAGCAAATATACGTCTGAACATCCGGAAGTTCAAACCCTTAAGCGCCGAATATCTAAAGCGAAGGAAGACTTGACTGAGACTCTCGATCAAATAACCAGCCAACAGAAGGAGCTTTCCTCTAAGGAAATTGAATTGGTCCAGTTGAAGAGAGATGTGTCCATCGCCGAAGATATATATCTGATGTTTAAAAAGAGGTATGAGGAGGCGAGGATTTTGGAAGCCGAAAAGGCTCAAGATGTTACTATCGTTGAACCCGCTGCTGAACCTTCCCGGCCATTTAAACCCAATATCCATACAAATATATTTATAGGGATTTTAGCCGGAATCCTCCTGGGATTAATTATGGCCTTTGTCACCGAAAGTTTTGATACTTCTATAGGAAGAATAGACGATATTGAAGAATTGACCAAAGTACCCGTCCTGGGTGTTATTCCGGATATCAACTCTGAAAAAGGAAAAAAGAAGTTTGCTGATAAATTTATAAAGAGAAAAAAGCCTTCAAAAATGAATCAGTTCAACCGATTGGTTTCTTTATTTGAACCCAGTTCTACTATAGCCGAGGCTTACCGTTCCCTCCGCACAAACCTGGACTATATGGGTTTACAAAAAGCGGGGAAAAGCATCGTTTTTTCCAGTGCCCTGCCCCAGGAAGGGAAAACACAAACCTTAGCTAATTTAGCCGTCGTTTTTGCCCAAAGCGGACAGAAGGTTTTGGTTGTGGGATCAGATTTCAGAAAACCTATGATTTACAGCTTGTTCGGCCTCCAAAGGAGTCCGGGACTCAGTGAAGTGCTGATAGGGAAAATTCCGTTGGAAAAAGCCGTTAATACAGTTACGGATATGGTATTGGGAGGATTCGAATACGATAAATTATTGAATACCCGGGGAGTCGAAAATTTGAATATCATAACGTGCGGAGGCCATGCCCCCAATCCTGCTGAACTGCTGGCGTTTTCCCGGATGGATGAGTTGATTCAAGAAATGGAGCAGAAGTACGATATTGTTCTTTTTGACAGCCCCCCCATTCTGCCGGTAGCCGATCCTTCCATTCTCAGCACAAAAACAGACGGAGTAGTTATTGTATACAAGGCGGGGAAAACTCCCCGGCAGGCTCTGGTTCGATCCAGAGCTCAACTGGAAAATGTGAAGGCCCGGATTTGGGGTGTGGTTATCAACAATGTCAAGGCCCAATTCATCGAAGATGTCACTCCCTACCACAGATACCGGTATTACCATTATAAAGAAAAAAAGTAATGCCGCGGTGGAATCCTCGATCAAATTGTGAATTCCATTCTCTTATGATTAGCGGACAACCTCACAGGATGGAAACCTTATGAAGACGATCAGATTCAAGCCGAATTTTTTTGTGGCTCTTCTTCTTCTGGGGTTGGTGATATTCAGCATATTTTCCGGAAAATTCATTGCCGAAACTTCATCAAAACTATTAATTGCGGTTATCCTGGGCTTTCTTTTTTCCATTCTGATTCTTGTCAACACGGATGCGGCTCTGATTTTATTGATTTTTTCCATGCTTCTTTCACCGGAAATGGGGATGGGGCAGGTCCCGGGAAGGGAGGTAGTTATTAGGGTTGACGATATTTTGCTGGCCATCATTACTTTTACCTGGTTGGCAAAGACAGCCGTGAACAAGGGATTAGCTTTATTTATCAAGACTCCTCTGAATAAAGCCATAAGTCTTTATATCATGGTTTGTGTGGTTTCAACTCTAAGAGGAGCTGTTGTGGGATACGTGAATCCTACCAGTGGGTTTTTCTACGTCCTGAGGTATATAGAATATTTTCTTCTGTTCATTTTGGTGGCTAATCACATCCATAGTAAGAAACAGATTAAATACTTTCTTACCGCTTTTTTTATCACCTGTGCGGTCGTGTCCGTTTACGGGATAATGCAGATCCCCAGTGGTATTCGAGTGAGTGCTCCCTTCGAAGGAGAAATAGGAGAACCCAACACTTTCGGAGGATATTTGCTGTTCATCTTATGTATTGCCTCAGGTATTGTCCTCCAGAAGGTCTCCAAAAGGATTAAGTTTGCTCTTATCGGAATGGGCGTGTTGAGTTTTATCCCATTCCTGTTCACTTTATCCCGGGCATCTTATCTGGCAATCATATTTTCCTTTGTAACATTTATCATCCTGAGCCGAAAAAAGTTGGAACTCACAGCCGTAGTTCTGGCTGTCATTTTAATTGGCTTGATTTTTGTTCCCGAAGCAATATTTTCCAGGGTAAAATATACGTTTCAGCAAAGGGAGTCCCGGTTGGTGAGATTGGGTGACACATATCTTGATCCTTCTGCTTCCGCCCGGATCATCAGTTGGAAGGAAAGTTTTCAGGCATGGAAAAAAACACCGATAATGGGTCGCGGAGTGGCAGGCTATTTTTTTGTGGATGGTCAGTATGTCCGCAATCTCGTTGAGACCGGGATTATTGGATTGAGCAGTTTTTTATGGCTTTTCTGGCTGATTTTTAAGCATTCACATAAAATTTTCAGGGAGCGGGAGGATGAACTGTACAAAGGTATTTGTTTGGGATTCATCGCTGGATTTGTAGGATTATCCATACATGCCCTGACTGCCAATACTTTTATCATCATACGGATTATGGAGCCTTTTTGGTTTATGGCCGGGATTGTGATGATGCTTCCCGCCCTTGAAAAGCAGGAAGTCTCATCGTATGGCGACGATCTCGGTGATGAGGAAACCGAAGAAAAAAAGAAGCAGGGAATCCGGTTAAAGGGACATTTTCCCGTATAATTCTTGAATTTTTAGAACATGGTTCTCAATGCTGAATTTTTCTTTCGCATATTTTCTGGCTTCCCGGCCCATTCGCCTGGCCTCCTCCGGATGTTTTATTAGATAGGCTATAGCTTCGGCTGTTAAACGGGCGTTTCCATAAGGTACCAGAAGACCTGTTTTTCCGTTTATAATGGCCTCCTTGTTTCCGCTTACATTGGATGCCACAATGGGAAGGGAACATGCCATAGCTTCCAGAAGTGCGCGGCTGAATCCTTCCCTTTGAGAGGTGAGAATGAAGATGTCGATTCCGGAAAGAACTCCTTTGATATTCTCCTCGGGCCCTTTGAACATGAGATTCTTGTCTATCCTCCAATCGCCGGCCATACCCCGGAGGCGGTCATAATATCTGAGATCCACAGTTTTTCCCATGATCAAAAGGCGGACATGGGGAAAGTTTTTGCTGAGAATCCGTAAAGCCCGCAGCAGGGTGGGATGCCCTTTTACAGGAGCCAGCAGGCCGATGTTTCCCAGGAGATATTCCTTGGGGGGAATGCTCCACTTCTTTCTGAATGATGCTCCTTCCCGTTTATCCCTAAAGAACTTTTTTAGGTCGACTCCGTTATAGATGACTTCTATTTTGGGATAGACCCAGGGGCACCATCCGAATCTTTTTTTCTTGACCGAATGGGAGACACAAAGGATCTTGTTTGATGCAAGAGCCAAAAATCCATCATATAGGGGAAGGTCCCTGACTGATTCCCTTACATGCCACAGGAGTTTGGCCCGTGTGCCTCTGATACCCAGGGAGGCATAGAGTTGGATTCGGCTTCCATCGGTGTGGACAATATCCGGTTGATATTTTTTGATAATCCCCCTCAGCTCTTGGGCTTTTCTCTGTATCCTCCGGATATGGAATGTTCTGGCCGTAGGCATTTCCCATATAATAAGCGGAATACCCATTTCCTTTATTCGTTGGGATAGTATGCCACTGCCTGGACAAAGAACCAGTGGGCGGAATCTCTTTCTGTCCAAGCTGGATAGAAGTTCTAAAAGGCTGATTTGTCCTCCGCTGAAAAGGGTGGCGGTATTTGCGGCAAACAGGATATTCATTTGTTTTTTCATTTCCTGTCGATATTTTCTCATGAATACGGAAAATTAACTCTTGCTGTCTCTTTAACCATTCTTTCCTTTTTCCAGTATCCGTGAAAATACTATTATTCGTTGGCCCAAAACTTCCGAAAATTGAGTAGGTATATTCATAAAATCAAATTTGTGCTGAATCTTAAAGTTTTATGGCCCTAAAAAAAACATCTTCGTATTTTTTTGCGACCACATCCCAATCGAAAAGGGACTCAGCTCGTTTTCTTCCATTAGCTCCTAATTGTTTTCTCAATCTTTTATTATTTAACAATTTTATCACTGCCTCTGCCATTTTCTCAGGTTTATTCGGAAGCACTAATAGGCCGCACTCCTTATCCTTCACAACGCTTGGAATAGCAGTGGATAATATTGAAACGATAGGCTTGCCAAATGCCATGGCTTGGGCAAGGACTATACCAAATGTTTCGTATGTTGAGTAAAAAACAAAAACATCGCACAGATTGAAATAATTGCCGATTTCAGCATCCGGGATAAATCCGGTAAATCTGACCTTGTCTCGAAGATTTAATCGATTCGAAAGCTCGATAAGCTTCTCTTTTTCGGGGCCTGTCCCTCCGATAATCATCTCAGTATTTGGAATTTTATCAACGATACATCTCATGCTCTTTAAAAGCACATCTACTCTTTTTTCTTTACTGAGCCTTTGTAATGCGAAGAGAATAAAATTTTTCCTTTTGATACCCAGCGTTTGTCTTGGCGGTTTAACTTCTTTAATTTTTATTTTCTTAAAATCAACTCCGTTCCATGTGACGACGCCTCTGCCCTGGGGGCCAAATATGATATCCCTGCAATACTCTGAGACGTAAGTTAAGTCCGTACAAAATCTGGCAATGAATCGATGCCAATATTTCCAGAGGGGAGGAACTCCAGGGCCGGGGACATCCCGTCCATTAAAAGTTAATACGGTTGGAATCTTCCAGACAGTGTTTGCTATCGCTCCGGCAAGGCCGGTTGGCATAACATAGTGAACATTTAGAACCTGTGCCTTAAAATCCTTTAATACCTTTTTCACCGCCGATACTGCGGAAATTGAAAAGGGAGGTATCGCACCGCCGGATATCTTATGTCCTCTAAGAGCCATGAGTGTTTTTTTATCTTCATATCTTATAACCTTGAAATTCACCGGATAGTCTGTTTTACTTTTTGAATAATGCTTTAAGAGAACATCGCTCAATCTCGGGGTAAGCAAAACAACGTCATGTTTTGTCGCCAAACGTCTATACACTTCCCAAAGGACAAGTTCCGCTCCGCCGATGACAGGCAAAAATGTCGGAGTTAAAACTAAAATTCTCATGCGGTTTTTTCCAGCATGCGATAAAATTCACGAATGATGCGGCGGCTGATATCTGACCATATGAATTTCTGCTTTATATTTGAAACGTTTCGCTCAAATTCATGCAATTTTTTGGTGTCGTTCGTTAATTCAATAACTTTGTCCACCAGAGAGGAGGGATTCTTCGGAGGGATGAGGGCCATGGTTTTTCCATCGATATACCGCGAAGGAATTTCTGGAAAGGTGGTTATTATCGGCAGTTCATGAACGATCCCGGCCATAAGGCTTCCTCGACGTATGGATGCCCCCCTGTCAAAAGGCACAATAAAAATATCTGTTGCTCTGAGATATTGAGTAACCTTTCCCGCTTCTATGAAGCCTGTGAGTATTATCTTATCATGGATATCTAACCTGTTTATCAGGTTTTTTATGACCTGAATGTAGGATAAATCTCCTGAACGGAGTGATCCTAAAAGTATCAATTTAAAATTGATCTTTTTTTCTTTTAGGAGAGAACAGCCGCGGATAAGCGTTTCCAGACCTTTGCCGGGATAAAAAAGACCAAAATTCGTTAGAATCAGATCCTTCTCGTCAAGGCCTAATTTTTTCTTTGCCTTTCTTTTGCTCATGTTATTTTTATCAGGCGGAATGATGTTGGAGCCGATGGGTATCTCAGAAAACGTCTTCTTGATCCATCTTGTTTTATTCAGCATATAAGTAATCTCTTCGTTCGTGCTGATAATTCCTCGGCAGCTTTTTATCAACACCAATGATTCAATCTTGCTCAAAACTGAAGAACGATGCAATGTGTGGAACGATGGAACAACAGGAACAATGGTGTTTATAAGCCCGAGAGGAAGTTTGAAAGAGGTATTGTATAATACAGGCGTATATTGGATATTGACCAGCTTGAAGCCGCTTTTCTTTACCAATCTCCAAAGACGAAGAAAAGAAAAAAAATCCCATTTTTTACAGAAACGAATCACTCTTATATTCCCGGATTCTTCAGGCCCTTTGTACCCTTTGGAAGCCAAGATGGTAATCCTGTGGCCCATTCTGCTAAATTCTTCTGATATTTTCTTCGTATAATCTCCTACTCCGCATATCCTGTCGGAAGGAGGATAGTTGGGGGAGATGATACAGACATGTATTCGTTTCATAGAGCTTCATTCATGAATTCAACGGATCATCATGGAATATTGTAGATTGTTCACTGATTTATCATTTGAATTTTATTGAGAATTATGCCTAAAATCAACTTATCTCTATAATAACCTGTATGAATAATGCAGGATAGCAGAGTCGATGATTAAGGGTGGAAGAGAGCCCAAAAACCATATATTATAAAACCGGATACTTTCATTTTAGCAAAAAGAGATGAATATGGATTTGTTCAATGCGGACATGACTGAACGAACTTCTGATTTGTCTCTCTCAACAAAAGTAATCCATGGCGGATTGTGGATAACAGCCCTTCGCATTTCCAACAAACTTTTAAGTTTCATCCGTATCCCCATACTTGCTTGGCTGCTCCGGCCCGAGGACTTCGGCCTCGCGGGGATTGCCGCACTTACAATCGCCATCATCCAAACATTCACTCAACCCGGACTGGCTATTGCACTTATTAGGAAAAAAGGCAATATCCGGCCGTATCTTGATACTATATGGATGGTTTCAGTCATCAGGAGTGTGTGTATTTTTGCTCTGATCATCCTGTCAGCACCTTATGTAGCCGTCTTTTTTGACGCTCCAGAGGCTGAAGCCGTGATTCGTGTGTTCAGTATAACAATCCTTATCGTGGGATTTAGAAATCCCGCCGTTCTCTATTTTCAAAGAGAGTTGGACTTTAAGAAGCAGTATATGTATGAGTTTTCAACTGCCCTGGCCAATCTTATTGTTTCCGGAGTAGCCGCAGTTGTCCTTAGAAATGTTTGGGCGTTGGTTTTAGGTGCTATTGCGGGAAGTGTTACAAGATGTTTTATGTCTTATGTGCTCCGGCCTTACAAACCTAGGTTCAGGCTGGATAAAGAAAAATTTCTTGAGCTTTTTGAATTCGGGAAATGGGTTCTCGGCTCGAGTATGCTGTATTTCTTGGTGTCACAGGGTGACGATATCGTTTTGGGTAAGTTGTTCGGTGTGACGATGTTGGGTTTATATCAGATGGCCTATACACTTTCTGATTTGCCGACAACACAGATAAGTCAGATAATAGGGGATGTGACATTTCCCGCCTATTCCAGGATTCAAGATGATAAACAACGCTTGAGACGGGCTTATGAAAAAGTGCTTCAGCTTGTCCTCATGGGAACCGCAGCTCTGGCAGGCGGTCTTTTTATTCTGGCTCCAGAATTCACATCTATTTTTTTAGGCCCCAAGTGGACAAACATCGTACCCATCCTTTATATTCTAATATGGGCAGGATTGCTGAAATCTGTTAAAGGAACTACAGAGCCCATTTTCAACGCCCTGGGAAAGCCGGCCATATTTACTAAGTCCTACTTTATACAACTTATTATTCTCGCAGGGGTGATATTCCCGTTAACGCAGGTATCAGGAGCCCGAGGTATAGCCATTGCTGTTTTAATTAGTCAGGCAGCCTCGACAATATTTGCAGTAGTGCAAGCCATGAGAACAATCGAATTTAAACCTTGGAATTTTTTACGCATTTGGATCACGCCATTATCGAGTATGGCCGTAATGATTCTTGTTGTCTTCATTGCAAAACAGCTTATTGATGCAAACAGGGTCATAATTTTTCTGGTTCTGATGGGGCTTGGCGCTTTGTCTTATCTTGTGTTAAATATTATCGGAAGCAGGATCTTTGGATTGGAAATTGTTAAATTAATCAAAGAGATTATTCATTCTTCTCGAGGAAAAATCGCTAGGTCAGACAAAAAATGGAACGTAAAATCCTCATAATCGCATATCATTTCCTTCCCCTGACAACCGCAGGCAGTTTTCGAATACATGACTGGGCAAAATATCTTAAAAGATTTGGATGGTATCCCATTATTCTGACAAGACATTGGTCCCCGGCAACAAAATATCCTTGGGAAACAAATGAAAGCACTCTTAGTAGAGAAGTAGCTCAAGATATTAAATGTCTGGTTTACAGAACGCGCTATAAGCAGGCGTACCAATCTATTTGGAATCTGAGAGCCCGATTGACCGAAGATAAGTCCCCGTCACGAGTTAAAGCCGCATTCAGAAAGATGTTGAGTTATATGCTCCGCAACTTTCTCCTGCTTCCGGATGAATACATAGGCTGGAGAAGCACGGCCTATAAGGCAGGATGCGATATTATGAATGAACACCATATCGATGCCATTCTTGCCACGGGAATGCCCTGGACCTCATTTTTAGTTGCAAATGATTTAAGCCGTAAAAACAAAGTCCCCTGGGTGGCTGATTATCGTGACCCCTGGACACAACCAACAACACTCGGTATAAAAAAGGAGTATGCTGTTGTTTTTATGCGAAATCGGCTTTTGGAGAAACGGATAATGAAGCAGGCCTCATCCCTGATTCATATTTCTGAACCCCTTCAAAAAGGGTTGAGAAAATATTTAAACCTTGACGTACATTTGATTCCCAACGGATACGACCCGGATTTATTTGCCGGTTTCAGATCGTGTAAACCAGGCCGTTCTGTTTTTTTCATATCTTTTGTAGGGACATTGCATACAAATACAAATCCTTATGTATTTTTGGAAGGATTCAGGTATTTTGTAGAGCAATTCAGCCTGAGCCCTGAAACATGCCGTCTTTCTTTCACAGGTTCAGGATTTTGGCATCTTGAAAAAGAGTACAGATTTTTCGGTGATATCCGGCCTTTGGTGAATTTTGAGGGCAATTTATCTCATGAAGAAGCCTTAAAAAGAATGCATAAAGCCCATGTTTTACTTTCATTCCCTCTTGATATGGATGGATGCATTCCGGCTAAAACTTATGAATATATTGCCTCGGGACGGCCTATTCTAGTCTCGCCTGATGGAAAATACAGAGGCGCTATAAGAAATCTTCTGGAGATGACAAAAGCAGGAATTATTCTGAACTCACCCAAAGAGATATCCTCTTGGCTGGGGATTAAATATAGGGAGTTCCAAAAAACAGGCGAAGTACGTTCATGTGCCGGCATGAAGGCTGTCGATAAGTTCAGCCGGGAAAAACAAACTGAGAAACTGGCTTCTATCCTCAATGTTTTATCCCGATAGCAACAATACCTTCCCTGTATTTTGGTAGAATCCGCATGATCGTTCCAACCGCTCTTAAAAATAAACTGGGTGCCGACTGTGGCTGATTCATCCTCAGTTTCATACTTAAAACCTCGAATCCTGCTGCCGACAATCCAGACTTCACTTCATTCACGGTATATTCCCTGGGATGTACTCTTGGGTCAATGATTTTTTCTTTGGACCATGTAACATTCTGGGGAAAGGAAGCTGTAGGATTTTTACCTGTTGCTAAAAGCAGGATGTTTCTCAGGCTTGCAAAATTAGGAGTTGTAACAATAAGCCTGCCACCGCGTCTTAAAACCTTGAATATTTTTGTGAACAGGACTTTTGGAGGACACAACAGGTGTTCGATGATTTCAGAGGCAATGATCGTGTCAAACTCATCGTCAGGGAAGGGGATGTTTTCAAAATGAAGGTCACATGGAAGGACCGGGATACCCTGATGAATCGGGTATCGGCAGTATGTCTCAATATTGTCAGGATGATCAATTCCGGATACATTGAAACCAAACTGTCTTTTTAATACGACATCATAAAAACCATATGCAATTCCGACATCCAGTATTTTTTCCCCAACCGTATATTCAACAGTTTTAATAATAACATCCATATGACGCAGACTTTGACCTGCTTTTAGGACATTCTTTGGAGTAATGCGCCGTCCTTTGTAATCATAGGGCTCATCCAGGTAAAATTCAGCTGCTTCTGAGGCGACTTGATTGAGTTCTTCGATGATTGTTTTACTATTGATTAGTCTCACATCAGATTGTTTCTTCTTGTGAGAAGTTTCCTTCCTGTAGACGTTAAAAATTTTCATCAATTTTTTTTAATAAACATCCTTTTTAAATGTTTCATACGCAGGCATACCCAGGAACGATGAAAATTATTCGCCTTTGTTTTCCAGTTAATAATCCTGCATTATTCATAAATTTGGCCGACACCAACAGATAATTTTAATAGTATGTATCATTTAAAGATATTTTCTGGCAACATTGATAATGAAACATTTTCCATGACCATTTTAAGAAAATGTCGGCCAAATTACCCTTTCAGGCAAGCCGATCTTACCGCTTCTGCTTTGTTGCAGCCTGTTCGCGGTGCCAAGCACAGCTTCACAGGCTGACGCCTCGCAGCTACGGCAAGCTTGGCTCGTGAATAA
>JAFGMO010000066.1 GCA_016927475.1 Candidatus Aminicenantota bacterium
AGAATGAGTCAAGCAAAGACTTGGCCCCCAGGATATGATAAAATATTGGAGTGAATTGGGAAAAAAACATAAAGGCTCTCGAGCAAATATTAATAAAAGTTCTCAAGAATAATATTCTCCCCAAAAAAAGTTACATAGCTGGGGGAACGGCACTTTATTATTATCTCAACCACCGAATATCCATTGATATCGATTGTTTCACTCCGGAACCATTTCATGCCGATACAATAACCCACAAATCCAGAGAAATTTTTGATCACGTGGATGTTGAAATTTTTGAAAAGGACAGTTTGATACTGTTTCTTTCCCGGGAGAAAATAAAATTTTCATTATTTCATTTTCCGTATCCGCTTTTATCCAAATTGTTTTCATTTGAGATTGGTGCCCAGACTTTATGTCCCATGGCCTCTCTTGAGGATATTGAAGCCATGAAGGCCATCGCTCTTGTGCAAAGAGGCTCAGTCAAAGATTTTGTTGACCTTTATTATCTGCTGAGAAAAACACACCATACATTCGAGGATATATTTACAAAGATTCAGCGTAAATACCAAGTTGATGAAAAATACGACTATCATCTCAAAACCGCCATGGTCTATTTTTTTGACGCCGAACCTGAAATTGATGATATCGTCATGATCGGCGAAGACAAAAAAGCCCGAAAAATGAATAAAAAGGATTGGGAAAAAATCAAGGCTTTTTTTGTAAGGTTCTGCTTATGAGAAAGGAACTTTTCTGGGATAGAGATAAGGCAACCGTTTCTCCGGAAATTGAGATTGAAAGGGCCATAAATTTCGGAGGATTCGATTTTATAAAAGAAGTCCAGAAAAAACACGGAATGGATAAATTCAAAAAAATTTTGAAAACCAGAAGGGGCCTTAGCAAAAGGGCCGTAAACTATTGGTGCCTCGTCCTGGGTATCGATCCCAAAACTACCGCGGCCTTCAAGAACGAATATTCGTTATGGACGCCTTTCCGGTAGGCAAGGGAAGCTACTGCTCTTCGGTTTCCAAGCGTCACCTTTTTTTGTGCCTCAAAAATTCATCCTCGGCCCGTTTGACCATCTCCGGTGAAAAAAGGATTTTTATCAGGGTGGGCGAAGGATTTTCAGCAACAAGAAAAAGAAATTCCTATCCTTCCCCTCCACGGCAATTTTACTGAATTTGTGGATAGAATTTTACATGAAGGGATTTCGTGTAAAGATTAGACCCACTCTGTTTTTATTTCAGATCTTTGGGGATCAGGAATAACTTTTTGTCGGGGTTTAAATTGATTTTGAGATTTTTATAAATCCCTTTTTCCATCCCTTCTCGTCCTTTAAAGGAATAGCCGTCGGGAAATTTGATGCCCTCATAATCCAGGTACTTATCGATGATATTTTCCCACAGGTCGTCATCGGGCTTACCATCCCAACTCACCAGTCGTCTCTTTACCAAAAAATCCTTGGGATCAATAAAATAGGATAAATAAGAACCCATGGGCAATTTTACATAAATCTCATAATATGGATGACCATCGATCTTTTTTATTCCCCGGTATTCCGAATCATAATCAAAAAAAGCGGGAAATATAAGGGCAATATCCACTTCAAAGTGGCGCCAGTACTCGGATTCAATAAGCTCAGGGGGACGGGGATTTCCGTTCTCATCCGGATTTCGTTTCACCCAGGCGGCTTTTTCTCCGTCAAAAACCAGGATCCCACCCCTCACATCATTGCGGAATTTATGGGGACGCATGACTGTCATCCGGTTGGGAATTTCGCTGCCATGAAAAAATCCCTCCACATAGATGGATTTAAGCTCTTCATTTTTTAAGTTCCCAAACATGGCCTGCAAGGATTTTTTGATAATCTCCTCTTTGGAGATCGCAGGATTTTTATTCAGTCCAAAAAGACATAAAGATACAGTAATGGTTATGACTGTAATAATAAGGGATTTCATAATATGTTTGATATTCATGTTCCTCCTTAATTTTTACTTTACCTGTATTATTCACGAGCCAAGCTTGCCGCAGATGTGAGGTGTCAGCCTGTGAAGCTGTGCTCGGCACCGCGAACAGGCTGCAACAAAGCAGATGCGGTAAGATCGGCTCGCCCAAAGGGTAAATTTGGCCGACATTTTCTTTAAAACGGTCATGGAAAATGTTTCATTTTTTATTTTACTCAAAATCACCATTAAATGATACATAATATTGAATTTATCTGTCGGTGTCGGCCAAATTTATGAATAATGCAGGTTAATAAGTATTGGAATCAGAGGATTTGGAAGATGCTGCTCTTCGGTTTCTAAGCGCCAATTTTTTCTTGTACCCTAAGAATTCATCCTCGGCCCGTTTGACCGTCTCCGGCAAAAAAAAGGTCTTTATCAGGGTGGGCGAAGGATTTTCTGCGATAACATCAGCGACCTTGAGAACGGCGACCTCACCGAACTGGTGCCAATAATAAAGATAAATAACTCCGTTTTTGAGGTCAAAAACATTTGAATAAAGCGTATTCCCGACGGCCCCCTCAACATGGCAGGCGTCCAGAATGGATTTGCAGGCATCGACCGACAGGTCCTTTTCCTTTATCATCTTTTCCAACATGGCCGAGGCTTTATCGTATCGCCAGCAGGGGTAACCGCCGCGATAGGTATTTTTGGGATTGGCCCGGTTGAAATTCGTGGAAACAAGGTACCCGTCTCCCTTGGGTTTCCTGGTAAAAGCGATCTCTCCGTCCGGACCGGCACTTAGTACGACAGCGTCTCCGGTGGCGTCCGCCAGCAGCACCTGCCATCTGAGGGACGAACCCCAATTATGATTTTTAGCCAGTTTTATAGCTTCTTCGACCGTTACGCAATTTTGATAAATCTTTCTGATGATGTGGCCCTGTCCTCCGCGCTCCGGGTGGAGATTCATGGGCACTTCCGGCAGGGCGTTATAATCAAAGGCGAGGCCTTTTTCGTTGACGCCTCCCTGCGGTATAAAGTTATCGAATCCAAGAAACACGGCTCCATATGTCTTCTCTCGGGACGGTTCGGCCCAATAATATGTTTTGGGGATTCTGTAATCTTCATTATTGCCGTAAAGCACGGTATTCCCGAAAGAAACGGCGAAAATCGTGCATGAGCCGGGGATGGGACATGATTTATTGGCCGGCGAAGTTTTGTCATTTTTTTCCTGGGCCGAAAGCTGAAATAAAAATAGGAACAAAAAAATCAAAAGGATAATAACCATCTTTTGTTTCATGTGAATCTCCTCAGCTTAGTCAGGAACCGTTTTTCATGTAAAACAGTTTTCAACCCTCTTCCCGCAGGGCAGCGGCTGGATTCAAGCGGACGGCCCGCATTGTCTGCAGCGAGATGGTCAAAAGGGCGATAACCAGCACTCCCAGCGAAGCCAATCCGAAGGTCCAGGGTTGAAAAGGAACCCGGAAAACAAAATCATTCAGCCAGGCCCGGCCGGCAAAATAACCTAAGGGCCAAGCGATCAGATTGGAAAACAAAACCCATTTTAATAAATCCAGGGAAAGCAGAGAATAAATGGTTCTTTCCCCGCTGCCGAGGACTTTTCTGATGGCGACTTCTTTTTTTCTCTGCTCGATGGTGTAGGCCACAAGTCCTACCAAACCAAGACAGGCGACAAAAACGGCCAGACCGGCAAAAAGGCTTATATTCACCGTAAAATCCTGGTCCTTGATGAACTGCTGGTTGAAGGAATCATCCAGAAATTCATACTGGAAAGCCCGGTCAGGGATGGTCTCCTCATACACTTCTTTGATGCGGGGAAGGGCCTCATCGATCCGCCCCGGAGCGATCCTTACCATCAGGAGGAACGCGCTGCGGGGTTTGTAGAAAAAGATCATCGGTTCGCTTTTCTGCCGGGCGGTGACATAGTGAAAATCCTTGATAACACCAATGATTTGCCGGGCAACAATCACGTTATCGGTGCTTTCATCGTAATAGCGGAGTGTCCTCCCCACGGAATTTTCATAATCCATTTTTTTTACGAGGGTTTCGTTGACGATGACGGTATCCGAAGCGTCGGAAGCAAGCTCTTTAGAAAAAGAACGTCCTTCAAGCAGGGATATTTCAAGCGTTTTTAAGACGTCTTCATCAATTACAAATCTCGAGGCCGTAATGTTATCGCTCCGTTCGGCTCCTTCGCGAATGAGCTCAAAACGCCAAAAATTAGGGGCGGGAGTGGAGTCGATCCGCCCCGCCGAAACAACAGAGGGAAGCGATAAGATCCTCTGTTTGAGAATGTCGTTTTCCTGGCGAAGAGGACTGGGAATAACCAAAACATGTGAACGGTTATACCCGAGATCGATGGATTTCAGGTATTTGATTTGGGCGATAATACAAAAAACGCTTATGACGAGGACCGTTGTGACCGCAAATTGACAAACAACAAGTGTTTTTCTAAGAAAGGCTCCTTTTTTTCCCGTTCTGAATTCCCCTTTAAGAACCTGAATAGGCTTGAAGGAAGAGATAACAAGCGAGGGATAAAGACCGGATAAAATACCGACCAACACGGCCGCCGTAAGCATGAATACAAGAAGAATAACATCATGCGGAAAGCTCAGAGAAAGGCTTTTTTTCATGATATTATTGAGAAAAGGAAGGGTGATATCCACGAGCGCCAGAGAGCAAACAAAAGCCAGGGCCGTCGTCAGAACGGATTCACCGAGAAATTGTCCCGTAAGCTGTCTTTTATTGGACCCGGCTACTTTCCGCAATCCGACTTCCAGGGCCCGTTTCGAAGCCCGGGAAGTGGTCAGGTTTACAAAATTGAAACAGGCGACAAGAAGAACCAAAATTCCCACAAAAGTCATGGTATAAAATACCACCCTGTCGCTTCGCCCTTCATTCAGCGTATCGTAAAAATGATCGGAAGATCCGAGATGAATGTCCGCAAGAGGTTGAAGCCGGGCCTCGAATATTTCGGGAAAGCCGTTTTTCAGAGCATTTTCATTGATCACCGCCGTGACACGGCTGATGTCGGCGCTATCCTCGAGCAAAACATATCCTCTTATGGCAAGAGTATCCCACGAATTAAAGAACCGGGGATTTTCCTCCGGAATCAAGGGAAGGATCATTTCATACCGGATATGGGAATTCGAGGGCGGCGGTTCGACAATACCGGCCACCCGGGCGTTTTTCATCCCCCTGACGGCGAGAGGCTTTCCTAGGGGATCGTCTTGACCAAACAGGGCTTCGGCCTTTTCCGGAGTAAGGAAGACGCTTTCCGGGCGTCGTAGAGCTTCTCCTGATTCCCCTTTTAGGATGTTAAAGCTGAACATCTCAAAAAACTGAGGTTCCGCGTAAACCGCCCGGGCCCGAAGAAATGTTTCGTCTTCCCTAGAATCAAATTTTGTATTGACCGGGCCGATCTGCCTGTTTCCTCCCGGAGCGATGCGGACCGCATTTTGGACTCCGGGTACATTTTGCCGGACATCCTCAACCAGAGCGCCGGCCGTGATGGAGTTTATGGTGCCCCTTTTGACGCCCACGGATAATATTCGGTAGATACGGTCTCCCTTATCGTGGAATTTGTCAAAGGTGAGGTCGTCGATAATATAGAGGCTTATCACCAGAGTGACGGCAAGACCGATGACCAATCCCAAAAAATTAAGGAAAAAATATCCTTTTTGTCTTTTGATGATTCTCAAAGCAACTTTCAGACAATGCTTTATCATGATTTATCTCCTGCTTCTTTTATGCGGATCGACGCCGGCAATGTTAAGGTGCTTTTTTTCTTGTCCTCATTTAAAATCTATCTGTGCAATTAGCGTGCCAATCCAACCTGTTTTTCCCCCCTCAGGCCTACCCCTCATTTCCCTATTTGCTGTCCCCTTCCGAACAGTTTTTGTACCACAAGCGGACAAATATCCCCTTTGCTACTCCGGTACCTTTTCATCTTGCCCATAAATTGTTCGTTGGCACGGATTATGCATACATAGATTTTGAATGTATCTTCGCATGTGAGGCATGACCATGGTATCAAAAACACTGATGGCCGCATCCACACGACCCCTCATTCTGGCAATTCTCGCCGGAGGAAAAAACTACGGGTACAGCATTATTCAGAAAGTCAAAGATATTTCCGGAGGGCACCTCGAATGGACGGATGGAATGCTTTATCCGGTCCTTCAAAGGATGGAGATGGAAAACCTGATCACCTCAAACTGGAAGCTCTCCGATGGAAACCGGCCCCGCCGCTACTACACCATCACCGATAAAGGCCGCGATGAATTGGCCTCGGAGCTTATAAGCTGGCGGTACATCTGGCAGGCGCTGAAGGGGCTCACAGATCCCCTCAAGGCCGGGGATTAAACAAAGCGGGAGGAACCATGTTCGACCTGGAAAAAGAAATCAGAAAATGGAAAAAAGTCCTCTACAAACATGAAGTTTTTGATGACGGGGTTATCACCGACCTCGAGCTTCACCTTCGAAAAACTTATCAAACTCAAAGAGAGGCCGGGCTTCCGGAGGAGGAAGCCTTCCGCTCGGCTGCGGCCCAGGTTGGGGAAGCGGATAAAATCGCCGCCGAATACGACAAAAACCGGCTGGCCGCGCTTATCCGGCATGCCCCCCTTCACCCCAGACGTTTTTTGCCCGCCCTCGTTTGGCATTACATCAAAACGGCCCTGCGCATCATCCGCCGCCGGAAGGCATACACATTTATCAACATCAGCGGCCTGGCCATCGGCCTCTGCGTCTGTATGCTGATCGTATTATGGGTAGCAGACGAATGGAGTTTCGACCGTTTTCACACAAATGCCGACCGGATCTTCCGGGTATACCGTGATGAATCAGCCACCCAAATGTTTTCCACGAGCGCCTTGACGCCTCCCCCCATGGCCGCGGCCCTCAAGCAGGATTTTCCTGACATCATCAGGTCCACCCGGTTCGGATATTGGCGGCGTCAGCTCGTCACCTATAGAGATAAAAGCTTCAACGAAACACGGTATATGCATGTCGATCCCGATTTTTTTCACATGTTCTCCTTCCCTCTTCTCAAAGGCGATCCGGATACCGTCTTTGCCAATCCTTACTCCATCGTCCTCACGGAAAAAACAGCGGCCAAATATTTTGGTGAAGAAGATCCCATCGGCAAAACCCTGACGGTCAATAACAGGTTCGACGTGATCATCACCGGCATCATTCGCCGGGATTCCCTGAAATCAAGCCTTGAATTCGACCTCCTGTCGCCCTTTGACATCCTCATCAAAGAATCCCTGGGGGAAGAAGTCAGGGATAACTGGGGTTTCAATTCTTTCGGAACCTATGTGTTGCTTGAGGCGGCCGCATCTCTCGATAACCTCAATCGTCATCTAAAGGATTACCTCAACAAAAAATATTCCGAGGAGGATACGGACGCACTGGTTCTTCAGCCCCTGACCGACATCCATCTTTTCTCCAACCTCGGGCATGACCTTCACAACCGGGGCGATATCAAATACGTCTGGATTTTCAGCGCCCTGGCCGTTTTTGTCCTGCTCATCGCCTGCGTGAATTTTGTGAACCTGACCACCGCGCGGTCCGTTCGACGGGCCAAAGAAGTCGGCCTGCGAAAAGTGGTCGGGGCCAACCGGCGCCAGCTCATCCGTCAGTTTTTCGCAGAATCCGTTTTGATGTCGCTGTTGGCTTTGATTTTCGCCCTGCTTCTTGTCGAATGTCTGCTTCCTCTATTTAACAATCTATCCGGAAAAGAGCTTTCTTCAAGCTGGCTAAAAAATCCTTCTTTTCTCCTTATCTTTATCGGGCTTGCCCTTTTGACCGGTCTTTTATCCGGAATTTATCCGGCCCTGTTTTTGTCTTCTTTTCAGCCTGTCCGGGTCCTCAAAGGATCGATGTTTTCGACAAGGGCCAACCCGCTTTTCAGAAAAGTCCTGGTGATATTCCAGTTTTCGCTGTCCGTTTTCCTTATCACGGGAACGCTCATCATCTCCCGGCAGCTTTCCTATTTGAGACATACAAACCTCGGTTTCAACCGGGAGCATATCATTTACGTGAGTATTCACGGAAAACTCCATGAACAATACAACGCCATTCGAGAGCGGTTTCTGCAGCATCCCGATGTCCTTCACGTGACGGCCTCTATGGCCCTTCCGACGAACATTCAGAGCACCCCCGGTACCCCGATGTGGGAAGGAAAAGACCCCGAGACCGTTATGGAGATCAAGGCGGACTTTATCGACTACGATTACATCGAAACATTTGAAATCTCTCTGGTCGAAGGCCGAAGCTTTTCACGGGAATTCGGCAGCGACCCGGAAACCGCCTTTATCGTTAATGAGGAAGCCGTAAGACGGATGGGGCTGGAGTCCCCCGTCGTAGGAAAAAAATTCGGATTCTGGGGAATCGACGGCCGCATCATCGGGGTCATGAAGGACGCTCACTTTCAAAGCCTTCACCACAAAATCGAACCGCTCGTCTTCAAAATGTTCCCCGATTGGCTGAGGCGCATGTACGTCAAGGTGCGCTCCGGCGATATGGCCTTGACGCTGGCTTCGCTGGAAAAAACCTGGGACGGAATGAACACCGGTTATCCTTTTGAGGTGCGTTTTCTGGATGAGGACTTTGAGAACTTATACAAGCAGGAAGCCAGGCTGGAAAATATCTTTCGAGTATTCGCGGCCCTGGCTGTATTTATCGCCTGTTTGGGACTGTTCGGTCTGGCCTCCTTCATCGCCGAGCAGAGAACCAAAGAAATCGGCATCCGCAAGGTTTTGGGTTCCTCAACGGCCGGCATCGTGGGGCTTCTCAACCGGGACTTTTTGAAATGGATCTTAACGGCCGCCTTTTTCGCCTGGCCCGCCGCCTATCTGGCCATGCATTTTTGGCTTCAAAAATTTGCCTACCGGATTCCTCTCGAGATATGGATGTTTTTTCTTGCCGCCTCCATCGGCCTGGCCGTGGGACTGATAACGGTCAGCCTTCAGACCCTAAAGGCCGCCCGCACCCATCCGGCCAACAGCCTCAAACACGAATAAAACGGGGACGCCCATTAGAAGATCATTGTTAAATAATAAAATGGGGTCGCCCATTTACCCATTTAGATTTTCTTTTTGTAAACGTCCTGCCTATCACCAATCCTCAGAATCCGGACATCGGATTCTACTATGGCATAAATGACTCTATAATCCCCTATGCGATATTTTCTCAATCCTGCAAATTTTCCCTTCAAAACCGGAAAAGAAGCAGCTTTTTGAGTCAATTCCTGCTCAATTTTATTCAGAATGCGCCTTGCTTCTTGTTTGTCAAGCTTTGAAAGATCCCTTGAAACAGACTTCTTGTATACAATTCTATAAGCCAAGTTTCTTCCTCAGTTCTTTTCCAGAAATCAACTCATCAGAACTGTCATGCAAGCGATCAAGGGCTATCTGAAGGTCCGCGTATTCTTCGATATACGACTCAAGCGCTTTTTGTACAATATATGACCTGGGCCTGTCCGTTTCCCTTGCAATGCTGTCAAGTTGTCTAGCCAGACTTTCCGGAATCCTTAGTGATATCGGTGTACTCAAATTGAACCTCCTTGCAATATCTGTAATTTATTGTATACAACAAATACAGCGCATGCAAGTGAATCACGCAAAAAAATCCAACATATCTAATCCAGCCGTTTTTCGTTATGAGGGATTTTCCGGACCTAGAAGCACCGCTTAAGGCCTAAAACTGCCCTGAAAATTAGCTTAACTTCAAATAAATCAATACCATACCACGGTGCGACCCCAAAAAATAAAAATTTTTTTCCTTGATTTTGCGATGATAATTTATAGAATAAAATAGTCAATCGCCAACAGTGAAAGGGAGTGGAGCTTGACGAGAAGATGGCGTCGGGAATCTATATTTGCTAATCCAATAACCGCTCATAATTATACTCCTTCTTTCTCTCCTTACAAAAATTATCGAGATTGGAAGAACAATGCGAAAAAAACGAATCTTATCTAAAGCTTTTCTTTTATTTTTTTCATCATGCTTATTTTCCATCACCGCGACGGATATCTCGGCTCAAGAGAGTATCGCTCAGGGAAAGATCACCGTTCGCGGCCTGGCCATACAGATCGACCCCCCGGAACAGAATGTTCCCGTGAACACGCCGACGGTCGTCAACACCATCCTTCTCTCCACTCCCGATGCTCAGAATGAAGCCCTCAAAGATGTTGTGGTTAAAGGAGAGCTTAGAGGACCTTCCATCACGGACTTCCTGACCCTATCCACCCTGCCCAATCATCCCTTCACCATTCCTCCTCTCACCCTAAAAGGAACCTACACTTTAGAGGACATTCGTCTTGAGCGCAACGGAACTCTTCTTATGAAAGCGGTCCCTGATACTGCTTTCATACATGTTTCAGATGTTGTCGTCACGGAAGTCAAGGTCAGGCCTTTAACCCTGTATGAGATTCGTGATAAAGGAATAGTCATATCCGAGCAAAACTTTCAGGTCTATAATTTCACCGTCGGCTTTTCTCTGGAGAGTGAAGCTGTCGAGATTGAATTTCCCGTTCTTTACAGCCCCCAGAAAGAGATTAAGTTTCCCACAGATTCCCTGGGTCGGATTTCCCCTCCTAAATTATCAGGGAAAAATTTCTCTGGAGGGAGTATTTCCCCCTTCAGATTAGAGATGCCTGATCTCCCTCCTTCCGGAGGAGAAGGCGGAGGCGGTGAGCCCGACCTCTTTCCGGGAGTTCTTGTCTTCTCAAACGATATCGCTTTTCTCAATCAGTTCTTCAGCGTGATTCTCATCGTAAAAAACAACGCTCCCGATGGAAGCCCGCTGGCGTTAAAAGACCTGGAGGCAGAAATCATCCTCCCTGAAGAACTGAGAGAGGCGGAGACAGATCCCCCTCATATTCCGGGAACGCCTATTCCCGTGAAATGCCCGGGACCTGATGGAAAAATAGGAACAGCCGATGATTTAGACCTCATCCTGGCGGCGTTCTCCGGAATGGCGGAGTTTCTCACAGAAGGACTAGAAGAAGGAACCCACATCGTTGAGATAAAATTTAACGGAACCCTCACCGGCCTGCCCGGCGGAGACACCCCGGTTCTCGGAACCGCAAAAGGCGCCGTCCTGGTCAGAAATCCTCAATTCTCTATTACCGTTTCTCACCCGTCGATCGTCAGAGAAGGCGAAGAATATGATTCCTACTACACCATCACCAATATCTCCAGGTCCGCGGCCAACCTGGTTTCTCTCACCATGCCCGGCAGCAGAATAATAGGCGCCAAGCTGCTCTCAGAGGATAGAATAGAGTTTGAGACGATCGAGCCGGGCGAATCCGAGACGGCAAAGTTTCATCTGCTTTCTCTTGAGACAGGACAGGTTGTCGCCGGCTACTTTCAGGCTGAAGGCGCTGTAAAAGGAAGTTTTGTCTTAACCATGGGCGTGGGAGAAGAAGGCATCCCCCTCTCCCCGGACACCCTGGTTTTCCCTCCCTATATTAACGCTCTTCCTGAAGGCCTGGTTTATGCCGGCATGCTCTCTCTGGGAGAAGCGCACAGCATCGCTACCACTCCTGTGGGCGCCCTTCCTTCTCATCTCCCTTATGTCACCAAATATGCCGTGGAAAATCGTGCCGTAGAACTGGCTGAAGCCGGTCAGAGAGTGGAATACCAGGACAGCCTCATCCATTCGGTTGAGGTATTGGCCCTGGATTGGCTGGGAAACCAGACCCCTGATCTCGCCTTTGACCGTTTGAGAAGATTGACAACAAAAGGAGAAAAATTCTCCCAGGAGATTGAGAACATATTCAATGAGGAACTGGCCAACTCCTCTCTATTGGATTTCCAAAAACAATTCGCGGAAAACGTTTCTTACAAAGAGCCGTTTTTCTCCGCCGCCCTGACTTCCCAAGCTTCCCCTTCATCCTGCCGCCTGAAGGTCACTGATTATTACCAGAACATACTCCAGGGCGGGGAAGATAAGATCCGGGCTGTTCCTTTTGGTGAAATCTACATGCTGAAAGAGCTGGGATTGAATTCCTGCGAGTTTGCCCTGATAGGCTCCGCAGACCCCAACGGATATGACGTCGAAGTTTTAGGGATTGAAACAGGAAGCTTTGACCTCTCCCTGATCATTCCTGATTCCGAGGGCAACCTGAGGCAGGTCGTCTTCAGAAATGTCGAGACGCAAACCGGGTCGATATCTTTCCTTTCCGTCAAGCCGGATGACGTATCTTTTGTCCTTTCCACCGACCTCGATGGAGACGGAGTTGAGGATTTCACTACCGACGGTGAAACGGACGCCATCATCGAACCCCCTCTTCAAGCCATAAGCGCGACCCAGGATGTCACCGCCGACCCCACGGGCCATGCCGTGGCTCTCTTCTTTAACAAAAGCGTTGATGAGGAATCATCCGAAAACCCCGAAAATTACTTTATGGAAAAAAAGACCGCCCTAGGCTCATTCCTCCAGCCCAGCAAAAGGGTGATCATCGTCGGCTTCAATAATCCCATATCTCCTTTTATCGAGAATATCATTGAGGTCTCCGACATTAAAGATGAAGAGGGCCGTCCCATGCAGCCCCCATCTTCCGAACTTTCCGTACGGGGTACCATAAAGATTCCCGGCGGCATTGTGTTCGGCAAGGTCCTCACCGCTGACGGGAAACCCGTGCCCGGTGCTGAGATGCATCTCATCGAAACAGAGAAGCTGAGAGGAAACATCATCGAACATGTCACGGCTTCCTGCTTTTCGGGTTCATCCGGAGATTATTCCTTCGACTATGTCAGAATCCTGCCCAGCCATTTTTCCATTGAAGTCAAAGACCCGCTGACGGGCAAAGTTGAAAAGGTCAGTTCCCGGATCAGCGTTCACGGACAGCGCCTGAACATAGACATCGTCATGAGGGGAAGAGGCAGCGTCCGGGGGAAAATCTTTGAAGAAGACGGGATCACTCCCGCGGCGGAAGCATCCGTAATGGCTCAGGTCCAAACCATGGGTCAAAATGAAAAATTCATCACCAAGACCGATTCCAACGGAGAATTTTTGATCACCCAGGTTCCCGTGGGAAGTGTGAGTCTAACGGCCGTCAAGGGAAACCTGTTCGGCTATGGCACGGCCGGCCTCGCCGCACCTAATACAGAAGCCTATACGGAACTCATTCTCTTTTCTGTGATCAGAACAGCAAAGGTCAGAGGAAGGGTTCTGGAAAACGATGCCGTCACTCCCGTGGATAATGCCGTCGTCACCTTCCGCAGCAGCAGCAGCAACGATTTTTCTTCTTTTGTCCAAACCGATTCTTCGGGAGTCTTTGAGTTTGAGATAGTGCCTGTCGGGAACTTCACCCTCACAGCCATCAGTCCCTTAACATGGAAAGCTGCAGGAAAAGTTTCAGGGTCCGTTGGAGAGGGAGAAACTTTTGAGTGCACCATCATTCTCAGAGGAACGGGAACCGTCTCCGGGAAAACTCTAAGCTTTGAAGGGATTCCCATCCAAGGCGTTTTCGTGTATGTCCCGGGAACAGCCTCTTATGATGAGACGGACCAAAACGGAGAGTTCACTCTTTCCGGTATCCAGGTAGGCCCTTTTTCCGTCACGGCTGTGGACCAGAACACAGGCATGAAGGTCTCCGCTTCCGGTGAAATACTCATTGAAGGTCAGGAAGTCAGAGTCAACCTCATCTTCCCCAATCCGACAACGGGAGGAATCAGCGGCAGGGTCTTCAAATCCGATGGCGTGACTCTCTCCCCTTCAACCATGATCGAGGTTTATGACGCAAATTATAAAAGACGAGGAAGCCGTACCACCGACGAAAACGGAAATTTTTCTTTTTCATATCTGGAAGCGAATGAATACATTCTGGTTGCCAAAAGAGGAAATGACGGAGGAACAGCGCGCACGAGTCTCCTCTTTCCGGGCCAATTTACCACCCAGGATGTTGTCATGCTGGGAACAGGAAAAGTTGTCGTCCATGTTTTTGCCTCTGACGGGCAGACCGGGGTGATGTCGGATGTGGAGTTTCGTCACCGTGCGATAAAAACAGATGAGTTCAACATGGTAGGAATCGGAATGGAAAAAATTCAGGTCACCACCGATGCCGACGGCCGCGCGGAGTTTTCGGATATCCTGGTGGGAAATTTTTCCGCCGAAGCTTCCAATCCTTTCAGCCCTTATAAAGCCGCCAAAAGCGGCAGCATCCCCCATCCCGGAGCTGAAGTGACCATTGATCTTGTCTTGAAACCCGCAGGAAAGATCGAAGGCACAGTGTTTGCTCCTGACGGCATTACTCCTGTGCCCAACGCCAAAGTTTTCTTGAAAACAGGATCGCTGGCTCCGATGGAACTGTTTTCAGATGAGGAAGGAAAATTCTATTTTGACTTGGTTCCTTCGGGAAGTTTCACAATCACCGCGGAAGACCAGCTCAACGGATACAGAGGACAGGTCAGGGGTTCGATGTCAATCGAGGGCCGGACCTTAACACTGGATGTCCGCCTGAAAGGGATGGGCGAAGTTTATGGAACGGTGAAGAATCAGGGGGGAGAGGTCATACCCAACGCCCGGGTCACCTTAAAATCCGTCGGATTCCCCTACGACAACATGAACACCGAAACGGACGAGAACGGACAGTTCAGGTTCCTTAACGTTTCAGAAGGTGATTTGACCCTCGAGGCAAAGGACCCCATCTCCTTTCTCGGAGGAAGGGCCAAAGGAACCTTAACGGGAAATGGAGCGGAAGCTGAGATCAACATCATTCTTGAAGAGTCGGGCACAATCCGGGGAACGGTTCTGAGCCCCGACGGAAGGGACCCCATATCCAGCGCTCAAGTCATTTTAGAATGCAGAGGCGCTTCACTGGGATTTTATTTCACAGGACAGGATGGAGCCTATTTCTTCGAGCATGTCCCCAAAGCCAAGTTCACCGTGGAAGTCATCCACCCCGCCTCCGGGCGGAAAGGTGAGGCGGAAGGTGAGATCAGATACCAGGACCATGAAGTCCGGTTGGACATCCTCCTGGAAGGAAGAGGAACCGTTGAAGGTTATTTTTATGATACCACCAGGGCCAACACGGTCCCGGGAGCAACCGTCGACCTCAAAAGCCTCGGGCTCAATCCCATCTCCATCAAAACCAATACGGATGAAAGCGGGAAATTCACCTTTTCGGAAATACCCCAGGCGGAATTCCGGCTCAAAGCCACGGACCCCGCAAGCGGGCTCATGGGTGAGGCTTCAGGTGTTATCGAATATGACGGCCAGACCGCATTCGTAAACATCTATGCAGAGCCCTCAGGCTCCATTAAGGGAAAAGTCTATAAATCCGACGGAACGACCCCCGTTCCCCATGCTTTGGTTGATCTTTTTAAAGACTCACACAAAAAGAAAAGCACAGCCGCAGATCCAAACGGAGAATTTTCCTTTTCTTTCGTGCCTCTGGGGAACTATAATCTTATCGCCTCAGATCAGGCCAACAGGGATAAAGGCAAAGCTTCAACCGCTTTGAATATCAACCAGGAAGAAGTTTTTGCGGATGTCATGCTGAACGGCCTGGGTACGGTTCAGGGGAAGGTCCTTGACGCCGCCTCCAATCCTTTGCCCGATATAAATGTCAAGCTGAAAAGCCGGACGGAATACGGCACAGAGACATTTTCAACAAGCACGAACAGCTTGGGTGAGTTCGGCTTTTCATCTATTCGAGTGGGAACATTCAGCTTAGAAGCCAAAGATCCTCTCTCGGGCCTTGGGGCCTCTGATAACGGAGAAATTATAGGCGATGGGCAGGTCCTAACTCTGGATCTTATTCTTGAACCCTCGGGCGCCATCGAAGGCCGGGTGTTCCATTCGGACGGAGTGACTCCTGCTGAGAACGCCACCATTCAGATCAAAGGCCAAAACACTCTATATGCCTCCTCTGATAACAACGGAAACTTTCGATTCGATTCCGTCCGTCTAGGGGCATTCACTTTAACCGTTCAAGGATTGGGAGAGGCGGGCCTTGCCCGCATCAAAGGAAACCTGCAAACCCATGGAGAAACTCTGACCTATGATCCGATCGTACTCGATGATGTCGGACCCTTTGTTTCTGAAGTTTCCCCGCCGGACGGAAGCAAGGATGTTCCCTTCACAACTTCTGTGGTCATCACTTTTTCAGAGGAGATGGAACCGGCTTCGATCAACAAAACAAACATCACATTGAATGGAAGCGCAGGATCCGTACCGGGAAACCTCAGCCTGTCCGCCGACGGAAAAACAGCCGCCTTTGTTCCCTCAACGCCCCTTCAAAGCTTTGCCCTTTACACCATTGTCGTTATGATGAATGTCGAGGACAAGTCCGGCCATCATATGCTGACGGATTTTTCAAGTTCTTTTCTTACTCTGGACAATATTCCTCCTCAAATTTTAAACTCGGACCCCTTCAGCTCCCAAACCCAGGTGGCTTTGAGCGCTGTAATCGCCGTCACCCTCTCCGAGCCGGTAAATCCCGACACGGTAAATCCGACAAATGTTCAGGTTTTGAAAGCAGGGGCCCCCATAGGAGGGGGAATATCCCTGGTTAACAGCCAAACAAAAATTTTATTCACTCCGGATGCCCTGGAAGCCAACCTGGAATATTCCATTTTTATAAAAGATCTGTCCGACCTTCATGGAAACACCCAGCAGGCTCCATTTATCAGCACTTTTAAGACGGTCGATACCATTGTTCCCGCCGTCACTTTGATTCCTCCCGCGGGGGGGACGGAAGTGAAAGAGGGAGTAAGGATTGAGGTCACAGCGGATACGGGCGAACAAACAGATATCTCCAAAATTCACTTCTTCATCAACGGCATATTAAAATTCACCGATTCTCTCGCCCCCTATGTCTATACCTTCAATGCCCCTTATATTGAGGAGATGGGAACGAACAACTTCCTGCTGGCGGTTACGGCTGTTGACTTTGCCGGGAATCAGAGCGCAGAAGCCGGTCTCACCTTTACCCTATTGCCTGATACGCCTCCCCAAATCACGATGACAGGCCCGGCCGGGACCGATATCTATCCCCGTCAGGATGTGACATGCCATGTGACGGCTTCAGATGATGTCGGGCTGGTCAAGATAGACTTCACGGCACAGGGAGGAAATCTCGACCACCGGGTGATCAGGAATCTGGTTCCTTCCCAGCCAAATTTCTCTTCAGATTTTTATTTCTCCATTCCCTTTGATATGCCCGCGGGAACGGCCGTCAATGTCTCCGCGGAAGCTCTGGATACAAAGGGAAATTCCGTGAAATCTTCAACCCTCATCCTCCATGTTCCTGAGGACAGCTCGCCCCCAGAAATTCACATTACCTCCCCCAGCCAGGGTGATACCTTTGAATTTCAGGATATGATTGACATATCAGCCGAAGCTTCCGACGACATCAGTGTCCTTGAGGTCAAATTTTACGTGGATGACGAGCTTATTTTTACCGATAAGACGCCTCCCTATACAGCCCAATATCAAGCCCCTGCCTATGAGCAGGATACAGACATCCGGATCAAGGCCGAGGCCATAGATGGAGCCGGGAATGTCTCGTCCGATGAAGTAACGGTCACCATAAAACAATTGTATGATCCGGAAGCCCCCGTTGTCGAAATCACCTGCCCCACCGACGGATCCCTTCTTCCGCCCGGGTACAACATGCACATCACAGCCCAAGCAGAGGACGATGTGGCCGTCGCCTCTGTGGAGTTTTATATCAACGACCAGCTCTATGCCTCCCTTGAAAATCCTCCCTACGAGACGGATTATTTGATTCCCGTAGATTCGGTTGACGGAGATTCGATTGGCGTCAAAGCCGTGGTTTATGACTTTGACGGCAAACAGGGTCAGGATACGGTCACGGTGACCGTCTTAAGCGGTGTTGAGCTTGCGGACGGGACAGTGATTGAAAAAAACAACACCGATTACGAGAATCAAAATATCATCATCAAAGAGGGCACGGTCACCATCAACGGAGCCCACACCTTCCGGAATGTCCTTGTCCTTGGAAACGGGATCCTTTCCCATTCCGGATCGACAACGACCGAAACCCACAAGATGGAGCTCACAATAATTGAAAAATTGGTCGTCACCTGCGGCGGCAGAATCGATGTCACCGGCAAGGGGTATCTGGGCGGCTGGAGAGGAGACAACAGCTCGAAATTCGGCCGGACACGGGGAAACACCACAACGGGCGGCAGCGAGATGAGCTGCGGGGGAAGTTACGGCGGATACGGGGGCCTGTACAGCACAACATATGAAGACGGCAACGAGGTAAATGACATCTACGGCTCTCTCTACCATCCCACTGACCCCGGCAGCGGAGGCGGCGGATGGAGCGCTGGAGACCTGGGAGGAAACGGAGGGGGCGTCATCCGCATCGAGGCCGACGAGATCGTTCTGGACGGCAAAATTTTGGCCAATGGAGACAATTCGGATAACCACGGCGGCGGAAGCGGGGGAAGCATCCGGATGAACGCGGGAACGCTCAGGGGCTCAGGCTGGATCGAGGCCAACGGTGCCGATTCCTCAGCCAGAGGTGCCGGAGGCGGCGGAAGAATCGCCGTCACTTATGATGACATCTCTCAATTCACCAAACCCCATATCACCGCCTACGGGGGAACAAGCAGCATGGCTTACAAAACTGCGGCGGCCGGCACCGTTTATCTGAAAAAGAGCGCGGATACCGAGGGAGAAATCATTATCGATAACAACAACACGAGCTCCGACAACGGAACAAAATTCTACAAGCCGCAGCCGGGAACCATCACCTCTCTTGAAGCTTACAGGCTCGAGGATATAAATGCGTCTTTTATTCCCGGAAGCCTGAACGGCATGGAGCTTGTCCCCCATAAAGATAGCACAAAGGGCTTCACCGTCATTTCAAACACGGAGACCGCCATCACTATTGACCCTGCAGACGGAGATATGACGTTAGCGGCCCAGGCAGGCGATGAATACGATTTCAAATATTCAGGTTCGGTCATCGTCAGCAATACCCATGGAGGAGAAGTTTTTTCGACGAATGCCGTCTTCACCGGGGACGTCGTCATCAACAACAGCCGGGTGACCGTCGATAAAGGCCTCCAGGCCCGAAGCTTAACCTTATCCAACGGAAGTGTCTTGTCGCACCCGGTTTCCACCACTACAGCCGCTTCCTTCCTTTGGATAAAAACCGAAAGTATGGAGATAGATTCAACCAGCCAAATTGACGCCACCGGCAAGGGGTATCTGGGCGGCTGGAGAGGAGACAACAGCTCGAAATTCGGCCGGACACGGGGAAACACCAC
>JAFGMO010000067.1 GCA_016927475.1 Candidatus Aminicenantota bacterium
GAGGAAATCCCTTTACAACACACCCTCCTTGAAGAAATTCAGGGAGAGAAAATATATTTAGCTTTGGCGGAAATGGATATCAAGAACCTAAAACCCGGTGAATATTCCCTCATCATAAGAAGCCGCGATCAGGATGGGATATCCGAACAGCAAACCGAAGTCAAGTTCACAATTGTGGGAAAGTGAAATCGGGATTATTGGATCCATTTAAAATTTTTCAATTTACATAAAGATGAAGAAAATAATTGATGTTTGGAAGAGCAAAAAAATCTGGTTTTATAATATCCGCAAACGGGCGGGAGCGACCTGTTTGTTTATCATTTTGCTGTCGGCGGTATTGTTGCTCGGCCCTCTTGAATCCTTTGCCTATCAAGAGAGCGGCCAGGTGGACAATACCGATTTTGATTTGGATTCAATCCTCCAGAAATGCGCCGATTACTGCGAAAAACTGATCCATGCCTCTTTTGATTTTACCTGTTATGAGGAAATAGATGAAGAAAAAGCCCAAACGAATCCCACTGTTCTGAGAATCTCGCGTGCATTAAGGCGTCATTCAAGAATTCAGACGGAAAACTTCCAAAAGAGTTCCTTCCTTTATGATTACCAGTTGATATATAAAAACAAAAAATTTCAGGAAAAACGGATTCTATTAAATGAAAATGGAGAAGAGCGAAATAAAAAAGATGCCGTGTTGCAAACGAAATTCAAACATCGATACGCTATTTTCGGGCCGGTAGGGCTTTTAAGCTCCTCATCACAGCGCCTTCATGATTATAAGATCATCGGAAAGGAGAAGGGGGAGGAAGGGGAAATTTTCGTTTTGGAAGTTGTCCCCATGGATACAGCCAAGGTGGAGCATTTATACGGAAAAGTCTGGATAAAACTGCCCGATGTCCACATAACAAAAATTGAATGGATACAGGAATCTTTGAGGAATTACGATGTTATTGAGAAATTCGCCCAAAAATGCCATGGAACACCGAGAATAACGTTGATATCCGAATACGGGCATGAAAAAAATGGGCTGCGGTTTCCCAGCAAATACAGCATCGAAGAAGCCTACATCATTCCCGGAAGAAGAAAAAAGATAGCGTCCAAAAAAACAGTCCGTTACACGAACTACGAATTTTTCTCTGTTGAGGTGGATGTTAGATACTAATCCTTTCCGTGATTATTATTCGCCGGGGTGAAGATGCGGTAGAGGACCGGCACCACGATTAACGTCAGGAAGGTGCTCACCAGCAATCCCCCGATGATGGTCCAGCCCATGGGGGCGTACATGGTGCCTCCCCGCAGGGTCAATGGAAGAAGCCCGCCGATGGTCGTGGCCGTGGTCAGAATGATGGGAACGAACCGCGTTTCACCCGCTTCCTTGAGGGCCTCGACCGTCTTCTTTCCGGCCGCTTTAAGCTTGTTGGTGTAATCGACCAGGATGATGGAGTTGTTGACGACGATGCCGATGAGGCTGGTGAAACCGATAAAAGCCGTAAAAGAAAACGTGTTGCCGGTTAAAAACAATCCCAGCACGGACCCGATAACAGCCAGGGGGATGGCCGTAAAAACAATAAGCGGCTGCAAAAAAGACCTGAACTGAAGGACCAGGACGGCGAAGATGGCGACAAGGGCGATGATAACGGCCCGGCCCATGCCTCCGAATGATTCCTGGCGGCTTTCAAGCTCGCCGCTTACGTAATAGCGGTAGCCGGCCGGCCAGGAAGCGGCGTCCATGGCGGAGATGATATCCTTAGTCACACTATCCGTTGAATACCCGGGCAGGACATCGGCGGTCAAGGTCACCGTCCGGCTGAAGTTGTAATGGTCGATGCGCTTCGGGTTGGAGACAAAGGTGACCTCGGCTATCTGGAAAAGGGGAATTTGGGCGCCGGTGACGGATGAGACATAGATCCTCTCGAAATCCTCGATAGACGGACCGTTTTTCTCATAAGGCAGACGGACGACGATGTTGTATTCTTTACCCTCCGCATTCCTATAACGTGAGACGGGGCTTCCGGCAACAGCGATCCGGATGGTCCGGTCGATCACGGCCAGGGGGACGCCGAGCATGCCGGCCTTTGCCCGGTTGATCTTAACCTGGAGGTCCGTCTGTGAGGTTTTTTGGGGATTAAAAACATTGACCGTCCCCGGCGTGTTGAGGAAGATGTTTTCCGTATCGGCGGCGAGTCTCCTTAGGGTGTCCATATTGTCGCCCATGATCTTGATGGCGATGGGGGCTTCTACGGGGGGACCCTGTTCCAGCTCCTTGACCTCTATCCGGGCGCCGGGATAGGCCGCAAAAGTACCCCTGAGATTGGCGATGAGGACGGGCGTCCGGTTGATATCATATTGCTTGAGCTCGACAAATAGCTGAGCGTGGCAAATATCGCCTTCGCTCGATTCGATGTTGTAATGAATAGTCGGATTGCCCCGGCCGACGTTGGCGGCGTAGGTTTTAACCTCTTCCTTTTTTTCCAGAATGGATTCGACAAAGCGGGCGGCCCGGTCTGTAGTTTCAAGGTTGGAGCCTTCGGGAGTATTGATGTTGATGATGATATGGGGTTTTTCGGCCTTGGGGAAAAAGCTTACCCCGACGAAACGGAAAAGGAAAAGGCTGGCGATGAGAACGGCGAATGCGGCCGCTAAAACCATAGCGGGACGACGCAGCGCGAAATTCAGCGTGGGACGGTAGTGTTTGGCGATGAGACGGTCCAGTAAACGCCTGAAAAAACCGGCCTTTTCTTTGACCCGAAGAAGCAGGCTGGAAAGGTAAGGTGTCAGGGTCAGGGCGATGAGCAAAGATGCAGTCAGGGTGAAGATGACGGTGATGGGCATGCTGCGGATATAATCGCCTGTTGTGTAGCCCATCATGGCGATGGGGAAAAAGGCCAGGACGGTGGTCAGTGTGGAGCTGATGATGGCCGTACCGATCTGGTTTGTTCCCTGGACGGCCGCTTCCACCGGAGCGTATCCCTTTTTCAGAAAGCGGGATATATTCTCCGTGACGACGATGGCGTTGTCCACCAACAATCCCAGGGCGATGACCAGGCCGGCGATTGTCATCTGCTGAAGCCCGAATCCGCTCAGGTCGACGAATCCCAGGCTGATAAATGTGGAGATGGGAATAGCCAGGATGACGATGGCCGAGGCCCGCAGCCCGACCGCCAGCAAAACAACAAATCCCACCAGAAGCAGTCCCTGAAGCAGATTGCTGAAAAATCCGTTCAGACGGCCGGCCACACTTTCCGACTGGTCGAAAACCGTTTGCAGATAAATGGAAGAGGGAAGATTTTCCTGGAATGCGGCCACTTCCTTTTGGACTCCCTCCATGACGCTGAAAATGTTGGTCTTTTCCTTCTGGTTGATGGTCACAAAAACGGACCGTTTACCGTTTGCCCGGGCTAAATAAAGGTTGTCCTCGTAGTCAAAGCGGACATCGGCGATGTCCTTGAGAAAAACAACCTTGGCACCGGCGGCGTGAATGACGAGATCGCGGATGTCTTCCAGCGATTCGAAAGAACCGCTTGTCTTAAGGTTGAACCGTTTCCCTCCGAGGTCGATACTTCCCCCCGGAATGTTCATGTTGCTGCTTTCGATGGCGGCCATAACCCGGCTGAGGGCGATATTATTCCGGGACATTTTTTCAAGATCGAGAGCAATGCGGACCTCCTGCTCGGGAACGGCCCATATGCGGACCTTTTTAACGCCGAAGATCTTTTCCAGCCTTTTCTTAAGACGTTCCGCCTCATCTTCCAAATCGCTGAAGGGAGCCGTTTCGGAGGTGAGGGCCAGTTGAAAAACGATGACATGGTCCGAAAGAATCCAGCGGGTGATGTCCAGCTCCATGATGTCTTCAGGGAGCTTCTGGCGGATGCTATTGACCTTTTGGACGATTTGGGAATAGGTCTCGTCCATGTCGGTTCCGGCGTGGAATTCGACGCCGATAGCGGCGATGCCGTCCCGGCAGACGGCGTTTATTCTTTTGATGTCATCCAGTTCATTGAGCTTTTCTTCGATGGGGTCGGCGACGAGCTGCTCCATATCGGCCGGGTTGGTTCCCGGATAGATGACGATAACCGACGTTCCCGGCGGGGAGACCTGGGGATCTTCGGACCGGGGCATGGTCAGGAAAGAGACCACTCCCATAATCGTCAGGAGCAAGATGAGGATGATGGTAAATTGATAGTTGGTGATGGCCAGGCGTGATAGCTTCATTTTTGTTTTCTCCCTTTGGCTGCGCGGTTCGGCTGCCGGTACCTTCAGTCCTTTTCCTTCTGAAGACCGGAAGAAGCGACGATTTCCACTTTTGATTTTTCGGCAAGATAAGGCGCTCCCTCCGTTACGACCTTTTCGATGCCTTCCAGTCCGGACAAAACGGCCGCCTTGTCCTTAAAGAGAAATCCGATGCGGACGGGATGTTTGGTGACGGAGGTGTTGTCTTTGTTGACCGTAAACACAAAAGCCCTTTGCCCTTCGGCTTCGACCAGGCTGTCGATGGGGACGACCGAGTATGTCTTTTTTTCGGAAGGAAATATGTCTACTTCAGCCGTGAATCCGGAGACGAGGCGTTTTTTTTGCGGGAGGATTCTAAGTTCCACTTCGTATGTTCCGGTCATCGGGTCGGCCGATTCGACGATCTCCTCCAAGCGGGCTTCAAAGGGTTCTTCAGGATAAGCGTCGAAGGTGACCGAAGCCGGGTCACCCTTGCGCACCCGGACGAGGTCCCTGTCGCTGATACCGGCCCGAACGATCCAATCCCCGTCCGTCAGGGCTAGGAAAAAGATGGGAGTGCCGACCCCGACAAGCTCGTTTTCTTCAGCGAGACGTTTGAGGATTTTTCCGTTGGCCGGGGTCCGGATGACGGCGTACCGCAGGTTGAATTCCGCAGCTTCCAGGCGGGATTTGGCCACCTCGTAAGCCGTTTCCACGTTTTGGAGCTGTTCCAGAGTGGCTGCTTTTTCCCGGTAAAGATTGCGCACGCGTTCCAGATCCCGCTTTGCTTTTTCCATGCCGCTTCGTGCCTGGCTGACTTGCGACTCAATTTCCGAAAGGTTGAGCCGGGCCAGGACCTGTCCTTTTTGAACGGACCGGCCTTCCTCAGCCGATATTTTGTCGATGATTCCCGGGATCTTGAAGGACAGCCTGACTTCTTCCTTGGCCGCTAGACGTCCGTAGGTGTGGATGGGCCGGGAAAGCTCCTCGACCGAGACGTGGGAAAGAACAACAGGAACTTTGGGATCGGGGGACGAACCGGTAGGTTCCGCTTGGCGGCAGGAAAAAGCGGCGGCCGTCAATAGAATTCCTATAAGAGCTGAAACATGGTGTTGCGTTTTCATAACATTATCTCCTCGTTTTTTCGTCTTGCAATTCCACCGCCGCTGTAACCCTTTCAAAGGCGGCTTCCTGTATGCAGTAATCGTAAAGAATGATGATGTGGTTGATGGAGGCATCCGTCAGCGTCGTCCGGGCATCAAGATAGGCGATCTGGGGGACCGTTCCGTATTCGTATTTTTTGGCCACGATATCGAACGACCTTTTAGCGCTTTTTTCCCGTTCAGCCGCGGCCGACAGGGCTTTGACGGCCGCCTTTAAGGCAAAATATCCTTCCTGGACCTGGAGTTTGATCTGCTTTTGGAGCTCTGTGCGCTGGGCTTCCATCTTTTTTTGGGCCAGAATGGCCTGGGCCTTTTGGGCCTTATTCCGGTTTCCGTTGAACAGGGTCCATTCAAAAATCAGGGAGGCCATCCAGTAGTCGTCGTCTTTTTTGAAGCTGTATTTTTCTCCTTGAATGCCGTAGTCGAATACGGCCGAGACCGAGGGCAGGAAGCGGCTTTGAGCCAGGCTGACCTGCCCGGCGGCGGCACGTACGGCGTGCTTCATCTGCAGGAATTCTTCCCGGTTTTGAAGGGCCCTCTCGAAGGCTGTTTCAAGGTCCATGTGGTTTGTGGTAGTCGGATGTCGGACTTTGGCCGCCTTTATGTGAGCGTCGAGTTCCCGGTTGAGGAGAAAATTAAAATACGAAGCGGCCTGAGTGCGGTTTTTTTCCGCTTCGGTTCTTTTTTGATCCAGTCCGGCCAATTCGGCTTCCGCCCGGAAAACGACGTCTTCGGTCGCCTTTCCGTTTTCGTAAAGTTTCCGGCTGACGCGAAGATTTTCTTCAAGGAGCAGTCGTGTTTTTTCCAGAAGTTCGACGATACGGACCGTTTTAAGGTAGGTATAGTAAGCCGACTTAATATCGGCCGTAAGCTGTCTTTTGAAGGCAGCCACCTGGGCTTCTTGGGCTTTGGAAATGCTGGATTTGATCTTGACATTATAGAGGATAACCGGCTGGAAGAGGGGCTGGATGAGCCTCAGTTTTGTTTCCTGTTCTTCGGGGCGCAGAAAAGGGATCCGCTCGTTGGGGATATCGGTTGGGAAAGAGGCGCTGATGCCGTGGAAGCGGTAGAGTTCGTTGAGGGAGCGGTAGATGGGATTGGTCAGGTCGCCGACGGGAAAGTCGATGATCCGTCCGCCTCCTGCCCGGCTGTAGCGAGCCTGGACCGATATGGTGGGGGAAAAAAGCCCCTTGGCTTCCCTGAGATTTTCAAGGCTGTTCTCAAGGGAGAATTCCTGCTGTTTGAGCGCCAGGTTGCTTTTAAGTCCCCGGTCGATATATTCCTGAAGGGGAGTGGAAGCCGTTTGGGACGGCATGGGCTGTAAGAGCAGGAAAAAGGTCAGCAAAAATGTCATCATGATGTTCCTCCTTGTTCAACCCGTCAAGTGATATGGTTCGTCAGCGAGAAGCGTATTAACCTGTAGGCGTACTCGACCATTTCATCTTGGTTTTTGAATCCCACAATATCACTGTGTTCCTCGATCAGATGGTCGGCTTTGGTGGCCAGCATATGAAGGATTCCCGTCGCCAGGCCCCAGAGTACGGGAGCCGTTTTGAGGGGATCGATATCCGAGCGGATGGTACGGTCATCAACACCGGCCTGAACGGCCCGGGCGACAATCTCCAGAGCCTTATTGCCTTTTTGGCCGCACTCCCGGGCGTTTTCCGTCTCCAGGGTCATGTCGATGGAATGGGCGTCCCAGTGGATCATGGAATTAAAATAATCGGGATATTGCTTGTAATATTCGTAATAAGCGCGGCCGATGGCGGTAATCTTGTCCAGCCCCTTTTCTTCGCTTTGAAAGGCTTTTTCAAACATGGCGTTCATGATATCCAGCCCCCGGCTGTTGATGGCCAGGTAAAGGTCGTACTTGTTCTGAAAATAGAGATAGAGGGTCCCTTTGCTAAGTTCCGCGGCTTCAGCCACTTCGTCCATGGTGGCGGCGTCCAGTCCTTTGGAGAAAAAAACCTTTTCAGCAGCGTCGATGATGGCGTTTTTTCTTTGTTCTTTTTCACGCTCTTTTCTTTCGGTGATACCCATTTTTTTCTCCTGACTAGAATTTTTTTAATGAATATTAATTATAAAATGACTATTGGTCATTTAATATACGACAATATAGCAAAAATTTTTCCTTTGTCAAGTTTTTTTTTACATTTTTTTAAAAAAAGTGTCTTTTTATAGGCTTGCTATGTTTCGCGCCAGCGGATAAACTGAAACGCTGAACTCATGGAAAACCTGAACTCCAAAAAAATCTTTGTCTTCTGGATGCCCCTGGCCGTAACCTGGCTGATGATGGCCGTCGAGGGGCCCCTGTTGGCGGCCGTTATCGCCCGGCTGGCCGCGCCCAAATACAACCTGGCTGCCTATGGTGTGGCCTATGCTATCGCCGTTTTTATGGAGGCGCCGATCATCATGCTTATGAGCGCCTCGACCGCCCTTGTCCATGACCGTTTCAACTATTTCAAGCTGCGGAATTTCGCCTACCGGCTTAACTTTGCCGTCACCCTGATTATGGCTCTCTTTCTTTTTCCCGCCGTCTTTTATCCTGTGACCATCAATGTCATCGGGCTTCCCGGTGAGGTGGCCCGTTTGACCCATAAGGCCTGCCTTTTACTTCTGGCCTGGCCGGCGGCCATCGGATACCGTCGTTTTTATCAGGGAATTCTCATTCGGAGCAACCTGACCCGAAGGGTGGCCTACGGTACGGCGGTCCGGTTGTCGGTTATGGCCTTAACAGCCATCCTTTTATATAAGTTCGGACGTTTGGATGGTGTTCTGGTGGGCGCGACGGCTCTCACCCTCGGCGTGACTGCTGAAGCGGTGGCCAGCCGTATTATGGCCCATCGGGCCGTATCCGCCCTTTTGGAGCGTTCAGAGCACGACAGCGGGGATGAAAAGCTGGATAACAGAAGGATTTATTCCTTTTATTACCCTTTGGCGCTGATGTCGATGCTGGGATTGGGCATCCAACCCATGGTCACATTTTTTCTTGGGAAAAGTCCCATGGCCCTCATTTCGCTGGCCGCCTTGCCGGTTATCAATTCTCTTGTTTTTATTTTTCGAAGCCTGGGGTTGTCCTTCCAGGAGGTAGGCATCGCGCTTCTCGGTAGGAAGTGGGAAGGCTTCAAGCCGCTTAGAAGGTTCACTCTGGTCCTGGGGATGTGCACGGCCGGGGGACTTATCCTGGTTGCCTTCACGCCCTTGTCCGGAATATGGTTCCACAAAGTATCCGGATTAACCTTGGATCTGGCCCGGTTTTCCGTTCTTCCGACGCAGATTTTGGCCCTTATTCCCGGTTTGATGGTTTTGCTCTCCTTTCAGCGTGCCATTTTCGTCCATGCCCGCAAAACCAAACCCATCACCATTGCTACGGCCGTAGAGGTGGCATCCATCATCCTTTTTCTGGTTCTCAATATTCATCTCATTCATGTGCCGGGTGCGGTCGCTGCGGCCGCCGCCCTCATAACGGGACGGTTCCTGGCCAATGTTTATCTTTTTCTCAAGCTGAAAGCGGGAAATATCATCCCAACCGAAGCTGTAAACTAGCCTGCTTTATTCACGAATGCAGGTAATCTTTTTTTATGCTAGAATTACCTCACATGTCCAAGCACGAACCCTTCTTTTTTTCGTCGGTTGATGAACTTCTGGACAAGGCCGAGGAGCTTCGGGTTTCCCTTCCCTACAAGGAAACAACGAACGAGCTTTTTGAAAAGATGACCGTCGGTCTGCGGAATGTCCCAAACCGGTTCTGTGTCCAGCCCATGGAGGGTTTCGATGCCGACCCGGACGGGGCCCCTTCATCCCTGACGTTCCGGCGGTACACCCGCTATGCCGAGGGGGGATACGGCCTGATCTGGTTCGAGGCGGCCGGTGTCGTTCCCGAGGGACGCTCCAATCCCTATCAGCTTTTTCTTGGGGCCAGGAACCTTGATTCTTTTGAAAAGCTTGTCATGGAGACTCGAAAGGCAGCCTACCGGACGTACGGAGACGGGCAGGAGCTTTTCTGTGTTCTTCAGTTGACCCATTCCGGCCGTTACAGCCGGCCTGATGGAAGACTCCGACCTGTGGGCGTGATTTCCAACCCTTTTCTCGAAGGACCGGATGACTCCGTCCAAATCCTGAACGATGATGATTTGGAACGGCTGATGGAGGATTATATAGAAGCCGCCCGCCTGGCGGAAAAGGCGGGTTTTGATGCTGTGGATATCAAAGCCTGCCACGGATACCTAGTCAATGAAATGCTCGGCGCTTTCGCCCGAAAAAAGGGCCGTTTCGGAGCCACTTTCGAAAACAGGTCCCGGTTCCTGGTGGAGCTCCTGCAAAGATTACATGACGTGGTTCCCGGTTTGGCTGCAGCCGTCAGACTGAGCGCCTATGACGGTATTCCTTATCCTTATGGTTTTGGCGTTGCCAAGGACGGCTCGCTGGATCCCAATATTTTGGAGCCGAAACGGCTGGTACACAATCTCATCGATGCCGGATGCATTCTGTTTAACGTGACGGCCGGGAATCCCGCTTTCAATCCCCATATCGGGCGGCCCTTTGACCGGCCGGCGAACAACACACCCCTGCCCGATGAGCATCCCCTGGTTGGAGTCTACCGCCTGATCACTCTCTGCGGTGAGCTGCAGAAGGAATTTCCTTATGTCCCCTTTGTCGGTACGGGATACTCATGGCTTCGCCATTTTTTTCCTTACATCGCCGCCGGTGTCCTGGCCCGGGGAAAAACATCCTTCATCGGCTTGGGCAGAAGCTCCTTCGCTTATCCCGACGCCCCCCGCGAACTGCAGCAGAACAAAAAGCTGAATCCCGAGAAGGTCTGCATCTGCTGCTCACGCTGTACGGAGCTGATGAGATCCGGACGGGTGACCGGATGTGTTATTCGGGACGGATCCATTTACGCCAAAGAATACAAAAAAATCGGGGGATGGAATAAATGAACCAGGCCATCCCGGTGTAATGTGCCTGATACGGGGTATTAACGCAGGCCCTTTGGAGTTTCGAGAAAACATGGCTGAAACGGAATGTAGGAAAATAAACGAGGAATTAGGATGAGAAAAAATATACTGTCGCTTCAAGGAATGAACTTTCCCTTTTTTTCAGTCAATACCCTCATCATCGGCAGTGGTGCGGCTTCTTTGAATGCGGCGCTCTGCCTGCACGAGCATGGGCAACGGAATATCGCTATCGTTACGGATTGTTGGGGCGGTGGGACCTCGAACAATGCCGGGTCGGACAAGCAAACCTATTACAAGCTGTCCCTGGCCGGAAAAATCCCGGATTCAGCCCGAATGATGGCTGAAGACCTTTTTGCCGGCGGCTGCGTGCACGGGGATATCGCTCTTTGTGAAGCCCAGCATTCCGCCCAGGCATTTTTCAATTTGGTAAGGCTGGGGGTTCCCTTTCCCCATGACCGGTATGGGGCTTTTATCGGCTACAAGACTGATCATGATCTACGCGGTAGAGGGACGTCGGCCGGTCCGCTGACCTCACACCTTATGTTCGAAACCATGGCCGGGGAAATCCGGCGTAAAGGTTTGGCTCTTTTTGACCGTCACCAGGTTATCTCCCTGCTTACAGATCAGGAAAAGGGCGAAAAACGTGTCATCGGAGCCGTCGCCCTCGACCTCAACGATCTTGAAAAAGAAGTGTACGGATTTGTTGTCTTTAACGCCGAAAATATTATTTTGGGAACGGGGGGACCGGCCGCCATGTATGAGGCCTCCGTTTACCCGGAAAGCCAGTGGGGGGCTGCGGGAATGGCCTTTGGAGCCGGGGCTATAGGGCACAACCTGACGGAATCCCAGTTTGGCCTGGCCTCGGTGAAATTCCGGTGGAACTTGTCGGGAACATACCAGCAGGTCATACCCCGATACGTGTCCACCGATGATGCCGGGAAAGATGAGCGGGAATTCCTGCGAGATTTTTTTCCGGACCTCGGCAGCCTGGCTTCTGCCGTTTTTTTGAAAGGCTACCAATGGCCTTTTGACCCGAGGAAAGTTCGAAATTACGGTTCGTCACTCATCGACCTTCTTGTCTACCGTGAGAGAAATCTGAAAAAGCGCCGGGTTTTTCTGGATTATACAAAAAATCCAGGGCGGGGGAGTGATGAAACATTTTCCTTTGATATTCTCAGCGAGGAAGCCCGCTCTTATCTGGAAAACTCGAAGGCGCTTTTGCCGACACCCATCAAACGTTTGAACAGGATGAACCGGCCGGCCGTCGAATTGTTCTGTGACCACGGCATAGACCTGGAGAATGAATACCTGGAGATAGACGTCTGCGCCCAGCACAACAACGGCGGACTCAAGGGGAACCTTTGGTGGGAATCCAACATCAGGCATCTCTTTCCGGTGGGGGAGATCTGCGGAACCCACGGTGTCTACCGGCCGGGAGGTTCGGCCTTGAATGCGGGTCAGGTGGGAAGTTTGAGGGCGGCCCTGTTTATCGTGGAAAACTACGGCCGGGAGCCCATGAATGAAAACCTATTTCAGAAAAAATCCGGGCGGCAGGTGGAAGAATTGTTTTGTAAGGCGCAGGCCATGATCGAAAAAACAACGGCCAAGGAAAAATTTTCTGCGGCGCTTACCGTGATTCAAAAGCGTATGTCGTCCGTTGCCGCTCATGTCCGGTCCCTTCCCGAAGTCAAAAACGCTTGTGCAGACGCTCACCGGCTTTATAAGGAGATGAGTGAAGGAACGGGCGTGAAATCTTCCAAAGACCTTCCCTTTGCTTTCAGGGTTCTCGATACCGGGCTGAGCCATGTTTTGTACCTGGAAGCTATCCTGGAATACCTAAAAAAAGGGGGGAAAAGCCGGGGATCTTTTCTTGTTTTGGACCCTGAAGGAGAAAGCCCGAACCCCGGCCTGGAAAAAACCTGGCGGTTTTCCCTGGGAGATGAAGACCATTTTGTCAGCCGAAAAATTCTCGAGATAGGGCTTGATGATAAAGGGCACATTCATAAAAAATGGGTTGATGTCAGACCCATTCCCGAAGAATCCGCCTGGTTTGAGAATATTTGGAAGGACTTCAGGGATAAAACAATTTTCAAGAGGTGATGTTTTCCGACCTCCGCTTCTACCATAAATCTTTACAACTACCTATGTCTTCTTGTTTATGATAAAATTTTGTACAAGCAGAGGGGCCGGCAAAGGCCTTTCAGCTGATCTTTGGAGTCAGAAAAAAACATGAAAAAGAACCGTTCTCTCGCCCTTGTCACCGGGGCCGGGCGTGGTATCGGGCGCGGTATATCCTTGGAGTTGGCCCGGAACGGCTATGATATTTTAGGTGCCGATATCGTCTGGGAACCTAAGAATTACAAAGAGGGTCTGTTTGAGGTTAAAAAAAGCGTGGAAAAGGAAGGAGGCCGATTTGTACCGTTTCAAACGGATATTTCCGATATCTCCGGCCATGACCGCCTCCTTGACGAAGCCCGGCGTTTAGGCGGGATTGATATTCTGGTCAACAATGCCGGCGTCGCTCCCGTGGAGCGCCAGGATATTCTTCAAACAACGCCCGAAAGTTATGACGGGCTGCAAGAGGTCAATGTCCGCGGTCCCTTTTTTCTCACTCAAAAAGCGGCTCAAATGATGATCGAAAATGTCAGAAAAGACCCGAAACGGCGCCGCTGTATCATTTTTATCTCATCCATCTCAGCTTATGTTTCTTCGAAAAACAGAGCGGAATACTGTATTTCCAAGGCGGCCCTCAGCCAAGCAGCGAGGATTTTTGCCGACCGGTTGGCCGCAGAGGGAATCAATGTTTACGAGGTCCGTCCCGGAATCATCAAAACCCCGATGACGGCCGGTGTTGCAGATAAATACAATAGGCTCATCGGGGAAGGCCTGGTTCCCCAAAAAAGATGGGGCCTTCCCGAAGATGTGGGAAAGGCTGTTGCCGCCCTAGCCAAGGGATATTTTTCCTACTCCACCGGCGCCGTTATCGAAGTCAGCGGCGGCATGAATATCCCGCGTCTCTGAGTCAAGGCGGATTCGTTTTTTCGATTGAGGAAATGGCGGGAAAGGCCGTTTTAAAGACGGCACATTAAGGAAAGTGAGCTCTATGAATATTTCAGAAAAATGTTTCAACGATTTGAAAAAGAACCGTCTGATTGCGCTTTTTTCTCCGAATAACGTAGAAGAATGTCTTACAAGCTACGAGCTTTTTTCTTCATTGGGAATCACATTGGAAGTCGCTTTTCGAACGGAATATGCCGAAAAGGGAATCGCGGCCATATGCGACCGGTATGACGGAGCCCTTGTCCTTGCGGGCACGGTTTTGACACCCCAACAGGCTAAATCCGCCATAAACGCCGGTGCGGCCGGAATCGTTTCCGCGGATTATATTCCCGAAGTCGTCGATATCTGCATCGAAAACGAAGTGATGTGTGTTCCCGGCGGTTTGACCGATGCCGGAAAGCAGCTTGTCCGCAAAGCCGAGGAAATGGGTTGTTCCCTGGAAGAGCTGCGAACCCGCTATCCCTACCAGTGGATATACAAGCTTTTTCCCGCTTTTATGGGCAGCCGGTCTATGATGGAGTATGCTAAAGCCTGGAAGGGACCCTTCAGAGGCCTGACCGTCGTCTATACCGGCGGTATTACGGCAGCCAATTTGAATGAAGCGGTCAAGACCGACCCCGAAGGGATTTTTTGCGGATCGGCCCTGACCCGGAATATTCATAATCCCGGACGGACCAGGGGAGATGCTGAAAAATGGATTCATATCGTCCGGGGAAAACCGGGGATTTCGCGGGTCCGTGTTTCAAGAGATGCAGGCTCTGCCCCGAAGAGGGTGGTGACGTTCGGGGAAATGATGCTTCGTCTTTCGCCGGAAAAAGGAATCCGACTCAAGCATACGACGGCGTTTCAAGCCTTTTTTGGAGGTGCCGAGGCGAATGTGGCCTCCGCTCTGGCAGGATTCGGTATGGATACCCGTTTTGTGACCGTTTTTCCAGAAAATCCCATCGCTGAAAACGCACTGGGGGTTTTAAAGGCGGCAGGGGTCGACACACAATTCATTCTGAGAAAGGATGGCCGTATGGGGATCTATTACCTCGAACACGGAGCGGGTCTCCGTCCTTCGGGCGTCGTCTATGACAGAGCCCATTCGGCTTTTTCCCAAATAGAGCCCGGAGATGTGGATTGGGAGCAGGTGCTGGACGGTGCTGATTGGTTCCATTGGACAGGGATCACGCCGGCCCTGGGAGATAACGCTGCCTCTTGTCTCAAGGAAGGCCTGATTTTAGCCAAGGAAAAAGGGGTGACGGTCAGCGCTGATCTCAACTACCGGAAAAAGCTGTGGACTGAGGATAAGGCCCGGTCGGTTTTATCCGAGCTTATGCCTTACGTAGATGTGCTTTTCGGAAATGAGGAGGATCCCATTCAAGTTTTCGGCATCAAACCGGAGGGAACGGATGTCGAGAAGGGACGCCTGAACCGGGAAGGCTATCAAAAACTGGCCGCCGAACTCGTGAAAATGTTCGGCTTCAAAAAAGTGGCCATTTCATTGAGGGAGAGCATCTCCGCCTCGGAAAATGCCTGGTCGGCATGCCTCTACGATGGGGAAAAATTTTTCGAAGGTCCCCGATACCATATCTTGATTGTTGACCGGGTCGGTTCCGGAGATGCTTTTGCTGCGGGATTGATTTACGGTTTTCTGACGGGGAAAAAAGACCCGGAGGCTCTTTCCTTCGGCATTGCGGCGGCATGTCTCAAACATTCCGTGTTTGGTGACTTTGTCCAGGCTTCCGTCGAGGAAGTCGAGCGGATTGCTCAAGGGAAAACAGGGGGCCGGGTACAGCGATAGAAAGGGGAAAAAATGTTAAATCCTGTTCGGTCGACTATTAAGGAAACCGATATCATCGACGTTCACGTCCATGTCGGCGGACCGCCGAACGAGAATGAATCGATGTACTTCTGGTCAAACAAGTTTAAAAAATCCATATCCTTTGAAGGCATCAAATTGGTGACCAAACTTCAAGCTTCCAATATCACCGCCTACCGTTACATCAGTGTGGTTTTTGACCAGTTGAAGGCATCGAAATATGTCGACAAAGCGGTGCTTCTGGCCCTGGACCGCTTTTATACGGAAGACGGTAAGGAAAACGAAAGCGCTACCCATCTTTTTGTGGCCAATGACTACCTGGCCACCCTTTCCCAGATCGATGACGAATTTTTGTTCGGCTGCTCCGTCCATCCGTATTCTCCGGATGCCCTGGAGCGGCTCTGGAAATGCGCAAAGCGGGGAGCCGTTCTCTGCAAGTGGCTGCCTTCATCCCAGGGGATCGATCCAACCCATCCCTTGTCTGTGAAATTTTACCGCGCTTTAGCCTTACTGAAGCTTCCACTTTTGATGCATGTCGGTCCTGAAGTTACCATTCCGACCGATCTTAATGAAGATAAGGCGGCCCTCTTTAATTCCGCGGCGGGTGATTATGCCGAACAGCCCGGTGACTCCCTGCTGCTTGCTCTGGGCGAAGGGGCCGCGGTTATTGTCGCTCACTGCGGGATTCCTTTAGGCAAAATGTTCGATAAGGACAACGATACCTGGGAGGGGGTGTTCAAGATCCTTCGGGAAAGATATCTGGCTTCACCAAAGTACAAGCGTCTCTTTGGGGACTTGTCAGCCTTCTGTATTCCCGGACGTTATAAATACATCAAGACGATTTTGCCTTTGGCCAAAGCCCATCCGGAAAAATTTCTCTACGGCAGTGATTATCCCATACCCGTTGTTTCCATGTCCGATGGAAAGGGATTGGACGAGATCATCAAAGCCTTCGGCTGGCTGGCACGGCGGGCGCTTCCTCAGAATGACCTGGACAAAAATTATCAGCTTCTTAAGAAGCAATTTCCCGCCGGGACTTTTTCCGCGGCGGCCAAGGCTCTGCGTCATCCCCATGCTGAAATACCTTCCTTTAATTCCTTTTGCAAGTCCCTGGGGCTTATGAAACGCCGCTGGTTCTTTTGGAAGAAGCCTAAACAAAAAAACTGAAATAAAAGGAGTTTTTATGCCGAAAACAACTCCCTTTAAGGGATTTTCTCCGGAAACAATAAGGTTTTTTGAAAAATTAAAGACGAACAACAACAAAGCCTGGTTTGAAAAAAACAGGGATGTTTATGAAAAATTCGTGCTGCGGCCTTCGAAATCTTTTGTTGAAGCCGTGGGAGAAAAATTGCGGGAATTCGCTCCTAAGATTATCGCCGTTCCCAAGGTTAATGGATCCTTGTTCCGAATCAACCGTGATACCCGTTTTAGTGCTGATAAGAGTCCTTATAAAACTTACATGGGAATTTTATTCTGGGAAGGATTAAGGCAGAAAATGGAAAGTTCCGGGTATTATTTTCATCTTGAAACCCCGAATATTATGCTGGCCGCGGGTTTATATAAAATTTCACGTCCCCTTCTCGAACGGTACAGGAACCATGTCGTCGATCCCGAGCGGGGAGCAGACCTGGCTGCTGTTTTGGCCCGTATAGAAAAAATGAAGGGTGTATCTATAGGCGGGCAATATTACAAGCGGGTGCCTTCAGGATTCGATCCCGAACACTCCAATGCCCGCTGGCTTCTTCACAACGGCCTATACGCAAGCTGGGAAGGCCCTGTTCCGGATGAATTTACTTCAGAAAAATTCATCGGTTTCTGCATCAAACATTTCAAAAACCTGGCCCCGCTTCACGATTGGCTTAAAATTTTGTGAATTTTTTTTCCTCCAAAAAAAGCGGAGCGGCATTTGTCATTATGCTTGACAAGGACTCCGTTGTGAGTTACGATTATCACCGTTAAATCTTTTAGAATCAATAATATTTGCTTATTTAATTATATAAGCAAGTTCTTATTGCATGCAGGAAGAATATGAAAGACCAGGGGACTGTCTTGGTCGGGATCGGAAATGATGTCCTTTCCGATGACCGTATCGGTCCGTATTTAGCCCGGCGGCTCGGCAAAAAACTGAACGTATCCTTCTGCATTTTGCCTCATATTTCTCTGGACCTGTTGGATTATGTGGAAAACAAAGATACCGTCATCATCATTGATTCTTTCCATCGGCCGGATTATCCCGTGGGTGAAATCAAACAATTCCAACTGAGTGATCTGGAATCCCGAGACAATCCAACCTATTCCCACGGCGTCACTATCCCCATTATTTTTGAGATGGGGAAAAAAATAGGCAGCCCGCTTCCTGAAAAAACTGTTGTTTTTGGTATTAATGTTTCGGACAACTTGACCCTTTCAGAGGATTTTTCAGAAAAAATTCAGGGAAAAATCGATGAAATTGCCCGAAACCTTGAAATACATATGAAAAATTTCGCTGATTCAAAGGTCGTAACGCAAAAATGAGGGAGGAATCTTATGAGTGAAAAGGAACGGATCGGGATTTTTTTATGCGAATGTTCCAAAAACATCTCCGGCCGAATCAATGTTGAGCAGATTAAAGAAAAATTTTTGTCGCTTCCTGATGTTGAAACGATCAATATCACCAACCTATGGTGTTCTCCGGACGGCAAGAAAGAAATGGCTGGAATCATCAAAAACCGCAGATTGACCAAAGTCATCATCGGCGCCTGCTCCGTCAAACAGCATGAAAAAACCTTCATGAATGTTTTGGAAGAAGCGGGCCTGAATCCGTACCTGATGCAGATGGTTAATATTCGCGAACACGTGGCCTGGGTGACGGATGATGATGTCCGAGCGACGGCCAAGGCTTCAGCCCTTCTGAAAGCCGCTTATGAACGTGTGCATTACCATCAGGCGTTCACCAAAAAGGAAATCGATGCAAACGCAGATGTTGTTGTTATCGGGGCCGGACTCGCCGGATGCGAGGCTGCGCTGAATCTTGCCTCCAAGCACAGAAAAGTCTATCTTGTGGACAAAAATCCCAGTCTTGGGGGACAAGCCACCAAATATGAAAGCTCCTTTCCGGCGCTGGAGTGCTGTTCCTGTATGATTGTGCCCAAGCTTCAGGAGATTATGGACAATCCGAACATCGAGTTTCTGAACTACAGCGATGTGGAAGAGGCCGTAGGATTTTTTGGGAATTTTCAGGTTACCGTGAATAAAAAAGCCAAATACGTGATTCCGGACAAGTGCATCGGCTGCAATGCCTGTGTTGAGGTCTGCCCGGTGGACGTTCCCAATGAATATGACGAGTACCTCGGGACACGGAAAGCCATACACTTCCAGGTGACGGGCGCGACTCCTTTCATCCCTGTCCTCGACAACGCGAACTGCCTGAGATTCAACGGTCAGGAATGCACGAAGTGCAAGGAAGCCTGTATGTTCGATGCCATAGACTATGAGGACAAAGATGAGAAGGTCGTTCTTGATGCGGGAGCCATCGTCCTCGCCACGGGTTTCGAGCTTTTTGATCCCAAGCAGATTCCGGCGTTGAATTATTCGCCGGATAACAACATCTATACCTCGCTTCAGTTTGAACGCCTTCTTTCGAATACAGGCCCCACCGGCGGCAAGCTGGCTATGAAGGACGGAACGGCCCCCAAATCTCTGGTGATGGTCCACTGTATCGGAAGCCGGGATAAAAGATACAACAACTATTGCTCCAATGTCTGTTGTTCGGCTTTGATCAAGATGAGCACCCAGATTCTTGAAGAGAATATGGCCGAAGGCATCAAAATCACTCATGTTTACAGGGACCTCACCCTCGGTTCCACGGGCATGGAAGGGATGTACAACAAACTGGTGAAAGAAGGTGTCACATTTGTTCAAGTTCCCAATCCCAATGACATCTCCATAAATAAATCAGGGAAAGGCCTGGAAGTGTGTCTGAACGGGAACGGCTCCGTAGAAGCCGATATGGTTGTATTGGCCCCGGCCATGGTGCCCAACAAAAGCGCACAAAAATTCATCGATATGCTCATGCTCAGCGCCGATGAAGACGGATTTTTCATGTCCACCCACAAAAAGACGGATCCCGTGTCCACTCCGGTAGAGGGAATTTTTGTGATCGGCAGCGCCAATTACCCCAAAGACATCACAAACGCCGTCATTGACGGTTCAGGGGCGGCCGGAAAGATCATGTCCCAACTGGTTCCCGGAGAAAAATTGGAAGTCGAAACACTCATCTCCACCATTGATGAAGACAAATGTTCCGGATGCAAAACCTGCATTGTGATCTGTCCCTATAAGGCGATCGGATTCGATAAGGAGAAAGGCGTCTCCGCCATCAATGATGTTCTGTGCAGGGGATGCGGGACCTGTGCGGTGGCCTGCCCGTCAAGCGCCATCACACCGCGTCATTTTGAAAACAACACCATATTGGCGGAATTAGGAGGATTGTTATGAGCGAAAATGGTTTTGAACCCAAAATCGTAGCCTTTGTCTGCAACTGGTGTTCTTATGGCGGGGCCGATATCGCCGGAAACCAGCGGATGAACTACAGCCCCAACGTTACCCTGGTCCGTGTTATGTGCTCCGGCCGAGTGGATCCCGAGTTCGTCTTGGAGGCCCTGAGGGATGGTGCCGACGGCGTTATGATACTCGGCTGCCACCCCGGAGACTGTCATTATATCGAAGGAAATTACCGGACTCTGAAAAGATACAACATGCTCAAACCCCTCCTGAAACAGTTTAACATCGAAGAAAACAGGGTCGTTCTCGATTGGGTGTCCGCATCGGAGGGAGAAAAATTCGCGCGCGTTGTACAGGCCATGAACGAAAGAATAACTCAACTGGGCCCCCTGAATTGGGACAAGGTATCCAGTGAAAGATAATATGCGGGAGGAAAAACAATGAGTGAAAAACCAAAGATCGGTATATATTGGTGTTCGAGCTGCGGCGGTTGTGAAGAGGCTCTCGTCGACCTGAATGAAGCCATTCTGGATGTGGTCGCGGCCGTGGATATCGTCTTCTGGCCGGTAGCCATGGATTTCAAGTATGACGATGTCCGGAAGATGAAGGACGGAGAAATGCTCGCCTCTTTTATAAACGGCGGGGTTCGTCTGAGCGAACAGGAAGATATCGTCAAACTTTTGAGGCGGAAATCCCAGTTGATATTCGCTTTCGGCAGCTGCGCCCACATGGGAGGCATCCCGGGCCTGGCCAATATGAATGACCGCGAAACCGTTTTTAACCGTGTTTACAGGGAGATGGAATCCAACGACAATCCGGAGGGCATTGTCCCTGAGACGGAAAGTCTGGTCAACGGCAAGTACAAAGCCGAACTTCCGGAGTTTTACAACTCGGTTTACCCCCTCGACAAGATCATCGACGTTGACTACACCATTCCCGGCTGCGCTCCCCAGCCCCAGACGATTCTGGATGCCTTTACGGCCATTCTGGAGGGGAAACTTCCCGAAAAAGGCAGCGTTCTGGCCCCGAATAAATCCTTATGCGACACCTGTCCCAGAAAGGATACCAAGCCCGATAAATTGACCATTGATGTTTTTCGCCGGCCGCACCTTTACGACAAGCTGGATGACGGCCGCTGCTTTCTCGAAGCGGGAATCATCTGTATGGGACCCGCCACGCGCAGCGGATGCGGCGAAAGGTGTATCAATGCCAATATGCCCTGCCGCGGCTGCTACGGTCCGCCGGACGATGTCAAAGACCAGGGTGTCCGCATGATGAGCGCCCTGGCTTCCATCATCCAACCGGATGAAGAAGAAGATATCCAGAAAGTCCTGGAAACCCTTCCCGACCGGATCGTTCCCTTTTACATGTACGGATTGCCCCGTTCCATCCTGTTCCGCAGAAAGATGAACAAATAGGATTTTAAAGGCGATGAAAAAAAACCAAAATACGGAGGAACAAAATGGCTGAAAAACATATATCCATCAGTCCTGTAACCAGGCTGGAAGGACACGGAAATATAGAGATTTTTCTTAATGATGAAGGCAACGTCGAACACGCTTTTCTTCAGGTTCCGGAGCTTCGCGGATTCGAAAAATTCTCCGAGGGCCGTCCGGCCGAAGAAATGCCGCGGATCACCCCTAAAATTTGCGGTGTTTGCCCCACGGCCCATCATATGGCTTCCCAGAAAGCTCTCGATGACCTGTTCAAAACCGAACCGCCATCGACCGCAAAAAAAGTTCGTGAGCTGATGTATTCGGCGTTTATGATTGAAGACCATGCCCTGCATTTTTATTTCCTGGGCGGCCCCGATTTTATCGTTGGTCCCGATGCTCCCAAGGGTTCCCGCAATATCCTGGGTGTGATCGATAAGGTGGGTCTGGATATCGGAAAAAACGTCATCAAGAACAGAAAACAATGCCGCGAGATCATCACCACGTTGGGCGGCCGGGTTATTCATCCGGTCAGCGGACTTCCCGGAGGGGTTTCCAAAGCTCTGAGTAAGGAAGACCAGGAAAAATTCAAGCAGTATGCCGATGAAGTCATCGAATTCGGACAGTTCACCATCCAGGCCTTTAAGGATATCGTCCTCAAGAACGAGGATTATGTGAAGATCATCACATCCGATCCTTACACTCACAAAACCTACTATATGGGTCTGGTTGATGAGGATAACCGGGTTAATTTTTATGACGGCAAAATCCGTGTTGTCGACCCCGAAGGAAAAGAATTTTTGAAGTTTGATGTCCGTGAGTTCAAGGACCACATCAGTGAGCATGTGGAAAAATGGAGTTATATCAAGTTCCCGTTCCTGAAAAAAGTGGGTTGGAAAGGATTTATTGATGGGAAAAACAGCGGTGTTTACAGGGTGGCTCCACTGGCCAGATTGAATGCTTCAGACGGCCTGGCCACGCCCTTGGCCCAGAAGGAATATGACTTTATGTACGAAACCTTGGGCGGCAAGCCGGTTCATCACACGCTGGCCTTCCACTGGGCGAGGGTAATCGAGCTGCTGTATGCGGCAGAACGGTTGAAAGAGCTTGTTAATGATCCCGACATCACCAATACCGATATCCGGAATATCCCGGATAAAACGCCGACGGAAGGAACGGGTGTTGTTGAAGCCCCGCGCGGAACACTGATTCACAATTATGTTACTGATGAAATCGGAGTTATCAAAAAAGCCAATCTGATCGTGGCCACGGTCAACAATGCCGCAGCCATCACCATGAGCGTGGAAAAAGCCGCCAAGGGCGTTATCAAAAATTTTAAGGTGGATGACGGATTGCTGAACATGGTTGAGATGGCATTCAGGGCTTATGACCCGTGCTTCGCCTGTGCAACTCATTCTTTACCCGGGAACATGCCGCTCAAAGTGAAGATCTTCGCCCCCGACATGACGGTATTTGACGTTATCGAAAGGAAATAACTCAAAACCAAAATAAAATAAAGCCGGCTTGGCTGATTTAAAGGGGGTGAGTCTTTGCTTGACGCATTTAGCCTGTATTATTACCTAGAAAATAATACCAGTCATCACCCGGTTCATCCGGGTGATCCAGGATTACAGGCAATCATTTTCATCGTTCGCGGGTGTGCATGTGCATGAATAATGCAGGTTAGTTATTTTATGTAGATGTAGATATGGTTCTTGAGTGATGAACAAGGCACCTTATTGTAGGGAAAATAATCAAAGTAAAGGGTGATCACACTTCGTTTCCGAAATTTATCAAATAAGCATCTGTTATATTTACAATTCAAATCAATATCGTTTGCATGATATGATATCATTGCTAAAGGGTGGAAATGCTTCAAGCAAAGATTTGAACCCAGTAGAGGGATTCATGTTTGAAAAAATTGTTAAATGGATCTTTTCTATTGTCTTTTGTTTTTCCTTCTTAATATTTTTTTTGAATTGTACTCCACAGGAAAAGTTTTCCATAGAAAAAAAGGATGGAGTAGATATTGTCACGAATCCTGATCATCCCATTCCCAAGAATGGATTTAAAAAGAGGATTGTGTTCGAGGAAGATCTCACCATCGGATCGGCTAAAGGCGAAAAAAACACGATATTCAGCGGCTTCATCAGCCTCAATACGGATGATAAGGGGTATATCTATATCAGCGATCATAATGACCTTGAAATACGAAAATACGATCCGAATGGAAAATACCTTTTTACCATCGGCAGGAAAGGCCAGGGACCGGGGGAGTTTCAGAGTGTTACCGCTGTGCGATTTGATAAGGACCATCATATATTTGTGGGAGACGTTACGGCACGAAAAATTTTGTTTTTTGAAAGTGAGGGAAAATATCTGCGCCAGACTGCTCTCCCAGTAGCCATTGAGAATATATATATCAATTCAAAAGGATTTTTTATTGCCACCAAACATGAGCAAAAACTACAGGCTAAAGCGATGACCATTATCAGTGTTCAAGGTTTATTGGATCAGGAATTCGGCATAATGGCTGAACTCCAAAAAATCGAAAGAATAATAAAACTGCCGGGGAGGGATGTCAACGCCAGGATACAAATATATGCCAACATGATTAATCTTATGGTTTTTAAACCCTCTGATTTTTTAACCTTAGGGTGGGATGATCTTATTTATGTAGGGCACCCGGATAAATATGAAATTAAGATATATTCTCCTCAAGGAAAATTATCCAAAATAATCACCCGGGATTATAAACCGGTACGGGTTGGAAAAAAGGATATAGAAAATTTCAAAGAGGAAATGAGCCATCATGAGATGTTCCAAAATGCCCCGGAGGAGATGAGGGAAAAACTTGTCGACCTCATAAAATTCCCCAAATACAAACCTGCTTATCAAAGCTTTTCCTTAATAGAGAGCGGAATGAATCAAAGTTTCACCCTTTTGAAAAACGGGTGGCTGGCTGTCATCGCAGATTATCGCAAAGATGAATATACGGTTTTTGACCTTTTTGATGAAGAGGGAAGATATATCGCTCAATTTCAAACTTCCATTCCAGTCGAAGGCCTTTTTTTTGAGAATGGTAAAGCTTATGCTGTTGCCACCGAGGAAGGGTACAAATGTGCCAAAAGATTTTCCATCAAGCTTCAGGAATATATAGACGGCACCTGGATTGACAGTAAAATAACACTAAATATATTGAAATAAAAACTGCCTTCTAAAATATTATTTGTCTTGAAAATCATTTATGAGAGGCATTCTCGTAGATCAATATTACGGATTCGATGGTTAAATCTTTAGCTGGTGGCTAAATCAAGCATATAACTCGGGGGGGATAGCGTTTACGGCATCACATATTAAGTAGATTACCGCCAGAGCTAAACATGCCAAGGGAAAAGCTAAAAAGGGAACAACATAAGGGATGAATGATACTACGATGAGAATGGTGTATATCAGGAAAAATCCGGTCGGCAGCTTAGGAACACTGAGACTGTGTCGATCGAGGAAGGCATTATACTCTCTAGCAAATCCCCAGATTATTCGAAATATCCAATAAATATTGAAGACGGGTATAAAAATGAATCCGAGTGCCTTCCCGGGAGTTATTCTGGTATGACCATCCTGTAAGGACTTCCACATTTTATAGTACAGGCTCAGGCCTACAATTATTCCCGCAATGACAAAAGGAATAACTATGATAAGAAAAATGAGCTCACCTGAAGTAGGGCGCTGTTCAATTTCGCCCATGCTCACGACATAATAAAGAGATGCAACAAATGATACAGCCAGCATCAGGCCGAAATAAATTTTTTTCGAGAGTATTTTGGTTTTTGGGAACGATTCTTTTCCGCTGGAAATAACTTCTTTTCCTTTAACTTTAAAGCCCTTTCTTTCCATGTAAAGAATATAAGCATAATAGAAACATAAACCTTCAATTACAGAAATTATAAATAACACTAGAATATTAAGATTCAGAAATCCGCTCAGTAACCCTTCTTCTTTAAATAACAGGTCTTTAATGAAGGATAAAAAATGTGTGAGGATTTTGGCTGAGACAAAAGCGAGGACAAGAGAAAGAAAAAGGCTTTTCAACCATTTATAAAGGAGAACAAGCGCAAGGGCTAATATTAATCCATATATAAAATCATCTAATAGAGAGTGTGGATCAAACATAACACTTAAGATACTTCGTTGTCTTAACATGACTCTAAACCTTGGAAAGGCCAGAAAGCGGACTCCCCACGTGATGATTCCAGTAACGATTAAGAATATCGGCAGTGAAACCAAAAAATGCCAATCTTTTTTTGATACGAAAAGAGCGAGCAAAAAAAATAAAGCAAAGAGAATGTAATAGGGGAGGCTATTGCTGAGAGCTTCACTGAAATGTTTTAAAAAAGACCATCTGATAGTGAAGATAATCATCCCTATAGTCGAACTGAATACCAAACCCAGGGCAGGAAAGAAGTTGAATCCGAATTCCTTAGATTTAAAAAGGTCCACAAATTGATTTTTCATGTGCCGTCTCCTTTATAATAAAAATCATGATATATCGTTTTTACTGCAATCTGAGAAAAGATCGGCAGAGAAACGTATTGAAAAACGATACAAGACTGGACAGGATGGTGCTCTAATCGGAATACAAGAATTAAAGTTTTGTGTTTGTAATAATTTTCTTGAAATTTTTGTCAGTTTCAACCCACTGACATCCTGGCATGAAAATATCATATGAAAAAAGGTGATGTCAAGGATGTTATAACAATCAAAACGTAGGAGATAACAAGGACATAAACCTTTAAACAAACAAACTTTTTTTAAGGATTAGAGTATACGCTTTCTCCTTTCCCGTTTTTGTTACAATCTGTATAATGATGGAAAAGGAAGATTAAAATTGAATTTTTGGGCTAATAAATTCTATCTGAGAAGATGATTTCAGGAAAGAGATTTCAACATCTCTTGATTCATCAGCGGCACAAACTAAGCCAAGCTTAGTTCTGAAATGTGTTCTGGTATTCTGAAGGGAGACGTCGATAGATAATGAATATGGCCTTGATTGTAAGTTATATTTTTATTTTCACTCTCTGTCTGATCACTGTTTATGTCTCTTTTAAGCTCTATGAAAAATACAGACAAAAATTTCTCTATTTCTATCTTTGCTATATCATTGCTCATTATATATTAGGTTTTTTTTATTTATTTGGAGCTTTCCTTAATCATCAGCTGCTTTTGTTTTCCTATGAATCAAAAAATCTCGTTACCGAAATATTAGGATTTCTGATATTTCCTTTTATCCCTATCATGCTGTTTATGTATATGAATTTTTTAACCGACCTTCTTCATAAGAAGCTCCCTAAATATGTACGAAGATTTTTTTTTGGTTTTTGGGGAATTGTCGTCTTTGTTTATATGTTCGTTGCCGTTAGATTTTTTGTAACCAGAGATGACAGCCTTTTAAAGGAAATACGGGCAGGGACATATGTTCTCGAAGGAATGATTCTTTTGGCGGCAACATTCTTTTTTCTTATGAAAGCTCGAACGATCATGCTCAAGAGTCGTCGTAAGGCAATGTTAACCATTGGATTAATATATTTGTCAATTTTTGTTTTTTATGCGGTCTCTTTTCTCCGTGTTATTCATTTAACCCTTTATTTTTTTCTTTTCCTTCATTTTGGTTTTAATATTCCGCCTCTTATTTTCTTGGGGATATACCTAAAAAAGAACCACCCTGAGGTCTCTGTTCCTAGAATCGAAGCAGAGAATTTGGATTCTTTTTTCCGAGAATACCATATGACCCAAAGAGAGGGAGAGGTTTTTTTGCTGATTCTCAAGGGAAAAAGAACAAAGGATATCGAAAAGGAGCTTTTTATCTCGTACCACACAGCAAAAAATCATACCCATAATATTTTCCAAAAACTTAATGTCAAAAACCGGCTTCAGGCCATCGATCTTTTAAGAAACTACCTCGATAACTCACGATCATGACATGAAATTCTTCTGAAATGTTTCGCTCATCTCTTTGTTTTATTTTTATCTTTTTCCTCTCATAAGAAAAACCGTCTATTTTCAAAAATAGACCATATTTCTCATTATCAAATGCTGCCTAAAGGCTTAAAGTTTATCATGCAGTTTTATGCAGGAATCTAAAGACATGAACTGCTTATATTTAAGAGGAGGACTCATGAACAAATCACTTTTAAAAATATTTTTCGTTTGTTTTGTTTGTTTGATCATTTTTTTTCTCCTGTATGGAAATGAAGAGCAGATTGAAGGTTTTGTTCTGGTTAAAGGGGGGACTTTCCAAATGGGGGATCTATTTGATGAAGGGAATGCTTTGGAGAAACCCGTCCACCAGGTCCAACTAGGTGACTTTTATCTGGCGGAATATGAAGTAACGGTAAAAAATTTCCGGACATTTGTGAATGAAACCGGTTATAAAACGTCGGCAGAGGGTGAACATGATGAAGAGGCCCAAAAAAAGATTTTTGATAATCTGGCTGAACTTATGAAAAGTGCGGAAAAAAATATGGCCGACTTCAATCATACCATGAAAAAAGCGCTTTCCTACAGCGGTTCCTATTGTATTAGGAATTCCGGCAATTCCTGGACATTTGAAGCTGATATGAACTGGCGGAATCCTATTTATGCTCAAACAGAAATGAATCCCGTGACCTGCATATCCTGGAACGATGCCGTCCATTACTGCAACTGGTTGAGCCGAAAAGAAGGACTGCCGGTGGCGTATGATGAGGAAACCGGAGATCTTTTGGATGAGTACGGCCGTGTTACATCTGATGTCACAAAAGTTAAGGGCTACAGATTGCCGACTGAAGCGGAATGGGAATACGCAGCCCGGGAGGGCGGGAATAAGGTAAGATTCGGGAATGGAAAAAACATGGCCAGATCTGAAGATATCAATTTTGATGCCAGTGAAGCAAAATATCCTTATGCGAAAAAAGGAGAATTTAGAGGGCGGCTTGTTCCCGTAGGTTCCTTTGCTCCCAACAAGCTGGGATTATATGATATGAGTGGAAATGTATGGGAGTGGTGCAGTGATTGTGTGACAATGTACAAAAATGAACATCAGGTTGATCCTTATATAATAGGAGCTTTCCATGGCGTAAAAAGGCGGGTGGCCCGCGGAGGACGCTGGGCAGGTGATGCCAATGAACTCCGTGTCTCCGCCCGTTTCGGCTGGGAATCATACAACCGCTGCAACAACATCGGATTCCGGGTCGCCAGGTCCAAATAAAATTATGAACGATTATTGAGCTGTGAGACTCTGCTCGTCAAAGGGGGGTAGTCAAGAATAAAAAAATGCGGTAAATATGTATTGTGTCATCAATTAAAAGAAGAGTTTTATGGATGATGCTGGGCGGAGTGTCCGTAGGGCTGTTTTATCTTTTGGGCCGGTTTCCCTCTTTTGTGGAGTCGGTTTATTCCCGGGGCTTGTATGCCGGGATTCGCTGGGTCTGGGATTATTCCCTGGGGTTTTCACCTATTCCCCTGGTTTATATCTGCGCAGCAGGTTTGATTGTTTGGATGGTGATCGCACTAATCAGAAGACGCCGTAAAAACCGTTCCCTTCAACGGCCTTGGTGGAAGAAAATCCTTTATTTTCTGTCCTTTATTGGCGCCGCCGCAGGAGCCCTGACTTTTTTCTTTTATTTTTTGTGGGGATTCAACTACGCCAGGATTCCTCTGGAGAAAAAGCTCGATCTCAACCCGCGTCCCTTATCCGTGTCCGAGCTTAAGGATATCTATTTAGAGGCCGTTCATTCGGCTGCTGAAACCAGGGCCTCTGTTCCCAGGGCCGGAGAGGAGTCTTTGGAAGGAACCGTGCTTAAACCGGACCTTGAACAAAACCTTCGCCGCCGCCTCGTAGACGTCTTGAGGGAAATGGAATATCCGGCGCCGGGCCGGGTCCGGGCCAGAATATTCCGTCCCGGCGGATGGATGATGCGTTTTTCCGTAGCGGGAATGTACGTTCCCTTTTTAGGAGAGGGGTATGTGTCCCGGGTGCTTTTGCCCTTTGAGAGGCCTTTTGGGATGGCCCATGAAATGGTTCACGGGTACGGCTTTACGGAAGAAGGGACGGCCAATTTTTTAGCATATCTAGCCTGTTCCAGGTCGGATGATCCCCTCATACGATACTCCGGGGCTCTGGAGTACTGGATGTATGCGGCTCGGGAATGCAGGCGGGCGGTTCCCAAGGAGTATGCCGAACTTGCGGCCGTGATTCCACCGGGCATACGTTCCGACCTTGTTGCCATATCCAAAAGCCGGCAAAAATACCGCGGGCGCTTGTCCCAGGTCGGCAGGGAGATCAATGACCGCTACCTGAAATCTCAGGGCGTAAGAGAAGGCGTTTTAAGCTATAACCGTCTTCTTGTTCTGGTTAGGGCCTGGAGGGAGAAATATCCCCTTGAGGAACGTGAGGAAAGCCCGGGGTGTTTATAACATTCGAGGAGGATCGATGATTGAGGCCGAAGAACACTATTATGATGACGATCCCGCCAATGGGCATCCGGATGTCCGGACGCGCTTGAAGGATGCCGCTTACTTTTTCCTGGGAAACGGCACCATCATGGCCGCCGTCCAGGTCTCTCTTTCCGGGGAGGGGACGCCTCTGGGGCTCTTGGTCATGAATCCCGAACGTCTGGGAAAAAAACGGGAGGCTCTCACCTTTGATCCCGTGACCGGGTTGGAGTCGACACAGATACATATTTTCGGGAACGGAACTTTTTATGACGGTTATAACTTCCGATCCCTTGAAACACTCTGGGAGGAACGAAACGGGAATCCGGCGGTAAAGATGATCTGGAGCTGGGAGGGTCTTGAGAAAACGGAGCGTTTCTTTTGTCCCGATAAATCAGAACCGCTGCTATTTCGGGAAGTTCACCTGAAAAATACATTCGAAAAAACAGCCCGGTTCTCGGTTAAAACAGGAATCCGAAATTTTTTCCTCGAACGGGAATTGACCGTAAAACCGGAGGAAACGGTATCTCTTTTAATCCGTTATGGTTTAAAGGAAAACGGCCGAAGTGTTGATGTTGATTTTTTCCCTTCCGCTAAGGAAAAAACAAGGACCGGTGCCATTGAATATCCGGCGATTGCGGCTTCTTTCAGCATTCCTATTCTCGACAGGATGTTCGATGCCGCCCGTTTTCAACTGCCCGCGGTCATCTCCCGGAGCGGAAAGGTCGACGGCTCCATCTGGCAGTACAATAGGGAATGGGTTCGTGATCAAGCCATGATGGTGATCGGTTTGGTTGGTACCGGGTACCAGAAGAAAGCCCGGATCATGCTCGACCGGCTGCTGGGGGACTTCGTAACAGAAAAGGGAGACACCGTTGATTCCGGATGTTTGCGTGACCGGGATGAAGTCGAGCTGGACCAAAACGGCGAGCTTCTTATAGCTCTTCGGGAATACATCCTCTGGAGCGGTGACCGAACCCTTCTCGAACGCCACTGGGAAAAGATCAAAGCTGCGGCTGAGTTTCCGTTGCAGCCGGTTTTTCGCCATAAAGCTTCGGGGCTCTTGGCCAACCGGAGGGAATACTGGGAAAGGCACCGCATTCACGGCATAGAGGAAGGAATGGAGATGGTTTGTCAGCTTTTTGTTTCTTTGGGATTGGCGGCGGCCGGAGAAATGGCCCGTCTTGTCAATCGGAAAGAAGAAGCGTTACACTGGGAACGGGAAGCGGTACGTCTTAAAAAAAACATGCTCGAACATCCACGTTTTGCCCTGATGGATGCTCGAGGTTTTATCAAGAGGAAAAACATCGACGGAACGGTCCAGGAATATATTCAACCGCAAACGGATGCCGGGCTTCCCGAGGGTGTACCGCTGGCTGGTAAAGGAAAACATTTTCTTAATCCCGATGCTTCTTCCGTGCTGCCCATAGCCTGGAATTTTGTGCCGGCGGACTCTCTGGCGGCTGCCTTTACACTGGCCCAGGTCGAAGGGCTCTGGAACCAGGCCTGGAAAGGAGGGGGATACGGCCGCTACCATGTTTCCTCCGAACCGGATTCACCCGGCCCCTGGCCTTTCGCTTCGCTTTTTATCGCCCGGGCCGCCATAGAAACGGAGAGGTTCGGCACTGTCTGGAGGATTCTCAATTGGCTGGATTCCCTGGACAGTTTCGGGTCGGGAGCGTTTTTCGAATTTTACGGTGAGCGCAAATCGCCGCCCTTCCCGCAAGTGGGAATCGTTCCTTGGACCTGGGCTGAATTGCTGCTTCTTTTTATCCGCCACGTGATGGGTATTCGCCCTGAACCGGACTGCCTGCAAATCCGGCCGCGTCTTCTGCCCGGAATGAGCCGGCTTGAAGCGGAGATCCCTTTTCGACAGGGGAAAATCCGCCTGGATATCAAGAGGGAACCCGGCATAAAGTCGGCTTCCTTCAAAACCGGTGGCCGAGTAATAACCATGGATGAACAGGGGGTAAGGTTGGAAGTGAGAAAAGAGAATGAAATTTATTCCCTTGAGGGAGTCGTTCCTTAATGGCGACAATCATTGGGATAACCGCACTCATTCCGTTGGCTTGAAAAATATTCCGTTGCTTATGCCGGCACATTGTAGACGCGGCAAATGCTCCGGTCTCATCACGCGATGCATGAAGAATTCAAATCATCTTTTCAGAATTTTTTCCAGTACCGGGTCCTTTTTGCTGAGATAGTCCTCAATGGAGATTTCGACTGTAATGTCGGGATAGATGGAATCGGTATCTTGCTGAGAAAAACTGAAATATTTGGTGGAATAGGATATATGCAGACGGCTGTTTGAAAGCTGGAAATATTTGATTTCGCCGAAGTGGTTGGGCTTTCCTCCGGTGGGTTCTCCTATGAGAGTTGCGTTGGTCTGGTTTTTCATTTGCAGGGCGTTGAGAATGGCTGAGGAAAATGTGCGTCTGCCCACGATAACAAACAAATTATCTTTTTGATTCAATTTTTCCCGTTCCTTCAGCTCTTTTAGCATCGGATAAAAAATCATCGAATTGCCGCCGCCGTTATTTCTCAGGTCCACCACAAACTGTTCAACGGGATTGTTGTCCACCTGTTCAAAAACCTCCATGACAAAATCCTTAAAGAGTTTTCCCTTCATCATCCGGCAGGAATTATAAAGCACATAAATGGTTTTTTCGTTTTTGAGGTAGGTGAAGCTGTAAGGCTTATCCCTGTTTTGCCTGTACAGAGGGAGATTTTCTTCGTTTTCGTTGGAGACGATCCACTCCGGTTTGGTCTTCAAGCTTATGGCCTCCATGTGCACATCAAACGGCTTACCCTTCTCCATTTCGAAGGTAAAGTTTGCCTTGTCCTTTTCTTCAATCACATGAGCCCCATAAAGATATTCGGCCATAGCAATAAAGTAAGGGGCTGAGCTTTTTATTTGGGCCTCATTTTCATGGGAGATGCCCTTTTTTAAGGTTTCCACTACCTTCTCGATGGGCTTGTTGTTGATCTTAACCAACCGGCGGTTCAGGATGTGTTTGTATTCCGGAACCGTATTGATGGCATAAATCCCTTTTTGAAACCAGTAAAGGGTGAAGGGGAAAGCGATTTTTGTTTGATAACGTAAGGAGGTATGTGAATCTCCGGCTGAAGCGACGATGCAAGAAAGCCGCCAGATGATTTCTTCGTCACTCAAATCCGGCAAATCCTTTTTAAGGTTTTGGATTTCTTGTTTGAATGTTGATTTGGTAAGTTGAAAAAAGAGATTTTTATGCCTTTTGGGAAGCTCTGAAGCCATTTCATCGATGTCTTCCTGCCACTTCTGAACCCGGCTTTTTTCTTCATGTTGAACCGGAGCGGATTGCTGGGATAAAGCCGGCCCTGTCAGCGACAACAAGAAGACACAAATCAATACAAAAAAATAGCTTTTTTTATCCGTTGGCTTCATAAGCATATACTCCTTTCACGATGAATATGACAGGTGGAATCGTCTGATGGTTCAAAAAATTAAAACATATACCCTAATTATTTTCAAGAAAAACCGGTTGAATTTATGTGCAGTTCAGGTTAAAAAGATGCAATAAAAGCTTTTAAGCTTTCGATACCGAAATAGAGCAATCCTCCTCCAACAACAAACATTCCTATGTCCTCAATTGAGATCCCGGCATGCAGAACTGAAAATTGAGGTTTTCTGGGATGATAATGAACCTTAACCTTGGAACCAAGAGGATAGCGGTTGGCTATTTTTTGGGCTTCTACCTTGGAGGAGAAAGAATCTTTAAAGGATATTCTATGGGAATGGTACAAGGCCCCCCTAACCTCGTATTCGTAGAAAACTTTTGCCATGTATTGACTAGGGCTCTTGTCTTTGTTTTGTTCGATGACGGCCTTTTTTATAGTGCCCTGAATTCTGGGCCAAAACAAACTTTGAATTCCCTGGAAAATTCCTGAAACCGATGAAAGACAGGAAATAATCCCGATGGGAATGAAAAGAAGAGCAATAATCAAAACAAAAATTGTTTGGATAAGAGACAAAAATCCACCTTCCTTTTTATCTATTTTTTCATAAACATTTGTTTCTTGCAATGTTCAAAACAGAATGGTAAGCATTCGTCGTGATTCTCTTTTTAGGCGTTTTTTTATAGAATGTGGGCGTCTGCGGCGCTGAAATGACAGCCGGTTTGTTCTTTACAGAGGAGGTGTGGATGTCTGATAAAACGCTGGTTTTGGTCTGCAACGCGCATCTCGATCCCGTCTGGTTATGGGAGTGGATGGAAGGCGCCGGCGAAGCCCTGTCCACCTACAGAACCGCGGCTGCCTTATGCCGGGATTTCGAGGAATTTGTTTTCAACCACAACGAAGCCCTGCTCTATCAATGGATCGAAGAGTATGAGCCGGAGCTTTTTGCCGAAATCATAGAGTTGGTCAAGCAAAAAAAATGGCACATTATGGGCGGCTGGTTTCTCCAGCCGGACTGCAACTTACCGGCAGGCGAGTCTCTTGTCCGGAACATCCTTGCCGGAAGATCATATTTCAAGGATAAATTCGGCGTTTTCCCTTCAACGGCCATCAATTTTGATCCCTTCGGACACAGCCGGGGATTGGTGCAGATCTTAAAAAAATCCGGCTATACGTCCTATCTTTTCTGCAGGCCGGACCCCGGCGCTTTGAAGCTTCCCGCGGATGATTTTATATGGGTCGGATATGACGGATCGGAAATTTTGGCCCACCGGGCTCCGCACCACTATAACTCGGCGGCTGGAAAGGCCGTCGATAAGGTTAAAAAATGGATTGAGGAACGGTCCGCCGAAAGCACAGGGCTCATTCTCTGGGGCATCGGCAACCACGGCGGGGGACCTTCCCGGAAGGACCTGGAAGACCTGAGGCGGTTTTCCAAGGAGGTCAAGGGATGGAGCATACGGCACGGAACACCGGAAGATTATTTTAACGCCGTCAAAAATACGAAACCGCCTCGAAACCGCTGTGACCGTGACCTCAATCCCTGGGCCATAGGCTGCTATACGACCATGTCCCGCATCAAGCGCACTTACCGGCTCCTGGAGAACCGCTATTTTGTCACCGAAAAAATGTCCGTCCAGACTTATCTCGCCGGTTTGTCCGGCTATCCGCGGGAAGAGCTTCAGGAGGCGATGAAGGACCTGCTTTTCTGCCAGTTTCATGACATCCTGCCCGGTTCTTCCATTCCCGAGGTGGAAAAAAACGCCCTCCAGAAAATGAGCCATGGACTGGAAATTCTGGACCGGATAAGAGCTAGGACTTTCTTTTCTTTGCTCAGCGGACAACCAACAGCAAGGGAGGGAGAAATTCCCATCTTTGCCTACAATCCCCATCCTTATCCTGTCAGGGAGACCTTCGTTTGTGAGTTTCAGCCTGGTGAGCCTATCGAAGACCGGAAAACCGTCCGCCTGCCGGACCTTACCGACAAAAAGGGCCGCAGCATCCCCTGCCAGCTCGAAAAAGAGAGCAGCAATATCGATATCGACTGGCGAAAAAGGGTGGTCTTCAGAGCCGGTCTCAAACCGGGAAGCATGAACCGTTTTTCCTGCCGTTTGAAAGAGGTGGAAACGGTCACCAAGTGGGAATGCCGTCCCAAACAGGTTTTTTCTTTTAAAAACCAAACCTGCCGGATTGCCGCTGATCCCAAAACGGGCCGGCTGGAACAATACAATGTCGGAGGCAGGGAATATTTGGCGAAGAAGGCCTTCCGGGTTTTTGTCATGGCTGACGATGCCGATCCTTGGGGAATGAGGCCCTCGGCCTTCCGCAGGATTGAGGGAGAATTTTTGCCGATGAACATGGAGCAGGCGGCCCGTTTTGCCGGGATCGGTTTTCCGGAGCTCAAACCGGTGCGTGTGATAGAGGACGGCCCGGTACGAACCGTCATCGAAGCCCTTTATGCCTACGGCTGTTCCGCCCTTTGTTTGCGCTATTTTATTCCCAGGGAGGGTTGCGAGCTGGGGGTAAGCCTTCGTTTTTTTTGGAATGAAAAGGACAAGATGCTCAAGCTGTCTTTGCCGCTTGCTTTCCCGGCTGAAGAATGCCGGAGTCAGGTTGCCTATGGCATGGAAAAATACACCCAAAAAGCGCGGGAACTGGTCGCACAAAAATGGTTGGTGGCCGTATCAGAGAAAGAGGATCAGGCTTTGTCCGTCATCAACGACGGAGTCTACGGATTCGATTTCACAAAAAAAGAACTGCGTCTGTCCCTTCTGAGGTCTGCTGCCTACGCCGCCCATCCCGTGGGAGATTTCCCTCTTGTTCCCCAGGACCGGTTCGAGCCCCGGATCGATCAAGGTGAAAGGGAGTTCCGGTTCTGGATAAAGGCCGGCGGACTTGCCGAGCGAATGGCCGCCGTCGACCGGGAAGCCCAGGTTAAAAACGAACACCCTCTTGTGCTTTCCTGTTTTCCCCCGGGCAAAGGGACCGGTGTCCCGCCGGTTATCGTTCTGGAAGATGAAACTGTCCGTCCGGCCGCCGTCAAAATGGCTGAAAAGGATGACCGGCTCATCATCAGGTTGTTCGAGCCGGCGGGGAAAGCACGGAAAATCCGGATAAACTTTCCTTTCCTTAAACTCAAGCACGAGGTGAGATTAAAAGCACACGAGATTGTGACCCTGTCCGTCGATATCAAATCCCGCCGCATCAGACGGGTGGACCTCTTGGAGAATCCTGAAAAAGGAGGCCGAATATCGTGACGGCGAAATCCCCGGTTTCGGTCGGCCTGGTCGGAATCGGCGGAATGGGATTTTATTACCTCAAATCCCTGCTGGAAGATTTTTCCCCCGGAGAGATCGAGCTTGTGGGAGTGGTTGATCCTTACCCTGAAGCCTGCGGCCTTTTCTCGCGGCTGCGGCCGCAAAACATTCCCGTTTTTTCCACCGTCGGAAGCTTATACGAGAAGATCCCTTACATCGACCTTGTGGTCATCGCCTCGCCCATTGCCTGTCATGTTCCCCAGGCCTGTGCGGCCCTTGAGCAGGGAAGTTTTGTTCTTTGTGAAAAGCCCATCGGGGCATTGATCCAGGATGCCGACCGTCTTATCCGGACGAAAAACCAATGCGGCCGCTGGGTGAATATCGGATATCAGTGGTCTTATTCTCAAGCCATACAATCACTGAAGAGAGACATTTTACGGGGCGATTTCGGAGCACCTGTAAAGGGAAAGACCCTTTGTTTCTGGCCGAGAGGGTTTGAATATTACAAACGCTGCGCCTGGGCGGGAAGACAGCGGAATAACAACGGTGACTGGGTTTTGGACAGTCCGGCCAACAATGCTATGGCCCATTTTCTCCACAACCTTTTTTATCTTTTAGGAAGCGAAACCGGAACCAGTGCTCAGCCGGTTGAAATGACGGCCGAGATTTACCGGGCCTATTCCATCGAAAATTATGACACCGTGGCCTGCCGGGCTATTACCGCCGAAGGATACGAGGTGCTTTTTTTCGCTTCCCATGTTTCCGCCGCGGAGAAGGGGCCCATCTTCAGGCTTGATTTCGAGAAAGCAGCCGTTTTTTTTGATGTGTCGGAGGGGGGGATCACGGCCCGATATCAAACGGGAAAGACAAAGACTTATGACTCCCCCGATGACGATCCGCACATGCTCAAGCTTTTCACATCCGTCAAAGGGGTCAGAAAATCCGGGGAAATTCTCTGCGGCCCGGAAGCTGCCCGTTCTCAGACCCTCTGCGTGAACGGTATCCAGGAATCCGTGGAAGATATCGTGGTTTTCCCGAAGTCCAAAGTCGTCATGGAAAAGGACCGGTCTTGGGTTAACGGACTGGGTGAAGTTTTTTATGAGGCTTATGATAAAGGGATCCTTCCTTCGGAAACCGGTTGTTCCTGGGCCAAACAGGGACGTCCCGTTAGCTTAAAAAACTACACCTTTTTTCCCGGCGGGCATCCGCAGGGTGGAAAAAAATCTGAAAAAATCAGAAACCGATCTCTTGAATGATGTGCTTGGCCCCTGAAAATTTTTCCGTGATAAACAGCACGTAGCGGATATCGACACTGATCGTCCGCTGCAGCTCCGGTATTTCCAGGTAATCAGCGGTAACGCTTTCATAGGTCATATCAAAGATAATGCCGGTCTGTTCGCCTTTGGCATTGAAGGTCGGCGACCCGGAGTTTCCGCCGGTAACGCTGGTTGTATTCAAGAAGCAGGCTGGAATATCGTTGAGACCTGTATCCATGTAGCGTCCGAAATCCTTATCCGCATGGAGCTCCTTTAATTTTTCCGGAACCGAAAAAGGAAAGGTGCCGGTTTCTTTTTCGATTACGCCGCCCAGAGAGGTTTGAGGAAGATAATAAACTGCATCCCTGGGTGAATAACCGTCGATATAACCGTAAGTGAATCGAATCGTTCCGTTGGCATCGGGAGCAATCCGGTTTTCTTTCTGCAAAAGAAGGCCTTTGAGGTATCGTTTTTTGAGTTCCTGTCGCTCCATTTGCAAAGCCCGGTTTGTGTCCCTCATATCTTTTTGCTCTTTTTCTAATTCAGCCGCCAGATCCAGCATGGGATCGCCCAGATTCGGCAGCTCCTCGGGCGTTTTTTGGAGGTATTCCAGCCTCTTTTGAACATCGGCTACCGTAGTCTTTTCATACAGGTTGTCAACAAAGCTATCAACGGCTTCGGATGATTTCTGAGAAATAAGATTTTTAAACGCGGAGGAATGCTTTCTAGGGGATAGTCAAAGAGCTTCTTGAGCTGGTGTTTTAAAAAAGCCCTGTCTACGTCCGGGTCATAGCTTCTTTCGGCAAGCTGAATGCGCATTTTGATGTAGGGCAGATTGCGTTCCTGATAAGCGGGTTCCCGCTCCATGTCGGGTTTTTGTCTTTCTGTGGCTGTCCTGTAGACGGTGTAAGCCTGGGAAAGAAGCGATGAGCCGAGGTAAGCGCTTGTCACCTGGCCTATGAGGCGGTTCCGGGTGGCGAATTCCTTGTATTTATCCATGAAATTTTCGATGCCGGATAAAACAGAGCCGAATTTTTCCCTTCGTTCAGGATTTTTATTTACCCATTCCTGAAAATTTTTCTCTGCGGCCATTTTTTTCGAGAGAAGGCCTGTTTTTTTGACGCCTTCCAGCTTGCCCTGGTAATTTTTCAGTCCGTTGTTCAATCCTTTGATGATTCCGGCGTATTTGATCTGAACCTTGCGGTTGTCTTTACCCGCTTCTTCGAAAAAGTTTATGACGTCGGCGTAAAGGTCCAGCCGTTTTTTCATGTTATCCAGGTCGAGATTGAGCTCGGCGATGGTATGATTCCGGTAGGTTCTCCCCGGATAGCCCATAACGAAAGAAAAATCCCTTTTCTGAAAACCTTCCAGAGATATTTTCAGGTAAGATTTGGGGCGGTAGGGTACGTTATCCGGGCTATGGTCGACGCCGATATTATCCGGAGAAACGTATGCCCTAAGGAAGGTAAAATCACAGGTGTGACGGGGCCACATCCAGTTGTCGATGTCCCCTCCAAAATTACCCAGGGACCGTGGAGGCGCATAAACGATGCGAATGTCCTTGATCCGTTTGAAGCAGAAGAGGTAATACTGGTTTCCACTGTACATCTCCGAAACGACGGCCCTAATGTCCGGACCCTCTTTTTCCGCTTCGGCGATTGGAAAATCCATCATAGTACAGCTTACGGAAAATTTCAAAATACATTCAAGGATTTGACAAGGCTGTTTTTTGAAAAACTTTCTGTGCAAAGCTTTACAATCTATGGGGTGGGTTTTACAATATTCAGCCTGTCCCATGAATTCACGCGAATTGGTCATCCGCACCCTGTCATTTCAGCATTCCGGCCGTATTCCCAGGCATAAATGGATTCTTCCCTGGGCCGAACGTCACCATGCTGCTTGGGTCAAGCGTCTTCAGAGGGAATTTCCCGATGATATCACCACTGCGCCGGCGGCTTACCGCCTTAACACGGGGGAAAAAGGCGGCAAATATCAAGCCGGTACCTATGTGGATGCATGGGGATGCACCTTCTCCAATCCGGAAGACGGCATCATGGGATTGGTCAAAACTCCGCTTATTGCAGACTGGAACGAACTGTCTTCTTTTCGAGCGCCTGATGTTCTCTTGGATGTTGACCGGGAAAAAGTGAACCGTTTCTGCCGGTCGCAAAAAAAATTCGTGCTCAGCGGGACGTTGATCAGGCCTTTTGAACGCCTTCAGTTTATTCGTACGATGGAACAGGCTTTGATGGACCTTTTGGAGGAACCTCCAGAGCTTCTCGAACTTTTGGAAAAAATCCACCAATTTTACATGAAAGAGGCGGAAGCTTGGGCGCGGACGGATATCGATGCCCTTTATCTCATGGATGACTGGGGAACACAGCATGGTCTTTTGGTTTCTCCGGATGTCTTCCGCAGGTTTTTTCTTCCCATGTACCGTGATTACGTGGAAATTGCCCGTCAATACGGAAAGTGGGTTTTTATGCATTCAGACGGTTTTATTCTGGATGTCATTCCGGACCTGATCGATGCCGGGGTTCATGCCTTGAATTCCCAGGTGTTTTGCATGGGTGTCGAAGAGCTCGGAGAAAAGTTTCGGGGAAAGATCACTTTCTGGGGGGAAGTCGACCGCCAACGGATTTTACCCTATGGCAGCCGAAAAGAAGTCAAAGAAGCCGTACAGGCCGTGATGCGGTATCTATATGCCCAGGGAGGAGTGATTGCCCAGAGCGAGTTTGGTCCCGGAGCCCGGCCGGAGAATGTATACCATGTTTTTGAAACCTGGTCGGCCATACCGCCAAAAAAGAATGTAAAACCAAAGAAATAGAGATTTAAAAAGGGGGACGCCCATTAGAAGATCATTGTCAAGAGAAAAGACTTCACCCTAGATAAATTTCCTTATACAATATATAGGCGGTAACGTTGGGGACTCTGATGCGCCCTAGTTTTCAGAGCCTTGGTTGCAGAGACATCTGCACCAGACACCCATCTGGATGAAGGCAGCGGGGCTGCCTTTGACGCTGATGGCGTCCTCAGTGCTTATTGAAAAAGCTGGCATCAACTCAGATTCAACACAGATTCAACACAGATTCTACTTTGACTTGAGGTTTTGCTTGTGCTATATATTTCAGACGAAAAGGTTATTCTCATTTAGTATTTGTGGAGAAAAAGAAGGTGGTTCCCTTTTGTGGTCGTGTTGCGTATTTTGATGAAAAAAACGCTCGAGTATTACGGAAGAAATAATGAAGGAAAAAAAACTTTCCACCGCTTTATTTGTTGATGGTTTATCGGAAGCAGAGCTTAAAGAAATCGCTGTCCGCATCAAACTAATCTCCGAGATCGGGCATAAAACAACAGCAATCCTGGACCTGGATGAGCTGCTTCCCCAGGCTTTGGGTCTCATCAGCAGGACTTTTTCCTACTACAATATGAGTATTTTTTTAAGAGAAGGAGAATACATTATCCTCAAAACAGCCACACGGCCTGAACATGCGAAGCTGGTGGATAAACTCCGGTTTAAGGTGGGAAAAGAGGGTATCACAGGCTGGGTGGCGGAAAAGGGGAAAGCCGTTATCGTCGAGGATGTCAGGGAAGATAAACGCTATAAAGCAGGATTTTCCTATGCCAAAACACGTTCCGAGATTTCCGTCCCGATTCGTTATGAAAAAAGTATCATCGGAGTGCTCGATGCCCAAAGCCGTTCTTGCGGAGCTTTTTCACAAAACGACCTTTTTACTCTGAAGACCCTGGCTGACCAACTTGCCGTGGCCATTGAAAACGCCAAGCTTTTCTCTCAAGTTATTCATGAAGGCGGACGAAGACGCAAAGCGGATGCAGCCCTGAAAAAAAGTGAATCGCGATACAAGTCTTTGGTCGATCATCTTCCGGTAGGGGTTTACCGGTCTACTCCTGATGGAAGAATTATTGAGGCCAACCAGACTCTGGCTCATATTCTCGGTTATAAGCGGGTAGATGATCTCATGGAGGTCAATGTCCGGGATCTTTATGTTCGAAAGGAAGAGCGGAACAAAAATCTTCAACAGCTCGACAAGTCCATTACCGGTTTCCACGAGCCACAGCTTCGGCGGAAGGACAAAAAAAAAATATGGGTCAGGGATTATTCCCGGGCCGTTTGCGATCTTAAGGGAAATACCGTTTTTTATGACGGCATCCTGGTGGATATTACAGAGAGAAGACTGGCTCAAGCACGCCTTCAGACAGTGCTTAAAGAGCTGGAACGTTCGAACGCCGAGCTTCAGCAGTTCGCTTATGTGGCTTCCCACGACCTTCAGGAACCGCTTCGAATGGTGGCCAGTTATGTGCGGCTTCTGTCCCGGCGATACAAAGGCAAGCTGGATAAAGACGCCGAAGAATTTATATGGTTCGCCGAGGAAGGTGCCACCCGGATGAAACAGATGATCAGTGACCTGCTCGATTATTCGCGCGTCGGAACCCGGGGAAAGGTTTTTAAACTTCTGAAGGCCAAAGACCTGCTCCCCCAGGTCTTGGATAATCTTAAGGTTTCCCTGGAAGAGAGTGAGGCGGAAGTGAAGGCCGGTCCTATGCCGGAATTTTATGGTGATGAAACCCAAATAATCCGGCTTTTTCAAAACCTCATTGTGAATGCCGTAAAGTTTCGAAGTTCGCGGCCGTTGAAGATTAACATCAAAGCCGAACGTTTAACAAACGAATGGAAGTTTTCCGTCGAAGATAACGGAATCGGCATTTCTCCGGAATATTTCGACCGCATATTTTTGATTTTTCAGCGGCTCCATACCCGGAAGGATTATCCCGGTACGGGCATCGGTTTGGCCATTTGTAAACGTATCGTCGAAAGACATGAAGGAAAGATATGGGTGGAATCCCAGCCTGGAAAAGGAAGCCGGTTTATGTTTACCATTAAGGACTTAGGTCCGAATGGAAAAATGATCGATGAAGACGAACGCAACCTATTTCTGGAGGAAAATTCAATAGGAAAAGTTTAATTTTTGAAGGATGGTTTCCGGCAGGAAACTTAAACAGACATTCGCACGTTCTAAAAAGAGGTGGAAATATGGAATACAGCCTGCGGCCGATCGAAATTTTGCTGGTAGAGGATAATCCCGGCGATGTCCGGTTGATGATGGAGGCTTTAAAAGACTGTAAGGTTCAGAACCATATTCATGTTGTGGAGGACGGGGCCGAAGCCCTGGATTTTATTTTTCGAAAGAAAGCGTATAAGGATGCTCCGCGCCCTGACCTTATCCTCCTTGATTTAAACCTTCCCAAAAAAGACGGCCGTGAGGTGTTGGCTGAAATCAAGAAGAACGACAGCCTCAAGCGTATCCCCGTTGTTATCTTGACGGCTTCAAACGCCGAAAAAGACATTCTCAAGGCCTATGACTTGAATGCCAATTGTTATATCACCAAACCGGTCGACCTGGACCAATTCATCAATGTCGTCAAATCCATCGAAAATTTCTGGCTTTGTGTGGTTATGCTTCCCAAAGATTAAAATCGGACTGGAAAAATAAGCAAATTGGTTGTATGATAGAATCAAGTTTAAAAAAATACTTTTTTCTGAGGAATGATTTGGGGTGGGAACTATGACCGCACAGCCTCTCAAACCTCAAAATATTGATGTCATTCGTGTCCTTCTGATCGAGGATAATCCCGGCGACGCCCGATTGATACGGGAAATGCTTTCAGAAGCGGAAGATTTTTCCTTTTTTCTGGAGTGTATCGACCGTATATCCACCAGCTTCGAGCGGTTGTCCGAGGAGGATTACGATGTTATCCTCCTTGACTTGTCTCTTCCGGACAGCCATGGATTTGAAACCTTTACCAAAATCCATTCCCAGCAGCCGGATGTTCCCATCATTGTCCTGACTGGAATCGATGACAAAAACCTGGGACGGAAGGCCGTCCAAAAAGGGGCCCAGGATTACCTGGTCAAGGGCCGGGTGGAACCCAACCTTCTTTCCCGTTCAATCCTCTATGCTATCGACCGGCAGCGGATGATAAAAAGGTTAAGAAGCCTTTCTCTTAAGGATAACCTGACAGGTCTTTTTAATCGCCGAGGATTTTTATCCATGGCCGAGCAACAGTTGAGGATGGCAGACCGTTTAGGCGGGGAGATGGTGCTCTTTTTCGCTGATTTTGACAATTTGAAAGACATCAATGACAGCCTCGGTCATCATCATGGAGACCTGGCCTTGATCGAGATTGCTGAGATTCTCCGTACCACCTTCCGCCAATCAGATATCATCGGCCGGATCGGGGGTGATGAATTCGCCATCCTGATCATCAAATCTTCCAAGATGAAAGCGGAAATCTTGGTCCAGAGATTGGAAGAAAAGCTGGTCTACAGAAACGCGGAAAAGGGCCGTAAATACACGTTGTCTTTGAGTATCGGCATGTCGCTTTTTGATCCCAAAAAACCCCAAAAAATTCATGAACTTCTCAACCTGGCCGATCGAGAAATGTACGAGCAAAAGCGGAGCAAAAAATAATTTTTTTCCGGGCCATTTGTTTTATGAACCTTTTTTTATGAATATTAGGTGCCGGATTTTAACCTGCACAAAAACTTGTGGATGACTTAGGCTAAATGGAAGAAAAGATCTCACCTTCAAAAGAGCGTTATCATGAACATTCAAAAATTTCTGCGCCGGATTAAAAAGGTCAGAATTCCTGAAATGGGATATCCTGTAGAACAAACATTGGCGAAAGAATGCCAAACCTTTATGTCCCCTGAATCGGCTGTTTTTTATGCCGACATTCTCGAGGCTGCCCCTGAGGAAAATAGCCTGACGGCGGCTGTTGCCGATGGGGAAAAGGAGCGGCTGTTGGTTCACTGGCGACTGAAAGCCCCTGATAACAAGGACTGGATTTTTTTTGGTCTCGACGAAAAAGAAGGGGCTTGGTTACTTAGTTCCCGGCCATGTTTCCTTTACGCCGCTTTTTTTTACCTGGCCGAGGTGCTGGCCCATGAACCCGTTGATAAGATATCCCCTTGGCTGCGAAAGGTAAGCTTGTCTCCGGTAAAATCAACATTCGACCTTTTTCTTACCCAGTATGCCCGGAAAATCAGGCGCTTTGACCGGGAAGCCTATGTTAAGGAATATGCCCGGCTTGGCTTCACACATGTTGAGGTCAATGGTCTTGCCGGGCCGGAGCCATACGAGATGGGAATCAAAGGGGAATTCTACCGTTTTTTTTATACCTACTGCCCGGCACTGGACCAGTTTGTTTCCAGCCGGCTGAACAGGGGTCTTTATCCGGCCTCTTATCTCAGGGCCAACTTGAAAGTCCTCAAAAGAAATGCGGGCCTTGCCGTGCGGTACGGCCTGAAACCGGGACTCCTCTGTTTTGAGCCCCGTTCGGTACCTGATTCTTTCTTCAAAAAGTATCCGACGCTTCGGGGCGCACGGGTGGACCATCCCTTTCGAAGTTTCAAGCCACGGTATAATCTTGCCCTGAAGCATCCATTGGTTCGAGAACATTACGGGGAACTTATGCATCGGCTGATGAAAGAAGTTCCAGACCTGGAGTTTTTAACCATCTGGACGAATGATAGCGGAGCCGGTTTTGAACATACCCGGTCCCTTTATGTCGGACGAAACGGAGGCGCCTATTTGATCAGGGAATGGAAGGATGAAGAGGATATTTCCCGGGCCGCCGCCGGTAATGTCGTGGATTTTTTTGAATTTCTTCGTGACAGCGCCCGAAAAATCAATCCAGACTTCCGAATAATAACACGTTTGGAACCTTTTTACGGAGAAAGGAAACACCTCTGGCCCGGGCTGCAGGATGGAATCGATGTCGAAGGGAACTCCCTGTTGACCAAAGGCTGGGAAAGCGTATATCATCATCCTTCATACAAAGATATTAAAGTGCTGGGGTCGGCCCTTCATAACAAGCTGCTGCCGAAGGAGAAGCGTCCCGCCAGGAACCTGGAAAAAAAGGGGAGCCGGGCTTATTTTTATCAATTTATTTCCGCACATGGAAATCATGAGCCACTCCTGGGAATTCCTTTTCCTTGGCTTGTTCTTGAAAAACTGTCTTCTCTCAGGCGTCTGGGGCTGGATGCCGCCGCACCCGTAGGAGGCATTCAACCTCCGGACAGGGTTCCCTTTGCCGTCAACCAGATGGTTTTTCGGCGGTTTCAGTTTGAACCCTTGAAAGATGCAGAAAAGGTGATCCAAAAAACGGCTGTCTATTATGTGGGGGAAAAATGGGCCGAAACGCTGCTTCGAGGCTGGAAATGTTTGGATGAAGCCGTCAGGTTTTTTCCACCGATGTCCATATACACTCATTACGGTGTTGTCTGGCAGCGGCTTTTCGTCCGGCCCCTGGTACCGGATATTGACAGAATCCCTGAAAAGAAAAGGCGCTATTATGAGAGACACATGTGTGCACCGATCCATAATCCCAACCGGATTGATTTGGCCAGGGATGTTCTGTTTGACCTGGTAGATAAAGACTACGCCCGGATTGCGTATGAGCGGATCGATGAGAATATCTGGAATCTCATCGATGAAGCGGAGGCCCTTTTTCAGGAGGGCCTAAACGTAAAATCAGAAGAAAAGCAGGCCGGCCGTCTATTCCTCGATCATCTTTTCAGAACACGAGCCCTGCGCTGTCTTTTCCGGACCCTCCGGAATACGGCTGTTTGGATATACGCCGTCCACAGCTATATGGATTCCATGTCCAGCCAGGAAAGACAGGAAAAACTTCAATGTCTTCGGGAGATGATAGATTCGGAGATCGCCAACACACGGGACCTCTTAAAAATTTGGGGGGAGTCACCTGTGGAGTGGATGATTGTTTCCGGAAAAGGGGAAACCCCTTTTATTTATGGCGAAAATTTTCCCCGGTTCCTGCGTAAGAAAATTTTACTGATGGAAAAATACAAGGAAAACGAACCGTTCATTGATCCGCTTTACATGTACCGGGTGCCCAGAAATCCCCACGGGCAAAAATAAGAATAAGGATGCAGGCGTGTTGGTATTTATGATATCTTAATCAGGATAAAGGAAGTTTTTTGTATCATTGATATTAGAGAAAGGGATAGATGGCACTGCGTCTCATTGAGGTTGTTCTTCCGGAAAAATACGGAAAGGAAGCTGAAGACCTTCTAAGGGGACAGCCTGTCATTTCCGTTTGGGTGGATGTGATGTCCGAAGGACGGGTTCTGGTTAAGGTGCTCCTCTTGACGGAAAACTCGGAGAAAGTTCTTGACGTTTTGGAAAAACGGTTTTCAAAAATTCCGGGATTCCGCATCCTTTTGCTTCCTGTCGAAGCGTCCATCCCGCGGCCTGAAGCGGAAAATGAGAAAAAAACTGCATCCTTGAATGATTCGAAAGAAGAAGAACGCAACAACGCTAAAGTTTTCCGTGTGAGCCGGGAGGAGCTGTACTCGGATGTCGAGCAGGCATCCCGATTTTCCCGTGTTTTTGTATTTTTGATTATCCTTTCTTCGATCGTCGCATCAGTGGGAATAATCCGCGGCAACGATGTTTTTATCATTGGTGCCATGGTGATTGCGCCTATTCTGGGTCCTAGTGTGGCTCTCTCCCTGGCGACAGCCCTGGGCGATGGATGTCTGGCTAAAAAGGCGATCGGCGCCAATCTAGCCGGCATTTTAACCGCTTTTTTCTTTTCTTTTCTTCTTGGCCTAATCTTGGCTGTTGATCCCAATTTGCCTGGATTATTGGCAAGAACCCAAGTCGATGGGGGGGATGTCGCTTTAGCGCTGGCTGCGGGGAGTGCCGCTGTTTTATCTTTTACCTCCGGCTTGTTGACCGCCCTTATTGGTGTTATGGTCGCCGTTGCCTTGCTGCCGCCGCTTGTTACCGTAGGACTCCTTCTGGCCCGGGGGCAAGTTAAGCCGGCTGTCGGAGCGCTTCTCCTTTTTGCCACCAACTTCATCTGCATCAATCTGGCAGGGGTTATAACCTTCCTGGCCCAGGGGATTCGTCCTCTGACCTGGTGGGAAGCCAGCAAGGCTAAAAAAGCCAGCCGGAACGCGGTTCTTTTCTGGGGAGGGCTTCTTTTAGCTCTGGTTGTTTTGATTTATTTGTCTCAAAAACGCTGATCTTTCTGATGGGGGAGGGGCGTCGAATAGTGAAATAATTGTTACAAACACGGAATAAAGGGAAAGGAGATTTTTCCATGAATATTAAGTCGAAAAGTACCAAAACGGTCGGACTTCCTCCGGGAACCATGGTCCATATCGGAAAGCGCAAGAAAGGAAAAACGAAGATAGAGATCATGGATTTTGACAAAGACAGGTTTGAGGAAAAAAAAGCGGCGGGGATTGAGGATTGTTTTTCCTTCAGAGACAGCCCGTCCTGCACCTGGATCAATATCGCCGGCCTTCACGAGTTGGATATTATTGAGAAACTCGGGGTGAATTTTAAACTCCATCCCTTGATTTTGGAAGATATCGTCAATACCGAACAGAGGCCGAAAAGCGAGATGTACGGGGATTATGTTTTTGTCGTTTTAAAAATGCTGTCCTACGATGAGCAGAAAAAAAACATCAAATCGGAGCAGGTAAGCCTTGTCATCGGGCCGCGGTATGTTTTGTCTTTTCAGGAAGAAGAAGGGGATATTTTCGATCCGGTGAGGGAAAGAATTCGAACCGGTAAAGGACGCATTCGAACCATGGGTCCGGACTATCTGGCTTATTCTATTATCGATGCGGTCGTTGACCATTATTTTTTGATTATTGACAAACTTTATGACCGCATCTCTGCCGTCGAAGATGAGCTCATATCGGACCCGAAACCCAAATCGCTTCAGGAGATTTACGAGTTGAAACGTCATGTGTTAACCCTTCGCCGTTCCATCTGGCCTTTGCGTGAAGCCATCAATAACCTCAACCGGGTAAACTCACCCTTCTTGAGCGAGACCTTTTCCGTTTATCTAAGGGATGTTTACGACCATACCATTCATGTCATCGATACCATCGAGACATACAGGGATATCATTACGGGAATGCTGGATACGTATATGTCCAGTGTCAGCAATAAAATGAATGAGGTGATGAAGGTTCTGACCATTATCGCGACAATTTTCATTCCCCTGACTTTTATCGCCGGGATCTACGGTATGAACTTTAAGTTTATGCCGGAGCTGCAATGGAAAGGAGGGTATTTTATTATCCTGGGGATCATGGCTGTTGTTTTTTTCTTGATGTTGATTTTTTTCAGGAGAAAAAAATGGCTGTAAATAATACAGGCATGCCTGTATTATTTACCCTTGCGTAGATTCCTCCCCCTCTTTCCCACGCCGACCGCAAAGCGGGGAGATCGGAAGGGGAAGACTCCTTCACTGACGATTCTTACATCCTCTATGGTAAAAAAAGCCTTGGGATTGAATCTCTTGATGATACAGGAAATTCTCTCCTGGTCCTGCCGGCGGATGATCATATAGATAACATTGACCTTTCCTGTCGCCCCTTCAGCTTCCAGGCAGGTCACGCCGTATCCCTGAGCCCTGAGATAGGGGACAAGATCCAGGGCTTCCTTGCGGGTAATGATGCGTATGAGCAGGCGTCCCAGGGCCATCTTTTTTTCGATATGAATACCAATAATATTCCCGAGAGCGAAGCCTCCGGCATAGGCGAGGTAGCAGGCGACATTGTTCAGGTTTTGAAGGATCTGCCGAATGGCCAATAACCAGATAAGAACCTCGAAAAACCCGACAAGGGGGGCCATATATTTCAATCCTCGGGAGACAAAAACAATACGCATTGTTCCCAGGGTAACATCCATAAGCCTGGCCAGGAAGATGAAAAGGGGGATGATAAGCCAGTTGAGAACCCACGGTTGAAAGATATTGTTGAAGTCCATATTTGCCTTTATTATCCTGTATTATTCATAAATTTGGCCGACACCAATAGATAATTTTAATAATATGTGTCATTAATTGTGATTTTAGGTAAAATTTATAATGAAACATTTTCCATAACCGTTTTCAAGAAAATGTCGGCCAAATTACCCTTTCAGGCGCCGACCCAACCTAACCCGCCGATCTTACCGCATCTGCTTTGTTACAGCCTGTTCGCGGTGCCAAGCACAGCTTCACAGGCTGATGCCTCCCATCTGCGGCAAGCTTGGCTCGTGAATAATCCAGGTTATTCAACCACATAAATTTTTTCAGCCCATGATTATATCATTTTTTGTGGGAGTTTTTTATATTTAATAAAGGCGAATGCTTTCTTGCATTACTTTTGTACCTGGCCTATGATAGGAAAAACTTTCCTGTAATCCTAAAGCGGGCATGAAAAAACGACACCTGCGCAGCAATATTTTTGTTACGGTTCTGACCGCAGGAGGATTTGTTGTCCTTCTGGTATTGAGCATTTTTTCCCACTTATGGAATTCTCAGCACAATTTGGGATACACCCTGGGTGCTTCCCGGGAGGGTCTTTTTATCGCTGCCCTTTCTCCGGAAGGAGAGGCCGCTACAGCTGGATTGCAAAAGGGAGACATACTTAAATCTATTTGCAGCGAGCCTATTGCGGACGGTTCCGCCTACATGAAGCTCGAACGGGGATTATGGCGCAGAGACATATTGGAGTTTCGGGTAACCCGGGACGGAACCCTTCTCTCCTTAAACATTCCTTATAGAGTGCATTTTCCCTGGGCCGTTTTACTGCCGGCCGTTTTTATCATCTGTCTCTATCTTTCCGTCGGACTCATTTCATTCTGGAAAAAAAGCCAGGACCTGAGGGTCCGTCTGCTTTTCCTGATGACGGTTTTTGCTTCAGGTACCATCATCGTTTCCGATTATTTTACCTCCCATGGTGACCTGCTCTCCCAGGTTATGATGGTTTTTCTTTATTTATGCTACGGTTTTCTCATTGGTGTCGAACCGCATCTGGCCTTGGTCATTCCCGAATCCAAAAATATCCTCAAGAAACATCCCAGTTTTCCCCTTGTTTTTTATGTGACCGGTCTTGTTGTCAGCATCCTCTGGCTTTTGGGATATTTTAACGACCTTCACTCCCTGGAGATCCCTCTCCCCGCTCCGCTGACGGTTATGCTTGTATTCATTGTGATCTACAGTTTTTTGACACCTTCCCTTGTTTTTGGTTTTCTGGTTCATACGTATATCAAATCCCGCCCTGGAGTAAAAAAAGTACAGACCGGCATTGTCCTTTTCGGACTGCTTCCATGGGTGGCCAGCATGATCCTGGCGGCGTTTTTTTGGATGTTTCGGGGAAACACTCCTCCAGCCCTTGTTTATTTCAACCTTTTTGCCATTTTTCCCGTCCCCTTCGCCTTTGCCGTTGCCATTTTTCGCTACAAGCTGTTCAATGTGGCGCTTGTCATTCGTAAAAGTCTGGTCTACGGAATTTTAACCGGTTTTCTTTTTCTTGTATATTACGGAATCATCGGATTGGGAAGCGGCTTGTTTTCGGCCTTTTTCATCAAGGGCGGTTCTATCTGGATGATATCCTTCGCCACCCTCCTTCTTGGCCTTTTTTTCAATCCCCTTCGAAAAAGAATCCAGTTTTACGTGGACAAATTTTTTTATCCCGAGAAATACAACCTGAGACGGGAACTGCCGGAACTATCCAAGGATATCGCTTCCATGGGGGACTTGAAAGATCTGGCTGGAAGTATCAGCCTGCGTTTGGCTGGTTTGTTGAATATGGAATCTTCCGCTTTTCTCCTTTCCGATGAGAGAAAAGAAAAATATATTGTTTTCAGCACTTATGGTTTGATCGGCGGACGAGGCCTGGAAAAAAAATTCATTTTTTATGCTGATGAACCCGTAATGGACCGTTTTTTATCAGCTAAGAGGTCTTTTCTTATTGAAGAGCTTCCGGCGGAAATAAGAAAAAGTCCGGGATTTTTCAGGTTGAAGGAACTGGGAGCCAAGATTGCTATTCCGTTTATCCTCAAAAACGACCTCATCGCCGTTCTTCTTCTTGGTGTGGCGGAAGGGGATGTGAAGTTAGACAGAGAAGACAGGAACCTGTTAGGAATATTTGCCAACCAGGCTGCGGCCATGGTCGAAAACGCCCGTCTTTTTCAGTATGCGACTTTCGATGACTTGACGGGAATATTCAGAAGACATGTTTTTGAAACCGAATTGGAAAAGGAGATCGAGAGGTCAATAAGGTTCAAAAGGCCTGTTACGGTGGGCTTGTGTGATATCGATTTTTTTAAAAAAATCAACGATACTTTCGGTCATCCGGCCGGGGATATTGTTCTGAAGAATATCGCCGGGGTTCTTAAAGCGAACCTGCGCTCAATCGACTGTTTGGCACGCTTCGGCGGTGAGGAGTTTGTTTTTTTCCTTCCGGAAACAACCCTGAAATTCGGGAGGGAGATTGGCGACAAACTTCGTACGGAAACGGCCGCCATGCATCTAACCCTTGAAACGGGAAAACCTCCACAGGGAGTAACGATCAGCGTAGGACTAACCGGATACCGGGGTGGAGAGGAACGTGTTTCCTTGAAAAGCCTTTTGGATACGGCCGACAGAGCCCTTTACCATGCAAAAGAAAATGGCAGGAACAGGACGGAAGTTTTGCCCCTTTCTTGACCCCGCGATGATTTATGAGATAATTATTCCTTAATTTGTGTGGCCGGGTGGATCAAGGCGGCGGAGTTATTCTGCCGCAGAAGTTGAAGCGAGATATAGTAAAGGAGAAATTTTCATGAAAATCAGCCGTGTTGAAGAAATGAGAGCCATGGATAAAACGGCGATAGAAAATTTCGGAATCAAGGATGAACTTCTTATGGAGAATGCGGGTCTGGCTGTTGTAAACCATATTCTTTCCCGGCTGGGTTTGAAAGGAAAACGTTTTCTCTGCATCTGCGGTTCCGGCAATAACGGAGGAGATGGACTTGTTGTCGCCCGGAAGCTTTATTCGCTTGGAGGGCACGTGCGCGTTCTTCTATTGAGCGATCCTTCGAAGTTTCAAGGCGCGGCGGCTATGAATCAAAAGATTATTGAGCGGCTGCCTGTTGAGACGGCATCCCTGGATGATGCGGCATCTCTTTCGGAATACCTAAGCGAGACGGATGTTGTGGTGGACGGTATCTTGGGAACGGGATTGGTCAGGGAAGTGACCGGACGTTATGCGGAGATTATTCGCTTGATCAATACATCGGGAAAAATCGTGGTCAGCATCGATATTCCTTCGGGAATCAACGGCGATAACGGACAGGTCATGGGCACAGCGGTAAAAGCGGACTTGACCGTGACCTTCGGGCTCCCCAAGCTGGGGAATATCCTTTACCCGGGTTTTGCCCACTGTGGAAACCTGGCGGTATCCCATATTTCCTTTCCTCCCGAGATTTATAACGATTCAGCGCTCAAGGTGGAGATAAACCATCCTTCCCCCCTTCCTCCCAGACCCCCGGACGGCCATAAGGGGAGTTTCGGCGATGTGCTTTTTATCGCCGGGGCTCAGGGATACTACGGGGCGCCCACGTACGCGGCCATGTCCTTTCTTAGAGCGGGTGGCGGATATGCCCGGTTAGCCGCTCCTCGCAGCATGATCCCCTTTATCGGAGCCTCTGGAAGCGAGATTGTTTTTGTGCCCCAGGATGAAACGGAATCGGGCGCCCTTTCCGGTAAAAACAAAGACCGGCTGGTCGAGCTTTCCCGGAAGGCGGATTTTGTGGTTTTGGGGCCCGGTTTGTCCCTGGATGAAGAAACCCGGAAACTGGTCCGGTTTCTTGTTCAGGATATCCAAAAGCCCCTTCTGCTTGACGGGGACGGCTTGACCGCAGTGGCTGAAGACAAATCTTTTTTGGAAAAAAGGAAAGGTCCTCTTGTTCTTACACCCCATCTTGGTGAGATGTCCCGGTTGACCGGGATGGATGTTACAGCGATTAAAGCATCACCGGTCGATATCCTTCAGCAAAAAGCTGGTGAGTGGGGTGTATTTTTTGTGCTCAAGGGAGCTCATTCCCTTATCGGATGCCCCGACAGCCGGGTCTATGTCAACATGAGCGGGAATTCCGGAATGGCCACAGCCGGGTCGGGGGATCTTTTGACCGGAGCGATTGCAGCCATGTTTGCTCTCGGCCTGCCCCTTGAAGAGGCCGTTCGCACGGGAGTTTTTATGCACGGATTTGCCGGTGACCTGGCTGCTGAGAAACGTGGAGAAGATGGGATGACCGCCCGGGATATCCTGGATTTTCTTCCCCAAGCCGTAAAGTCGTACAGGGAAGGTTATGAAAGCATCATATCCGCCTGCTACCACAGTTTGACCACATTATAATTGTGCCGCGCGGTTTCCGTGAATTCAACGGATACCGCTTATGAAATAAATGAGGAGGTAAGGCATGAATCTACGAATTTTTTTGCGAAGAGCGGCCCTTATTCTGGGGTTTGCTGTTTTAACCGGCCTTTTTTTTGCAGCCCAGGCCGGGGACATGGTCCGACAAAAGGAATGGGAATTTGAATCCTGTACCAGCATTATCGTTGGAAAGGGGGCGACCGTCGACGGGTCGACCATGACGTCTCATTCCTGCGACAGCGGATCCGATAGGACCTGGATCAATATCGTTCCCCATCAAAAGCACAAAAAAGGGGACATGTGCAAAATTTATTTTGAACCCAAAAGGATAAAGGGGCCGGACCATCCGGACCGTTTCCCCCTGGGTGAGATTCCCCAGGTCGAGGAAACATATGCCTATATCAACACAGCTTATCCCGTTATGAACGAGCATCAACTGGCCATTGGTGAGACCACTTTTGGCGGAAGACGGGAGCTGATGAACAAAAAAGGATTAATCGATGCGCCCGAGCTCTACCGGCTCATCCTGGAGAGGGCCCGGACGGCGAGGGAGGCCATTCGGCTTGCTGATGATCTTACTAAAAAGCACGGCTACAGAGACTACGGCGAATGTTTCACCTTCGCCGATCCAGAAGAAGTCTGGTTTTTTGAAATCTTGGGACCAGGAAAAGACCGGATCGGTGCGGTTTGGGCCGCCCAACGTATTCCCGACGATCATATCGGTGTTTCAGCCAATGCCTCCCGCATTCGGCAGATCGATCTCGGGGATAAAGAACATTTTATGGCTTCTGAAAACGTCTTCTCGCTGGCCGAAGAAATGGGTTGGTGGGACCCCCAAAGTGGAGAACCGTTTGAGTTCTGTTACGCCTATGCCCCCCAAACCCGGACCAGTATTTACTGCCGCCGCCGGGAATGGCGTGTGTTGAGCCTGGCCGCTCCTTCGTTGGATTTGAATCCTCATTCTGAAAATTTTCCTTTCTCAGTAAAGCCTGAAAAAAAGCTGTCCGTTCAGGATATCCAGGCTTTCTTTCGTGATTATTACCAGGACACTCCATTCGATATGAGTAGGAGTATGACCGCGGTCAACCGTAAGGGTGAAACCGTACTCAGTCCCGTCGCTTCACCTTTCCTGAACAGGGACTGGCTGTATCTTTTGCGAATTCCCCGGGAGCGGACCATTTGTGTCGGCTATGCTACTTACGTTCAAATCACCCAGTCGCGCTCCTGGCTTCCCGATCCCATTGGAGGAGTGGTCTGGTTGGGGTATGATAATCCGGCCGCAACTCCCCAGATACCTTTCTATTGCGGTATAACAAGAATGCCCGATTCCTATCGGGTAGGAGGCAGGGAAGGATTCCGAAGGGATTGCGCCTGGTGGGCCTTCCGCAGGGTCAGCAAGCTGGCCTTGTTCCGCTGGCAGGATATGATCAAAAATATCAATGCGGTCAGGGAAAGAATTGAAAATGCCATTTTCGGCGAGCGGGAGCAGGTGGAAAATAGAGCCCTGGAGCTCTACAAACAGGATCCGGTCAAGGCAGCTGAATATTTGACGGAATACTGTCTGAAAACGGCCGAAAAAGCCGTGGAAGATTACTGGAATCTGGGAGATGAGCTTTGGACGAGGTATGCCCGCTATTTTTGATCTTTACTGTTCATAAAAAATGCCGAAGCCTCCTGATAATACTTTAGTTAAAACACTGAAAGGACAATCGGAGCTAAATGTGCTTCAAAGTTATCGCTTATCATGATGTTGAATGATTATTTATATATCGGCATTTTTTACCCTGCGGGCAAGCCGATCTCACCGCATCTGCTTCGTTGCGGCCTGTTTGCGGTGCCAAGCACAGCTTCACAGGCCGACGCCTTACATCTGCGGCGATCTCGACTTGTGAACAGCAAAGATAGATCTTTACTGTTCATGAAGAATGCCGACGCCTCTTGTTATTACTTTATTGAAAGTTTTGGGTATTAAGCATCATTCAATGCTGCGGTGTTTGAACCAATGGTAATCAAAATTCGTTATCAACAATAAGGAGGTTGATATGACGAAACGTTATATAACAATGGCGATTTTGGTTTTTTGTTTGGCCGCGGCTGTTTCCTGTGTCGGTGTGGGAGATATTGTTTTCGAAGAAAAAACCGTTGCGCTCGGATCCGCTGATGAAGTCGAGGTCGAATTGAGAATGAATTCCGGCGAGCTAAAGCTGGAAGGCGGCTCTGATGATCTTATGGATGCTGAATTTTCTTACAATGTCGAACGCTGGAAGCCTACCGTCGATTACAAGATTCTCGGCCGGCGGGGAATTCTCAAGGTCCGGCAGGGAAAATCCGATAGGATTCCCGTAGGGAATTCGCACAACAAGTGGCTTATCCGTTTGAAGGAACAGGTTTCCATCATGCTGACTATAGATTTCGGAGCGGGTGAGGGCGACCTCGATTTGAGAGGAATCAATCTTGCATCCTTGGATATTGACATGGGAGTGGGTGACCTGAGCCTCGACCTGTCTGGTATCGACCCGAAGGATTTGTCTGTCACGCTTGACGGGGGTGTGGGCAGTGCCGTTGTCTACCTGCCGAGAAGCATGAATGTTACTGTGCGTGTTGACGGGGGGCTTGGATCCGTTGATGCTCCAGGCTTCCAGAAATCAGGAAATGTGTATTCCTATGAAACCCTGGGGGAAAATGTGCCCCGTCTCGATGTCAATGTAGATGCCGGCATAGGCAGTATTGACCTGAAATTAAAATAATTCTTTTAATAGGAGACCAATGTTTTTTAAAAAACAGAGTCCGCAAAGGGCGGTTTTTTTTCTTTTCCTTGTTTTCCTTGGGGGCTTTTTTATCCTGGTCCAACCAGGAAAAGCCGCAGAGGCTGGAAAACAGGCGGCTGTCGGAACCAAAGGCATAATCAGTTCAGCCCATCCTCTGGCCACTCAGGCTGGATTAAAAGTCCTCGAAGAGGGCGGTAATGCCTTTGATGCCGCGGTAACCGTCGCCGCTGTCCTTAATGTCGTTGAACCCATGAATTCAGGTATGGGAGGGTACGGAACGATCCTTATTTATGCGGCTGAAGAAAAGCGGACGCGCTTTCTGGATTCAAGCGGGAAAATTCCCGCCGCCGTGAATTCGGATGTTTTCCGGCCTTCTTACCCCCATTATATAAAAAACCGAACCGGAGCCAAGGCTGTTTCGACTCCCGGTAATGTTAATGCCTGGTGGGCACTATCCGAGAAATATGGAAAACTTCCTTGGGCGGTACTTTTTGAAAGAGCTTCAGAACTGGCGGAAGCGGGTTTTCGCGTGAGCCGGGAACTGTCCATGACAATAAAGAGGGCCTTTCCCGTTTTCAACGAATACGGCCGTTCCATATACGGGAAGAATGGCCATCCCTTGGAACATGGAGATATCCTGATACAAAAAGACCTGGCCTTTTCCCTGCGAAAACTGGCGGAAATGGGACCGAAGGTATTTTACGCCGGGTCCTTGGGAGAGGCTGTAGACAAGGCCATGAAAAAGTATGGGGGTTTTTTATCCCTGACGGATCTTAATGCGGACCGGGCCGAATGGTGGGATCCTATTCGTATCTCCTTCCAAGGATACGATGTTGTGACGGCATCCCCTCCGTCGACGGCTTTTCCCTCTTTGATCCGGCTGGGCTTGATGAGCCGCTTCGACGGCAGGGCCCTCGGTCATAACTCGGCCGACTACCTGCACTTCTTTATCGAAGCGACCAAACACGCTTTTTGGTGCCGGCTGGCCTATGCGGGCGACCCGGAGGTCAAACCGCCTCCTCTGGAAAAACTCCTTTCGGAAAACTATTGGAGTGAAACCGTAAAAAAATTCAATAAAAATAAAGCTTTGACTTTTTTCCCTCCAGGTATAGGTTCCGGTGACCATAAGCATACGACCCATTTCGTAACGGCCGACCGCTGGGGTAATATCGTCAGCGCTACACAGACACTTGGGAATTCTTTCGGCTGTAGGATTATGGTCGAAGGAACGGGCATCTGGCTTAATAATTCTCTTTCCTACTGCACCTTCGAACCTAAGGGCAACCCTATGGATGCTTTTCCCGGGCGAAGGAAACTCTCCGGCGACTGCCCGACCATCATCTTTAAGGATGGAAAACCCTGGGCCGCGCTTGGAACACCGGGCGGTCATACCATCGGTCAGACCGTTCCTCAGATGGTGATGAATCTTATCACCTTTGGTATGGACATCCAGGAAGCCCTATCCGCTCCCCGAGTCAGCTTTGTCGAACCCGACTTGATATTTGTCGAATATGGGATTCCAAATGAAGTGATTGAAGAGTTGAAAAAAAGAGGGCATAAAATCCGGAGGACTAGAGGATTAACAAATGCCCACGGCCTGACTATTGTCTACGATGACAACGGAAAGCCCGCCGCCTTCAAGGGAGCCGCCGATCCGAGAGGTGGGGGATTGGCTGCCGGTTTTTAATCCTTATCACTCATAAATTTGGCCGGATCATTCTTTAACATGGATATCACAAGCGACCCTATCTATTAATCATAAAGGTTTGAGAAAGAACACTTTTTTTACCATTCAAATTACGATATAATTAAATATACCAAAACATCAAACCTTGAATTGACGTAATGAAAATCAAATATCTCGACGGCGGACGTTTTTATTATGCGTTTATTGCGGGGGGAAATGCCGTTATTGACGACCGGAATTATCTTAACAAGATCAATGTTTTCCCCGTCCCGGATGCGGATACGGGGACCAACATGGCTTCGACCATGCATTCCATTGCCGAAAGTACCAGGTTCAACCGATCGCTTCATGCCACTCTTCGGTCCATCGCCGACGCCGCGCTGTCGGGCGCCAGGGGTAATTCAGGCCTTATTTTTGCCCAGTTCATACAGGGTATAAGCGATGAAATTCGAAGCGAAAAAAGAATATCGACAAAATCGTTCGGGGAGTCGGTGAAAAAGGCGGTTCAGCATGCCTACAGGGCCATGGTTTCTCCCGTTGAGGGAACGATGCTGACCGTGATGCGGGATTGGGCGGATGCGGTCTACCAGCACAGAATAAAAACGGCTGATTTTGTTGAGCTTTTTTCGCATTCTCTTCAAGCGGCGAAAAAGTCCCTAAAAAATACCCCCAAGAAGCTTTCTGTCCTGGCAAAGGCGGGAGTGGTGGATGCCGGGGCTAAGGGATTTGTTGATTTCCTGGAAGGGATTTTTCAATTCATTACCGGAGGAAGGTTGAAAAAGGTTGCCCGGATCCGTCTCCAAGGGCAAGACCTGCGTTCTCCGATTCATTCTTTGAAAAACGGCGTTCAGCATCGTTATTGCACCGAAGCTCTTCTCACGGGAAGCGAAATAGATCTGGAAAGCCTGAGAAGGCTTATGAAAAGATTCGGGGATTCTGCTATCGCGGTGGGAAATGAAACCAAAGCGAGGCTCCATCTTCATACAAACAAGCCGGCGGAATTTTTCAAACGGGTTGAGGATTTTGGAACGATCATTCAGATTAAAGCGGATGATATGCAAATGCAGTATGAGGCCGCTCATAAACGAAAGTACAAAATCGCTCTGGTGACCGATTCAGCCTGCGACCTTCCTGCCGATATGTTTTCCAAACACCAGATCCATGTTGTTCCGTTCAACTTGAATTTCGGAAAAAGCCTTTTTCTGGATAGAATTACTTTGATGGCCGACCGGTTTTATTCCCTTCTGAAAACAAGCAAAGAACATCCGACAACTTCGCTTCCGAACATAGCCACGATACAAAACATGCTCTCCTTTCTGGCCACCCACTACGAATCTATCTTTGTTGTCAGCATCTCAGCCAAACTGAGCGGAACATATGAATCCTTTTGTAAAGCTGCGAAAAGTATGAAAGAGAAAAAGATAAGCGTTATTGATTCCCGCCACTTGTCCGTATCGCAGGGCCTTGTCGTAAAAAGGATTCTTGATGCCATAAGAGAGGGCAAATCCCATAAGGAGATTTTGGCCAAAACACAGGAGTGGGTTGCCAAAACCAGGATTCTGGTGGACATTCGAACCCTGAAGTACATGGTCAGAGGGGGGAGAGTGAGTCCGCTCAAAGGATTTATAGCCAACATATTGAATCTAAAGCCGATTATCGTTTTGGATGAAGAAGGCAAAGCCGTTGCCCACGGAAAATCATTCAGCCGGAAAAGCAACATGAAAAAAATCGTGGCAAAAATCGCCGAGATGGCTTCTCAGGGAAAGTGTTGGAATTATGCCATTGCCCATGCTCAGAACAGGGAACGGGCGGATGAGTATGCGGACCAGTTGACCTCTATTCTCGGCAAGCCGCCGGCCTTTATCAGTGAAGTCGCACCGGTTGTTGGTGTTCATAACGGTATTGGTGTCTTGGGCATTGGTTTCATGTTTGAATAAATCAGGCAGGAGATGGAATCCTTTTTAGGTTATGCTGCGCTAGCGATATTTGTTTATATGACCCTTGCTTTTTTTACAGCTCTCGCTTTAAAAGACAATTCACTGGCCGATATTTTTTGGGGAGGGGGTTTTGGAGGCGTAGCTCTTTTAACCTTTTTTCTTGGACCGGATTTCACGTCAAGACAGCTTTTGGTGCTCATCCTTGTTTTGGTTTGGGGAATCCGGCTGGCGGTTTATGTCGCCCTGCGAAACCGGGGCCGTGGAGAAGATTACCGTTACGCCAAATGGAGAAAAGACTGGGGACGCTGGTTTATTCCGAGGAGCTACCTGCAGGTCTTTTTACTCCAAGGTTTTTTCATGTTGATCATTTCCGCTCCGATTATTCTGGTTAATCATTCAAATGAAAGGGGACTTTGTCTTCTCGATTTATTAGGATTAGCCGTTTGGCTGACCGGATTTTTTTTCGAAGCAGTCGGAGATTTCCAGCTTCGTAAGTTTAAAAAGGACCCCTCTCATAAAGGTAAAATTATAAACAGCGGATTGTGGAAATTTACCCGTCATCCCAACTATTTCGGTGAAAGTTGTATGTGGTGGGGCCTTTTTATCATTGCTCTCTCAGTGAAAAATGGATGGATGGCCGTGGTCAGCCCCCTGCTCATCACATGGCTTCTTTTGAAAGTTTCCGGCGTGGCCATGCTGGAAAAAAAATACAAGGACAATGCGGAGTTCAGGGAATATGCCAGGAAGACATCTGCCTTTATTCCCTGGTTTCCTAAAAAAGCATAAATAAAAGAGGAGGAGGCATGAAAATATATCGCGTTTTTATTTTATTTATTACCTTGTTGGTCCTTGTTCTTTTTTGTGTGGCCGATGAGGGAATGTGGCCCATGAGCGAGATCTCCAAACTTAATCTAAGGGATAAAGGGCTGGAGATTCCGCCGGAGGAAATTTACAATCCGGATGGATTAAGCCTGATTTATGCCGTGGTTAATGTTGGTGCGACCGGTTCTTTTGTCTCTCCAGATGGACTTATCATCACCAATCACCATGTTGCTTACGGTTCCGTCCAGGCGGCCAGCACAAAGGAGAAAGATTATATCAGGCATGGATTTCTTGCCCGAAACCTATCTGATGAGATTCCCGCCCAGGGACGAACTGCGAGGATCATCGATTCGTTCCGGGATGTTTCAGAAGAGGTTCTCAGCGTGGTCGAACCGGGAATGTCCTATGCGGATAGAACGAAAGCCGTTGAAAGAAAAATCAAAGACATCGTTAAAAGAGAAGAGAAACAACATCCCGGTAAACGGGCGGAAGTGGCGGAGATGTTCAGCGGAAAAACCTATGTTCTCTTTCTCTATACGTATTTGAGAGATATTCGTCTTGTGTACGTTCCTCCCCGCTCTATTGGAGAATTCGGTGGTGAAACGGATAACTGGATGTGGCCCAGACACACGGGTGATTTTTCCTTTATGCGTGCGTATGTGGCACCTGACGGGTCGCCCGCGGATTATTCTCCGGATAATGTGCCTTTTCACCCAAAAAAATATCTACGGATCGCTCCGGAAGGAGTTAGAGAAGGGGATTTTGTTTTTATTCTCGGTTATCCGGGCCGGACATACCGCCACCGAACTTCCTATTTTTTATCCTTTGAAGAAGAAATAAGAATGCCCTATGTTGTTGACTGGTATCAATGGCAAATCGATATCATACAGAAGATTGGCGAAAAAGACCGGGGCATTGCCATCAAGCATCTCTCCCGTATCAAAGGACTTTCCAACACGATGAAAAATTATAGAGGCAAGCTGGTTGGGATGGAACGCCTTGATATGACGGCCAAAAAAAGGGCCGAGGAAGAGAATATGCAGAAGTTTATTGATGCCGATGGAAATTTAAAAGCGAAATACGGCGATCTTCTGGAAAAAATTGGCGAGGTTTTTCGTGATATGAGGCAAAACGCCGAATCCGAACTGCTTTTGGACTATCTTCCGCGTAGTGTTATTATGCTTTATTTTGCCACGACTGTTTATGAGGCAGCCCATGAACTTCGAAAGCCCGATCTGGAAAGAGAATCCGCTTACATGGACCGCAACTTTCCCAGGCTGAAACAACGGCTTGCACTCTATTTGAGAAATTACTTTGAGCCTACCGATAAGATCGTTTTAAAGGAAATCCTGCTTCGGGCCTTCAGGCTTCCGGAGGGGCAGAGGATCAAAGCGCTGGAGGAAATCATCGGCGGAAGAACGGAAGGTGACATCGAGATCTTTATCAAAAATGTTTTCGAAAAAAGTCGTCTTGATAAAGAGGCCATTCTGATGAAAGCCTTGGAAATGTCTCCGGATGAACTGTATGAGATGAACGATCCTTTTATCCAACTGGCAGCCGCACTATATCCCGTTTTCCAGGAACAAAAAGAAAAAGATCGCACCCGGAAGGGCATTCTGGATGAGCTTCGCGCCAAACTGATCGATGTCAAGCAGGAATACTTGAAGAAAGATTTTATACCGGATGCCAACGGGACGCTCCGATTGACATACGGCCGCATCCGTGGTTATTCTCCCAGGGATGCCGTTTGGTACAATCCCATTACCACGCTTGAAGGCGTGATCGAAAAAACGACAGGGAAGGAACCTTTTGACACACCGGAGAAAATTTTTTCCCTGTATAAGGAACGGAATTTTGGACGGTTTGCTCATCCTGGCTTAAAAACCGTTCCCGTTTGTATCTTGTATGACATGGATACGACGGGCGGCAATTCGGGAAGTCCCGTCCTTAATGCCCGGGGAGAGCTTATCGGAGTTAATTTTGACAGGGCTTATGAAGCCACGATTAACGATTTCGGCTGGAGCGATTCCTACAGCCGTTCCATCGGCGTGGATATCCGCTATGTCTTATGGGTAACCCAGAAATACGGCGGGGTGAACACGTTGTTGAGAGAGCTGGGAATTGATGTCTCTCAATAATCAGGATTTCCCGGTTCTTGAAGGCACGGAAACTGTTCATGATTTGAAAAAATCCCTTTTCTCCTATCGAGTGAAAGAGGATTATTTCATGAACAGACTTGAATTTTTTTCATTTTTTCATTATTTTAGATGACATAATGATTGATAGTGATTCGGTTATGGGAAGACTGGATAGACTTGTCTATAAAAAAGCGGAGGAAGCCTACGATTATCTTATGAACGCCATCAAGTCGTTCGAAGGAATGTTCGGAGGAATATCTTTTCCTGAAACGTCGGATTATTATCGTGCCAAGAATCTTCTCAAGCAAGGAGAAAGTTCTTACGAAGAAGTTTTGAAAAACGCCCGAAAGTATCTAGGACCTGTGCCTGATTATGCTTCCAAAGACTTTGAGGAGTGGCGGAAGACCCTTATCGCGGAAAGCCAAATCATCGCCAAGGGAATGGACCTTGCCGCATTGAAACAGGAGCTGGCACAAGATGAACTTATGCGAAAGATGATGCCGATCCATGAGATTGAAGCTTTTTTAGGCAAACACTTTAACGAACAGAAAATAGGGAAAAGAAAACTTCCCAACATAAAAGCCAGGATGATCATCATGAAGCTGCAGGATTGTTTGACCAGGGCTAAAGATCTGGATAAAACAGCACAGAAATTCGTCCAACCCAAGATTACTTAAGCCCGGCTTTTATTAGGTTGCCTCATTTTCCCATAGTGATTCTTATGTAAAACTGAATTTCCGCCGGGAAGATGATTTCAAAAGACGGCGGATGTAATGAAGCCATGTACGGAGGGATTGAGAAGCTTATCGTCAGAAAAGCGATAAAGTGCGTTGATTCGCTTCGTGATTCCATTAAGACCTTTCATATTTATCTTGACGAAAACAGCCCTTCCCGGACAATGGATTTTTACCAAGCCCGCAATCTTTTAAAAAACGGGAACCGGTTGTTTCAAGATGTGCTCACCAATACCCGCAAGCTTCTTGGTCCGCGGCCGGCTTACGCTTCGTCAAAATATGAAGAATGGCGTGAAAGTTACCTTCGGGGAAGCAAACTTTTAACCGCGGGAGAAACGGTTGAAGGCCTCGCGGAAGAGTTGAAGAGCGATGATTTCGTCTCAAAAATATTGGAACCCGATGAAATTGATCCGTTTGTAAAAGAGCATTTTGAAAGCCAGAGAACCGGAAGAAGAAGAATTTGCAACATCAAAGTCAGGATTATCATTACCAAGCTGGAAAGCCTCATCAACGAGGCTGAAGAACTTCATAAAACAGCTATGAAGAAGCAGCAGGACAGCCTCTAACCTGCTTTATTCATAAAAAATGGCGAGCCTGCATTATTCATAAATTCGGCCGGCACCAACAGATAATTTCATTGATATCCGGCTTTAATGATGTTTTTGAGTCGAGGTTGTTTTCCGTTCTACTCTTTTTGTGATTTTTTCTTTTCTTCCGTTTTATAGACTCGTTCCCTGATATAAGGAACAAGGATTAAAATCAGAAAGATGATAAAAAGAAAAACTGCTACGGTTTTGGAAAAGAACCATAAAATGACGGCCGCAAGAAGAAAGATAATGGGAATAAGACGATTTCCGATCGTTTCGGTTAAGTACTGAATACCCCGGGCGATTTTTTTCCGCAACAGGAAAAGAATAAAAAGAAGAAGCAGGATGAGGGCCAACCAGATAAACGACATCATCGTACTCGAGATGAAGGTAAAGTTCAGAGTCAATGATTCATCGCTGACGATTGTTTTTGCAAAACGAAAAACTTGTCCGGTTGTCGGGACGTTGATCCGGATCGGCAGGATGCCTCCGGTTGCGGGAGCCGCTCCGGTCTGAATCTCCTCAACCCGCCGGCTGAATTGACCTTCATTTTTCATTTGTTCGACGAGCTGCTCTTTTTGAAGAGCCAGATTGGGGCTGAACTGTTTTTTTAATTCACTAGCTTTTTCATCTTGGGATATACCTTTTTCTTTGTCCCCTAATTCCGATGAGGATGCCGTAGCATACTGGACAGGTTTTCGTGCCCGGGTCAGAAGGGGCTTGAGGCCCTGAATACCCTTTTCTTTTTCCACCGATCCGCCGAAATGGATAAATTTATAACCGACCGGAAGATAAACACTCCACAACATCTGGCTGACAATGACGTCGGGAACCGGGAAAAAGCTTTTCCTTTGGCCCAGGTTTTTAAATGCGGTGGATTTCTCGTAATAAATGATTTCAACGTCGAAGGCGGCCAATCCCGTCGCTCCCTGCCGGGAACGGTTGAGCGGTAAAAGAATTTTGTTTTTGTTGAGCCGTGGTTTGGCCGGAGCCCCACCGACAAAAACACTCCACATTTGGGCTCCCTCGGGAAGGGAAAGTTCCATAAACTGCTTGGACGTGTTGCGAACTTTATATATGATACGATGGACGATCTTTCCGTCTTCTGTGAACATGGTGACTCCGCTGGCGGAATCCACAACAGTACTGATAATAGAAAGGGCTTCATGCTTTTGGATGTCCAGGACCAGGGAATATGGGTGGCGAAGGTATTTGAAACCGAAAAGAAGAGGTTTTTGGGAACGGTTGATAAGCGTGGAAGGCAGTTCCGAAACATCGAGTTTATCCAGTCCTTCCGTTCCGGCCAACGTCACCTCCGAAGTGCTCTTGAGCTCTATTCCCAGGAATCCTTTTTCCCGAATGGCCTCAGGAACGGCAAATCCTGTAAAATTGGCGGACATACTGGCATTGGGAAGCAGCTTTTCTGCAGAGACTTGAAGGGAAAATGTTCCCTTCTTTGGATATTCAAAGGGAATATCAAGGAATGTATCCGGACCGCGGGTGACCTCTTTCCAGTCCCCCAATCCGCTCCCCCTAACGTCGAGAATGCTGTAAGACTCGGGGACCTTAAGGGTAAGGGAGGAGATAGTATTTTGAAGGACCGAAAGGGAAATTTCGGTGTTCACCCGAAGGGCATCGTCATCGATAACGATATGGTTTATGGTATCGGCGTAAATCTTTGGAGGGCCTTTCTCAATTTCCGGAATCTTTTTGTGCCACTTGATGTGGATGTTATCCGTCGGGGAGAGAAGGGCTGAAACCCTGGTTTTGCCCGCCCTTTCGACGATTTCCATTTGCTGGGCAAAAGCGATCTCTACGTCGATATCTTTTTCGGGCAATTCCACTTCCAGGCTGACAATGGGAGTCCGGGGAACAGGGAACATGATGGTCCCCGGCCCCTCGCCCTGCCCTGTCTTCAGAAAAAAGTCGACATCGATCCTATGTGTGCCCGTTTGATCAGTTGCCAGAGTATGCCGGTTGTTTTCCAGGAATACCAGAGCGTTTCTACCGTCCCATTGGACGTTTTGCAGAGCAATATTCTGGGGGAATAGAGGAATTTTGACGTACTGGGTCCTGATTTTATCAAAAACTTCAGCAGTCATTTGTGCCTGGAATGAAGCCCCTGTTTGGGATATCGTTCCGGAATAAGAGGCTTTGGTGATCAAAAAATCGGCCGGGGGTTGTATGGCCGTATCAAGGTGAGGCTTCATTTGGTCGAGGAGCCGTTTGAATTGTTCCCGTGTCAGCACAACTTTTTCATCCCTGAGTTGAAAGGGAGGAGGGAATTTTTGTCCGGTTTGGTTGATGATTTTTTGGAATTCCTGCCAGGAAAGAACAACTTCATCCTTGTCGAGTTCAAGAAGCTTTCGAAATTCATCCCATGGTATACGGACCGTTCCTTCCTCGGATTTTTCTTGAGAGAAAGCCGGTAAACAGATCAGTACACCAAGGCCAATAAGTAACAAGACTTTGATAAGATTTTTCATGCCTGACCTCCTTTCCATGTAATAATCATAAACTTTCCTTATTTGAATTTCGATTCTCTATAAAAATTCAGCGTTTCGAGGAGGAATTGTTGTCGATGTGAAAAGTATCTCTCCAGTATCGAATTTTTCCGATGCCTGATGTATCGGGACTGCCGTCAAAGGCTAAACCGAAATAACCGGATTTGCCTTCATAGAGCAATTTTTGCTTGTAGAAAATTTTAGTCAGATTAACGGCTGTGTAACGGGCTTTATGTTCTTTGAAGGCTGAGAAGAGGAGATCAGCATCCGAGTTGAAATCCCCGTAAGAAATTTTTCCCGATTCAAAAGTGTATCGCGGTCTTCTCCAATCCCTGCATATGTCACGGCGCAAATCATTCTTAACGCCGATGATAAATTTTTCGTTTCCTGTATCCAGGAAAATCCCCGTACCTGCATCCAGTGGGCTGATGGGAAGAAGGTGGATGTGTTCCGGCCACTTTTCAGGAGATTCCGAGACGGAATGGGGAATAAGAACCGTAATGAAAGAAACAGTCTGGCCCCGTTCAAAATGTTGGGCCGTAGTCTGGTGGATCAGCCATTCATCCTGATAGTGGCGTTTTTCCGGGAGAGTTCCTTCCAGCCTGAAGTGCGTTTTCGGAAAAAATAAAAGCAGGTGTTGATCCGCGGAAAGGATATGATCCTGAATACGATCATAAACGGTGTCATACCAATGGGGTCCCCGGGAGAGGATCTTCCGGGTGTGCCAGAGGTTGGCCAGGGTGAAATATCCCTCTTCAAGGGCTTTAAAAATGTCGAACACGACAAAAAAATCATGTTCTTTTATGTAGATGATGATACGGTCCCAGTGGTAACCCATACGGTCATCCAATACCCGGGTCCGGCTGTAGTCAAAATCGTCAAGGGAAATAAAATCGACTTTTTGAGTGCGGACCATGCGGTAAGAACCGGCGTCATGCAGGAAACTCAAGAGCGGTTGTTCGGGTACCGATTCACGGATGCTGTAACGGTACTGGCCTTCCTTCTGGCCCATCCAGATTTTTTCCGGCCTGACACAAAGACGGTTGTGAAAATAATCCTGACGGTAAGCCCCAAAAGGACCGCTGGGCATATAATCCCTGTAGCCGCCGTCATGGAGCAGGACTGATCCCTTTGACATGAGAAGAACGATGCTGTTTTCATCCGAGTGGCCGTGGGTCATTTTTTCTTCTTCGACCGGGATCGTGTCCCGGAGATAGTCTCTGAAATAATGGCCGCCGTCCCCTTCGTCCCGGTAGTTAAGGAGCAGATAGGTGGCATCGGAATCCCACCCGTCCCGGAAAACAATTTTTTTGCCTTGGACATCTTCCATCACTTCTTGAGACAGGGTTTGAGGACGACGCACGGAAACCGAGTCATCCGCCCATTTGGAGCAGTCCAGAAGCATATACCCAAGCCCCACACTTGAAGGTTGGGAAAAATCGATGAACTTTCGTGCGATGGTTACGGCCGCACACTTCAGATGAGGATTTTTATACTGGGCGGCTGCTGCCTCAAAAAAAACAAGAAAACGGCTCCAGTTGGCCCGCCAATGGGCATCGCCGAAGTCGGGGACCATTCCATCCGGGCTCATCAGATTAAGAAAATATTGGGCGTAATAATACATTTCGGGTGTCCGGAACAGCTCGTCAAATTTGTTCATAGCCTGTGCATAACCGCAGAGGGCATACAGCCAGACCGCATGGTAGATGGTGGCGTCCTCGATTTCCCAGTTTCCCCAGTTATCGTCCCCGATGGCTTTCCTCTGGATCTCCCATTTTTCGGCTGCCGGATGATCAGGCAGAGCACGGACGGCCCAGGCCAGGGTTTCCGCTCTTAAGGCTGCCCTGTTCATGGGGCCCCATTCCTGGGTTCTTAGAAGATAGCGCATACTGTCGACGATATTGTTTTCAACGGACCTGCATTCTTCAGGAGATAGGATTTCCTCACGTTTCAAAATCTCAAAGGACCGGATATAGCGCATGGCTGTGAAAAAATCGGGTAAGACGGGAGGGTGGTCGTCATAATCCGACCGCTTGTCTACGGCCCAGTCGGGGTACATGGCCCGGAAACTTTCATAGCCGAGAAGTAATTTTTTTGCCCGTTGGACATAGACAGGGTTTTCTTCCTTATCAAACAGTTCGGAATAAATTACGGCCGCTTCCAATAATCCGCCGGGAGGTCTGTAGCCGAAAACGTTTTCAGGATCGAAACGTTCTTTCCACCGTTGTATAACTTCGTCGTAGTGATCCCACAGCCAATCCGCCGATCCCCTGGCATATTCCAGATAGGCGGCTTTCGGAATAATATCCGGGTTTTCCGCAAAAAGGTGAACGGATATTGATGCCGCCAAGAGTAAGGATGTGCAAATGTGAATCGTTTTTTTCGGTATTGTATTCAAACGGATATCCGTTCCTCCTTGGAAAAATTAAACATGATGTTTGATTTTCTGGTATTTGGGATAAGGACGTACTTTATCCTGGTTGATCAGTTGAACATTTCCTTAAAAACATCGACCATTTCCAGGGCGTATTCGATCTCTTTTAAAGGGATGCCTTTTTCCTCGGCAATGGTGTTGAAACGTTTATCCTTGTTGCTGTCGGCCGTAACGATGATAAAATCGGCAAAAGGGGCCACGGCGTCGATCATCCGCTCATTATCACTTCCCGGAGCTCCTCTTCTGGATGTTCCGCCCGCGTGGACGGCAATGATAAAAATGTTTTGCTTTTTGCAGGTGTCGATGATTTCTTCGAGGCGTTTGATCTCGCTTTCGACAGTCAAGCCCGATGCGCCCATACCCTTCAAGCTTGCCCCGATAGCAAAGATGATGGTTTTATAGGGTGTGCCCTGAGGATAAGTATTCAGGTCGGTATTGACCTCGACGTGAAATCCTTCCTCCGATTCTCTATCACCCAATCCGACTCCGTCGCTCAGCATATCCGCCGTTGGGACATCGCAGTAGTCGTATCCGATTCCGGCTTCTTCACAGATGATATTAAGCGTTGTGACATCCTGGCTCTGGCCGGCTGATGTAGTCAATACGGGAAGCTCGGCTTTGGGCAGGGTTTCATCAGCGGGTGATAAAACGGATAAAAAAATCATCATGAAGAGGACTAAAAAAAGATTGCCTGCTTTTTTCATGGATTCCTTCCTTTCATTTGATGAAGGCCCGTGAAAGCCCATTTAAGGGCTCTCGCGGACTCGTTGCACTTTTATTTTTTTTCTTCTTTCGGAGTGAGCTTGTTGTATTCGATGAGCAGTTTGAGATACCATTCCGGGAACTGGAGTCTAAGCCGTTTCCGGCTGTCTTTATCATAAATCCAAAGATGGTTGTATTTTACCAGGAGGTCATCGCCGAGCTTCCACCAGGTTTTGATGACCTTATCAGCGTTTTCATTGCAGTATTCGGTCAGGAACGCTATGGCTTCTTCAGGATTTTTTTTGTACAGTTCCAAGGCTTTTTTGTCAATTTCAGGAGTTTGTTCGACGGCGGATGTTTCCCATTTTTTTTGGGCTTCCCTGACATCCTGGATGGCCAGGTTGTAGAGAGGCATGGTATGGAAATCGACATAGTCGAAGGCCCAGCGGGCCGAATACCGGCTGAATTCCCAATGATCGCCCACTTCAAAAGACTTGGGAATGCGGGTGACGCCGGCATAAAAAGGCATGTAGCAGGAAGTGTCCTGCGATCCAAACAGAAACCAGACGATGCCGCCGATGGGATTGGGCAGCCAGCCCCGGCACTGGGTGATGGTGACATATTCGGCCCTGTTGACACCGATAACGCGGGCTGTATCATATCTTTTTTCTTGATATGTAAAACCATAGGGAAGAAAATGAGGATTGGCAAAAGGACCGCCTTGAAGTCCCCGGGCGGGATCCCAGGGGGTTCCATCGAATTTATCCCGGGTCATCCACATAACGTCGTTAACGGAGAGTTTTTTCTCCGGCTCGATGGAAAAGGGAAATTCCATGTTTGGCGTGTCCGGGCTGAATTCTTTTGAGGGAGCGACTAAATCAAAAAAACGCCAGAGACGTGCTCTGGAACCACCCGAGCTTGAAGCGCTGTATTCGGAAGGGGAGTAAGCCTTTTTCCAGTTGAACGGTTCTCCTGATTCCGGGTCGTAAAACCCCATGTCGACGGCGCAGGAAATAACATTGGGGGAGAACATAAAATAATCGGGGTTGTTTTGGTCGATTTCCCCGATGCGGGATTCATTGGGACAGACCGATACATGATTATCCGGCACCCGTTGGGCACACCAAACGGCGCCGGGCTTTCCGCTTTTGGGAGTCCAGAGCGGGCCAACGGGCATGATCTCAAAAATCCAGACTTCGTTGGGGTCGGACAGGGCCAGCATTTCTCCCGTATCAGTGAAACCATAGCCGTATTTTTCACCCAACTCTCCCATGATCTTGATCGCTTCCCTGGCAGTGCGGGCTCTCTCCATGGCCAGCAGCGTCAGCATGGTGATATCGAATTTCGCTGAGGGCGTTTTGTTTTCCATCTTTTCCCTGGTACCGATGGTCGATTCACCGATGGCGACCTGGTGTTCGTTCATGTAGCCGAAAGAACCGTGCATGTAGGCAAAAGAGTCTTCTTCCTGGGGAAGTTCCAGCTCGGTGAAGTTTTCTAAAATAACATCCCATTTAAGGCCTTTTTCCGGAGGAAAGGTTTCGAACTGGTTGATATGGTAAATTTTCCGCTGGGTTCCGGCTTTGTACCTACCGTGAGGAATATAACGCCATGTCCAGTCGCAGAGTCCGCAGTCACAGGTGTGGGTGGTCATGACCGAGCCGTCGGTTGATGCGTCCTTCCCGACGATGATCACCGTACAACCGTCCAGGGCTCCTTCCGGCGGACTGTCGGCCGCTTTTTTGTCGGCGGCTAGAGCCCAAGTACTCAAGACAAAAAGTGTACAGAGAAATAAGGTTAGAAATCTCTTTTTTTTAAATTTCAATCCATCCTCCTTCTTCTGGATTTAGTTCCGTCAAATAATAATTCCTTTATACCCGCTAATCTGAACCATGTCAATAAATCCGGTGTTCGTTTAATAACACGGGAACAAGCGGGCAGAGATACTTGTCAATACCAGGTCGCTTATAAATGGTTTTTATCTATCCCTTGGTGGAAGAGGCGCCAGTTTATCCACCTCAACAATCGACCGGAGCCAGGATTCGGGAAGAGTGATTCTGCCGGCTTTGCGTGTTTCCGGGTCATAGATACGAAAGTGGTTGTATTTTACCAGGAGCATATCTCCCAGTTTCCACCAAGCGTTGACGACGTTAACAGCGTGGTTGATACAAAAATCGGTCAGGTATTGAAAGGCTTCCTCGGGATTTTTTTCGTAGAGGGCCAGGGCGGTCCGGTCGACGACCGGAATCTGACTGGATGCTATTCCTTCCCATTTTTCCTGGGCTTTTTTTACATCTTCAATGGCGTATGAGTAGATGACCTGTGTATGGAAATCGACATAGTCGGAGGCCCAGCGGGCCGAGTCCCGCTCGAATATCCAGTGGTCTCCAATCTGGAAAGATTCGGGCAGGGCGGTTATTCCGGCATAAAGGGGCATGTAGCAGGCCGTATCCTGGGCTCCGAATGAAAGCCAGATAATTCCGCCTATGGGATCGGGCAAGCCGCCCCTGCATTGAGTGACGGTGGTGTATTCCACGTTGCTGACACAAATACAACGGGGTCCGGTGTATCTTTGCTTATCAAGCTCGAACCCGCGGAAATAATTGGGATTGGCGAAAGGACCGGCTTTAATTCCCTGGCTTGGGTCATACATGTTTCCCCGGTATTTATCCCGGGTCAAGGAAAACACATCCTGTACGGAGAGTTTTTTGTCCGGCTTGACGGAAAAGGGAAATTCCATGTTGGGCGTATCAGGGCTGAAGTTCTGTGAAGGGGCGACGAGGGATAAAAATCGCCAGAGGCGGCCCCTTCTGCCGTGAGTGCTGGTTGTGCTGCCTTCCGACGGGGAATAAGCCTTTTTCCAGCTGAAGGGTTCGCCTGATTCCGGATCGTAGAATCCCATCTCTACGGCGCAGGATATCACATTGGGTGAAAACATAAAAAAGTCGGGATTATTCCGGTCGATTTCTCCAATGCGGGATTCATTGGGACAAACGGAGACATGGTCATCGGGAACTCTCTGGGCGCACCAGACAGCGCCGGGTTTTCCGCTTTCCGGTGTCCAAAGCGGTCCGACCGGCATGATCTCGAAGATCCACACTTCATCGGGATCGGCCACGGCCAGCATTTCTCCTCCGTCATTGTAGCCGTAGCCGTATTTTTCACCAAACTCTCCCATGATCTTGATTGCCTGCCGCGCCGTTTCCGCTCGTTCCATGGCCATGAGAGTCAGCATGGTGATATCGAATTTTGCTGCGGGGGTTTGATTCCGCATCTTTCTCTGGCAGCCGATGGTTGATTCGCCGATGGCGACCTGCTTTTCATTCATATATCCGAACATTCCGTGATGATAAGCAAAAGTATGAGGAACCTGAGGCATATCCAGTTCCGTATAGTCATCCTTATATCGCTCCCATTTTAATCCTTCGGCGGGAGGCCAGGTGCGGTACTGGTTTATATGGTAAATTTTACGGACGGAGCCTTCCTTGTGGTCTGCGGCCGGAACATGTCTCCATGTCCAGTCACATATACCGCAATCACATGTGTGAGTGGTCATGGTAGATCCGTCGGTCGAGGCGGCTTTTCCAACCAGTATGGATGTGCAGCCTTCCGGATATTCCGGAAAAAGCGCCGTTTCCGGACGGGATGATTGTTTTAGAATAAAGCCGCCGGTAAAAAAGAAACAAATGATAAGGATGGCGCTCAACGAAATCCATTTCTTATGGTTCATATTCATCTCCTTTTTCGATAAATCAATTGTTTACCGTAGAATGTTAAAATTTATCTTCTCTCCCGGCTTTGGGGAATGGGACTCAGTTTATCGTATAAAACAACAGCTTTGTTCCATTCTCCGGGAGTCATCATCCTGCCTGTTTTGCGGGTTTCGGGATCATACATGCGGAAGTGGTTGTACTTGACAAGAAGAAAATCACCCAGATCCCACCAGGCACGGACCACGTTGTCGGCATGGCGGAGGCAAAAGTCGGTTAGGAAGGTGGCGGCTTTTTCAGGGTTTTCGTTATAGAGACCTTCAGCCACTTTGTCGATGGCGGGGATCTGTTCAAAGGCTTTTCCTTCCCATTCTTCCCTTATTTTTTTTACGTCTTCGATGGCGTAAGAATAGGCGACCTGGGTATGGAAATCAACATAGTCAAATGCCCAGCGGGCGGATTGGCGGTTGAGAATCCAATGGTCTCCGACGGAGAATGAGTCGGGAAGGGCCTTCACCCCGGCGTAGAAGGGGATAAAACATGATGTGTCCTGGGCGCCCAGAGCCACCCAGAGGATTCCGCCTATGGGATCCGGCAGCCAACTTCGGCACTGGGCTACGGTCGTGTATTCGACATTGTTGACGCTTATGCAGCGGGGACCGGTGTAATTTTCTTTGTCCAGCCTGAACCCTCGAAAATAATTCGGGTTGGAAAAGGGACCGGCCTTGATACCTTGGGCGGGATCAAAGATACTACCCTTATATTTATCCCGGTGGATGGCCATTACGTCCTGGACCGACATTTTTTTATCCGGCTTGACCGAGAAGGGGAAATCCATATTGGGGAGGTCGGGACTGAAATTTTTTGAAGGGGCAACAAGGCTGTAAAAGCGCCAGAGACGGCCTCTTCGGCCGTAAGAGGATGAAGCACTCCCCAGTGTGGGGCAGTAGGCTTTTTTCCAGCTAAAGGGTTCTCCTGATTCCGGGTCGTAAAATCCCATCTCTACTGCCAGGGATACGGCATTTGGGGAATACAAAAAGTGGTCGGAATCATTCCGATTGATTTCGCCGATACGGGATTCATTAGGACAGACTGAAACATGATTATCGGGAACCCTCTGGGCGCACCAGACTGTCCCTGGTTTCCCGCTTTCAGGAGTCCACAGCGGACCGACCGGCATGATCTCGAACAGCCAGGCTTCATGGGGATCGGCTACAGCCAGCATTTCACCGCTGTCATAGTATCCGTATCCATATTTTTCTCCCAGCGAACCCATGAGTTTGACGGCTTCTCGAGCGGTCCGGCACCGTTCCATAGCCAGAAGAGTGAGCATGGTGATGTCCATTTTGGCCGCCGGTGTCGGGTTCATCATTTTTCTCTGACAGCCGATGGTTGCTTCGCCGATGCTCACCTGGTGTTCGTTCATGTATCCGAAAACTGAAAACCGATAGGCAAAGGTATGCTGGACCTGGGGGATGTCCAGTTCGGTATAACCCTCTTCCAGGTTTCCCCATTTTCCACCTTCTTCGGGGGGCCAGGTTTTTATCTGGTGAATATGGTATATCTTGCGTACTGCGTCTTCTTCATGGTCGGCGGCGGGAACATGATGCCAGGTGAAGTCGCATACTCCGCAGTCGGCGGCGTGTGTTACGATAACCGAACCGTCGGATGAAGCGTTTTTTCCGACGAGAATAGAGGTGCATCCTTCAGGAAATTCGGGATAGAACTCAACGGTGGTTTTTTCGGCGGGACGGGTTGCCGAGAAAAGGATGATAAAAACCGCAAGAATCAAACACAGGGAAAAAAAAGAAAGGCTTTTTTTAAGATTCAACATAGGACTCCTTTATCGCGAATTTTCATCGAAGGGAAAGAATTATACCCTTTTTTTTACGTTTTTTCACGTTTTGACATCAAATATTTGATATGATAAGAAAGCTTTTTCAAGGGCGATAAAACCGGCGGGGAAAAGCTGCCGGTCCGGGGAAATGCTTATGGAAAAAGAAAAAACCAAACAGGCGATTCAGAAATGCCGGAAACATCTTGTGCCGGACAAAGTTATTTTATGTTTGAAAAAACTTTTTGACGATTCTCCCCACGGATTGGTGGCTTATGCCATCGGGTTTGAATATGAAAAATCCGGCCGGTTCAAGGAAGCGGTAGGTTTTTATGAGAAAGCCGAATCTTTATTCGAAGAAACTATTTATAAAAACATGGCCCGTTTTGCTATCAATAATATCGTCGTTGATGTCCTGCATGCCGACGATAAGCGCAAAAAACGAAAAAAGAGCCCCAGCTAGTTGAGGAACACTTTATCAGGGTCAGCTTTTGAGGGATCGTGGTAATAACTTCCCGTTCCGTTTTGAACCACTTGGGCGTAACGGGGGACATGGCTGACTTCGATGGCCCTTTCCGGTTTTTTTCTGGAGTACTGCCGCATGATTTCAAGGACGACCGAGCAGTGCTGGCCGACCCGTTTGTCCATGGGCCAGCCGGATTCATCATAAGGAACGAAAAGCATTTTTGCTTTGGCCAGCTTCAGCAGAAAAGGATCTTTCCCATCGAGGAGAAATTTTTCCGTTTTGGGCCCTGTCGGCTGGTCCAGGAAGGGGATAGGGGCTTCCAGGAGGAATGGGAGTGTATCCGAGTAATCGCCGATTTCCCTGTGGGAAAGTCCGCGGAATCCTGAAGGAGACGGTTCGACATGGTTATCGAATCCTTCGCGGGCCTTGACGGTCAGGGAAGCCATGGTGGCCATCCGAGCGGATTTTTCGGGAGCGACGATGCAGTTGGTGACGGGAAACATGGTTTCCGCTCCATGGATGTCGAAGGCGATATCCACATTTTCTTGCCGCATGATTTCCATTGCGCCGAAGGTCACCTGTTCCATAAGAGGACCGTCGGCCCGTCCAGGCCAGGTCCGGTTGGTGTTGCGAACATCAATGAAGGAAAGAAGCTGCTTGTCCGGATAGTGAATGTACACATCCGGGTCCGGCCACTGGTCAAGAGGTGAAGCGTCGCGGTTGCCCAGCCGGAATTTTTTGCTTCCCCAATCCGTAGGAATCTCGAAATAAAGAGGATACCCGTCTCCGGGCCTGGTATTCCGGCCTCCGCTGTTGTTGAATTGGGGAATGATGATAAGGGTGCCCTTTTCGACGACGGCGTTTTCAAGGAAAATCAAGGCGGCGAGAAGCGAGGCTGGTTCATTGGAATGGGTGTTGGCCATGATCAGTGCCTTTCCCCCTTCTTCATTTCCTTCGAGGAAAAAAACGGTGGTGTCGGCCATCGTACCCTTGAGGCCGGGGGAATAGTCACTGAGCTTCGCCGTTCTGGTAACACCGGGGCCGGCGACCATGGGAACATCAAAATGGCGCTGACGAAAAAGCTGAATGCCGGCTAAGGTGGTCCCTGCGGCGAGGAGAACAATCAAAACAATTTTTATCATCCATTCACGAGACATGTTTTTTCTCCTTGGATATTTGTTCATTTCACACGCAGGACGCGCAGTATGAGCGGAATGAGAACAAGAAGATAATGGAAGAAATATTCCGGATTCTTTTTTTCCCGGATAAAATTCCAAACGACCATGCTGATTAGATAAACACAGATGATGTAATAAAGAATCATGATAAAGGGCATCTTTGCCTCCCATTTTGGCTTTTTTTTATAACGTTGAAGTTTCCCGTTTGAAAGGAAACGTCCGTTTTTCGTGTTGGCTGCATGCTACATACTCCACCGGACGAGAAATTCCAGCTTCGAGCTGAAGACGACCATCAAGATGCCGGTAATGGTGATGACAATCCAGGGGACCCAGGTGTTTTTCAGAAAGGACCAGTAGGACCCCTTATGTTCGGAGACCATGACACTCAAGCGGCCGATGAGTGCGGTTGGGGGCAAACCGTCACCAAGAGGCCAGAGCAACGTGAGTCCGGCGATGGCTACGGTCGCGTGAAAACCGATGGAGTCCAGAAACCAGATCAGGGGAATACCGATGATGGCCGCCGCACCGTATGTCAATACCCCCTCGGAAAAAGGGATGATAATGGCCAGGGAGATAAAAAGAAGGACAAGGGGGGTGCTGATAACAGCGAAGGAAATGAGTCCCCGTACACCCGTAGCGGTCATAACCTGCTGAAGCATGCCCACGACAACGATCGTTGTCAAGAGGGGGAGGAGCCTTTTGATCGTATCACGGGAAATTACCAGAAGATTGACCTTTTTCGGGCTGACCAGGAAGGCGGCGAGGGTGGCCACCATGAATTGAAGGGGAAGTCCTATAATGGGCAGGGAGAAGGGCCAGATCCGGACCGCCGCCACGAGTCCGAAGAAAACGAAAAAAGGAAGGGCGATACGCCACCAGCTCATTTTTTTGGGCACTTCAGGCATTTGATTCAAAATATCCGCCAACTCTTTTTTTTCTTCCCGTTTCCATCCCAAGAAAAGCATGGTGAATGTGCCCAGAAGAAGAACGGGAACGGCCAAAGGCAGCTCGAATCCTACGTAAGGAATAGCCGTCCCGGCGCAGAGCATCATGGCCCAGATGTTAACCGGAGGAGCGGCGGCGCTCAACCCGGCAACGATAAAAAGTATGGCCGCGACTTTCTTTTCAGGGATGCCCAGGTACCTGAGCGCCATGACCGTCGGGGCTCCCACAACGAGAACGGAGACGCTGCCCGCTCCCGTCAGGGCCCCGGGGATGAGAATGATGAACATGAGGATGAGGAGCGCCAGGATTCTTTTGTTGTAAAAAGTTTTGATGGTTCCCCTGACGACGTAATCGACCCCACCGAATTCACTGATGACGGCCATGAAAATGGTTGCTGTAGAAAAAACAAGCATAACGTCGAGGTAAGTAAAAGCTCCTTCAACCATATGGCGTGCGAGCTGGCCGATGGGAGGAGTTTTGACAAAAGCCCCGGCAATTCCGCCGGCCAGGGCGGCCGCGAACATACTGGTCTCGACGGAAAGTTTTTTCCATTTGGCTACCGTGTAAGCGATGACCATGACAAATGCTATGATTCCGATTTGTGCATACATGTTTTCCACCTGGCCCCATTTTACATATTGGATTTCAGGATAGTCAAGGAACCTTTTTTCGGACACGTTCATAATGGATTATGTTTCATGGTATTAATTTTTTTCAGAAAAAAAAATAATACTCTCTTGGATGAAACACAATCCGTGTCATTTTATATCGAACAAATCATTCGGATATAGCGTATAATCAAATTGATATCCGCATAAACGTATGGGATTCGTTTCCATCACGATATGGGAGAAAAGTATATGGTGAAATTTTTACTGTGGTTGATTCTTTTTGTTCTCTGCTGGCCCCTGGCCCTTTTGGCTTTGGTGCTTTATCCTTTAATCTGGCTTTTGCTTCTGCCCTTCCGGCTGGTCGGCATCACCGTTTCCGCCGTTTTTGAGCTGTTGAAAGGACTGATTTTGCTCCCGGTCAGGGTATTGCGGGGCGGGAGATAGAACGTTATCATCTCTTGGGAATAAAAAGGAGAAAGGCGGATAATCGCCTTTCTCCTTTCCTCTTTTTAACTAATAGGTATGTTCGGCTTTATAGTACCTCAGAACATGATCTTGAAGCCGGCACCGAAGAAAATACCGCTCAGGTCAAAAGAACCTTCCCTTATGTTGGAATAGGCCGGATCAGTTGGAGCAGCAACAGACCAAGTGAGATAAGAGATGGTCTCTCCTGTTGAATGGGTTGTCTCATAGTAGTAAAGGGTTCTTTTTTCGTCGTTGCTGAAGGGCCAGATCAATACCCATCCTTCATCAGTGTAGTCGGCTTCTATTCCGGAAAATTTGGCGTAGCGGCCCTGGGCCTCGATGAAAAACGCAAAATTGGGCGAGAGGTTGAAACTAAATCCTAGACCGCCGTGGAATCCGATGGTGTTCACAGAGCCGGTGGCGGCGATTTCCGCTCCTACAAGAATCAAATTAAATGTTCTTGCGAAGTCAAAGCTGCCCAGGTAGTAGGCGCCCCCCAGCGAGAAGTCGAGGCTGGCGGCTGTGCCCATCGGTACGCCGAAATGCAGAGTCAGTTTCAGGGGAATGGCCGTCAGTTTCAGAGCATAGTTATCGATGGGAAGTACGTCATACATGATATCGCCGGTTTCCTGGCTGGCGGATATGTATCCCGCTCCCAGGCCGATGCCGATATTGGGGGTGAAATTGATGAGTATTTCTCCGCCGAACTCCATGCCCATGCCGAACTTTTTGTACTCTCCTGTTACCAGGGTGGGATCAAAATCGTTTTCCAGAACATACTGCATCCCGTCCATGGCTTTGTTGTAATCTCCGCCCATGAGATAATTTAAGCCGCCGCTGAGCTTAATGCCGAATCCCATTCCGCCCCTGCCTCTGGGGCCTTCGTAATAAGGATCTTCCATCTGCCTGCCTGAATCCCCTGGCGGAGGTGGAGGGGGGGGCGGCGTTGTCGCCCGCCGTGCGGGCCGGACTTCTCTGGCCGGTTCGGCCTCTTCGACCTCGGGCTGGGCTTCCGTTGTTTCCTCAACCGCTTCGGTTTCTCCGGCAACCAATTCAACGATGCTTGAATGGACATATCCGGTGACGACAAATCCGCTGGCATCCGGGGGAAGGTTGACCTTGTACCATTCGCCCTCTGTTTCCAAAACTTCCAGCATTGATCCCATCGGAGCGGTTCCGATGACCTTGGCTTCAAGGGAGGGTTTCAAACGAACGTTAGCCGACCGGACCTTAATCCGTACTTTTTCCGCAAGTCCCATACCTGCCAGCAGCAGGACAAGGGAAATGCAAAGAATAAATACTGCCTTATTTTTCCTCACTGCATATCCTCCTTTTAAGATTTTTTCTATATATACCTCAAAATGGGTATAAAAACAATCATGAAAATAAACTTTTTTGATTTTGTCGTCTTTACATAATGAGGGTAAAAAATCTATGATTGACATTGGAATAAAAAAAAATAACAAATTACGTACCGCGGATAGATCATTTTTCGGAAGGCGAGGAAAAGGATGAATAGGAAAAGGTTCTTTCTGGTATGGGCTTTCATCGTTTTGATGGGCTGGACGACGACAGGAGCCGCTGGGCAGTCCAAGGATTATCATTTCCCCCGGGTCAGGATTGATATTGCTGTTCAGAGGGACGGCTCTTTTTTTGTCGACGAATTCCGGACCTTTGATTTTAAGGGGAGTTTTACCTGGGCCAAGATCTGGATACCTTTGAAGGTCCGCCGCAAAGGTTATGATTACAATGTCGACATCAGGGATTTTAAGGTTTTGGGGGAAGGGGAACGTCCCCTCCGTATCGAGTCAACCAGGACAGGAGGGAGGTTTGAAGCTAAGTGGTATTATTCCGCCCAAAACGAAGTTAAGACTTTTCACATTCATTATAAGGTGATTGGTGGTATCATCAGCTATCCCGAGGTTTCAGAGTTCTACTGGCAGGTCATCGGTGACGAATGGGAAAAACCTACACGGGATGTGACCGTCAACGTTTATTTGCCCCAGAGTGTGTCCAAGGAAGACATCCTTGTGTACGGTCACGGTCCCCTCTCCGGATATTCGGAGATCGTGGACGGGAAAACGGCCCGGTTTTTCGTCTCGAATCTTCATTCGGGCCAGTATGTCGAGGTGCGTGTCGCCTGGCCCGCCGGAATTGTCGAGGGAATTCCCTCACAACGGCACACCTATGAGACTATCAAAAAAGAGGAAGCGCAGTTTGTCCAGGAGACGATAGAAAGGGCTCAAAGTGCCCGGGCCGAACAGGAAAAAAATCGAAAGCGGTTTCTAAAAATGGTCTTTTTCTGGCTGCTGTCTCTAGTTTTGATTCCTCTTGTCTGGCTCTTTTTTTATATTCGGGCCTGGAAAAAAGTTGGAAAAGATTACCGGTTCAGCGATATTCCGGAATATATCAGGGAATTGCCTGGTGATCTCCCGCCGGCCCTGGTAGAGGTCCTTCTGCGTGAAGGAAGGGATGTTACCCCCCGGTCGTTCACGGCCACTCTCTTCGATCTGGCCCGCCGCGGTTATTTGGAAATGGAAGACCGGCTGGTTGAGAAAAAAAAGCTCTTCGGGA